>NZ_JBXVWA010000003.1:0-539720 GCF_057219735.1 Phenylobacterium sp. T106 | reverse complement strand
CCACTGCGCCCTGCTCAGCTCGTAGCGCTTCACGCCCATCAACCCGCTCCGAATCAGAAACCCGGAGACGGATTGATTCAGCACCCTTCAGATCTGGGAATCCTGAATGTGGATTGGTCCTAGCTCAGGCCGCGCGCGCCTTCGGGAGCCTGGACGGCAGCAGGGCCGGCAGCTTCGGCCACCGGAACGTCCACAGGGTCGAGCGCTGCGGAATGCAGGACTCGATCGCCGCGAGCAGGACCTCGGCCGGCCCGTCGTTCAGGAAGTGGTTCGCGCCCTCGGTCCGCACGACCCGGATGGGCCGCCGCGTGACCGTCTCCGCCGCCAGCTTCTCGGCCACCTCGACCGGGGCGAAGTCGTCCTGGTCTCCGTGGATGATGTGGATCGGCAGGTTCACGCGCGACAGCGCGCGCTTGGCGTGGCGAAGCTGCGGCTTCTGGCCGGTGACCTCGATCACCGCGTTGCGCAGGTCGCGCGGGATCATCCTCAGCGCCTTGCCGCCCAGGTCGAGCAGCCAGCGCGCCGTCGGTCCCGCCTCGCCGAAGAAGCCGGACAGCAGCACCAGCCCCGCCACCTTGCCGGGGTTCTGGTCGGCCATGATCGAGGCGATGGCCGCCCCGTAGCTCTGGCCGACGAGAAGCACCTTCTGGCCCCGGGGCGCATACAGCACGGGGGCGAGCGCTTCGGCCTGCACGCGGATGTCCGTGACCGGATGCAGGGGCTCGGAGTTGGCGTAGCCCGGCCGGTCGACGACGATCATCTCGCGGTCCTGCGGCAGCTCGGCGAGCGTCTCGGCCCAGTATTCCGCCCAGGACGGCGCGCCGGTGATCACCACGATCTTCCAGGGCGGCGGCGCCTCACGGGGCGTCTCGATGGCCGAGATGCGCCAGCCGTGGCCGCCCCCCGCCATGAAGCTGGTGCGGCGGACCACGCTCTCGGGATAGTCGGCCGACGTCGGGGCGTGTTCGGTCCGCCCTCGGGCCGCGGCCTCTATCGCCGCCCACCCCATCGCCAGCACGCCCTTGGGCCGCTTCCGAGCCACCGAACTCACCTCCTGGCCTCCATTCTCAGCTGTGAAGGCTGAACGCACGGTTCAAGAGGTGGTTCGTTCCTGTTCAGGTCATCGAGTCGATGCGTCCGCCGGGGCCGCGAGCCGGTCGCGAAGTTCCCGCTTCAGCACCTTGCCCGTGGGCCCGATCGGGAGCTCGTCGACGATCCGAACCTCGTCCGGCGTCCACCACTTGGCGACGCGGGCGCCCACGTGCGCCCTCACCGCCTCGGGATCCGCCGTCTGTCCCGGCCGCAGCGTCACCAGCAGCAGCGGGCGTTCGTCCCACTTCGGATGGGGCATGCCCACGGCGGCGGCCATGGCGACGGCGGGATGCGAGCAGGCCGCCTCCTCGAGGTCGAGGGTCGAAATCCACTCGCCGCCGGACTTGATCACGTCCTTCGCCCGATCGGTGAGACGCAGATAGCCTTCAGGATCGAGGGTGGCGATGTCACCGGTGTCGAACCAGCCGTCGTCGGTGAACGCCTGGGCGCCGTCCTGCTTGAAGTAGGCCGAGGACACCCAGGGCCCGCGCACCTGCAGGGCGCCGCTGGACTTCCCGTCGCGCGGCAGCTCGCGGCCGTCCTCGCCCACGATCCGCAGCTCCACGCCCCACAGCCCGCGGCCCTGCTTCAGCTTACGCTGCAGGGTCGCCTCGGCGCTCTCGCCGGCATGGGTCGGCAGCGGCGTGTTGATGACGCCGAGCGGCGAGGTCTCGGTCATGCCCCAGATCTGGCGCACCTTGCCGCCCAGCCGGGCCTCGATCCGGGAGATGAGCGCCGCGGTCGGCGCCGAGCCGCCGATGGCGATGGTGCGGACGGACGTCAGCCGGCCGCCCGTCTGATCGAGGTGGTCGGCCACCCCGACCCAGATCGTGGGCACCCCCAGGAGGAAGGTGACGTCCTCGGCGGCGATGAGCTCCGAGATGCTGGCGCCGTCGAGCGCGCGGCCCGGCAGCACCAGCTTCGCCCCCACCAGGGGCGCGGCGTAGGGCGTGCACCAGGCGTTGGCGTGGTACATCTGGGCGCACGGCATCACCACGTCGCGGGCCGAGAGGTCGAAGGCGTCGGGCAGCGCCAGCGCCAGGGCGTGGAGCACCGTCGAACGGTGGCCGTAGAGCACGCCCTTGGGGTTGCCCGTGGTGCCCGAGGTGTAGCAGAGGCCCGAGGCCTGCTTCTCGTCGAGGTCGGGCCAGGCGAAGTCGGCGGTCTGGGCCGCCAGCAGGTCCTCGTAGACCAGCACCCCGGCCGCGTCGCGCCACGGCGGCGCGTGCTCGGCGTCGGTCATCGCGACCAGCGTGCGGACGGTCTTCATCCGCGGCGCAAGCTCGCGCACCTGGTCCGAGAAGGTGATGTCGAACAGCAGGACCGAGTCTTCCGCGTGGTCGGCCACCCAGACGATTTGCTCGTCGTGCAGGCGCGGATTGATGGTGTGCAGGATCGCCCCGATCCCGGTGACGGCGAAGTAGAGCTCGAAGTGGCGGTGGGTGCTCCAGGCCAGGGTCGCCACGCGGTCGCCCGGCTTCACCCCAAGCGCCAGCAGCGCCTTCGCCATCCGCTTCGCCCGCGCCAGCGCATCGCGGTAGCCATAGCGGTGGATCGGACCCTCCACCGTCCGCGTCACCACCTCCCGGTCGCCGTGGTAGAGCGCCGCGTGCTCCAGGATCGACGGAAGCGTGAGCGGTCGGTCCATCATCAGGGCGAGCATCGTGGGCGGTTCCTCCAGCGGGCGCCGCATTGAACCATGACCGCCGCGCAGATCGCTAGCGCTCGCCGCGCGCCTCCAGGGTGGCGGCGTTCAGCTTGCGGATCCGCTGCTCGTAGAGCTGGGCCAGGCGCGCCGGGTCCGAGACCTCGCTGCGGGCGTCCCGCCACGCCAGCTGCCGCTGCCGCAGCGTCGCGCGGTCCTCGTGCGCATCGAGCGCCCGCGCATAGGCGCGGCGCAGGTCCACCTGCAGCCGCTGCAACCGGGGCGTCTCGCAGATGACCTGATCGGCAGGCGTGCCTTCGGCGCAGGGCCGGGTCGGGGCCGCGTCGGCCTCGGCCGTCTGGACCGGCGCGGCCTCCGGCTCGGGTTCCGTCGCCGGGGCCGTGGCGGGGGGCGGGACGGTCTCGGAGGGAGCTTCCAAGGCGGGAGGAGGTTCAGCCGGATGCTCGGCCGGCGCGTCGACGGCCGGCGCCGCCTCGAGGGGCGCTGCGGCAATCTCCAGGCGCGTCGGCGCGGCGGGGATGTTGGTGGGCACCGGAGGTTCGGCGCGCGGCGGCTCGCCGCTCACGATCTCGGCGACTCCGACCCCGACCATCGCGCCCACGGCCAGGCCGGCCGCGAAGCCGGCCGCGACCCAGGGCGACCGGCGCGGACGGGTCCGGGCCGGCGGCGTGCGGCTGCGCGCCGGCGCAGGCGGAGGTTCCGCCGCCTCGAGAGTCAGGGGCGGCTCGTCCGGCGGCAGGTCGGCGGGCTCGACCAGCTCCGGATCCGGCCGGGGCTCGAGGGGGTCTCCCAGATCGAGGGTGATCGGCCGGGGCTCGACGTCCCGGCGGGCGCGGAGCAGCCGACCGCGACCTTCCCGCGCGTGGCGCTCACGGCGGTCGGCCATCTCCTGGAGGATCCGGTAGCTGAGGTCAGCCTGTCCGCGGCTGCGGGTGGAGTCGAGCAATTGCCGGAGCTCCGGCCCGCTCAGGGAGGAGAGGTCGACCTGCAGCATGCGAAGCAATCCCGGGCGCGTCACAACATTCGTCGCCGGCGCCCGTCACCTCACCAGCTGGACGCAGTGTGCGCTTGCTCCGCGCTTTTGTGAACCGGTCTCCGCGCCGCAGGCGCTAGCCGCCCTGCGCCAGCCCCTGGAGCAGGCGCGGCAGGTTGGGCTGTCCGGTGTGCGCCGTGACGCCGCCGTCCACCGGAATGACGGCTCCCGTGATGTACGAGGCGTCGTCGGACGCGAGGAAGGCCACGACCGCGGCGATCTCCTCGGGTCGCGCGAAGCGGCCCAGCGGCACCACCTCGTTCCAGGCGTCGCGCACGCCCGGCCACTGGTCGATGCCTGCGATGATGGGCGTGTCCACCGGGCCGGGGCAGACGGCGTTGATCCGCACCCCCTCGCGCGCATGGTCGATGGCGGCGGCGCGGGTGTAGTTCACGACGGCGCCCTTGGCGGCGTTGTAGGCCGCGAAGCTGTAGTCCCCGCCCAGTCCCGAGATCGACGCCGTGTTGACGATGGCGCCGCCGCCTCGGGCCCGCATCCGCGGGATGGCGGCCCGGCAGCCGTAGAAGACGCCGTTCAGGTCGATCTCGATCACCCGCCGCCAGTCGTCGGGCTCCAGGTCGGGCGTCGCGGCGAAGCTGCCGACGCCTGCATTGTTGAACATCACGTCCAGGCCGCCGAACGCGTCTTCGGCGCGCGCCGCCAGCGCCTCGACCTGGGCCCAGTCCGCGACGTCCGCGTGCTGGTAGATCGCCCGGTCCTGGCCCAGCTCCGCGGCGACGGCCCGGCCCGCGTCGTCGTTGACGTCCGAGACCACGACGGCCGCGCCCTCGGCGTGGAAGCGGCGCACCGCCGCCAGGCCGATGCCCGACGCGCCGCCCGTGACGACCGCCACCTTGCCCTCGAACCGCATGCCGATTCCTCCCTGCGCGGGCCCGCCTAGTCGTCGAAGCCCACGAACACGGTGGCTTCCTTGACGGACTTCCGTTCCGAGACCACCGCGTTGGCCGGGAAGGTCTCGTCGGGCCAGCCCAGGGCGATGCTCTTCATGATCACCTGGTCGTCGGCCACGCCCGCATGCTCGCGCACCACCGGCGACTGCATGATGCCCTGGCTGTTGATCACCGCGCCCAGCCCGCGCGACCAGGCGGCGTTGACGAGCGCCGTGGCCACCGCGCCGCAGTCGAAGGGCGCGTCGTCCATGCCCTCCAGCTCCTTGTCGAAGGTCACGATGATGCACACGGGCGCGTCGAACTGGCGGAAGCCGCGCAGCACCCAGTCCTGGCGCGCGTCCTTGTCCTCGCGCGCGATGCCCATGGCGCCGAAGAGCTGCTTGGCCACGCCCACCTGCCGCTCGCGGTGCTTGCCCTCGAAGCCCTTGGTCCCGATGCGGAACTCGCGCGACTGCGGCACGCCGGCCAGGTTGCGCTCGGTGTTGCCCGCGCGGATCCGGTCCAGGGGCTCGCCGGTGATGACGTAGAAGTTCCACGGCTGCACGTTCATCGAGGACGGCGAACGCATCGCCAGGGTGATGATCTCCTCGATCAGCTCCCGGGGCACGGGGTCGGGCTTGTAGCCACGGATCGAGCGGCGGCCGAGGACGACTTCGTCGTAGGTCGGGATCTGAGTCATGCGCCGCTTGCTAGCACGACCATCGCGTGACGCAGGGTCCGGCGGAAGCGCTTGAATGACGCTACGTCCGCGCCGCTTGCTGGAGCGCGTTATAGAAAGCTCGGCGAGGAACCCGACGATGGACGACGCCACCGCGGCCAAGGACCCGATCCACGACTTCGATCCTGACGCCCTACGGGCCAGGTACCAGGCCGAGCGGGACAAGCGCATCCGGTCGGACGGCGAGGCGCAGTACATCGAGCTTTCGGGGAAGTTCGCCCGCTACGCGGAGGAGGATCCCTACGCCGATCCGACCTTCACGCGCGCGCCGCTGAACGACGAGATCGAGGTCGCCATCATCGGCGGCGGGTTCTCGGGCATGCTGGCGGCGGCGCGGCTGCGCGAGCAGGGCGTGGACGACTTCCGCATCGTGGAGGCGGGCGGCGACTTCGGGGGGACCTGGTACTGGAACCGCTATCCCGGCGCCCAGTGCGACATCGAGAGCTACTGCTACCTGCCGCTCCTGGAGGAGCTCGGCTACATCCCGAAGGAGAAGTACAGCTACGTCAGCGAGATCTTCGAGCACTCGCAGCGGATCGGGAAGGCGTACGGCCTCTACGAGCGCGCCTGCTTCCAGACCCGGGTGAACGAGCTCAGCTGGGACGAGGGCCTGAAGCGCTGGCATATCCGCACCAACCGCGGCGACGACATGAAGGCGCGGTTCGTGATCATGGCGCTGGGCACCGCCAGCCGCGCCAAGCTGCCGGGCATCCCCGGCATCGAGGACTTCGAGGGGCACACCTTCCACACCAGCCGCTGGGACTACGACTACACCGGCGGCGACACGACGGGCGGCCTGACCAAGCTCGGCGACAAGCGCGTCGCCATCATCGGCACCGGCGCCACCGCCATCCAGTGCGTGCCCTACGTGGGCCAGTACGCCCAGCACCTCTACGTCTTCCAGCGGACGCCCAGCTCGGTCGACCTGCGCGGCAACAAGCCCACGGACGAGGATTGGGCCAAGACCCTGCAGCCCGGCTGGCAGCGGGCGCGGCGGCACAACTTCGCCGACATCGTCGAGGGCCGGCCCTTCAAGGAGGACCTGGTCAACGACGGCTGGACCGACATCTTCCGCAGCCTGGCCGCCGGCTTCCCGCTGGCCCAGTCGCGAACCGCGGAGGTGACGCCGGCCGACATCGCGCGCCAGGTCGAGCTGGCCGACTTCGTGAAGATGAACAAGATCCGCGCCCGTGTGGACGAGCACGTGACGGATCCGGCCACGGCCGAGGCGCTGAAACCCTGGTACCGGCAGTTCTGCAAGCGGCCGACCTTCAACGACGAGTACCTGCCCACCTTCAACCGGCCCAATGTGACGCTCGTCGATGTGAGCGAGTCCAAGGGGGTCGAGCGGATCACCAGGACCGGGGTGGTGGCGAACGGCGTCGAATATCCCGTGGACTGCATCATCTTCGCGTCGGGCTTCGAGATCTCGACGGCGTTCCGGCGGCGGATCGGCTTCGACATCACCGGCCGCGACGGGCTGTCGCTGTACGACTACTACAAGGATGGCTTCCGCACCCTGCACGGCCACTCCAGCCGCGGCTTCCCCAACTGGTTCTACATCGGCATCGGCCAGAACGGCCTCTCGGTGAACATGACCGCCATGTTCGACGACCAGGCCCAGCACATCGCCTACATCATCAAGGAGGTGAAGGCGCGCGGAGCGACGACGGTCGAGCCGACGGCGGAGGCGGAAGACGCCTGGGTGGACGTGATCCGCTCGGTGGCGGTGCTGAACCGCGATTTCCAGAACGCCTGCACCCCCGGCTACTACAACAACGAGGGCGGCGAGCGCTCCGGCGGCCTGACCGGCGGCGTCTACACGCCGGGGATCAACAAGTTCAACGCGCTGCTGGCGGAATGGCGCGCCAAGGGCGACCTCGAGGGTCTGGAGCTGAAGCCGTGACCGTCCTGGCGATGACCAAGCTGATCGTCGCCGACGTCGAGAAGGCCAAGGCCTTCTACGAGCCGGTGTGCGGCGTGCGCGAAGTGCGCCGGATCAACGCCGGATCGGGCGCCTCGGCCATCACCGAGCTGATCATGGCCGCCGACAAGCCAGGCGGCGCGACGCTGGTCCTCTTCCAGTCGCACGGCGGCCCGCCGCCCGCGCCGGGCTCGTGCGTGCTGGTGTTCGAGACCGACGACGTGGACGCCTTCGTGGAGCGGGCGGTGGCGGCTGGCGGCGCGGTGCAGACGCCCGTCACCCGGCTGCCGGAACTGGGCCTCAGCTACGCCTACGTCCGCGACCCGGAGGGGCACATCCTGGAGCCGCTCTGCCGCAAGGCGTGAGGGTCGCCGCGGGTCTTGAAACCCCGTGCGTCCGTTCCAAATCCTTCGCCGACCGCTGCCGACAGCGGCCGATCGGATGAAAGGAACGGATGGAGTCACGGCCATGCGCCTCGCGACGACAGAAAGCTCGGTATACGCCCAGGGCCTCGCGGCTGCGCTCGCCCGCGGCGTTCGCCCCGCGGTGGGTTTCACGATCCCCGACGACGTGCTGAAGGATCCCGACCTCACGCTGCGCGACAAGCGCGAGATCCTGTCTTCCTGGGCGTCCGACGCCTCCGCGGTCCAGGACGAGCCGACGCTCCGGTGGCTGCTCGGCACGCCCGAGCCCGTCCCCTTTGTCGAGGTGCGCGACGCCCTGGCGCGCCTCGATCGGCTCGAGCGGATGTAGCCGGCGCCCCGGACGACGCCGCCGGGAACGATCGCCCTGCCCGAACGGTTGGCGGGACAAGCTTCCTTCGAGAAGCGCCCCCACAAACCAGGAAGGTGAGCCATGAGCGAGTGGAACAGGCGGGATCGCGACGAGGACCAGCGCCGCTACGGGAACGACGAGCGGAGCCGGTCGTCCGGCGGCGGGCAGGATCGCGGCCGTTGGGGCGAGCAGCGGAGCTTCGGGCGGGGCGGCGGATCGCAGGACGACGACTATCGCGGCGGGGACGACTACCGCGGCGGCTATGACGACGACCAGGGCATGGGCCGACAGGCCGGCCGCGGGTCCACTTACGGCGGCATGGGCCGCTACGGGCAGGACGACGGCGGGCGCTCCGGCGGCAGCTGGTCGGGCGGCGGCCGCTCCGGCTACGGCGGCGAGTCCTACGGCGGCGGACGGTCGTACGGCGGGCAGTCGTATGGCGGACAGTCGTACGGCGGGCAGTCCGGCTACGGGGGCGGCCGCGCCTCCGGGTCGTACAGCCAAGGCGGCGGCCACGACTACGGCGAGTCGTCCTACCGCGGCGGCCAGGGGTATGGCGCCGGCGGGCAGTCCTATGGTGGGCAGTCCTACGGCGGGCAATCCTACGGGGGCCAGTCCTATGGCGGCCAACAGGGCGGCCGGCAGGGCGTCTTCGGCGAGAACGAGCGCCTGCAGCGGGTCAGCGACGGCGAGAGCGAACACGGCCACTTCTTCGGCGGCGGCATGACGGGCGGCCAACATCGCGGTCGCGGCCCGAAGAACTACACCCGGTCGGACGAGCGCATCCGCGACGACATCAACGACCGGCTGGGCGACGACAGCTGGCTGGACGCCTCGGAGATCGACGTGCAGGTCTCGTCCTGCGAGGTCACGCTGACCGGAACGGTCAACTCGCGCGAGGACAAGCGCCGCGCGGAAGACCTGGCCGAGCAGGTGTCGGGCGTGAAGCACGTGCAGAACAACCTGCGGGTCCAGCCCCAGGGCGGGGCCTCGCAGGGCTCGACCGGCACGAGCGCGGGCTCCGGGTCCACCTCGATGAGCGGCGCGACGTCCGGGATGGGCGGCGCGGCAGGCCAGTCGTCCACGACCGGCGGCGCGAGCGGCAAGACTCAGTAGGTGTTGCGGGGCGCGCGTCCGACCGGGCGCGCGCCTCGGCCTCAGAATTCAGCAGCTTCCGACCGTCCCGGCGAATGCCAGGACCCAGATCCACGTGCGCGGTCGTGATGGGAAGGTCTCCGAACCGACCGACCCGCATCTGAGCCATTCCATCTGGATCCCGGCCTTCGCCGGGATGACCGGGTGTTGAATACGGCCTCTAGGCCGCCATCCGGGCCTTGAACACGCCGTCGGGAAGTCGTCCCGCCTTCGTCGGATGGATGAAGAAGTAGTCCTTCCAGGGCAGGCCCTCGACCAGGGTCGTGCGCTCCTCGAGGCGGTCGCCGTCCAGCGCGAACATGCGGTAGCCCCGGTCACGGAACACATCCAGCACCGCATCCCCCGAGGCGTCGAACCGCTCGGCCAGCATCGCCGGATGGATCTCGAGCAGGACGTGCGGGCGGTCGCGATCGAGGATCCCGGTGGCGCCCATGAGCGCCTTCAGCTCGGCGCCTTCGATGTCCATCCGAATGAAGTCGACCTTCGCGATCCCATGCTCCTCGCAAAAGGCGTCCAGGGTGACGACGGGCGTCGGCTGCACCTCAACGCCCCGGTCGTCCAGGTCGGGCCGCGCCGGCCCCTGCGGGCGGACCTCGGCGACATAGGCATAGGCGCGACCCATCCGGCCCGAGCTCTTCTTGGGCGTCACGAGCAATAGTTCGCCCGGCTTGTCGGCCACCGCGGCGTGGATCGGCGTCACCTGCCGACCGATGCGGTGCCACGCGACGCAGGTCCGGAGAACCTCGTAGGCGAAGGCCGAGGGTTCGAAAGCGTAGATCCGCGCCTTCGGGGCCACCTGGGTCATCACGTACGAATGGCGGCCGTCGCTGGCGCCCACGTGCAGGCATGTGGGCGACCCGGACAGCAGGTCCGCGAGGTAGGGGGTCTCGGGCTCGTGCTTGGCCCAGGTCCGGTTGCGGCGCCAGGCCCGGAAGGCGTGGCCCAGCACGCGAAGCGACGGCATCGGCTCTCCTCGTCCGCCCCCAAAGCGGCGCGCGAGCGTCAGGCCGCGTCGCGCGTGACTGTCATCATGTAGTTCACGTCGCAGTCGGTGGATTCCGTCCACCGGCCGGTGAGCGGGTTGAATACGACGCCGAACGGGCCGTCCACAACCACGGGCGCGTCGGCCAGGAAATCGCGGATCTCGGCAGGCTTGAGGAACTTGCGCCAGTCGTGGGCGCCCATCGGCAGCCAGCGCAGCACGTACTCGGCGCCGATCTTGGCCAGCGCCAGGGCCTTCAGCGTGCGGTTCAGGGTGGCGACGATCATCAGCCCGCCGGGTTTCAGCAGCCGCGCGCAGTCCTGCAGGTAGGCGGCGGGGTCCGCCACGTGCTCGATCACCTCCATGTTGAGGATGACGTCGAACGGCGGCTCGCCGGCGGCCAGCAGGTCCTCCGCGGTGGAGGCGCGGTAGTCGATCGCAAGCCCCTGTTCGGCGGCGTGGGTCGCCGCGGTCGCGATGTTCTTGGCCGAGGCGTCGACGCCGGTGACCTGGAACCCCAGCCGCGCCATCGGCTCGGACAGCAGGCCGCCGCCGCAGCCGATGTCGAGCAGGCGCAGGCCCTCGAACGGCCGCCGTGCCGCAGGGTCGCGGCCGAAGCGGTAGAGCGCCTGGTCGCGGATGAAGGCAAGGCGCACCGGGTTGAACCGGTGCAGCGGCGCGAACTTGCCCTTCGGGTCCCACCACTCGGCGGCGATCCGCGAGAACGTCTCGACTTCGGCGGGATCGATGCTGGAGCGGGCGGCGGCCATGCGGGCCATTTAGGGCGGATCGGCGGCGAACTGAAGGGCGGGCCGCGCCGCCCGGGGCCCGCGGGGCATCCTTTGCCCTTCGCCGGGCCCCGCGGCCGCCCGCCGCGCAATATTCTGGGCGTTGCGAGGCCGCGCGCACGCCGCTATGAGGCGCAGCCCTTCGGCAGCGCAGCAACGGCGGTCCACGCGTACGTCCATGTCCCGGCTGGTGATGAAATTCGGCGGCACCTCGGTGGCCGACCTGGAGCGGATCCGGCGCGTGGCGCGGCTGGTGGCCGCCGAGAAGGCGGCGGGCCACGACGTGGCCGTGGTGGTCTCGGCCATGGCCGGCAAGACCAACGAGCTGGTGGCCTGGACCGACGGCGCCGGCGCGGCTGCGCAGGGCCTGGCGCCCTCGGACGACGAGTACGACGTGGTGGTCGCGTCCGGCGAGCAGGTGACCGCGGGCCTGCTTGCGATGACGCTCCGCAACATGGGCCTGCGCGCGCGCTCGTGGATGGGCTGGCAGATCCCGATCATCGCCGACGACGCCCACGGCAAGGCCCGCATCGACGACATCCCGCCCGAGAAGCTGGCCGCGGCGCTGGACGCCGGCGAGATCGCGGTGATCGCGGGCTTCCAGGGCGTGACCCGCGACGGCCGCATCGCCACCCTGGGCCGCGGCGGTTCGGACACTTCGGCGGTGGCGGTGGCGGCGGCCATCGGCGGCGCCTGCGACATCTACACCGACGTGGACGGGGTCTACACCACCGACCCGCGGATCGAGTCCAAGGCCCGCAAGCTGTCGAAGATCTCCTACGAGGAGATGCTGGAGATGGCGTCGCTGGGCGCCAAGGTGCTGCAGACCCGCTCGGTCGAGCTGGCCATGGCCTACCACGTGCCGGTGCGCGTGCTGTCGAGTTTTGTGGAGCCGGGCGAGGCGCCGGGCCAGGGCACCATCGTGTGCGACGAGGAGGAGATCGTGGAGAAGCGGATCGTGAGCGGCGTGGCCTACAGCCGCGACGAGGCGAAGATCAGCCTCTTCGGCCTGCCCGACCATCCCGGCGTGTCCTCGACCATCTTCGGCGCGCTGGCGGACGCCAACGTGAACGTGGACATGATCGTGCAGAGCCACGCGCGCACGGCCGACACCGCCAACATGGAGTTCACCGTCGGCAAGCGCGACGCGCAGCGGGCGGTCGACATCGTGCGCGGCCTTCAGGGCCAGGTCGGCTTCGAGGACGTGCGCCTCAACGACGACGTCGCCAAGGTGTCGGTGATCGGCGTGGGCATGCGCAGCCACACCGGCGTCGCCAAGGCGATGTTCGAGGCGCTGGCCGCCAAGGGCGTGAACATCCAGGTGATCTCCACGTCCGAGATCAAGATCAGCGTGCTGATCGACGCCGCGTACACCGAACTGGCCGTCCGCGCCCTGCACGCCGCCTACGGCCTCGAGCAGCTGTAGACCGGCCGGGACGCTCCCCAAGGCTGTCAGCCCGGTTTCCGCGCAGCGGAAGACCGGGACCCATATACTCGTGGGTGCGGATGAGGCGCAGCGGCGCCGCCCGCGGGCCGTCTCCCACGGCGGGCGCGTACGGGTCCCGGTCTTCGCCTGCGGCGAAGCCGGGATGACAACTGTGGGGGGGCCTGGTCTTTACCCGCGAGGTAGTTGCCGCGGGCCGCGCCACCGGAGGAGGCTGGCGGCGAGGAGGCGCACCCATGTCGCGCAAGCAACACAAGGCCTGGCTGAAGGTGACGGCGTTGGTGGTCGCCATCGGGGGGCCGATCTTCTCGCTGGGCGCCGTGCCCGGGATGACCGAGCCGGCGCGGCTGACGCTCGACATCCTGAGCTGGCCGCTGGACGGCGCGACGACCTATGCGTCGGCCGACACGCGCTTCCTGTCCGCGCTGACGGGCGGGTTCCTGCTGGGTTGGGGCGTCATGATCTGGCGGCTCGTCGACCTGGCCTACGACGCGGCGCCCGAGGCCGTGCGGCGCGCGGTGGTCAGCGGGCTCGTGGCGTGGTTCCTGGCCGACAGCGCCGGGTCGATCGCCTCAGGCGCCGCCTCCAACGCGCTGTTCAACGTCGCGGTCCTGCTGATCGCCGTGGGACCGCTGTGGCGCCCGGCCAGGGACCCCGCCTGAGCGGAGCCGTCAGGCGGCGCCCCGGTCCGCGGACCGGGCGGGAGTCTCCCAGGAGAGGATGACGCCGCGCTCGGCCAGCCCGTTGAGCAGCCGCTGCACGTTCACCGCATTGTCGGCGAACAGGTTCGTAAAGCCCGGCCTCTCGAGCCTGTCCGGCGGGATGCCCGCCCCGACGGACGTGCGCGCGCAGAGCTCATCCTCCGACATCTGCACCAGATGACGGCGAATGGTCTCCGGCGGCAGGCGGAGGCGGCGCGAAATCTGGCTCACCGAAAGCCGCGCGTTCGTGTCCCGGAGCGCCGCGGCCAGGATCGCCGTGAGGATCAGCGCTGAGACCACGTTGCCCGCCTCGCGCATCAGCCCTTCGCAGCTGCGCAGCACGTAGTCCGACAGCAGCCGCGCGGCGGCCCGTACCGGCACGGCGTCCTCCAGGCCGTAGGCGGAAGGCGGCAGCTCGTCCACGAGGCCGGCGGCCTGCAGATCCTGGTAGAAAGCCTTCAGACGCGCGTGCCCGACCCGCACGGACTGGACGTAGTCGGGCGAGGCCAGGAAACTCGCGGGCACGACCACGCCCTCGGCCGAGACTGTGCAGACGCCGGCCGCAGCCAGCCTGCGGATGCGCCGGCGGACCGTCTCGAACGGCAGGCCCAGAGAGGCGGCGACCGCGTTGATGCTGACCGGGCGTCGTTCGGCGTCGGGCGCCGGCGCTTCGATCTGGCCGTAGCGTGCGCGGGCGGCGGGGTCCCGGGTGAGCGGCGCGATGTTGGCCTGGTTGACCGCCAGCACGAGCAGCGCCTCCAGCGGCTCGAGACCGCCCACGCCGTTGACCATCTCGTCGAGCAGGAATGCGAAGGACAGCCGCGCGACCCTGCGCTCACGGTGTTTGACCTCAGGCTCGACGACGCCACTCATGCGCACGAGGAAACGCCCTCGCGGCGCAGGACGCAACGGGCTGATAAGGTCGCAGGCCGGGCCCTCTAGTCGGGCCGCGCGACCTCGTGGTCGCGGCGGGTCATGGCGAACAGGGCCCAGACCCCGACCAGCGCCAGGGGAATGGCGGCGAGGAACACCCAGGCCGAGGCGGCGCGCGCGCTAGCGTCGGTGAGACCCTGGTGGAAGCCCGCCAGGTTCGCCGCCACGCCCGATATGGCCGCGCCGGCCGCGGCCCCCGTCAGCCGGACCGCGGTCACCGCGGACGAGCCGATCGCACGGTCCTCGTCGGACAGGGCGCCGAGAAGCCGCGTCGCCATGAAGGCCCAGGAGAAGCCGAAGGCGGCGCCCATGAACGAGCCGCCGACGAGGACCCAGGCGAAGGCGCCGTCGGCCATGGTCAGCGCCAGGATCACGAGGCTGGCCAGGAGCAGGAGCCCTCCCAACCGCATCCAGCGCACCACCCAGGCGCCGGTGACGCCGGCCACGGCCATGGCCGAGACCGTCCAGGCCATCGACTCCGCGCCGATCGCGTAGCCCGCCGCCAGCGGCGAGAAGCCGCGCAGCTGCTGCAGGATCGGCGGGCCGTAGATCGAGAAGCCCATGGAGGCCGCGGTCAGGGCGAACATGGCGAGGTAGCCCGAGCCGCAGACGGTCGCGAGGTCGCCGGCCCGCCGGGGCAGGAGACGCACCCGCAGCCGGCCGTCGATCCAGACCATGAACGCCAGGATCGCCAGTCCCGCCGCCACCATCGCCGCGGAGAGCCAGGGCGTGGCCATCAGGTCCGCGACCGCGATGGCTCCGACCCCCACGGTGAGGATTCCGAGCTGCGTCCAGGGGATGCCGCCCTCCCCCCGGGCGCCCTTCTCGGACCCCACGAGCAGGAACGGCGCGGCGGCGCTGAACACCGCCGTCTGCAGCGCGAACAGCCAGAAGACGTCCCGCCAGTGCCCGAGCTCGACGACCACGCCGCCGAACAGCGGACCCAGCACGGTCGCAATCCCCCAGACGAAGGTGACGGCCGCGAACACGCGCGCGAGATGACGTTCCGGGAACAGCAGGGCGATGGCGACCATGGCGAACCCGGAGATCCAGCCGGAGCCCAGCCCCTGCACGAGACGGCCGGCGAGGAAGGTCCCCACGTCGGGCGCCGCGGCGCTCATCACGCAGCCGGCCGCCATAACCAGGCCGGCGACCGCGGTGGCCGACCGCAGGCCGAAGAGCTCGGAAAGCCGCCCGGCGCTGGCGCCGGCGAGGATCGCGCCCACGAAGAAGCCCGCGGTCGCCCACGAGAAGTACGCGTAGCCGCCGAGGTCGGCGCCGACGCTGGGCAGGATGGTGGCGGTGACCAGGCTGTCCGCCGCGTTCAGCCAGACGCCGAGCATGATGATGGCGAACCGCGGCAGCCGGCCCTCGGCCAGCAGGTCGGCCCAGGTGTTCTGGCCCTCCCCCGGCAGGGGCGCGTTCGTTTTGACAAGCTCGGACATGTCAAATTCCACTAGACCTGCGCCGTAGATTTAGCAATGATGTAATTGTCAAATGCGCACGCCTACCGACCGTATCCTGTTCCACCTGAAGACGCGCGGCCCGTCGGAGACGCTGGCGCTGGCCGCGGCCCTGGGCGTGAGCCGGCAGGCGGCGCTGCAGCACCTCGAGCGCCTGGCCGCCGAGGGGCTCGTGACCTACGCCGACGCGCGGCGCGGCGTGGGCCGCCCCCGCCGGACCTGGTCGCTGACCGCCGCCGCCGAGGGTCGGTTCCCCGACACCCATGCGCAGCTCACGCTGGAGATGCTGGGGGCCGTGCGGGCGGAATTCGGTGAGGCAGGGGTCGAACGGCTGATCGCGCGGCGCGAGTGCCAAACGGCGGCCGCCTATGCGGACGCGTTGCGGCCGCTCGATGGGCTGGAGGCGCGGGTGGCGCGCCTGGCCGAAATTCGGACGTCGGAAGGCTACATGGCCGACTGGTCGTCCGACCCTGCAGGCGGCTTCCTCCTCGTGGAGAACCACTGCCCGATCTGCGCGGCGGCGGCCGCCTGTCAGGGATTCTGCCGCGCGGAGCTGGAGGCGTTCCGCGCCGCGCTGGGGCCGGGGGCGGTCGTGGAGCGGACCGACCACATCCTCGCCGGCGCAAGGCGCTGCGCCTACCGGATCCGGCCTGCGGGCTGACGGCGCCTCGTCGAGGGCCGCCCGCCGCGCGGCGGATTTCTGCGTGTCAGGGCTTGGGCGCGGCCGCCGACTTGTCCCGGCCGGGGGTGGCGAGGATCTCCAGCTCGCCCTTGTAGCCGAGCTCGCGGACCCGCGCCGTGAGGGCCTCGACCTGGTCAAGGGGCGGCGCGACCTCGCGGGTGAAGACGTAGACCTTCTCGAAGCCCGGTTCGGACGAGATGAACCAGCTTCGATCCGGATCGGTCGCGATGATGCGGTAGGTGCGGGACAGGCGCAGCGGGCCGAGGCGGTAGCGCACCTCCAGCGCGGCGTTGGTCCCGGGGTCGCGGATCGTCCCGACGCCGCTGATCGAGCGCTCGGGCGCGTCCTGGCGCTTGTCGTGGCAGGCGTCCTTGACCGCGATCCGGCCGCGATCGTCGCGGCTGTACCTGGTCGTGGCCCATTCGCAGCCGCGGGTCAGGCTGGTGGGCGTGCGCGCCTGCTCGTACCACGTCCCCGCGTAGAAGGTGTCGGGCGCGATGGGCCCCGCGCTGGGCGGCTCTGCGGCGGCCGCCGCGGCGGCGAGGAACAGGCCGGCGGTCAGGGACAGGGGCACGGGCGGGTCTCCGAGGTTGGCTCCGCACGCATATAGGCGGAGCTACGCCGTTCCGCTCGCGCTTCCGGGAACGAAGCGTCGCGTAGCGCTGAATGGAGCGGATCACCCCTGCGGAGGAGGACAGATCGCCGTCCCGGTCCTCCCCTGCAAGGGGGGCGCCTGCGCAGCAGGGTGGAGGGGTCACAAGCGCCTGGTCGGCCCCTCCCCCGCCAGTGGCGATCGCGCGCCGCCGGCGAAGCGCATGCGCAGGCCCTGTCCGGGTCGCTAGCGTCGCGCGGCCGCGCCGGGGAGCTGTGGCTCGAAGCCGGGCTGCCAGTGGTTCGCGGTTCCCGAGGTCACGTACCAGCTGATCAGCAGCGCGCAGATCAGGGCGCCCGGCACGTAGGAGTTTGTTCGCCGGTAGGTCCACGCGGCGATGACGCCGATGACGCCCAGCAGCGGGACGAACTGGATCGCGACGATGATGTTCAGCGGCTCGGTGGGGGTGGCCAGCAGGCCCGTGGCGAACAGGCTGGCGTACTGCCACGCGACCAGCACCCCAAACCCGGCGGCCATGGCGACCTTGGACCAGCCGAGCGCCGCGAAGAGCCCCTCCCCGCGCACGGGGATGCTCGCCGCCAGGCTGCGCAGGGTGACGAGGAAGAAGAGCGTCCAGAGGATCAGGTAGCCGGGCAGCTGCAGCGACCGGGCGGCGTCCAGCGGCTTCAGCCCCAGCACCCAGAAGCGGTAGTCCACCTTGAAGAGGCCGTCGATGACGAGGATCGAGGCGTAGGCGACCGCCATGGTCGCCAGGGCGGCCAGGATCGAGAGGCCCCAGCGGTTCGTGAAGGCCGGCTTGCTGCGGAAGATCTGGCCGATCACCACCGAGATCGCGGCCGTGCCGAGCGCCCAGACCAGGAGCTGGTTGTGCACCCACTGCGGGAACGGCGGCATCGGGAAGAACGCCTGGCCGATCTTCATCAGGGGCAGGTAGGTGATCGCCGGCAGGGCGGCGGTGATGGCGACCGAGAGCCACCAGCGCCAGTCGCGCCGCTCGGCCACCGGCTGGGCGGGCTGGTTGAGGGCCGCGAAGGCGCGCGCGCCGAGCAGCAGGTCGAAGGTCGCCAGGATCAGGCCCACGAGGCCGACGAAGGCGATCAGCGTGCCGACCTCCTTCCAGAGCCAGACCTGCTCGGTCGGCGGCAGGGCCCGGGGCGGCGGGATCGTGCGCTGGAACCAGTCGACGGCGTCGCCGACGCCGGCCCGCGAGAAGTGCTCCCAGGGATGGGTGATCGGCGGGTTGGTGAGGAGCCGCGCCGTGCCGTCTGCGATGGTCCCGTAGACGCGGCCGGGCTCGACGGGGCCGGCGACGCCGAAGACCTTGGCGAGCTTGGGCGACCTGGCCACCTCCGAGCCCTTGGGCACGCCCCACATCAGGCCGGCGAACTCGTCGTACTGGCCGAACACCACCGCGAGGTTGCGCGGATTGGCAGGCGCCGGCGCGCCGAGCAGCCCGGGCGTCGAGCCTTCCAGCACAATGGCCCGGTAGCCGTCCGGGTCGGAGAGGGCGGCGGCCATGACCGGACCGCTGCCCATGGAGTGTCCCTCGAGCCCAATGGCGGCCTTGTCCACGAACGGCAGGCTCTTGAGGTGGGCGAGCGCGGCCGGGCCGCCGAACCCGGCCGTGCCCACGATGCCGCCGGAATAGCCGTGGCCGGTCATGTCCATGGCCAGGACGACATAGCCCCGGCGCGACAGCTCGATCGCGAACGGGCTCTGCATCTCGCGGGTGTTGATGTAGCCGTGGCTGGCCAGGACGGCCGGCGCGGGCGTGGCCGCCGTCGCGCTGCGCGGGACGTAGAGCAGGCCCGAGACCGTGACGCCTTCGCGCGTCGGGATCCGGACCTCCGTCACGGTCACGGCGCCGCCGTCCGTCTGCACCCGGTGCGCCAGGAACCCGCCGCCCAGGATCAGCGCCCAGGCAAGCGCAAAGGCCAGCCACGTCCGCATCACGTCTCCCCCGCCCTCTTCTCGTTGCCGGCGACGATGCGCCCGGCCGCCCCGAACCTCAAGGCGAGGTTCCACGCATGTGACTCGGCCGCGCGCCGGGCGCATAGTCGGGAAAAAGGGGGAGGATCCGATGCCGTACGCGCCAGCCGACCGCGCCTACTATGACGCCGACAGCCACATCATGGAGCTGCCGGACTTCCTGAAGGCCTACGCCGATCCAGACCTGCGCGACGAGATCCCCGAGGTCAGCTACTCGGCGTCGATCGTCACCGACGAGGAGGTGGCGGTGATCGTGGGCCAGGGGAACCGCCACAGCCCGACGCACGTGGCCGAGCAGATCGCGCTGGGCGACCGGCTGATCGAAAAGTCCAAGGAGATCCAGGCGCTGGGCGCGTTCAACGCCGCCGACCGCTCGGTGGCGATGGACCTGCTGGGTTTCCGCAAGCAGCTGGTGTTCGCGACCCATAGCGTGGCGATGCCGTTCTCGCCCTCGTCGAAGCTGGAGCCCCGGCTGCGCTATGGCGCCGCGCGCGCCCACAACCGGCATATGGCGGCGTTCTGCCAGGCGGACCCTCGCCTGCTGGGCGTGGCGGTCGTCCCGCTGGACGACCCGCCTCTGGCGCTGGAGGAGCTGGAGTTCGCGCTGAAGGCCGGCCTCAAGGCCGCGTGGGTGCCGCACCGGCCCTGCGGCGACCGGTCGCCCGGGCACGTCGATCTCGACCCGTTCTGGGCCCGCCTGGCCGAGACCGGCACGCCGTTCCTGCTGCACGTGGGCGGCGCGCCGCTGCAGCTGGCCAAGGCCTGGATGAACAACGGCCGGCCGCCGACCAGGGACTGGCTGGGCGGTGGGGAGAACCTGCGCACCAAGGACATCGCCCTGCTGCATGAGGGCCCCGAGCAGTTCCTGACGATGATGGTGCTGGACGGCGTCCTGGAGCGGCATCCGACGCTCCGCGGCGCCTCGGTGGAGCTGGGGGCCGGATGGGTCCCGGAGCTCCTGCGCCGCCTGGACTGGGTGGTGAAGCACTGGAGCCGCAACGACGAGAACCTGCAGCGCCTCCGCCGCACGCCCAGCGAGCAGATCACCCAGCAGCTCGCATTCACGCCGTTCGTCTTCGAGGAAGTCGGCGCGTTCATCGACCAGTCGAACCCGGACCTCTACCTCTTCTCGTCGGACTATCCGCACATCGAGGGCGGCCGGAACCCGATCGGGCGGTTCGAGACGGCGCTGGGCGACCGTCCGGCCGCGGTGCGCGACAAGTTCTACGCCGAGAACTTCCTGCGGATCTTCCCCGAGGCGGCCTGAACGCTGGACATCATATAAGGATATCTTTATGTCCTTATATAACTAAGACCGGAGCCGTTTGATGTCCGCCGTTTCCCACCCGCCGGAGGCCGTGGGCGCATCGTTCTCGCTGCCCGCCATGCTGAAGGCCCGCGACCTGACGTTCGAGGCGGTCCGCCGCATCGCCGCCCGGATCGGCCCAGGGGTCACGGAGGGACGCGGCGGCGAGATCGCCCAGGAGGTGCTCGAGGCCATGGGCATGGAGCGCCTGTGGCACCGGAACGTGGTGCGTTTCGGCCCCGGGACCCTGGAGACCTTCTTCGGCGCGTTCCAGCCGGACTATGTGCTGCAGCCCGACGACATCTTCTACGTCGACCTGGGCGTGGTGTGGGACGGCCACGAGGGGGATGCGGGCGACACCTTCACCGTCGGCAACGACTCCGAGATGAAGGCCTGCGCCGAAGCGGCGCGCACGCTCTGGGCCGACGTCGCCCGGCGCTGGCGCGACGAGGGCCTGTCGGGCGCGGGCCTCTACGCCTACGCCCGGGACCGTGCGGCGGCCATGGGTTGGCGGCTGAACTGGGAGGTCAAGGGCCACCGGGTCTCGGACTTCCCGCACGCCATTTACAAGGCCGGCGCCCTGGGCGACTTCGGCGCGCCCCCGACCAGCGGCCTTTGGATCCTCGAGATCCAGATCGCCCACCCGACCCGACCGATCGGCGCGTTCTACGAGGACCTGCTCGTTCGCGAACCCGTCGGCGCGGCCGCCTGACGCGACTCAGCGCCGGACGACGGTCATCGGCAACCCGCCTTCCGGGCGGACCACCGAGTTCTCGGCGACCGGCCAGACCCGGTGGCTGGGGTCCGGCGTGAAGTCCGCGCCGCGCACAAAGGTCGCCAGCAGCACGGTGAGTTCCGTCATGGCGAAGGCCGCTCCGAGGCAGATGCGCGGACCGGCGCCGAACGGCATGTAGACGTGGCGGTCCGGCGGCTCGGCGTCCGGCGCGAAGCGGGCGGGATCGAAGCGGTCGGGGTCGCGCCACCAGAGCCGGTGGCGGTGCAGCGCGTAGACGGGCGCCAGGATCCGCTCGCCGGCCTTCACGCGAACGCCGCCCACCTCGGTCGTCTCCACGCAGACCCGGGTGAGCAGGTGATTGACCGGGTAGAGCCGCAGGGACTCCGAGACCACCTGCCGCGCGAAGACCAGCCGCTCAACGTGCTCGGGTCGGATGGGGCCGTCGCCGGCCACCGCCTCGACTTCGGCCCTCAGGCGACGGCGGGTCGGCTCGTGGATCGAGGCGAGCCAGACCGGCCAGCAGAGCGCCGTCGCCGTGGTCTCGTGCCCCGCCACGATGAAGCCCAGGAGATTGTCGCGCAGGATGTCGTCGCCCATCTCGCGCCCGGTTTCGGGATCGCGCGCGCCGAGCAGCAGGTCGACGAGGTCTCCGCGGGGCGGTTCGGCCCGGCGGCGGCGGATCATGGCGTCGACGCCGGCCCGCAGACGGGCCCCTTCCGGCGCCTCGGGCGACACGCGCCCTTCGTGGAAAGTGTCGGGCGCGAAGAAGTAGCTGAGCCGCGTCTTCAGCACCTGGGCGACGAACCGCTCGGCGAGCCCGCGAAGCTCCTCGCGGTCGAAATCCTCGCCGCCCGAAAGAACCGCGTCGAGCAGGACGTCGAGGGTGATGCGGCCGCATTCCTGGGCCAGGTCGATCCTGCCCTGGCGGGTCCACCGCTCTAGCGCCGCCTCGCCGGCGCGGACGATCACCGGCGCAAGGGCGTGCATGTGGGCGGGACGGAACGCCGGCGCGGTGGCGCGACGCTGCCAGCGCCAGGCGGCGCCCTCGGAGGTCACCAGGCCATCGCCCCACACCGGCCGCATCATGCGCCGCCAGAGCGCGCCCTGCGGGAACGCCGCCGCCTTCTCGCCGAAGATCGCGCCCAGGGCGTCCGGATCCATGATGAAGACCGGCAGGCCGGGGACGGGCGGCCGCCACACCCGCTGCTCGTAGATCGCGCGCGGCCAGCCCTCAAGCGGCCGCGAGATCGAGGTGAGGAGCGCGCGGAGCGGCGGCAGGTCCCGCTCGCCCGGCGACGGCGCCGGCGGGATGAAGCCGCGGTCCTGGATCTCGGCGTCGGGCACGGCCGCGCTCTAGCACCGCGCGCGGCGGCGGACCATGCCCGGCGCCTGGGCGCCTCTGCGGGTGGCGGCGCCGCTACGTCATTGAGTCTCGGTTCTGAAAGACAATCCTGCTAGTCAAAGGGTGAGGAAACGGGAGGACGGCACGCCGGAATGGCCCCCCAGGTCGCCATACGCGGACAGCGGAGCCTGCTGCGGCAGATCCGCGAGGCGCTCGCCGGGGGCGGCCCCGCGCAGCAGCGCCTGGACATGGTGGTGCGCATCATCGCGCTCTCCATGGTGGCCGAGGTGTGCTCGATCTACCTGCGCCGCGCGAGCGGCGAGATGGAGCTGTTCGCCACCGAGGGCCTGGACGTGAAGGCCGTCCACGTCACGCGGATGAAGCCCGGCGAAGGCCTGGTCGGCGAGATCATGCGCCTGGGGCGGCCGCTGAACCTGGCCGACGCCCCCGAGCACCCGGCCTTCTCGTACCGCCCGGAAACGGGCGAAGACCCCTACCACGCGTTCCTGGGCGTGCCGCTGCTGCGCGGGGGGCGCGCCATCGGAGTCCTGGTCGTCCAGAACCGGACCGAGCGGACCTACTCCGAGGACGAGGTCGAGGATCTGCAGATCATCGCCATGGTCCTGGCCGAGATGGTGGCCTCGGGCGAGCTGGTCAGTATCGGCGACCTGGAGGGCGTCGAACTCGCCCCCCGCCGCCCGGAGCGCATCAAGGGTTCGAAGTTTGCGGACGGCCTGGCCTACGGCGTGGCGGTCCTGCACGAGCCGCCCGTCGCCTCCTCGCAGCTCCTCTCCGAGGACGTCGTGGCCGAGCAGCAGCGGCTGGTCTCGGCGCTCACGGCGCTCAAGGACCAGATCGACCAGATGCTGGAGGGCCAGCACGGCCTCGTGGACGCCAGCTACGAGGTGCTCGAGACCTACCGCATGTTCGCCCACGACCGGGGCTGGAACCGCAGCCTCGAGGACGCGGTGAAGAACGGCCTCACGGCCGAGGCCGCGGTCGAGCGGGTCCGCTCCGAGCATCGGGCCCGCCTGGGCCAGGCGCGCGACCCCTATCTGCGCGAGCGCCTGCACGACCTGGAGGACCTGAACGACCGGCTGCTGCGCCACCTGTCCGGCGACGGCAGCATGGCGCGCGACCTGCCGGACAACGCCATCCTGATCGCCCGCAACCTGGGGCCCGCCGATCTGCTGGAGTACGACCGCCACAAGCTGCGCGGTCTCTTGCTGGAGGAAGGGTCCTCGGCGTCGCACGCCGCCATCGTGGCGCGCGCCCTGGACATCCCCTGCGTCGGCCGCCTGGCGGGCCTGCGCGACAAGGTTTCCGAGGGCGACCCGGTCATCGTCGACGCCGAGACGGGCGAGGCCTACCTGCGTCCGCGGCCGGACGTCACCTCGGCCATCAAGGCGCGGATCGAGGTGCGCCGCCAGCGCAAGGCCGAGTTCGCCAAGCTGCGCGACACCCCCGCCTTCACCCGCGACGGGGTGAAGATCACGCTCCTGATGAACGCCGGCCTCGACGTCGACCTGGAGAGCCTGGCGGACACGGGCGCCGAGGGCATCGGCCTGTTCCGCACCGAGTTCCAGTTCATGGTGTCCGAGGAGATGCCGCGCGCCGGCGCCCAGACGGCGCTCTACGCCCGGGTCATGGACGCGGCCGGCGACCGTCCGGTGACCTTCCGGACCCTGGACCTCGGCGGCGACAAGGTGCTGCCGTACATGGAGGCGGAGCGCGAGGAGAACCCGGCGCTGGGCTGGCGGGCGGTGCGCATGGGCCTGGACCGGCCGGCCCTGCTGCGCATCCAGATCCGCGCGCTGATCAACGCGGCCCGCGGGCGGCCTTTGCGGATCATGTTCCCGCTGGTGGCGAGCTGCGACGAGTTCCGGACCGCGCGGTCGCTGGTGGACACCGAGATTGCCTGGGCCCAGCGGCGCGGAAAGCCCACGCCCTCGCGGCTCGACGTGGGCGCCATGATCGAGGCGCCGTCC
Source organism: Phenylobacterium sp. T106 (assembly GCF_057219735.1). Lineage (NCBI taxonomy): Bacteria > Pseudomonadati > Pseudomonadota > Alphaproteobacteria > Caulobacterales > Caulobacteraceae > Phenylobacterium > Phenylobacterium sp. T106. The sequence continues at coordinate 515,480 of NZ_JBXVWA010000003.1, read as the reverse complement.
CTGATCTGGCACCTGGACGCCCTTCTGCCGATGACCGACTTCGTCAGCGTCGGGACCAACGACCTGATGCAGTACATCTTTGCCGCCGACCGGGGGAATCCGCGGGTGGCCGACCGCTACGACTTCCTGTCGCCGCCGATGCTGCGGGCGATGGAGGCGATCCAGCGCGCCTGCGCCGAGACCGGCACGCCGGTTTCGGTCTGCGGCGAGATGGCCGGCCGGCCCCTCGAGGCCTTCACCCTGGTCGCGCTCGGCTTCGAGCGGCTGTCGATGCCGCCGACCGGCGTCGGCCCGGTGAAGCAGATGGTGCTGTCCTGCGACCGCGAGGCGGCGCGGCGCGGGGTCTCGGCGCTGCTCAAGTCGTCGGCCGGCTCGGTCCGGAACGAGATTGAAACGCTGGCGCGCAAACTCTACCTCGCCGTCTGATCCTTGCCCGAATCCGGCGAGACTATCGGGGACGGCAGGAGCCCCTGGACCCGCGTGCTGCGCAAACGACCCGCAAAGAAGCTGAGCGACCGGCAGCGGGCGCGCGCCGCCCTGGCCGTCGCAGAGCGCGAGCGGTCGGCGCCCGAGGGGCCGGAGGCGGACGCCCCCGCGTCGGTCCCGCTGGACCCGCTTCTCGCGCATGAAACCATCGGCGAGGCCCTGAGGGCGGCGCGCCTGGACCGCGGCCTCGCGCTCGCCGACCTGGCCGAGACGACGCGGGTGCGGAAGGCCTACCTGGAGGCGATCGAGGAGATGCGGCTGGACGCCCTGCCCTCGCGTCCCTTCACCATCGGCTACATCCGCGCCTACGCCACGGCCCTGGGGCTCGATCCGGACCTCGCCACCGAGCGCTTCAAGTCGGACGAGCCCGTGCTCGACGAGCCGCTGCGCGCGCCGGTGGGCGTGCTGGACGATAAGGACCCCCGCGTCGCCGCCTTCCTCGTGGGCGCGGTCATCATCATCGCCGCGATCGTGCTCTGGAACGTGGCGCAGCGCGCCATGATGGCCGCCGCCCCACCGCCGGCCCTGGCCTCCGAGGCCGAGACCGAGAAGGCCCTCGCGCAGGTAAAGGCGGGCCCGATGGCGCTGGGCGCGCCGCTGCCGGCGCCGGTGGAATCCACCACGCCGACGCCCTACGAGACGCCGGGCTTGCGCAAGTCGCTCGGACTGGAGCCGGCCGCCGACGCAGCCCAGGCCAGCGCCCAGGAAACCCCGACGGTGGACCTGAGCCTGCTGCCCAAGGTGTTCACGCCCCAAGGCCGCATCTACGACATGGGCAATCCGGCGATCCCGTCGGTCGTCACGCTGCAGGCGCTGAAGGGCGGCTCGCTGATCATCCGCGGGGCCGACGGCTCGGTCTATTTCGCCCGCCAGCTGGCCAAGGGCGAGGCGTTCCGGGTGCCGCAGCTGTCCGGGATCACGCTCGACGTCTCCAACCCGCAGGACGTCCAGGTGTTCGTCTACGGCCGCTCCACCGGCGTCCTGCCCTCGGCCCAGGTGCTGGCGTCGAAGCTGGTGGTCGCGCCGCCCGCGACAGCCGGCGCGGCCGCGCCGGCCGTGACCGCGCCGCCCGCAACCGCCGCCCCGCCGCCCAGGGCCCCCGCCCCCGCCACCCCCGCCGCGAAGACCCCGCCCGCGAAGACTCCGGCGCCGAAGACCCCCTGAGGCGGACTGGCGAGCTTGGTCACCCGGCGCACTCGGTGCTTGGGTTCGGCGCCCCCCGGCCCTATTTTCCCCCCGCCATGACGACCGAAGCCCATACCGCCGTGCGACCCTGGCGCGCGATCGACCGCCGCAGGAGCCGCAAGATCCGCGTGGGCTCGGTGGAGGTCGGCGGCGACGCGCCGATCACCGTCCAGTCCATGACCAACACCGTCACGGCGGACGCGGCGGCGACCATCGACCAGATCCGGCAGCTGGAGGAGGCGGGCGCCGACATCGTCCGGGTCTCGTGCCCCGACGAGGACTCCACGGCGGCGTTCCGGACGATCGCCAAGGCGGCCAAGGTCCCGCTCGTCGCCGACATCCACTTCCACTACCGCCGCGGGATCGAGGCGGCGGAGGCAGGCGCGGCGTGCCTGCGGATCAATCCCGGCAACATCGGCTCGGCCGCCCGCGTGCGCGAGGTGATCCAGGCCGCCCGCGACCACGGCTGCTCGATGCGGATCGGGGTCAACGCCGGATCGCTGGAGCGCGACCTCCTGGAGCAGTACGGCGAGCCCTGCCCCGAGGCCATGGTCGAGAGTGCGCTGCGTCACGCCCGCATCCTGCAGGACCACGACTTCCACGAGTTCAAGATCAGCGTGAAGGCGTCCGACCCGTTCCTGACGGTGGCCGCCTACCAGCAGTTGGCCGAGGCCATCGACTGCCCGCTGCACCTGGGGGTCACCGAGGCCGGCGCCACGCGGACGGGCACGGTGAAGAGCGCCATCGGCATCGGGGGCCTGCTCTGGGCCGGGATCGGCGACACCATCCGCGTCAGCCTCGCCGCCGACCCGGTCGAGGAGGTGAAGGTCGGCTTCGATATCCTGAAGAGCCTGGGCCTGCGCCACCGCGGCGTGAACATCATCGCCTGCCCGTCCTGCGCGCGGCAGGGCTTCAACGTCATCCAGACCGTCGAGGCGCTGGAGCAGCGGCTGGCGCACATCGCCACGCCCATGAGCCTGTCGATCATCGGCTGCGTGGTGAACGGCCCCGGCGAGGCGCTCATGACCGACCTCGGCTTCACCGGCGGCGGCAAGGGCTCGGGCATGGTCTACGTGGCCGGCAAGCCGGACCACAAGATGGACAACGAGCGGATGGTCGACCACATCGTGGAACTGGTCGAGGCCCGCGCCGCAGAGCTGGCGGCCGCGTCGACGCCGCACCGGCAGGACGAGGGTGGCGGGGCCCCGATCGTACCGGCCCTCTGAAGCCTTGCGCCGCGGACCCGGGACAAGCGGGAGCCGCGAGGATAGGAAAATGACGCCCGCGTCACCCTTGCGCCGGCGCCCCTTCCGCGCTTAGGTGGCGCTCCAATTTCAGGAGGGACAGGATGTCCGCGGACGGCAACTGGAAAGTCACCATCAACACGCCGATGGGCGCGCGCACCATGAACGTGAACATCGCCACCTCCGGCGACAGCTTCACCGGCAAGGTCGACAGCGAAATGGGCGCCCAGGAAGTGACCGGCAAGGTCGACGGCGACACGCTGACCTGGAGCACGGACATCACCAACCCGATGCCGATGAAGCTCGAGTTCACCGCCAAGGTCGACGGCGACAAGATGAGCGGCAACTGCAAGCTCGGCATGTTCGGCAACGCCTCGCTCACGGGCGAGCGGGTCTAGGACCTTCCGCCAGACACGAAGAGGCCCGCTCCGGCGACGGAGCGGGCCTTTTGCGTTTCTGCGCCGCGTCTGGGCGGACGTTAGTTGGGCGTCACCGCGTCGGCCGCGCGGTCTGCGGCGCCTGCCACGCCCTCGGCGGCGTTCGAGGCGGAGTCCGCCACGCTGGACGCGGCGCTGGTGACCGCTTCGGTGCGGAGCGCGTCGTTGCGGTTCGACTGCAGCAGGAAGAAGGCGATGATCGCCACCATCGCCAGCACGGCGATGCCGATGATCACTCCGCCCATGCCCGAGCCCCGGCCCGTGTCGACGTAGGTCGTGCCGCCCGCATCGCGCTCGACGACGCGTTCGCTGGTCAGTCCGTCGGTCCGCTCGGTGACCCTTTCGATGGCCATGTTCATCTCTCCATGTGTCCCGCGGGGCGAAAACACACGGATCGGCGCGGCGTTCCCCGCCCGCCGGGCGCAACCTCGACCTTGTGAGCGGTTCAGGCCCGGCGCGGCGGGACCACGTCGGCGAAGTCCGGGAAGCTCTTCCACTTGGGCTCCACCGGGACCTGACCGGCCTGCGGCGCGTCGCTGGAGGCCGCCTGGAGCGCCATCTGGGGGATGTAGCGCGGGCAGTTCGGGAAGATGTCGACGGGCGTCACCTTCACCAGCAGCTGGGCCCCCGGGATCGCGGCCATCAGCGGATCTTCGGCCACCACCTCGGCCGCGCCGTTGACCCGCAGGCGGCCGGCCTTCTCGCTCATGGCGATGAACAGCAGGCCCACGTGCGGATTGGACCGGATGTTCCCCAGGCTCTTGAACATGCCGTTGCCGTCGTAGTCCGGGAACACCAGCAGGTCCGGGGCCACGATGCGCGCGAAGCCGGGCGCGCCCCCCTTGAACGAGCAGTCGGGCCGACCCTGGGCGTCGGCCGTCGCCAGGAAGAAGAAGGGCTGGGCCTGGATGAAGGCCGCGTCTGCGTCGGTGAAGCGGTCGTGGCGCAGCCGCTCGTCCAGACGGTCGGCCAGAGCGCGGCTGCCGAAGGCGTCCTGGAGCTCGCGGTTGCCCTCGTGGAACATCGACATGAGCGGTCCTCCCTGCCCGCGAGCATAGCGCGGAATTGGCGCCGTGGCCGGGCTCGGCTAGACACCGCTCCCCATGCGACTTCCCCAGGCCAGGCTCGACCAGGTGCTCGACCGCTTCCGCGAGATCGAGGCGCGCATGGGCGCGGCCACCGACGGGGCCGAGATCGTGCGCCTGTCCAAGGAGCACTCCGAGCTGAAGCCGGTGGCCGACGCGGTCACCGCGCTGGAGCGCGTCCGCGGCGAGGAGCCCGAGCTGCGCGAGATGGCCGAGAGCGGCGACGCCGAGATGGCCGAGTTGGCCCGGGCCGAGCTGGAGGCGCTGAAGGAAAAGTTGCCCCTGCTGGAGCGCGACGTGGCGCTGCTGCTCGCGCCGAAGGACAAGGACGAGAACGCCTCGGCCATCCTGGAAGTGCGCGCCGGCACCGGCGGCGACGAGGCGGCGCTGTTCGCCGGCGACCTGTTCCGCATGTACCAGCGCTATGCCCAGTCGCGCGGCTGGCGGGTGGAGATCGACTCCATCTCCGAGGGCGACGCGGGCGGCTACAAGGAAATCATCGCCTCGATCACCGGCGACGGCGTGTTCGGTCGGCTGAAGTTCGAGAGCGGCGTGCATCGGGTGCAACGTGTGCCGGCCACGGAGGCGCAGGGCCGCATCCACACCTCGGCCGCGACGGTCGCCGTCCTTCCCGAGGTCGAGGACGTGGAGATCGAGGTCCGCGACCAGGACCTGCGCATCGACACCTACCGCTCGTCGGGCGCGGGCGGGCAGCACGTGAACAAGACCGACTCGGCCGTCCGCATCACCCACCTGCCGACCGGGATCGTCGTCACCAGCTCGGAGAAGAGCCAGCACCAGAACCGCGCGCGGGCCATGAAGGTGCTGAAGGCGCGGCTCTACGAGCAGCAGCGCGAGGCGCTGGATTCCGCCCGCGCCGAGAGCCGCAAGAGCCAGGTGGGCTCGGGCGACCGGTCCGAGCGCATCCGCACCTACAACTTCCCGCAGGGGCGGGTGACCGACCACCGCATCAACCTGACCCTCTACAACCTGCCCAAGGTGATGGAGGGCGAGGCGCTCGACGACGTGATCGATCCCCTGATCGCCGAGGACCAGGCGGCGCGGCTGGCCGCGCTGGAGGACGAGTTCGGCTGACGCCGCCGGCTAGCGCCGCTTCACGCGGCCGAGCAGACCGTCCAGCAGCCCCCGCAGACCGCCGAACCGCACGCCGACCGTGTCGGCCATCGTGGCGCCGCGTTCCCCGAGCGGCTCTGCCGGCCCGGTCGTGGAGTCCAGCGCCGTCTGATGCTCGATCTCGGCGTTCAGCTCCGCGCCGACCAGCACCACGATGACGGAAAACCAGATCCAGATCATGAAGGCGATGACGGCGCCGAGCGGGCCGTAGGTCCGGTCCAGCCCCGCGATGTTGTTGACGTACCAGGAGAAGCCCGCGGAGCCGACCATCCAGAGCGCGGCCGCGACGGCGGCGCCCAGGGTCAGCCAGCGCCAGCGCGCGCGCTCGCGGCTCGGGCCATAGCGGTAGGCCACGCTGAAGGCCGCGCTGGCGAGCAGGTAGACCAGCGGCCAGCGGATCGCGATGAGCCAGTCCTCGGCGAGTCCGACCGCCGCGAGCGCGAGCGGCGCGGCGACCAGGATGCCGCTGATCACGATCAGGAAGAGGACCAGGGCCAACGTGAAGCCGTAGGTGACGGCGGCGCGGGCCAGGAAGCTCCGCCGCTCGACCTCGTCGTAGGCGATGTTCAGGCCGTCGAAGAGCGAGCGCATCCCGGCGCTGGCGCTCCAGAGCGAGAGGAGGAGGCTGACCAGGAAGGCCAGCGACAGGCCGCCCGCATCGCCGGTGGCGAGGCGCACCATCTGCTCGCCGATCAGGCCCACGACCGCGGGCGGGAAGACGGCGGAAAGCTGGGCCAGCTGTTTCTGGACCTCGCCCACGTCGGCGAAGAGGCCGTAGAGCGAAACGAAGACGCCGATCGCGGGGAAGATGGCGAGGAGCGTGTAGTAGGTGACGCTGCCGGCCACCACGGTCAGCCGGTCGGCGTTGGTCTCCTGCCAGGTGCGCCACAGGATGTCGCTCCAGCCCCGGAGCGGGATCTGGCGCGGCGACGTGGCGAGACGCCCCCGGCCGGGCTCCCGCGCCTCGAAGCTCTCGGGCGTCGGCAAGGTGCGCCCCGGCCGGCCCGCTGTCCGGGACGGGCTGCGTGGCCGCGACGCGCGGCCTCCTCCTTCGGATGTGATGCTCACCCCATGCCTCCCTGCCGACCTTTCAACTCGGCGCGGAGGTCCCTGTTCCGCCGGACCGCTTGAGCCGCGGGCCGCCTTGGGCCAGAAGCCCGGCCATGAGCGGGCACATCGCGGCGATCTTCCGGCATCCGGTGAAGGGCTTCACGCCCGAGAGCCTCGCCCACGTCGACCTGGCGCCCGGCCAGGGGTTTCCGGCCGACCGCGTCTGGGCGGTCGAGAACGGGCCCTCGGGGTTCGACCCGGACGCGCCGGCTTGGATGTCCAAGCAGAAGTTCACCGTCCTGGCCGCGATCCCGAAGGTGGCCGCGGCGCGGACGCGCCACGACGACGCCACCGGGGTGTTCACCGCCGAAGCCGCCGGGAGGCCGACCTTCGCGGGCCGCCTGTCCGAGCCCGCGGGCCGTGAAGCCTTCGCGGCCTGGCTCACGGCGTTCCTGGAGCCGGACGACCTGCGCGGCCCGCTCCGGGTGGTGGAGGCGCGCGGGGACTTCCGCTTCACCGACCACCCCCTCGGCCAGGTCTCGATCGTGAACCTGGCGAGCGTCCGCGATCTCTCGCAGAAGATGGGCGTGGAGCTCGACCCGCTCCGCTTCCGCGCCAACCTCTACGTCGAGGGCTGGCCGGCGTGGGCCGAGAACGATTGGGAGGGCCGCGAGTTGATGGCCGGCTGGGCGCGCACCCGGGTGTACAAGCCTATCGTCCGCTGCGCGGCGACCGAGGTGGACCCGGCGACGGGCGCAAAGGACCTGGATGTGGTGAAGGCGCTGTTCGACAACTACGGCCACATGAACTGCGGGATCTACGTGCACGCGACGGCGGCTGGCCGGGTCGGGCTGGGCGATGCGATCACCGCGCCCATGCAGGCGGCGCCGTGACCCTCACCCTGGTGCAGGCCTGGAGCCGGGCCAAGGCGCGGCTGGAGGCCGCCGGCCTGCCGGGCCCCGTGATCGACGCGCGCCTGCTGGTCGAGGCCGCGGCCGAGGCGACCCGCACGGACATCGTGACCGATCCCTACCGGGCGCTGAGCGAGGCCCAGGAGGCCCGGCTCGACGACTACCTCGCCCGCCGCGAGCGGCGCGAGCCGGTGAGCCACATCCTGGGGCGCAAGGGCTTCTGGAAGATCATGCTGTCGGTGACCCCCGACGTGCTGACGCCGCGGCCCGACACCGAGACCGTGGTGGAGTACGTCTTGCGGGACTTCCCGGAGCATGCGTCCTGGCGGATCCTGGACCTTGGCGTCGGCTCGGGCGCGATCCTGCTCGCGATCCTGGCCGAGCGGCCCGCGGCCAAGGGGTTGGGCGTGGACATCTCGGAGGAGGCCCTGGCGGTGGCCCGGGACAACGCCGCCGCGCTCGGGCTTGCGAACCGGGTCGCTCTCCTGCGCAGCGACTGGACCGCGGGGCTCGAGGCGAACGAGTTCGACGTCGTGGTCTCGAACCCGCCCTACATCGCGTCCGAGGTGATCGAGACCCTCGAGCCCGAGGTCCGCGATCACGAGCCGCGGGTGGCCCTGGAAGGCGGCGCCGACGGCCTGGCCCACTACCGGATCCTGGCGCCGGAGATCCTGCGGGTGTTGAAGCCGGGCGGCCGGTTCGCGGTCGAGATCGGCTACGACCAGAAGGATGCGGTCGAGGCGCTGTTCCGCGAGGCCGGCGCGGTGTTCGTGAGAACGATCCGTGACCTCGGCGACCGCGACCGCGTCGTGACGGGCGAGAAAAAGACCTTGGAAACGGCGGCCTGACTCGCTACATCAGGAGCCGTCTCCACCCAAATTCGTCGGTGTTGCAGGTAGATGCGTCCCCATGAAGGACGCCCGCCCGACCCGACAGGCGCGAGCTTCTCGACATCGGGCAGGCCTCTCGCTGATGAGCTTCCGGGCGGAAGACGGGGAACACTTACGCCTTCACATCGCGACTGGGCCGAGGTCGGATCGAGCTGGAGGCGAGACGCCGCAGAGGCGCTCAGGAAAGACCGAACGGTTTCTGGATTATGAGAGATTTCAAGGGCATGAAGCGCCAGCGCGGGCGCAACCGGGGCGGTGGCGGCGGCGGCGGCAAGCCACAGCAGAACGCCAACCGGGCGTTCGATTCCAACGGCCCCGACGGCGTGAAGGTGCGCGGCAACGCCCAGCACGTCTTCGAGAAGTACCAGCAGCTGGCCCGCGACGCGAACGCGGCGGGGGACCGCGTCCTGGCTGAGAACTACCTGCAGCACGCCGAGCACTACTTCCGCCTGATCCGCGCCATCCAGCCGAACCGTCCGGCCAGCGAGATCATCGGCCGGGACCAGTTCGCCAGCGGCTACGACATCGACTTCGAGGACGAGAGCGGCCAGGCCGCGGCCCAGGCGGCCGACGAGGCCGCGGAGGCCGGCGTCGAGGCGCGCAGCGACGACCCCGAGGCGAACCGGGAACGCAACCGCGAACGCGACCGCGGCGACTGGCAGGGCCGCGACCGGGATCGGGACGGCGGCGGCCGCGACCGCTGGCGCGAGCGGGACGGCCGCGACGGCCGGGATCGGAACCGCGATCGGGATCGCGACCGCCGCGACGACCGCCCGCGCGGCGACGACGACCGCTTCCGGGACGACCGACCCCGCGACGACAGGCCCCGCGACGAGCGCCCGAGGGACGAGAGGCCCCGCGATGATCGGCCTCGCGATGATCGGCCGCGTGATCGGGACGAGCGCCCGCGCGAGGACCGGCCCCGCTTCGAGCGCGATCGCCGCGACCGGGAGGACCGGCCCGAGCGCGATCCCATGCCGGTGGTCGAGCCCCAGGGCGACAGCCGGCCGGAACCCGCGCCGACCCTGCGCGACGCCGATGGCGAGCATTCGAACGTCCCGGCGTTCCTGCGGCCCACGCGACCCGTCGCCCCGCCGCCGGAGGCGGCCGCCGACGACGAGAAGCCCGCGCGGCCCCGCCGCCGCCGTGCTCCACGCAGCTTCGAGGCCGGCGAGACGTCTTCAGAGGGCGAGGGCTAGGGACACGGTCTCGCGCTCTCAAGCGCGACCCTCAGCCCCCTCCGCCGCGCAGAGCCACCTTCCCTTGCGGGCAAGGCTATCGCCTATGGCCGACGGCCTTCTGTGAGCGCGCCGCAGGCGTTCGAAGACGCAGAGCGCGCAGAGATCTCCGCGTCCTCCGCGCGTCCTCCGCGATCTCTGCGGTTAAGTCGGGCGGCTCCACCGCCCCGCCCGACCTTCACATGCGATCGCTCTCCCCTTGCGGGGAGGATCAGGCAGCCAACGGCCGAGGCGCCGGCCGGCCTCAGAACCGGTAGCCAAGGCCGACGCGGACGTTGCGGCCCGGCAGCGGGGCGATGTCCTTGAGGAACGAGGCGTGCTCGCGGGCCTCGACGTCCCCGAGGTTCCGGCCCTCCACGAACAGGCGCAGGTCCTTGTCTTCGAACGGGCGGACGGTGAGCTGGGCGTTGACGAGGGTGTAGCCGTCGGTCGGCAGCTCGAAGTCGGCCACTCGATCCTGCCCGCCCACGCGACGCACCTCGAGGCTCCCGCTCCACCAGCCGCCGTCGTAGATGCCCCGGCCCGTCACGGACCACGGCGGGATGCGGGCGGGTGGTCCAAGGTCGGTCTTGCCCCGGACGTAGTCCGCCGCGGCCTCGAACCGGAGGCTGCGGCCGCCATCCTCCCACGCGCGGAACGACCCCTCGATCTCGGCGCCCACGAAGCGCGCGTCGGTCTGCTCGAAGAGGAAGATCGGCAGCCCGGAGTCAGCGTCCTCGGCGCCGGTCGGGCGCAGGTCGATGAAGCCCTCGTAGCGCACGGCGAAGAGGTGGGCGTCGACCTCGAACGGGCCGCGTTCCACGTGGCCGGTGAGGTCGAGGGCGTAGGACACCTCGCTGTCGAGCGTGACGTCGCCGACCTCGAACGAGCGCGTCGCCGGGTGCGGACCGTTGGCGAACAGCTCCTCCTGCGACGGGCCGCGCTCGGTCCGGGACCCGCTCACCGAGAGAAACACGCCCTCGGCGGGCCGCACGAAGGCGCCCAGGGAGGCGGACACGCCCGTGAAGCTGCGATCGCCGACGACGCTCTCCAGGTCCTTCTGCTCGATCCGCAGGCCGCCCTCGAAGCCCCAGGTCTCGCGGTCCCAGCGCTGCAGCGTGAACACGCCCCACTCCGTGGTGCGGGTCGCCGGCACGAAGGCCTCGTCGCCGATGGCGTTGAAGTCCCGCTTCAGGCCCTGCAGGCCCACCGCGCCCTGCCACCCGTCGCGGTTCGGCTGGACCGCCTCGATGCGGGCTTCCCAGCCGTCAGACTTGAAGACCGTCCCCGGCGCGCCGCCTTCGAACTCGGTGTGGGTGTAGTCGGCGTAGCCTGCCAGGAAGCGGACCTTCTCGAACGGCCCGAAATCGCCGTTCTGCTCGGCGCGCAGGTCGTAGCGGGTCTGCTCCAGGTCGATGGTGACGACCTCCTCCTCCTCCTCCTCGCCGGCGTCCTCTTCGTGCGCGTGGCCCGGCACGCCATAGTCGGTCTCCGTCCGCTTGACGCTGAAGCCCACGAAGCCGTCGGCGCCGACGTAGGAAAGCCCGGCGCCGTAGGCCGACAGGTTCGCGAAGGTGTTCTCCACCTTGGAGTCCACATCCCCCGGGAAGGGTTCGCCGTCGGCCTCGAGCTGGCGCCGGGATTCGGGGAAGGTGGGGACGTCGTAGTCCTTCGTCTCGCGACGCACGCCGTCGATGCTGAAGACGAAGGGACCGGCTCCGCCCTTCAGCGCGCCGGCGGTCATCCAGCCGTTGTCCACCGACGAGTACGACGCCAGCGCACGGCCCTCGAAGGCGCCGTCCAGCCTGTGGGTCGGAATGCGCTCGTCGATGATGTTGACGACGCCGCCGATGGCCGAGCCGCCATAGGCCAGCGCAGAGGGGCCGCGCAGCACCTCGATGCGCTCGGCTTCCTGGGGATCGGTGGCGACCGCGTGGTCGGGCGAGAGCGCGCTGGCGTCCACCTGGCCGAGGCCGTTGGAAAGAACGAGGACGCGCGGTCCGGAAAGGCCGCGGATCACCGGGCGGCTGGCGCCCGGGCCGAAAGCGCTGGAGCGGACCCCCGCCACGCCGCTCAGCGCGTCGCCGATGCCGCCGACCGGCGCCTGGTCGATATCCTGGCGCCGGAGGATGTCGACGCTGGTGGTGGCGGAATCAAGGGTGACCGGGAACGGCGCGGCCGTGACCACCACCTCGCTGACCTCGTGGCCCGGCCGGCCCTGGACCTGGGCCAGCCCGGGGGCGGCGGCGAGGAGGGCCACGGCGGCCGCCGCGGCGAAGAGCTTCGGTTTGAACATGGAGCGCCTGGGAGGGACTTGCGAGAAGCGCTCACCGTTATGAAATAACATAACCGCTCGTCAAGCGCGTTGCCGCCGGCGCCGGATCGGAGTTACCTCAGCCCATGTCCACGGCGTGCGATCATCACGAGGAGCACCAGCACCACGGGCTGCGCGGCGCGGCGCTCGCGGCCGCGCTGACGTCCGCGGAGGCCCGGTGCGCGGCCACCCAGGAGCGACTCACGGCGCCCCGCCGGCGGGTGCTGGAGCTGCTGCTCGGCGCAGACGCGCCCCTGAAGGCCTACGACCTGATTGCAGCCTTCGGCGACCGCGGCGAGCCTGCCAAGCCGCCCACGGTGTACCGTGCGCTCGAGTTCCTCGAACGCCTGGGATTTGCGCACCGGATCGAGAGTCTGAACGCTTATGTGCCATGCCGCATCGAGGGGGCGCACGTGGCGGCGTTCCTGATCTGCGACTGCTGTGGCGAAGCCGCCGAGGTCCAGCCCGACCTCGCCGCGCAGGTCCGGGCCATGGCCCGGGCCACCGGCTACGAGGTGCGAGGCGTGACGCTGGAAGCGCACGGACTGTGCGCGGGCTGCCGCCCGTAGAGCCGCCGGACGGCGACGCGCCCGCAGCCGGCTAGGGCTGCGGGCGTCTGGTCGATCGAGGCGGACAGGGTCAGGCCCAGGGCCTCACCCGTTCAGACGGAACCGTCTGGCCGGGATCGGGGGCGGCCTGTCGCTTCGCGATCACCAGAAGACGTTGCGCACGACCTGGACGACCCGGCCGCTCCACTCGTCCACCAGCAGGGCGTCGTCGCCGGCGCGGACCCAGTTGAAGCCGGGCGGCGGAAGCGGAAGGTCGTAGTACCAGGGATCGACGATCCACCAGTTCGGGCCGAACCAGGTCCGCGGCAGGAAGTCGCCATAGGTCCAGCTGCGCACGTAGAAACCCACCGGCGGGCGCCAGACGTGCCGGTAGCGATAGCGGTTCGGGCTGAAGTAGCTCGACGGATAGCGCCCACGCTCCCAGCGGCGGTGATCGCCCCGATGATCGCGGTCCCCGCGGCGCTCCCAGTCGCGGCGACCGTCGCCGCCCCAGCGGCGATCACCGTCCCGCCGGCCGTCCCGGTCGAAGCGGCCGTCCCCGCGGGGTCCGTCGTCGCGGCGCCCGTCGCTGCGGGGCCCATCGCCGCGGCGGTCGCCGTCGCGCCAGCCGCCGGCCCGCTCACCGCCATCGCGCCGATCGCGACGGTCGCTGTCGCCCCAGTCTCGCCGGTCGCCGCGGCCTTCCGGACCGCCACGACCGCGACCGTCGCCGCGTCCGCCCCACTCGCGCCGATCGCCGCCGCCGCGCGCTTCGCCGCGCTCCCCGCCATCGCGGCGGGGCTGAGCCGCGGCCGGCGCCTGCGGGGCCGAGGGCGCCTCGCGCGCCACCGGGGGGCCCTCGCGCCGACCGCCCCCGTCGCGTCGGCCGCCGCCGTCGCGCCGGCCGCGGTCGAAGTCGCGAGACGCGCCGTCCCGCTGCGGCCGGTCTCGCCGCTCCAGGCGTTCGGCCCGATCGCCGCCCCCCGGCTGGGCCGAGGCGGGCGCGGGGATCGCCGCCGCCGCCAGGATCACGACCGCCAGGGCCGTCATCGCCGTCTTCATCGTCGTTTCATCCGATTGCGGTCGCCTTTCGGCGGCCGGTCAGTCCCTTCATGGGACAGTTGGCGCGCTCGGGCCTGAACCGTGCTTGAACGGCGCCGCGGACGCCACGGGATGATGCGCGGGACGGGGACAGGACTGTAGGATGAGCCGATGAGCGCGACTCCCCACGACATCCTCGGCTTCTGGACCCAGGCCGGGCCCAAGCAGTGGTTCTCGAAGAACCCGAGGTTCGACGCGGCCATCCGCCTGAAGTTCGAGCCGGTGCACCATGCCGCGGCGCGCGGCGAGTACGATCACTGGGCCGACACCGCCGAGGGGACTTTGGCGCTCCTGATCCTGCTGGACCAGTTCCCCCGCAACCTCTTCCGGGAGAGCGCGCATGCGTGGGCCACGGACCCCAAGGCGCGCGTCCTGGCCCGCGCGGCGGCCGAGAAGGGCTGGCACCGCGACGCCCCGGCCGATCTCCGGCAGTTCATGCTGCTGCCGTTCGAGCACTCCGAGGACCTGGCGGACCAGGAGTACGGCCTCGAACTCGCGCGCGACCTCGGCGACGCCGAGATGATCAAGTGGCACGAGATCCACCGCGACATCATCGCGAGGTTCGGGCGATTTCCGCACCGCAACGCGGCGCTGGGACGTGCGACGACGGCCGAAGAACAGGCGTTCCTCGACGAGGGTGGTTTCTCGGGATAGCGCTGGGCGCGCGCCGCCGGAGAGGCTACTCGGGCCTGGTCTGGCCCTTGTCCGCCGGCTCGGCGGCGCCTTCGCCGGGCTTGGTGGCGGCCTTGACGGGCTCGTTGCGGCACGTCCTGCGCTTGAGGTTCGAGCCGCTCACCTCGTAGGTCACGCAGACCTTGCGCATCTCGGGCTGGGCCGCCTTGGCCGCTTCCCCGGACTGCGTGGCCTCGGGCGCGACGAAGAGCGCGATGGCCGCGAACGCGGAAATCAACATGGAAACCCCTACTCATGGATCCTGTAAGTCGCCCTTAGCCGTGGGGAACGGGCACGCGGAGGCTGGAATCGACCAGCGGTCGCTCCCGCGTTGCATCCTGCCTGTGGATGAGGCGCCGGCGTCGGCTGATTCGCCTGTCTCCGAATCACTTGCTGCGCGAGGCTGACGCTTGATGAACGCCCACGCCGCCATCGCCCCGCGCCCCTACGCCGCTCCGGACCACCCCGAGCGGCAGTACCTCGGCCTGCTGGAGGACATCCTCGAGAACGGCGTCCGCCGCGGCGACCGGACGGGCGTCGGCACGCTGGGCGTCTTCGGCCGGCAGATGCGCTTCGACCTGTCGCAGGGCTTCCCGCTGCTGACGACGAAGAAGCTGCACCGCAAGTCGATCATCCTCGAACTGCTGTGGTTCCTGCGCGGCGACACCAACGTGCGGTGGCTGCAGGAGCGCGGCGTCAGCATCTGGGACGAGTGGGCCGATCCGGCCGGCGAGCTGGGCCCGGTCTACGGGAAGCAGTGGCGCTCTTGGGCGGCCCCGGACGGCCGGGTGATCGACCAGATCGCCGCCGTGGTGCGGGGCCTGAAATCCAATCCCGACAGCCGCCGCCACATCGTCTCGGCCTGGAACCCGGCCGAGGTGGAGGACATGGCCCTGCCGCCCTGCCACTGCCTGTTCCAGTTCTTCGTGGCCCCAAGTGACAAAGGGGGCGGGAAGCTCTCGTGCCAGCTCTACCAGCGCTCGGCGGACGTGTTCCTGGGCGTGCCGTTCAACATCGCCAGCTACGCGCTGCTGACGCTGATGGTGGCGAAGGTGTGCGGATACGAACCCGGGGAGTTCGTGCACACCCTGGGCGACGCGCACCTCTACCTGAACCACCTCGACCAGGCGCGGCTGCAGCTGTCACGCGAGCCGCTGCCCCTGCCCGTCATGCAGATCGCCGACAAGGACGACCTGTTCGGGTTCGACTACGAGGACTTCAAGCTCGTGGGCTACCAGGCGCACCCGTCCATCGCCGCCCCGATCGCGGTCTGAGCCCTTGAAGGCGCCGCTCACGCTCCGCGAGGTGACCGAGTCGGCGGCGCGGATCTCGGACATCTACGCCGGCAAGTACGCCATCGCGCGTGACGACGACTGGTACCTGATCAAGCTGCAGGAGGAACTGGGCGAGCTGGCCCAGGCGCACCTGCGGCTGTCCAGCCGGGGCCGCGGCGAGGCCACCGAGCACGACCGCGCCGACGAGGCGGCCGACGTCCTGTGCATGCTGCTGCTTTACTGCCGCCGCTTCGACATCGACGTCGACGCCGCCGTGCGCCGCAAGTGGCTGAGCTGGCTCGAGCCGGCGCGCTGATCCGTAGCGCCCGGCCCCCGCGCGCGCTAACGAGGGGCCCATGTCGTCCAACGTCATCCTCGCCGCCGGTCCGATCGCGCGCGCCCGCAACGGCGTGATCGGACGCGACGGGACCCTGCCCTGGCGCCTGCGCACCGACCTCGCCAACTTCCGCGCGGTGACCATGGGCAAGCCGGTCATCATGGGCCGCAAGACCTGGGAAAGCCTGCCGAAGAAGCCGCTCGTGGGGCGGACGAACGTCGTGCTCAGCCGCGACGGCTCGTTCGAGCCCGCCGGCGCCGTGGTGTGCGAGGACTTCTCCGAGGCCGTGGCGATCGCCCGCGAGCAGGCCGAGGACGACGGCGCGCGCGAGGTGTGCGTGATCGGCGGCGCCTCGCTCTTCGAGCTCGCCCTGCCGAAGGCCCGCCGGCTGTATCTGACCGACGTGGACGCCGATGTGGAGGGCGACGTCGTGCTCTCGCCGATCGACGAGAGCCGGTGGACCGAGGTTCGGGCCGAGCGTCACGAGGCGTCGGAGCACGACGAGCATCCGTTCACGATCCGGGTGCTCGAACGCCGCTGACGCGGGGTCACCGATGGCGCCTCTCGAGGCGCGCGCTATGGTCGCCGCCAACGGGAGAGGGAGCGTGCGCCATGGATTTCGAGGTGGTCTGCGAAGGGCTGGAGTTTCCCGAGGGGCCGATCGCCATGGCCGACGGATCGGTGATCCTCACCGAGATCAAGGGCCAGCGGCTGACGCGGGTGAAGCCGGACGGATCGAAGGAGACCGTGGTCGAGACCGGCGGTGGTCCGAACGGCGCGGCGATCGGGCCCGACGGCGCCATCTGGATCACCAACAACGGCGGCTCGTTCGTCTGGCTCGACAACGGCGGCCTGACCATCCCGGGTCCCACGCCGCCCACCCACACGGGCGGCTACATCCAGCGCTACGACCTGAAGACGGGCAAGCTGGAGACGGTCTACGAGGCCTGCGACGGCAAACGGCTGGTCGGGCCCAACGACCTCGTCTTCGACAGGTCGGGCGGGTTCTGGTTCACCGACCACGGCTGCTCGACCCCTGACGGCCGGAAGAACGGCGCCGTCTACTACGCCAAGGCTGACGGCAGCCACATCAGCCAGCAGCGCGGGCACCTGATCTCGCCGAACGGCGTTGGCCTCTCGCCCGACGAGAAGACGGTCTACGTGGCCGACACCCAGCTGGGCCGCCTGTGGGGCTTCGACGTGGCCGAGACCGGGATCCTCGCGCCGAACCCCGGCTTCGCGCCCGGTCGCGTGATCTGCAACCTGCCCGGCTACCAGCTGCTGGACAGCCTGGCGGTGGAGGCCTCGGGCAAGGTCTGCGTGGCCACCATCATCAACGGCGGCATCACCGCCTTCGACCCGGACGGCTCGGTCGAGCACTTCGCCTTCCCGGACCTGATCTGCACCAACATCTGCTTCGGCGGGGCCGACATGCGCACGGCGTGGATCACGGCGTCGTCCACCGGCAAGCTGATGAAGGCGACCTGGCCGCGGCCGGGACTGAAGCTGAACTTCAACGGCTGAGGGTTCATCGAACCGTCGCGAAACTGTGATCACGTGGGGTCCCATAAGCGGAGACCTGTCCATGGACAGCTTCGAGATGCTTCTGCTTGCAGCAAGCGCCGCGGTGATCGCGCTTGTCACCACGATCGTCCTGTTCAGACCCTTCGATCGCATTCGCCGCAGCGACAACAGGGACTGGGCATGGTTCGGAGGCGACCATCGAAGTGATGGCGACTGCGCCCACGGCGGAAGTGACGGCGCCGGAGGCGGCGACTGACCATCGCCACCTCGCGAGCGGCCGGGCGGAACAGCTAGTACAGCGTCGCCATGGCCGCGCGGTCGAAGGCCTTCAGTTCGCCGTGGCGGCCGTCGCGGACCTTCACGACCCACTCCGGATCCTGCAGCAGGGCGCGGCCCACCGCGACGAGGTCGAAGTCGCCGCGCTCGAGCATCTCCTCCAGGCGGTCCAGCGACGCCGGCTCGCTCTTTTCGCCCGCGTAGGCGGCGATGAACTCGCCCGACAGACCCACGGAGCCCACGGTGATGGTCGGGACGCCGGTGATCTTCTTGGCCCAGCCGGCGAAGTTGAGGTCGCTGCCCTCGAATTCCGGCTCCCAGAAGCGCCGCTGCGAGCAGTGCAGGCAGTCCGCGCCGGCGTCCACCAGGGCGCCGAGCCAGGCTTCCAGCGCCTGCGGGGTCTCGGCTAGGCGGGCGGTGAAGTCCTGCTGCTTCCACTGGCTGATGCGGATGATCACCGGGTAGTCCGGCCCGACCGCCTTGCGCACTGCGCGCAGGATGTCGGCGGCGAAGCGGGCGCGGCCGGCGATGTCCTTGCCGCCGTAGGCGTCCTCGCGGAGGTTCACGCCGTCCCAGAAGAACTGGTCGATCAGGTAGCCGTGGGCGCCGTGCAGCTCGATGGCGTCGAAGCCCAGGTCCTTGGCGGCCTCGGCGGCGTCGGCGAAGGCGCGGACGGCGTCGGCCACCTCCTCCTCGCTCATCGGCTCGCCGAACTTCTTCCCGGGGCTCGAGTAGCCCGACGGGCTGTCGTAGGGGCCGGGCGGCCGCCAGGTCTCGCTCCGGGTGCGCACCGCGCCCACGTGCCAGAGCTGGGGCGCGATCTTGCCGCCCTCGGCGTGCACCGCGTCGACCACGCGCTTCCACGCCGCAAGCTCGGCCTCGCCGTGGAAGCGGGGGATGTTCGGGTCGTTCAGCGAGGCGGGCCGGTCGACGCCCGTGCCCTCGGTGATGATCAGGCCGACCTGGTTCTTCGCGCGGCGCGCGTAGTAGGCCGCGACGTCCTCGGTGGCGACACCGCCGGGCGAGAACGATCGCGTCATGGGCGCCATGACGATGCGGTTCGGAAGGTGCACGCCCTTCAGGTCGAAGGGGCGGAAGAGGACGTCGGTGGCCATGGAAGTTCCCGAGAGGCGATGTTCAGGTTGTCTCTAGCGGAGCTTCGGACCGCAGGCAGCGTAGAAAAGCTGAGCGCTCCGGCGCCGCCTCTGGGCGCGCGGCCTTCGGGAGCGGGCTCAGCGCACGTTCAGCGCCGCTCTGCGGGCCAGGCTCTCAGGCGGCCAGAGGGCCTGCATGTCGTAGTAGATCTCGAACGACGGCGTATCGTCCGGGAGCCTCACCCAGGGCAGCTTCGAGCGCGTGAAGATGTGCGCATCGGGGACGATCGCGGCGGGATCGTCCAGCGTGGCGGCGCGCAGGAAGCTCATCACCCTGCGGTCGCCGTAGTCGGACCACAGCGTCGTGCCGCAGGCCGTGCAGCGGTAGACCAGGTGCGGGCGGCCGGAGTCGGTGGGCATGGCGGTCGGCCGGAGCTCGCCCGAGCGCACCGCGATCCTGTCGGTCTCGATGATGGCGTTGATGACGAACGCCGACCCGACCTGACGCTGGCAGTCGCGGCAATGGCAGCAGTTCGTGAACATCGGCCGCGACGCGAGTTCGTAGCGCACCGCGCCGCAGGCGCATCCTCCGGTCAGTCCCGTCACCTCGGTCCCCTCATGTTGCAGGCGCGAAGAAGTTGACGCTCGCGTCATCTTTCTTGACTCAGCCAAGGTCGAAGGCCATCGTTTTTCCTGACGCCGTGCGGGCTGCAGAACCCGCGCCAGAGAGGATGCAGAAGATGGACGACGCCTCGATCGACCTCCACCGCGCGGCTCGTGACGCCGCCTACTCGATGCCGCTCGAGGAGATCAATCCGGCCGATCCGGAGCTCTTCCGCACCGACACCATGTGGCCCTACTTCGAGCGGCTGCGGAAGGAGGACCCCGTCCACTACACGGCCCAGACGCCGTGGGAGGACATCGGCGCCTACTGGTCCATCACCAAGTACAACGACATCATGGCGGTGGACACGAACCATGAGGTGTTCTCGTCCGAGCCGACCATCGTGCTGCCCGACCCGGCAGAAGACTTCACGCTGCCGATGTTCATCGCGATGGACCAGCCGAAGCACGACGTACAGCGCAAGACTGTCCAGCCGATCGTGGCGCCGAACCACCTGGCCTACCTCGAGCCGATCATCCGCGAGCGCGCCGGCAAGATCCTCGACGACCTGCCGATCGGCGAGGAGATCAACTGGGTCGACAAGGTCTCGATCGAGCTCACGACCATGACGCTCGCCACCCTGTTCGACTTCCCGTGGGAAGACCGGCGCAAGCTGACGCGGTGGTCGGACGTGGCGACGGCCGGGCCGGAGAGCGGCATGTTCTCGTCGAACGATCCCGAGGTCGCCGAGCAGGAGCGGCGCCAGGAGCTGTTCGAGTGCGTCGACTACTTCATGAACCTCTGGAACGAGCGGGTGAACGCCCCGCCGAAGCCCGACCTGATCTCCATGCTCGCTCACGGCGAGGCGACGCGGAACATGGACCGCATGGAGTACCTCGGGAACCTGATCCTGCTGATCGTCGGCGGCAACGACACGACCCGCAACTCGATCTCGGGCTCGGTCCTGGCGCTGCACCAGAACCCGGACCAGAACCGCATCCTGCGCGAGAACCCCGCGCTCATCCCGAACATGGTCTCCGAGACCATCCGCTGGCAGACGCCGCTGGCCTACATGCGCCGCACGGCGAAGCGGGACGTCGAGCTGGGCGGCAAGACCATCAAGGAAGGCGACAAGGTCGCCATGTGGTACGTCTCGGGCAACCGGGACGAAGAGGTCATCGAGCGGCCGAACGACTACTGGATCGAGCGGCCCCGCGTGCGCCAGCACCTGTCCTTCGGCTTCGGCATCCACCGCTGCGTGGGCAACCGCCTGGCCGAGCTGCAGCTCAAGATCATCTGGGAAGAGATCCTGGCCCGGTTCCCGCGGCTGGAAGTGGTGGGGCCGCCGCGGCGCGTCCTGTCGTCGTTCGTGAAGGGCTACGAGCACCTGCCGGTGGTGATCCCGACACGCAATTGACGCGCTTCGGCCCCTAGGCTTCCATCCCGCCTCCAAGTCGGGGGCGGATGGAGGACGAGATGA
This sequence comes from Phenylobacterium sp. T106, assembly GCF_057219735.1. Classification (NCBI taxonomy): domain Bacteria; kingdom Pseudomonadati; phylum Pseudomonadota; class Alphaproteobacteria; order Caulobacterales; family Caulobacteraceae; genus Phenylobacterium; species Phenylobacterium sp. T106. The sequence continues at coordinate 494,617 of NZ_JBXVWA010000003.1, read as the reverse complement.
TCAAGAACTGCATGCTGGCGCTTGCCGCGGTCGCGCTCCTGGGCGCGCCTGCGCAGGCGGCCGACAAGCTGTCCGCCCACCTGGGCGGCGCGGGCTCGCCGGACACGGACGGCGGCGGCCACGCCAACTTCCAGATCGACACCGCCAAGAACGAGGTCTGCTACGACCTGATGGTCGAGAAGATCGACTCGGCGACGGCGGCCCACGTCCACCGCGGCGCCGCCGGGGCCTCGGGTCCGCCCGTGGTTCCGATGAACAAGCCCGGCGCCGACGGCAAGTCGAAGGGCTGCGCCACGGTCGGCGCCGATGTGGTGAAGGACATCCTGGCCAACCCGGCCGGCTACTACGTCAACGTCCACAACGGACCCCACCCGGGCGGCGCGATCCGCGGGCAGCTCTCCAAGTAGGGACGGGACGCGGCGAGGCCCTCACCGCTTCGCGGGCGGGGCTTTCGTCGCGGCAGTCTTCGCGCACGCGGCCTTGGCCGTCGGGGCGGCGGGCGCCTTCCCGGGCCGCGCCCACGCGCACGAGCCTCGCCGCCGGTCGAGACGCCGATCACCCAACGCGACGGCACATCCGGCGTTGATCGCAGCCATGAGGCCTTTTCATCGCCTGCCGCTGGCGAGGGAGCCCTCGAACCCCAATGTCCTGCGTCGCCGCGCCGTCAGGAGAAGTCGTGATCGCCCCGCTCTGCCTGAGCTGCCGAGTCCCGATGCAGTCGCTGCACTTCAAGTGCGTGGAACTGGACCTGTGCCCCCATTGCCGCGGCGTCTGGCTGGATCATGGCGAGCTCGAGAAGCTCATGACCTACGCCGCGGGCGAGGGCGCGCCGCCCAGGCGACGGCCCGCGTATGACTGAGCTGGCGGTGCTTCCCTCGCGGTCCGCCCGCCCGGCGGCCGCGCCGCCGGTGCGCCGCCTGCTGCTGGTGGGCAACACGCGCTCGCGGAAGGGCCGGCGCGGCCTCGCCGAGGCGCAGGAGGCGTTGCGGCGCGAAGGCTACGGCTTCGATACCCTGCCGCTGTCGCCCGACCAGGATCTGACGGCGAGGGTGCGCGGCCGGCGGTACATGGTCGACGCGGTCGCCGTCGCGGGCGGCGACGGGACGCTGAACGCGATCGCGCCGGCGCTTCTGGAGACGGGCCTGCCGCTCCTGGTGCTGCCGACCGGTTCGGCCAACGACCTCGCCCGCACGCTCCGCGTGCCGCCGGCGCTTCCCGACGCGGTGAGGCTGGCGCGGACGGGCGAGCTCCGCACGATCGACGTCGGCTTCGCCAACGGCCGCCCCTTCTTCAACGTGGCCAATATCGGGCTGGGCGCCCTGGTCACGGAGAACCTCGACTCCGGGCTGAAGCGCCGGCTGGGCCCCCTGGCCTACCCCATCGCCGCCCTGCGAACCCTCCGGCGGGCCCGCCGGTTCACGGCCCGCATCCGCGGCGCCGGCTGGGACGTCGAGGTGCAGACCTTTCAGATCTCCGTCGGCAACGGGCGCTACTACGGCGGGGGAACCCCCATCGAGGCCCAGGCGCAGATCGATGACGGGCAGCTCGACCTCTACAGCCTCGAGGTCTCGGACCTGCTGCGCCTGCTTGCCCTTGCGCCGCGGCTGCGGCAGGGCCGTCAGCGCCTGTCCGCCCAGGTCCGCGTCGGGGCCTGCACCCGCTTCGAGGTGGAGACCCGACGCCGCTGGCCGGTGAGCCTCGACGGCGAGATCCTCACCCACACGCCGGTGACCTTCACCATCTCCCCGCAGGCCGTCCGGGTCTTCGCGCCCGCCGCCTGACGGGTCGCCCGTTCGGGCCGAACGTTTGGAACTGGTTCTCCGGCTCGGGCTCAGGGCGCGTCGGCGACGCCGACCTCCTCGGCGGACACCCCGACCGCACGGCAGATGCGGCGCACCGCCTGCCGTTCGGCCTCGTCGTAGCCGCCATCGGCCATCGCCACCGCGTTGCAGGCCTGCAGCAGCGCGCGCGCCTGGCCGGGATCGGAGCGGAGACGGGCGATCAGCGCCATGCAGACGGGCTCCGCCGTCTCGGGATCCTCGATCAGGGCGTTCAGGAACCGATCGAAGTCGCGGACGACGTGCTCGAGGTCGAGATGGGTGGAGTCGGCGAGCAGCCGGAGCCGCTCGACCATCTGCCGCCTTTCGTCGTCGGTCGGCCAGCCGTCGGCGCCGGCCACGATGGCGCAGGCCGCCGCCAGGGCGCGACCGGACTCCGGGGTGCGTCGAAGGGGCTGCTCGACGCGACCTGTCGCGCGGATGGGGCGGCGCAAGCTGAGGACCGAACTCATTCGGCGGCCATGAGCTGGACCGGCCGTGCGTCGGGCGCCGGCGCCGGCATCAGCCCGCCGAGGTCGGCGCCCCACCACAGGTCGGCCGCCGCCACGTAGGGCGTCCACCAAATCTGCGCCAGGATCAGCCCCTCCATCGTCTGCCGCCGGCCAAACCGCGCGGACTGGTCCTCTCCCTGTCGGAGCTCGATTGTCGGCGTACGTTTCATCAGTCCCTCCGGTGTGGCCCGGCGCGATGACGCGGCGCGGGCGCGGCTGCTGGACCGACATCGTGAAGCCGCCCCAAGTCGGCGGCCGCACCAGAGGGGCCGGTCCCGGAGGGGATTTCAGGCCACGGCCGGCGCTCCGCAAGGCGAAGGTCGATGAGGAAGCGCCATCGTCGCGAGAAGCAACGCTCATGCTAGCTGAGCAGCCGCGAGGCGGCCCAGGCGTAGAGGGGGATGCCCACCAGCAGGTTGAACGGGAAGGTGACCGCCAGCGGCAGGGTCACATAGACCCCCGCGTTCGCCTCCGGCAGCGCCAGGCGCATGGCGGCGGGGACGGCGATGTAGGACGCAGACCCGGCGAGGACCATCAGCATCGTGGCCTCGGCAAGCGGCAGATCCAGCGCAACGCCGATCCCCAGCGCCACAGCGGCGCCGGTCAGCGGAACCAGGATGCCGAGCACCACCAGGCGTGGATGAAGCGCCTTGCCGCCGAGCAGGCTGCGCGACGCGGTCAGCCCCATGTCGAGCAGGAAGAAGCAGAGCGCGCCCTGGAAGATCGTGTTCACGAAGGTGTCCAGCCTGGCCATCCCGGCCGCGCCGGTCAGGGCGCCGATGACGAAGCTGCCGACGAGAACCATCAGCGCCCCATTGCAGAAGACCTCGTGCAGGGTGCGTCCGGGCGTGGCGGCGGGCGCGGAACCGGGCGTGCGCCGCGCGAGCAGCAGGCCCGTGAGGATCGCCGGCGTCTCCATGACGGCCAGCACGGCGGCCATGTAGCCGGCCGCCGGCCGCCCCAGGCCGGTCAGGAACTCGCTCGCCGCCGCAAAGGTGACCACCGAGACCGAGCCGTAGGCGGCCGCCGCGGCCGCGGCCGTGGGCGAATCCAACCGTCCGAGCGTCCGCAGCAACGGGAACAGAGCCAGGGGCGTCGCGAAGCTCAGCAGGAGGCCGGCCGCGCCGGCCGTCAGCATGCCGGCTTCGAACCCGTGGAGCCGAGCTTCCACCCCGCCCTTGAAGCCGATGCAGAGCATCAGGTAGAGGGCCAGCCCCCGCGAGACCTGTTCCGGCACCGTGAGGTCCGACCGCACGAAGCCGCCGATGGCTCCCAGCACGAAGAAGAGAGTTCCCGGCGCCACCAGCGCCGCCGCCATTCCCAGGTCCATGGGTCCGCCCCCTGCGAAGAAGTGCGCCGCACTACCCCGCCCAGCCGACCGGCCAACCTTGATACTGCACATCGGGATGATTAGTTGGAGCAATCATGCCGAACCGAGCGCAGCGAAACATCAATCTTGATCTGGACCTGATCCGGACGTTCGTCACGATCGTCGAAGCCCAGAACTTCACCCGCGCGGGCGAACGGCTGGGCCGCAGCCAGTCGGCGGTGAGCCTGCAGATGCGACGGCTGGAGGACCAGGTCGGCGCGGTGCTGCTGTCCCGCGATCCGCGGCACGTGGTGTTGACCGAAGCGGGCGAGATCTTCCTGCCGCAGGCGCGCCGCCTGCTGCGCGTCAACGACGAGATCCTCGCCGAGGTGCGGGGCGACGATATCGAGGGCGAGGTGCGGCTGGGCGCGCCCGAGGACTTCGCCACGGTTCACCTGCCCGAGATCCTGGGGCAGTTCGCCCGGCTCCACCCGAAGGTCTCGCTCACGGTCACCTGCGACCTGACCCTGCACCTGCTCGACAAGCTGCGCGAAGGGCAACTGGACCTCGCCCTGGTGAAGCGGGAGCCCCTCGGGCCGGACCAGGGCGTCCGCGTCTGGCGCGAGCCGCTGGTCTGGGTCGCCGCGGACAAGAGCGTGCTCGACGCCGCGCCGGTGGCGCCGCTGATCCTGGCCCCCTCACCCTGCGTCTATCGCAAGCGCGCCATCGCGGCGCTGGAGGCGGCCGGGCGCGCCTGGCGCTGCGCCTACACCAGCCCCTCCCTGGCGGGCCAGCATGCGGCCTTGCGCGCCGGGCTGGGGATCACCGTGCTGCCCCGCGACATGGCGCCGCCGGACCTCACCGTGCTCGGCGAGGCCCAGGGACTGCCGCCCCTTCCCGACGCCGAGATCGCCCTGTTGCGGGCGCGCGCCGCCGTCCCCACCGCCGCGGTCCGCCTGGGCGAGTACGTCCTGTCGGCGCTCGACCGGCGTCACGCGCTGCACGCCGCCGGCGCGTGAGCGACGCGCCGGCCCCCGCACGATGACGGCGCGCGATCGGCGCGGTCAGCCCGCGCAATGCCCTTGCGTGCGAAGGCGCGGTCCCGACATCAGGAAGGCGCCTCCGGCGCAGGAGACACCGAGATGCGGCATCCGTTGAGCTGGAACGCGGCCCAGGCCCTGGGCGCGGTCCTGCTGGCCCTGGGCGCCTTCCTCGCCTTCGCCGGACGCTCGCGCCGCGGGAAGGCTCGGGATCCGCGGGAGCCGTAGAGCCCGCAGCCGGATGGCGGCGGGCCCTACGACCTGTCACGGGATCAGAAGTTCACGCGCGCCGTCACGCCATAGTAGCGGTCGGCCTCGCGCGGGATCAGGTAGCGGAAGCTGCCGCCCGGACCGCCGGACGTGATGGCCGACGGGAAGCTGGTGTCGAACAGGTTCTTGACCTGCAGCATCACGCGATACCGGTCCTCGGGGTCGGCGATGCCGGCCGAGAGGTCGACCAGCGCATAGCCGTCGATGGTGGTGGCGGCGCGAACGGCGGCCGAGGCGTCGAACTGGCTGAGCTGCTTGGACTGGAACGAGCCCTGCGCGCCCAGCAGAACGTCCACCGGGCCCACGCCGCGGATCCGATAGTCCACCGCGACCGACCCCTTCCACTTCGGCGCATACGCCAGGGTGGTGCCGGACGGCACGACGCCGGTGATCACGCCGTTGGTGGGCAGCTTGAACTGGTCGACCTTGGCGTCGGTGTAGGCTAGGCCGCCCGAGATGCTGAGGTCTTCCAGGGGCCGGAACAGGAAGTCGAGTTCGCCGCCCCGCGTGGAGATCGTGCCCGCATTGGTGAAGCGGGTGACCAGGACGCCCGCGACCACGTCGGGATTGTTGGCCTGGAAGTTGTGGTACTTCGCGTAGTAGGCGGCGAGGTTCAGGACGAGCCGGCCGCCCATGAGGGTGTTCTTCAGGCCCACCTCGAAGCTGTCGGCCGTCTCGGCGTCGATGACGTTCGTGCCCGTGGCGGTCAGGTTGTAGAAGACGTTGTAGGCCGGTCCCTTGTAGCCGCGGGAATAGGTGGCGTAGGCGGTCGACGCCTCCGAGAGGTCGAACTGGGCGCCGGCCTTGCCCGACAGGTTCTCGTTGGACGTGGAATCCGCGAAGGGCCCGAAGCTGGGCTGGATGCCCGGCCCCGCCAGCGCGGTGACCCGCTGGTGGTAGACCGACAGCTTGTCGGAGGTGAAGCGCAGGCCGGCGATCAGGCGGAAGCGCTCGCTGACATTGATCGTGCCCTGGCCGAACAGGGCGTAGTTCTTGAACACCGAGCCGAAGGTCGCCGTGCCCGTGGGCGTGGTCACCACCGTGCCCGGCGTGGTGCAGGGCGTGATGACCGTGGGGGCGGGCGTCAGGGTGCAGACGATGTCGTTGCGGGTGAAGGTCCGGTCAGTCTCGGCGCGCGAGTAGTAGGCGCCCAGGACGTAGCTCACGGTCTGGTCGGCCGGCGACGTGACCCGCAGCTCCTGGGTCAGGGTGTTGCTGGTCTGCGGCCCGATGTCGTGCAGCTGGTTGAAGCCGACGTAGGCGCGGGGCAGCCAGTCGCCGTCGCGGATCTCGGTGTTGTCGTACTCGCGGTACGAGCCGATGTAGGTCACGACGTGCTGGCCCACGCCCCAGTCGGCCTGCAGCGAGACGCCGCCGCTCTTCTCCGTGGTGGCCGTGATCAGGTCCTGCGCCACGCGCCGGGTGCGGTCGCCCCGCGGGGTCGGCAGGACCGTGGCGGTGAGGTTCGTCGGAACGGTGCCGATCAGCTCGGCGCAGCAGTCGTCGTCGCTCTCGCGGTAGTCGGCGATCAGCGTCAGGGACAGCGCCTCGCTGGGATCGGCCACTATCATGCCGCGAACGCCCCAGTGCTCGTAGCCGTTGACCCGCGTGTCGCGGGTCACGTTGCGGATGTTGCCGCCGTAGGTCCCGTAGAAGGCGGTGAAGCGGCCCTGGACGGTCTCGCTGAACGGCACGTCCACGCCGGCGCGCACGCGATACTCGCCGCCGTTGGAGAAGGCTCCGCCGTCCACATAGCCCGCGAGCACGTCGCCGGGCCTGCGGGTGACGATGTTGATCACGCCGGCCGACGTGTTCTTGCCGAAGAGCGTGCCCTGGGGCCCGCGCAGGACCTCGATCCGCTCGACGTCGATGAGGTCGCTGAACGCCTCGCCCGCCCGGCTGTAGACGACCCCGTCCACCACGGTGGAGATCGACGGCTCGCCGGCGATCGAGAAGGTCGAGGTGCCGACGCCGCGGAGGAACAGCGTCTGGTTGATGGTGGTGCCCGACTTCCGGAAGTTCAGCGTCGGCACGAGGTACTGGGCGCTCTCCAGGTTGACGGAGCCGCGCGCCGCGATGGCGTCGCCCGAGACCACCGAGACCGCGGCCGGCACGTCCTGCAGGCGCTCCTCGCGCTTCTGGGCGGTGACCACGATCTCGCCCACGTCGGTCACGCCGTCGCTGTCGGTCTGGGACATGGCCGGACCCGCCGCCGCGATGGCGACGACGGCGGCGCTGGTGATCAGGATGGTCCTCTTCATGTGTCTCCCCCCTGTTCCTTCTTCTCTCGTTCGTTGTCTGACGCTGTCATACGGACAGCAGGTTCATGATCTTCCGGGCGACCGGCTCGGCTTCAGAAGCCCAGTTCGCTCATCTCCACCACGCGCTTCTCGCGGGCGCTGATCTCGGCGGCGGTCCCGATGGCGACGGCCATCAGTCCGTCGTGCGCGGTCACCTCGACAGGGCCGGCGCCGCGCACAGCGGCGTTGAACCGCTGGTGCTCGTAGAAGGTCGAGCCGTGGTGCGTGCCCGCCTCCAGCGCGGTGCGGTCCACGTCCACGATCCGCGACTCGACGCGCTTCGGATTGCGGAATCCGACGCGGGGCGAGAAGACCAGCGCTCCCGTCGGGATCAGGACGTCCAGCCGACCCGTATCCCCGACCGCTGTGATCTCCTCCTGGTTCTCGGCCCCGTCGGCGAACATGCAGAGGTCCAGCATGGCCCGGACGCCGTTCGCGAAGTCGACGGTGGTGTAGCTGTTGTCGATGATGTCGGGCGTGCGGCCGCCGTAGCGCTCGTCCCGATGGTTCACATCCATGGCGCCCGAGCAGTAGACGCGCACCGCCTCGGAGCGCGTGATCAGGCGCATCAAGTCAAAGAAATGACAGCACTTTTCGACCATCGTGCCGCCGGTGTTGCCGGCGAAGCGGTTCCAGTCGCCCACCTTCCGCAGGAAGGGGAAGCGGTGCTCGCGGATGGACAGCATCCGCAGGTCCCCGATCCGCCCGCCGTGCACCTCCTCGATGAAGGCGGCGGCCGGGGGCATGTAGCGGTACTCCATCGCCGTCCAGAACGGCGCGGCGCTTTCGGCCGCCCGCCGCACCACCCAGCGCGCGTCCTCGAGCGTCGTGGCCAGGGGCTTCTCGCAGAGGATCGGCAGCCCCGCGTCGAACAGCGGCTCGAGGACCTCGCGGTGCGTGTGGTTGGGGCTGGAGACGATGACGCAGTCGACCTCGCCCCCCGCGGCAAGGGCGGCGCTGTCGGCGTAGGCCTTCGCCAGGTCGGCCCGCTCGCCCAGGGCCTTGCGGGCCCAGCCGAGCGAGGTTTCCACGGGGTCGGCGATGGCCGTCACCACCGCCCCCGGCGTGACCGCCAGGTTGTGGATGTGCTCGACGCCCATCATGCCCGTGCCCACCAGGCCGTAGCGAACCACCTCGGGCAAACGCCTCTCCAGAATTCCATATGACAACGATGACTTATTATGAGCATTCTCCCAGACGGCTCGGCGGGGCAAGCCCAAAAGTTGCGCAGACGACGGCCGGCCAGGATCGAGGGGGAGGCCTGACTTGACGAGCGCCACGCACCCGGTCGGCGGCGAGCCCAGCCTGCGGCTCCGCTGGATCCTTTTCGCCTTCCTGGCCGCATCCGGCATCCTGGCCCTGGTCGACCGGCAGATCATATCGGTGCTGAAGCCCGAGATGGCCGCAGAGCTCGGCTGGACGGACGACGACTACGGCACGCTGGGCGCCTGGTTCCAGGGCGCGACAGCCGTGGCGCTGCTCGGCGCGGGGCCGCTGGTCGACAAGCTCGGCGTGAAGTGGGCCAACCCGATCGCGGTGATCAGCTGGAGCGTGGCGGCCCTGTTCCACGGCTGGGCCCACACCCTGGTCCAGTTCACCCTGTGCCGCATCGGCCTCGGCGCCACCGAGGCGGCCGTGACGCCGACGGCGGTGAAGACCATCGCCACGATCTTCCCGCCCCACATGCGCTCCACCGGGGTGGGCCTCCAGAACGCCATCGCCAGCTTCGGCGCGATCAGCGCGCCGTTCATCATCCCGATGATCGCCGGCCCCTTCGGCTGGCGCGGCGCCTTCCTGCTGGCCGGCGCGGCCGGCCTCGTCTGGGCGGTCGGCTGGCTGCTGGTGACCCGGAAGGTCAACTTCGGGGACGCCGCGCCGCCCCCCGCGGCCGCCGCGGAAACCCTGCCGCGCGGCGCCTTCTTCCGCGACCGCGCCGCTTGGGCCGTCGCCGGGGCCAAGTTCCTGAGCGATTCGACCTGGTGGCTGCTGCTGTTCTGGATGCCCGACTTCCTGAACCGCCAGTTCGGGCTGTCGGGCGGCGACATCGCGGCGCCGCTGGCGCTGGCCTATATGGGCGCGGCGGCGGGCTCGCTGATCAGCGGCACGCTGGCCACGCGCTTCCTCGCCCGCGGCGTTCCCGTGAACCGGGTGCGCAAGGTCGCCATGCTGGTCAGCGCGCTGATGGTCCTGCCCATGCCCCTGGCGCTGCAGGCCACCAGCCCGTTCGCCGCGGCCGGCGTGCTGGCGCTGGTCCTGGCGGCGCACCAGGGCTTCTCGACCAACCTCTTCGCGCTCATCACCGACGTCACGCCGAAGGCCAAGATCGGGCGGATGACGAGCTTCGGCGTCTTCAGCGGCAACATCGGCGGGATGCTGATCCTGAAGGTGGCGGGCATGGTCCTGGCCGCCGGGCTGGGCTACCTGCCCCTCTTCCTCTTCGCCTCGGTGTCGTACCTGCTGGCGCTCGGCTGGATCCACGTGATGCTGCCGAACATCCGCCTGGTGGACGCCGGCGAGCGTGCGAACCTGCCCGGCGACGGACACGCCGGCGCTTGAGCGGCGGCGGGCCGCCGCGGCGCAGGCTTGAGGCGGCGGCCTCGCCGCGCCTCGAGGCGGAGATCTGAGATCCGCCCCCCCGGGGGTCGCGGCGGCTAGCCGGCGACCTTGATGGGGAGGAAGGCGGTGCGGCCGTTGCGGTAGACGCCCACGACGACGCTGGTGCGGCCCGCCTTCTTGGCGGCGTCCACCACCGCGGCGAGATCCGTCGCCCCGGCGATGACCCGGCCGTTGGCCAGCGTGATCACGTCGCCCCGGCGCAGGCCCTTCGCGCCGGCGTCGGACGCCTGGTCGACGTTCTCGACCAGGGCGCCGCGGACGTCCGCGGGCAGGTTGAGGCGGTTGCGCGCGCCCTCGTCGATGGGGCCCAGCGACATGCCGAGGACCGGCGCCCGCGGCGAGGGCGAGGCGCCCGGCGGCGTCGCGCCGCCGCCGCGCCCGAGGTTGTCGTTCGCCGCCAGCTCGCGCTCGGACGGACGCACGCCCGAGCGGATCTCCACGGTGCGGCGCTTGCCGTCGCGGATCACGTCGAGGCGCAGGATGTCGCCGGCGCGCACGCGGGCGACCTGGCGCGTGAGGTCCGAAGAGCTCTTCACGGTGTTGCCGTTCACGGCGATCACCACGTCCCCGATCTGCACGCCGGCCCGCTGGGACGGTCCGCCGGGCGAGATGTCGGACACGATGGCGCCCTTCTGGTCGCCCAGGCCCTGGGCCTCGGCCATCTCGGCGGTGAAGTTCTGGATCGTGGCGCCGATGTAGCCGCGCTCGATCTTGCCGCCCGAGATCAGCTGCTTGGTGACCGCCTCGGCCACCTCGGACGGGATCGCGAAGCCGATGCCCACGGAGCCGCCCGAGGGCGAGAAAATGGCCGTGTTGACGCCGATCACGCGGCCGTAGACGTCGAACGTCGGTCCGCCCGAGTTGCCGCGGTTGATGGGGGCGTCGATCTGGATGTAGTCGACGAAGGTCTCGCCGATGTCACGCCCATAGGCCGAGACGATGCCCGCCGTGGCCGTGCCGCCCAGGCCGAACGGGTTGCCCAGGGTGATGACCCAGTCGCCGACGCGCGGCTTGCCGGCGTTCTCGAAGTTCACATAGGGGAACGGGCCGCGCCGGCCCTTGACCCTGAGCACGGCCAGATCCGTGGCCTCGTCGCGGCCCACGACCTCGGCCTCGAGTTCGGTCTCGTCCTTGAGCACGACCTTGATGGTCTCGGCGTTCTCCACGACGTGGTTGTTGGTCACCACATAGCCGTCCGCCGAGATGAAGAAGCCTGAGCCCGACGACTGCTGCGTGGGCAGGCGCGGCTGGCCGCGCTCGGTGCGGCCGCCCGGATCGCCGCCGCCCGGACCGTCGTCGTCGTCCTGCCCGCCCTGCGGCCCGCGCGGGATGATGCCGAAGGGCAGCCCGGGGAACTGGCGGAGGTTCGAGGTGTCGACCCGGCTGGTCACGTTAATCGAAACCACCGCCGGCGAGACGCGGTCGACGATGTCGGCGAACGACATCGGCGCGCCCGGGGGCGGGGCGAAGATGGGGGCGGTCGAGGCCTTGATCAGGCCCCCCGGAGGCATTTCGGCATGGGCTGCGGGCAGGCGCATGCCTGCGCCCGCGACGGCGGCGGCCATGACGCCGGCGCCGGCGACGGCGCCCAGGATGTAACCGGTCTTCTTAGAGGTCATCAGCCTTCGTTTCCCTGCGCAGCCCGCGTCTCGCAAGAGACATACTGCGCCCAAACAACCTAGGTGGGATGCACCGAAGTGCAACGTCCGCGCAAATTACTTTGCATCCACCCTTAGGCGCCGCTTCGCGTCCATTTATGGGCGGGAACGTGTCAGGCGCCGTCGTCCCTTGAAACCTGCTGCAACCGCTTCCTTTCCGAAGGGCTCAGCTCGGGTTCCGGCGCCGTCTTGCGGAGGCGCGCGAGGAGCAGCGCCGCCCCCGCGACCACCACCAGGAAGGGCCCCGCCCAGAGCAACAGGTTGCCCGGCGACCACGACGGCGTCAGCAGGACGAACTCGCCGTACCGGTCCGTCAGGAAGCGCTTGATCTCGGCTTCGCTGCGGCCCGCGCTGACCTGCTCGCGGACGATGACGCGCAGGTCGCGCGCCAGTTCGGCCTCGCTGTCGTCGATCGATTCGTTCTGGCAGACGAGGCAGCGCACGTCGCGGAAGATCTCGCGCGCCCTGGCCTCCTGCGCCGGATCGGGAAGACGCTCGGCGGGGTCCGAGGCGGCGGCCAGGCAGAGCACGCCCGCCAGGCCGGCGAGGAACGCCCTCAGCCTCACGCCTCCTGCTCCCGGCGCCGACGGCCCGCCGCCAGGCGAAGGCGCCGGTCGGAGAGGGACACGAGGCCGCCCGCGGCCATGATGGCCGGCCCCACGAAGATCAGGCTGGCCCAGGGGTTCCAATAGGCGCGCACCAGGTATGTCCCGCCCTCGCGCCGCTCCCCCAGCACCAGGTACAGGTGGGACAGCCCGCGGTAACAGAGGCCCACCTCGGAAGTGGTCTGGCCGCCGGCGGTGTAGAACCTGCGCTCGGGCGTCACCTGGCACACCGGCTGGCCGGCGCGGGTCACGACGATCGTGCCCCGGTCGGCGTCGTAGTTGGGACCGTTCACCGGCTCGACCGCGGCGAGGCGGACGCTGTAGCCGCCGACCTCGATGGCGCGGCCCACCGGCAGCGCCTCGGCGGCCTCGAGCTTCCACGACGTCTCGAACACGGCGCCGAGCACGAACACGCCCAGCCCGAGATGGGCCAGCGTCATGCCCCAAGCGCCGCGCGGCAGGCCGGTGAACCGCCGCCACGCCTCGGCCCGCGGGACCCGGAAGACCCGCGTGCGCTCGAGGATCTCGGCCAGGGCGCCCGCGATCAGCCAGCCGCCCAGACCGACGCCCAGCGCGCCCCAGGTGTGGCGCGGCGTGACCAGCAGGCCGACCAGCAAGGTAAGGACGACCGCCACCGCCGCGGCCACGGCGAGCCGCCGCAGCGCCGTCGCCCCGTCGCCACGCTTCCACGCGAGCAGCGGGCCGATCGGCAGCAGGACGAGCAGCGCCGCCATCAACGGGGTGAAGGTCAGGTTGAAGTAGGGCGGACCGACCGAGATGGCCTCGCCGGACATCGCTTCGCGGATGAGCGGGTAGAGCGTCCCCAGGAGGACGGTGGCTGTGGCGGCCGCCAGCAGGATGTTGTTCAGCACCAGGGCGCTCTCGCGGCTCACCGGCGCGAACATCCCGCCACGGCCGAGGGTGGGCGCGCGCCAGGCGAAGAGGCTGAAGCCCAGGCCGGCCGTCACGCCGAGGATGATCAAGAGCAGCACGCCCCGCGTGGGGTCGACGGCGAAGGCGTGAACGCTGGTCAGCACGCCCGACCGCACCAGGAAGCCGCCGAGCATCGAGAAACTGAACGCCGCCAGCGCCAGGAACACCGTCCAGCCCGCCAGGGCGCCGCGCTTCTCGGTGACGATGGCCGAGTGCAGCAGGGCGGTGGCGACCAGCCAGGGCATGAAGCTGGCGTTCTCCACGGGGTCCCAGAACCACCAGCCGCCCCAACCCAGCTCGTAGTAGGCCCAGAACGACCCGAGGGTGATGCCGACGGTGAGCAGGCTCCACGCGGCCAGCGTCCAGGGCCGGACCCAGCGCGACCAGGCCGCGTCGACGCGGCCTTCGATCAACGCCGCGACCGCCAGGGAGAACACCACCGACATGCCGACATAGCCGGCGTAGAGGAACGGCGGGTGGACCGCGAGCGCAGGGTCCTGGAGCAGCGGGTTGAGCGAGCGTCCCTCGACCGGCGGCTGGGCGACCCGCGCGAGCGGGTTGGAGGCGAAGACCGTGTAGGCGAGGAACACCGTGCCCAGCACGCCCTGCGTCCCCACCGTCAGGGTCCTGAGCCCCTGGGGCAGCGTGCGGCCCAGACCGGCCACCGACGCGCCGAAGCCGGTCAGCGCCAGACACCACAGGAGCATCGAGCCCTCATGGTTCCCCCACGTGCCGGCGATCCGGTAGAGCAGCGGCTTCTCCGTGTGCGAGTTCATCGCCACATTGGCCACCGAGAAGTCCGAGACCACGAAGGCGTACATCAGGGCCGCGAAGGCGGCCGCCACGCCGAGGAAGGCCGCGATGGCCGCGCCCTCTCCGGCGCCGGCCAGCACCGCCGAGCGGCGCACGCGGGCCGCGTACGACAGCACCGCCTGCGCCAGCGACAGGGCCAGCGACAGGATCAGCGCGAACGCGCCGACTTCTGCGATCACTAACGCCCCCCGCTCTGCGGCGGCGAGGGGCCGCCGGCGGCGGAGGTCACCGCAGGCCCGCCGGCGTCCTTCGGGGGTCCGTCGCCGCGGTACTCGCCCTTGGCCTTCAGTTCGTCGGCGAGCGCCTTGGGCATGTAGGTCTCGTCGTGCTTGGCCAGCACGCGCTTGGCCTCGAAGACCCCGTCGCGGCGGTACGAGCCTTCGGCGACGATGCCCTGGCCCTCGCGGAACAGATCCGGCAGGTCGCCCTGGTAGACGACCCGGTCGGCGGCGGTGTTATCGGCCACGGTGAACTCCACCCGGCCGTCGGGGTGCTTGAGCACGGAGCCGGCCTGCACCAGCCCGCCGAGCTGGATCGCGCGCCCCGGCGGCGGGTTGGCCGCCTCGGCCTGCGACGGCGTGTAGAACAACGAGATCGAGTCCCGCATGCCCCAGAGCGCCAGGGCCACGGCGGCGATCACCACCGGCGAGATCACAGAAAGGAGCAGGAGGCGCGTGCGCGCCTTGCGGGATTTGGGAAGGAAGCTCATCGCATCTGTTCCGCGCGGGCGGCCTCGTCCAACTGTTTGAGCACGGCCGGTTGTCCGGCGTATTTCGCACGCGCCGCGGCGTAGGCCTCGTCGCGCTTCCCGGCGTCGCCCAGCACGGCATAGGCGCGCACCAGGCGCACCCAGCCCTCCGGGTTCTCCGGATCCGCCTTCAGGCGCGCGGCGAGGCCGTCGACCATGCCGCGGATCATGGCGAGCTGCTGCGGGTCCGCCGCCGCAGCCGGGCGGCCCTGCAGGCGCGCCAGTTCGGTCTCCACGTACGCGCGCCGCGCGTCTCCCGCCGGCAGGTCCGCGAGCAGGGCCTGGAGCTCGGCCGCGGCCTGGGACGCCTGGCCGGCCTCGGCCTTGGCGCGGGCGAGGTAGAAGCGGGCCCCGGCGTCGCCGGGCGCCAGCGCCAGCACCTGCCGGAAGGTCGCCTGGGCGTCGGCCTCGACCTTGCCGCCGGCGGCGATGACCTGGGCCTCGCCGAGCTGGCGCCAGGTGTCGACATCGCCGGGCTCCAGGACCGTCGCCCGGCGCAGCGCGCTGACGGCGCCGGCGGGGTTGCCCGCGGCGTTCTCCACCATGCCCAGGAAGCGGAAGCCCTGCGCCTCGTTCGGACGCTTGGCGGTCGCGTCGCGCAGCACCGCCGCCAGTTCGGGCGGCGGCAAGGTCCGAAGGTCGCTGACCTTCCACTCGGCCAGGCGGCGGGCGAAGGGCTGGTCGCCGAACCCTGGCGCGCCGAGCTGCAGATAGAGCCCCAGGGCCAGCGCCGGCGCGGCGCACACCACCGCGAGCAGCACGCCGCGGCTCTTCGGATCGGCGGTCCAGGGCGCCGTCGGCGCGTCGGTCGCGGCCAGGAGACGGCGCGCGGCCTCGGCCTCCGCGCCCTTACGCTCGCCCTCGCCCATCAGCCCGCGCTCGACGAGGTCTCCGATCTCGGCGAGCTGGCGGCGATAGAGAATGGGAGCGGGGTCCGCGGCGGCCGCCGCGTCGGCGGCGCCTGCGGCGCGCATCAGGATCAGGCCCGCCGCGGCGGCGGCCAGGACGCCCGCCACGACCCAGAAGAGCAACATGGCAGCAGCGTCTAGCCGAAACCGCTCGCGTGCGCGAGCCGTCCGAACGCCGCGGGCCGCCCGATCGCGCCCGGTCCAGGCCGGTCCGGACGGGCCTAGACCTGCGCGACCGCGGGTTCGGGATGTATGGTCGCGTGGATCCGACGGTGGATGAGCTCGGCGGCCGGCGCGCCCCGGATCAGGCGATCGAAGGCGGCCGCGTGCTCCAGGAAGGCCTGGGCCTGGTGCAGGTTCTCGACCTCGTGCGTGCGGACCAGGTCCAGCACCTCCTCCACGTAGTAGTCGATATGCTCGCCCAGCGTCTCGATCAGCCGGTTCCGCGTGGCGGAGAAGCCGCCGTAGTTGGCGGTGGAGCGCAGGTCTTCGGAGAACGACAGCAGCGTGATGGCGCGGTTCACCAGCCGCTCCTGGGGCGGGTCGGCCAGTTGCGGAACCGCCCGTCGCGCGCGCTGCCGCGGCACGTGCATGGGCAGCGCCTCGACGACCGCCTTCTCAGCCTCGTGCAGGCGACCCTCAACCACGCTGGCGAGGCTGGCTCGCTGCTGGTGGATCCGGCGCCCCCAGCCCGTGTCGCGCGTGAGGTCGATGCAGGTCTCGAGCTCGACGATCTGCTGCACGATCAGTTCGGCCCGTCGCGCGGCGTCGCGGCCGGCGGCCGGCCCATCGTCGGCCTTCAGGCCCGCGATATGGCCGAGGCCCGCGTCGATCTCGTCCAGCAGGGTCTCGGCGAAGCCCGCCAGTTCGGAGTCGCGCAGGTAGCGCTCGGTGGGCTTGTCCATCACCGCCGAGATCACCCGCAGCACCATCCACGGCTGCGCCATCTGGGCGGCCAGCATCTCGAAGAACAGTGGCCCCGCGTCGTCCGACACGGCCACCGCGTCCCGGTAGGCCAGTCGAGCGGCGGCCGAGGCGTCGGCGCCCGGATGCGTCAGCCATCCGTGCAGGCGCCCGGTGGCCCGCCGCACGACCGGGGCCATGTCGAGGCAGGTGGCGAGGGTGTCGCGACCGCCGGGGCGGGCCTGCTCGCAGGCGTCGCCGGCCGCGGCGAACTCGGGCTGTTCCGCGGCGCGCAGGCCGGCCGCCGCCGCCGCGGTGAGCGCGTCGGTGAGCTTCTGGACCTCGTGTGGCGCGAGCTGGTCCTCGAACGCCGCCCGCACCTCGTCGATGGCCGGGCCGTGGTGCAGCCGCAGGCCGCGCCAGAGCTGCGCCAGCGCCCGCGCCGGGAAGGTGAGCTTCTTCGGGTCTTCGCCGGAACCCACGCACATCGGCGCGACCGGCTGCAGGACCAGGTTCCGCAGCGCGCGCTCGCGGTACTCGGACTCGACGAGCCGACGCACGTTGCCGAGCGCGCTGTCGGCGGCCGTCTCGGAGAGGGCCGCCTGCAGGCTGCCCACCACCGAGTCCGGCGCGGTCTCGACCAGCGTGCGGACGATCTGGATCTTGCGCTCGGACAGCCCGGGCATCGTCAACGGCCTCCGACGGAAGCGTCTTGCCGCGAGACTGGCCCGACCTCAGTTAAGGCTTTACGAAAACAGGATTTTCACGCTTCCGCCCGCGGGAGGTCGACGCTCACCAGCAGGCCGCCCAGGCGCGATTCCCCCAGCATGAGCTCGCCCCGGTACGCCCTCGCCAGCTCGTCGATGATGGAAAGGCCGAGGCCGGACCCCGGGGCGTTCTCGTCCAGGCGCGCGCCGCGCTGGACCATCGCCTCGCGCTGTTCGGGCGTGAGCCCGGGCCCGTCGTCCTCCACCGTGAGGCGCAGGCGCTCCGGACCGGCGGCCTCTGCGCGCACCCGCACGCGGCGGCGGCCGAACTTGCCGGCGTTCTCCATGGCATTGCCGGCGATTTCCATGAAATCCTGCCGCTCGCCCAGGAAGCAGAGGTCGTCCGGCGCGTCCCAGTCGATCTCCACGCCCTTGGACCGGAAGATCTTCTCCAGGGTGCGCGAGAGCTCGTCCAGCACCTCGGCCACGGGGGTCCGCTCGCCCTGCCCCTGGCTGCGGGCGGCGGCGCGGGCGCGGCGAAGATGGTGGTCCACCTGCTGGCGCATCACGTCGGCCTGCCGCGTCACCACATCAGCCAGCGCCCCGGGCCGCTGGCTCGCCTCGGTGATCATCACCGAGATCGGCGTCTTCAGCGCGTGCGCCAGGTTGCCCACGTGGGTGCGCTGGCGCTCCACGGTCTCCTGGTTGTGCGCCACCAGGGCGTTCAGCTCGTCGGTCAGCGGCGCCAGCTCGGTGGGATAGGCGCCCTGCAGCCGCTCGGCCTTGCCCCGGCGCACCTCGGCGACCTCGCTGCGCAGCCGGAACAGCGGCTCCAGCCCCACCCGGACCTGCACGAACACCGCCACGATCAGGCCGCCCGAGAGCAGGGCGAAGAAGATGGCCGTGGCCGTCAGGAAGTTGCGCACCTCGCGGTCGATGGGCAGCCGGTTCTCGGCCGCCACGAAGATGAGCGGCGTCTCGCGTCCCGGGATGGTCGTCCAGCGCGCCACCAGGCGGAGCCGTTCGCCCGGCTGGGGGCCCGGGCCGTCGAACGCGATGGGCTTCGAAGGCTGGGCCCGCAGGCGCGCGGGCAGGTCCGACGGCACGGTGAGCTCGGAGTCCCAGAGCGAGCGCGAAGGCACCAGCGTCCGCACCCCGCCGCCGGGCTTGGGCTCGGTGATCGCCCAGTACCGTCCTGAATAGGCCCGCAGCGCCCGCAGGTCGGTCAGCGCCGGCGCCAGCACCTCGCCGCCCTCGACCGTCGAGCCCGAGATCAGGTTGTCGATCAGGTCCGAGAGCTGGGCGTCGAAGCGGCGCAGGGCCGCCTGCTGGAAGAGCAGCGCCAGCACGACGGCCGAGATCACCAGGGCGGCGAAGCTCCAGCCGACGGCCAGGATCACCAGCCGGCGCGCGAGGGACGGGCGCCCGAGGCGCGCCATCACGCCCCCGGCGGCGGTCACGTTCTCGCGGTCTCCGCGTCGACCTCGTCGGCCGGGCAGATCAGGCGATAGCCCAGCCCGCGGACCGTCTCGATGCGGTCGGCGCCGATCTTCTTGCGGACCCGCCCGATGAACACCTCGATGGTGTTGGAGTCGCGGTCGAAGTCCTGGTCGTACAGGTGCTCAACCAGCTCGGTGCGGCTGATCACGCGGCCCTGGTGCATCATCAGGTAGTGGAGCAGCCGGTACTCCAGCGACGTCAGGCGCAGCGGCTCGCCGTTCACGCTGGCGCGCGCGGCGCGGGGATCCAGCCGCAGGCCGCCGCACGAGAGGTTCGGCGTGGCGTGGCCGGCCGAGCGCCGCAGCAGCGCGCGCAGCCGCGCCAGCAGTTCCTCGGTATGGAACGGCTTGGTCAGGTAGTCGTCTGCGCCGGCGTCGAAGCCCGCCACCTTCTCGCTCCAGGCGCCCCGCGCGGTCAGGATCAGCACCGGCGTGGTCATGTTGTCCCGCCGCCAGCGCTCGAGGACCGACACCCCGTCCACCTTGGGCAGGCCAAGGTCGAGGATGACGGCGTCGTAGGGCTCGGTCTCGCCCAGGAACTGGGCCTCCTCGCCGTCCGGCGCGTGATCCACCGCATAGCCGGCGTCGGCCAGCGCCAGCTTCAGCTGCCGCGACAGGTCCGGATCGTCTTCAACAAGCAGGATGCGCACGTCGGCGTCCCTCTCCTCTGGTCCTTGAGCCCCGGTCCCTACCCGCCCTGCCGGGCGATGACCTGCCCGGACTCGGCGTCCACGACGAAAACCACCACCCGGCCGCTCTCCATCTGCCACTGGACGAAGTAGGCGGATCGCCCGCCCGCCTCGCCCCGGGTGGTGTTCAGGTGACGGCCCGGATAGCGGGCGCTCAGCATGGCCAGAACGCGCGAAAGCGGCGCTTGGCGCCCGCGGGCCTCGCGGCCCTGGTCCTCGGCCCCCAGCACGGGCCGGCCGTAGTCCTGCCCGAGGGCGACGGAGGGGACCGTCGTCGTGACCGCGCCCAGGAGGGCAAGGGCGAAGAGGCGTTTCATGCGACCCCTGTTACGGGAGCCGGACTGAACCCGGCCTGAACGCACCTCTAACCCCCTGTTAGGTGGAAGCCTAGCCGTCGAGGCGCAGCTGCATCCCGAGCGCCGCTCCACGGGGCGGAAGCCGCAGCTATGTTCTTGTTTTGTTCTTGACTATCGGCTTGGCTTGTGAGACTTTGTGTGCTGCGGGCGGTGTCCACCCAATCCTCGGAAATCGCCGAGATCGAGACCTCAGAAGCGGGAGCAACCCGGTTCTGGCTCATCACGACTGGGGGTAACAGTGATCAACAGGCAGCTGAATCCGGCTGAACTTGAGGGCGACGCGCTGAGGGACTGGTACCTGCGTCCACTGGATCAGATCGCGGACGAGCGTGCGCTTCGAAAAGAGCAAGTCTACCATGAGTTTTTCTTCGGCGATGGACGCTGGGAAGACGCCCGCTTGAGGCGGCCGCCAGCGCCCCCGCCTTCGGTGGCGGGCCCACCTCGACCGGAGATTCGAGCGGCTGCACCGCCGATGAGGGGCCAGCCAGCGGAACCAAATGAGCCTGGCGGCTTCTTCGCGAACTATCGACCCCTGCCCGGCGGCAGCTACCTTCCCCCTGAAGTCCCGGCGCCGCTGAATCGCGTGGAGCCTATTGGCGTAGGCGCCGAGTGGTACTGGCTTGCCGACGGTCAAGTCGTCAATGCGGCGGAGGTCGAGCGGATCTACGCTGAGCAGAAGCGCCGAGCACGAGGCGAGGAGGAATCGGCCCGAGAAGGTTGGGTCCGCTCTGAGGATCGTTTGAAAGACGGATTTATCCCGCGAGCCTCTCAATTGAGCGACGGCCGGCGCGAGAAGGATTCCACATGTCACCCCAATGGTGGCTGGGAGCTCGATCCCGGGTTTCACTCGTACCCGAAGCGAACGCAGGACTATGAGTCCCAGATCACACACGCTCCCGGACTCGACTATGTTGTACGCAACCCTGACGAGCGCCCTGTGAAGTTTGATGGGTGCGCTGTTTGGGATCCGCGTCACCAGCTGTTGGAGGCGAAGGGCCCCGGCTATGACGCGGTTATCGATGCGGGTGAACGATACAACTTCAGCGACTCCGTCGCCAAAGGCCGAAGATCCCAAGGATCCCGGCAGGTCGAGGCTGCGCGTGGGCGGCCGATTGATTGGCATATCGCAGAAAAACGCGCGCTCGATTTCATTCGGAACGTGATGCCGCGGCCTGACCGTGACCGGATCAGCTTCAAGCACACACCTGCAAAGTGACGCGCATGAGCCCTCGCGACCCGCCATCCTACAATAGCCGGAAATTCACCTGCGGATGGGCCGATCGCCGCGAGGACGTGAGGAAGATCGCCTCGAGATTGCGGGCTACGGCGCGCAACCTCGGGCGGGTGGAGCCGGAACTGGGGGCGTTGTGGCCCCAGTTCGAAGCACGTCGGATGCGGCCCAGCGATCCGGGGCCGGTCCTCGAGATGTCCGAGGACGATCTTTCACGCCTGATCGATCGCCGCGGCCGCCTCGACCCGCCCGCCTATCCCGCGCCCGTGGCGGAGACCGGATACCTCTTCGCTGCTGTTGGAGGTCTCAGGTGCAGTCTGAGCATCTGGGCCGAGTGCCACAGGTCCTCGAACCCGACGCCGATAGTCCTCACGCTTCCGAACGACGATCCCATTTGGCGGGACGCCGAGAAGGGTCGCCTTCTTCTGTTCGCCCTGGCAGATGCCTGGGATGCCGACTGGGCGTCCGCAAGCGCCTTTGTGAGCCTCGGACTGCGCGATGACCGTACGCTGATGTCCGAAGAGCGACCCTGGATGACTTGGGCGAAGGCGGGGAGCGAACCGGCTCCGCATCGCCTCCACGACGGGGGGCCTCCCGAAGAGGTTCGGAAGGAGCATGGGGGTCAGCTTTCGCTGTGGACTTGGCTGCCCCTAGAGGAGCCGCGAGAGAGATAGGCCCGCCCGACGCTTCAGCGCCGGCGGGGCGAATAGGGCCGCTTGGCCTGGATCTCCTCGGCGGCCTTCTCCAGCGCGGGATCCGGGGTCTCGGGCAGCATGACCACGAGGCGCGCGAAGAGGTCGCCGCGCTGGCCCTTCGAGTCGGACAGGCCTTTCCCCTTCAGGCGCAGGCGGGCCCCGGTGTTGGAGCCCTTCGGCACCGAGATGTTCACCGGCCCGTCCGGCGTGGGCGCCTCGACCTTGCCGCCGAGCACGGCGTCGTAGACGGTCACGGGCAGGTCCATGACGAGCACGTCCCCCTCGCGCCGGTAGATCGGATGCGGCGCGATGGCGATCTCGATGAAGGCGTCGCCGGGCCCGCTGCGCCCCGGCTGGCCCTGGCCCTTCAGCCGCAGCGTCTGGCCGTCCTGGGCGCCCTTGGGGATGGTGACGTCGATGGTGCGCCCGTCCGAGAACGCGATGCGCTGCTTGCCGCCACGGATGGCGTCCACAAGGTCGATTTCCAGCCGGGCGCGGGTGTCGGCGCCGCGCTGGGAGAAGCCGCCGAAGCCGCCGCCCATGCCGCCGGGCCGGCCCTGGCGGGCGCCGCCGAACATCTCGCCCAGGATGTCGCCGAGGTCGGCGCCCTCGAACGTCTCGGTCCGGAAGCCGCCCTGCCGACCGCCGAACCCGCCGCCGGGCTGGCCGCCGCCCCACGGGCCGCCCGCGCCGAAGCCGCCCATGTGGACCTCGCGGCCGTCGGCGTCGATCTCGCCGCGGTCGAACTTCTTGCGCTTCTCGGGATCGCCGACGATGTCGAAGGCCGCCGAGACCTTCTTGAAACGCTCCTCGGCCGCCTTGTTGCCGGGGTTCTGGTCGGGGTGGTTTTCCTTGGCGAGCTTGCGGAACGCCTTGCGGATCTCGTCCGCACTCGCGGTGCGGGCCACGCCCAGTTCCTGATAGGGGTCGCGCGCCAAGCTCGTCAGAATCCCTGCTGAAAGTCCACGCTCACGGTGTGAGTACTAGATTGGGCTGTGGGTTCCAGCCCGCAAGGGTGACTGTGGCGGATTTGCCACAGGGCTAGTCGTCGCCCCGCTCCACCACGAGGTCCCAGGCGGCGAAGTCCAGCGCGTCCTCCGGGTCCGCCAGCGCGGTCTCGTTGACGGTCTGCCCGCGCACCGAGATGCCGGCGCGGTGCACGCTCTCGGGGTCGCCCGAGATCAGCGGATGCCAGTCGGCGAGGTCGCGCCCCTCGTGCAGCCGACGGTAGGCGCAGCTCTTCGGCATCCACTCCAGCGCCTCGATGTTGTGCGGCGTCAGCTTGATGCAGTCGGGCACCGTCCTGTGGCGGTGGGCGTAGTCGGAGCAGCGGCAGATCTGCGCGTCGAAGAGCTTGCAGTGCACGCGCGTTGGGATGACCTCGCCCGTCTCCTCGTCCTCGAAGCGCACGAGGCAGCAGAGACCGCAGCCGTCGCAGAGGCTCTCCCACTCCGCGACCGTCATCTGTTCGAGCGTCTTGCGCCGCCAGAAGGGTTCGCCGGCCATCCGCAGGGGTTTAGGCCGCACGCGCCGGCAACAGAAGCGCGAACTTCGCGCCTTCGGCCACGCGCGCCGGGCCTTCGCGCGCTTTGGGGTGGCCTCCCTGGCCCGGCCCCGCTATCTCCCGCCCCCCATGAGCCGCGCGCCCATCCTGGCCCTGAAGGACGTCCGTCTCGCCGACGGGCCGGCGATGCTGTTCGACGGCGTCGACCTGGGCCTGGAGCCGCGGGTCCGGGCCTGCCTGGTCGGCCGCAACGGCGCGGGCAAGTCGACGCTGCTGCGGATCCTGGCCGGCGAGGTCCAGGCCGACGCCGGGGAGCGCACGGTCACGCCCGGGACGCGCATCGCCTTCGTCGCCCAGGAGCCGGCCATCGTCGGCGCGACCGTTCTGGACTACGCGATCTCCGGCGGGGCGCCGGCGCACCAGGCCGAGGCGGCGCTGACGGACTTCGGCCTCGACCCCGCGAAGTCCACCCAGGGGCTGTCGGGCGGCGAGATCCGGCGCGCGGCGCTGGCCAAGGCCTTCGCCGAGGACCCGGACGTCCTGCTGCTGGACGAGCCCACCAACCACCTCGATATCCTGGCCATCGAGGTGCTCGAGGCCGAGATCGCCGCCGCCCGGGCCGCGACGCTGATCGTCAGCCATGACCGCGCCTTCCTGGACCGCGTGACCGGCCGCTGCTTCTGGCTCGAGCACCGCAAGGTGCGCCGGCTCGACCAGGGCTTTTCCGCCTTCGACGCCTGGGCCGAGAAGATCGAGGCGCAGGAGGCCGAGGAGGCCCGCCGCCTCGCCGTCACGATCAAGCAGGAGATGCACTGGCTGGCCCGCGGCGTCACCGCCCGGCGCACCCGCAACGAGGGCCGCCTGCGTCGCCTGAACGCCATGCGCGAGGCCAAGGCCCAGTGGATGAAGGACCAGCGCGGACAGCTCAACATGGGCCTCGCCAGTTCGGGCGTCTCGGGCCAGCGCGTCGCCGAGGTCAAGGGCATCACCAAGGCGTTCGGCGACCGGGTCGTCCTGAAGCCCTTCTCGACCCGCATCCTGCGCGGCGACCGGATCGCCATCGTCGGCCCCAACGGCGCCGGCAAGACCACGCTGGTGAAGCTGCTCCTGGGCGAGCTTCCGCCCGACGCCGGGGAGGTGAAGCTCGGGACCAACCTGGAGGTCACCTACATCGACCAGAGCCGGGCGGCCCTGGACCCCGAGATGACCCTGAAGGACGTGCTGACGCCCGGCGGCGGCGACCAGGTCATGGTGCGCGGCCGGCCCATGCACTACGCCGGCTACGCCAAGGATTTCCTGTTCCGCGAGAGCCAGTTCCGCCAGCCGGTCCGCACGCTGTCCGGCGGCGAGCGCAACCGCCTGCTGCTGGCCCGCGCGCTGGCCAACGCCGCCAACGTCATGGTGCTGGACGAGCCCACCAACGACCTCGACATGGACACGCTGGACCTGCTCGAGGACCTCCTGGCCGACTACGAGGGCACGCTGATCCTGGTGAGCCACGACCGTGACTTCGTGGACCGGCTCGCCACCTCCACCATCGGGCTCGACGGAACGGGCCGCGCGGTGGAGACGCCGGGCGGGTGGCAGGACTTCGTGGCCCAGAATCCCGGCTTCTTCGGCGCGCCGCGGGTGGCCGCGCCCAAGGCCGCGCCGGCCGCGCCCCGCCCAGCCACGCCCAAGCCGGCCGCCAAGCTGTCGTTCAAGGACCAGCGCCGGCTGCAGGAGCTCGACGGGCTCATCCACGACCTGCCGGGCAAGATCGCGACGCTGGAGACCGCGCTGGCCGACCCGGACCTCTATTCGCGCGACCCCGGGGCCTTCGACCGGTTCACCCGCGCCCTGCAGGCGGCCCAGGCGCAGCTCGCCGCCGCCGAGGAGGAATGGCTCGAGCTGGAGGAGCGCCGGGAGGCCCTGTAAGCCGGCCGCTGAGCGCTTTCCTGTGGACGACCCGGAGCGACTGATTTCGCTGCGGAAACCGCGGGTCGTCGAACGGTTGTCCACCGGTTAATCACCGTTTTCCGACAGCGCGTCGACACATCGGTGACGACGCCCGCTTGCGGGCGCCCGGGATCGGGCGCACCGTCCCCTTGCCGACAGGAACTGCGGCGCGGCGGAGGGAAGAGCTGGCGACAGCAGGACCCCGAGCAAGCGGGCGGAGCGGCAGGTCGAAGGGACAAGGAACCGGGGCGACCCGGAACCGGAACCGGAAGGTCTGGCGCCGGCGGCCAGGGAAAACCGCGGGGCGACCCGCAACCGAACTGGCGGTTGGCCTGAGGCGCAGATCCCCCAACGGATCTGTATGAGAGGGCGACGCTCCGGGCGACCGAAGCGCCGCCCTCTTGCTATGGCGGGGCCAGCACTCGCCCCTTGGAACCTCCGCCGCAGCGCCCTACCCTTTCGACGGTCAGTCGAGGGGACTTCATGAAAGCGTTGCGTAGCCTGGTCCTGGCGGCCGCCGCCCTGATCGCCGCCTGTTCGCCCGCGAAGAATGACGAGGCCGCGCCCGCCCCCGGAGCGCCGGTGACGATCCGGTTCGCCACCGACTGGCGCGCCCAGGCCGAGCACGGCGGCTTCTACCAGGCGCTGGCCTCCGGCGAGTACGCCCGGCGGGGTCTCAATGTGCAGATCGTGCAGGGCGGGCCGGGCGTGAACGTTCCCCAGCTGCTCGCCGCCGGCGCCGTCGATCTCGGCATGGGCTCCAACAGCTTCATCGTCATGAACCTCGCCCAGGAGGGCGTGCCGGTGAAGGCCGTGGCCGCCTTCATGCAGAAGGATCCCCAGGTCCTGATCGCCCACCCTGACACCGGCGTGGAGAAGATCGCAGACCTGAAGGGCCGCCCGATCCTCCTGTCGGACGCCTCCATCACGGCCTTCTGGGTCTGGCTGAAGGCGAAGTACGGCTTCACCGACGACCAGGTGCGCAAGTACACGTTCAACGCCGCGCCGTTCCTGGCCGACAAGCGCTCCGCCCAGCAGGGCTATGTGACCTCCGAGCCCTACACGATCGAGAAACAGGCCGGCCTGAAGCCCAAGGTCTTCCTGCTCGCCGACGAGGGCTACCCCGGCTACGCGACGATGGTCCTCGCGCCCGACAGCCTGATCGCGAAGAACCCCAAGGCGGTGCAGGCCTTCGTCGAGGCGTCGGCCAAGGGCTGGCGCGACTACCTCGGCGGCGATCCGTCCGCCGCCGACGCGCTGATCCGCAAGGACAACCCGGAGATGACCCAGGACGTCCTCGACCAGGCCCGCGAGAAGCTGAAGAGCTACAGGATCGTCGACGGGGACGAGGGCGCGCCCGTCGGGGCCATGAGCGACGCCCGCTGGAAGGCCTTCTTCGACGTCGCCTCGGCCCAGGGCGTCTATCCCGGGACCCTGGACTACAAGCGCGCCTACACCCTGCAGTTCGTCCCGAAGTGAGTGTCGCAAGGCGAGGTCGCGGTCTCCTCTGCCCCGCGCGCCGCGGGCGCGGCGAGAGGGAGAGGGCCGGGCGAGGGTGGCTCGGCCGATCCCATGGCGCCGGGGGCGATCCGATACCCCGCGGGGGGAGAGGATGAGTGTCGTCGCCCTCACCGCTGTCGAGGTCGACTACGACCGGGGGCGGGCGCTCGGACCGCTCGATCTGGCCGTCGGCGCCGGCGAGACCGTGGCGATCGTGGGCCCGTCCGGCTGCGGCAAGTCCACGGCGCTGCGGCTGCTCGCCGGGCTGGAGGCGCCCACGCGCGGACAGGTCGTCCGCGCCGCCGGCCGGGGCGAGACCGCGGTCGTGTTCCAGGCGCCCACCCTCGCTCCCTGGCTCTCGGCGCGCGCCAACGTCGCTCTGCCGCTCGAGCTCGCCGGCGTCCGCCGCGACGAAGCCTGCGCGCGCGCCGACGAGGCCCTCGGCCGCGTCGGGCTGGCCGGCGCGGAGGCCGCACGGCCGGTCCAGCTCTCCGGAGGCATGGCGATGCGCGTCAGCCTCGCACGCGCGCTCGTCACCGCGCCCAGGCTGCTGCTGCTCGACGAGCCCTTCGCCGCGCTCGACGAGATCACGCGGCGCACGCTGGCCGACGACGTCCTGGCCCTCTGGGCGGCCACCCGGCCCGCCATCGTGTTCGTCACCCACAACGTGGAAGAGGCCGTCTACATGGCCTCCCGCGTGGTGGTGCTGACCCGCGGCCCCGGCCGCATCGCCGCGGACGTCGAGGTGGAGGGACCCCTGCCCCGACAGCCGGGCTTCCGCACCGGGGCGGCGTTCCGCGCCACCGTCGAGACGGTCTCGGCCGCGCTGGCGGAGGGGGTCGCCGGATGAACCGCGCTGTGAACCTGCTGGCGCCCTGGCTGCTGATCGCGGTGCTGCTGGCCGTCTGGGAGGCCGCCTGCCGTCTGCGGGACATCCCCGTCTATTTCCTGCCGCCGCCCAGCGCGATCGCCGACAGCCTCGTCACGGATCTGCCCAGCCTCGCCGCCGCGGCCTGGTACACCCTCTCCAAGGCGCTGGTCGCCCTGGTCATCGCCTCGGTCGTGGCCCAGCTCCTCGCCCTGGCCGTCGTGGTCAGCGGGGTCCTGGAGCGCACCGTCCAGCCCATCGCGGTGGTCCTGCAGGTGACGCCGGTCATCGCCATCGCCCCGATCGTCAACATCTGGGCCGGCGTGGACCATCCCGAGCGGGCGCTGATCGGGCTGGCCAGCATCGTGGCGTTCTTCCCCGTCTACTCGGGCGCCGTCACCGGCCTGCGCTCGGCCGACCCCGACCTCGTGCGCCTGTTCGACCTGTACGGCGCCGGCCGGCTGCAGAAGCTGCTTCGCCTGCGGCTCCCCTCGGCCGTGCCGTTCCTGCTGGAAGGCCACAAGGTGGCGGCCGGCCTTGCGATCGTGGGCGCCGTGGTCGCCGAGTTCGTTTCCGGCTCGGGCAAGGTCCAGGGCCTCGCCTGGCGGATCCTGGACGCCGGCAACCGCCTGCAGACGGCCAAGATGTTCGCCGCCCTCGTCGTCCTGGGGGCCATGGGCGTCGCGCTCTATGCCCTCCTGCAGGCCGCGGAGCGCGCCGGTCTCCGCTGGTGGCGGGGCCGCTGACCGCGCCCCGCGGGTCTAGTTGGTCGCCTGCTGCACCGGCTTGAGGTCGAAACGCACCGGCACCCGGACCTTGCCGCCCACGGTCGGCATTCCCTCCGCGCTCATCAGCGCCACGCGGAACTTGGGCGCGAGCGCCAGGATCGCCGGGCCGAACCCCTGTCCCGCGGGCTCCTCGCGGTCCACGACGCAGCCCGTCAGCACGCCGCCGGCCTGCACCTCGCAGACGAGCGTGACGCGGATGTTGTTGGGGCCGCCGGCGTCGCCTTTCGGCGCGGCCGCCTGCATGTCCTCGACGCTCGGCAGGGCGGTCCACCGAGGCGTCTTCACGTTGTGGCTCGTGGCCCTCGCCAGCTCGGCCGGGAAGGACATCGAGACGCGCACTTCGGTGTCCTTGCGCAGGCCCTCGGCGCGCATCCCGTGCGCGAGCTTCCGCGCCGCGGCGCCGAAGCCGTAGCCCCTCGGGGTCTCGCCCAGCACGTCGCAGTCCGTCATCTCGCCCGAGCGGTTGGACGTACAGACCAGTTCGACCCCGCCGCCGACGCCCGCCGCCCTGGCCTTCTCGGGGAAGACCGCGGCCATCTGCTGGGCGGTCGGCGCGGCGATCCAGTTGGTCTCGGCGCGCGCCGCACCCCCGGCGGCCGTCGCGAGGGTGACGAGGAATGCAAGCTTGCGGGACATGGCGCGGATCCTCCGGGCGGAAGGATGCGCCCGACCGCCGCGCCTGTGAAGCCGGGCTAGCCGCGGCGCGGGGGTTCGCCGAGCCGCTCCATGGCGTCGTTCGCCAGCACCGAGAGCGAGCGCAGGCCATGGTCGCCGAACACGTCGAGGGCCGCGTCGAGGGCCATCATCGCGGCCGCCCGCTCTCCGGCGTCGCGGCCGGTCATGCCCATGCGGGCCTCATAGAGCCGCGCCAGGTGAAGCTGCGCCAGCGCCCAGCCCACCGGATCGCGCCGCGGCGAGAGGTTCGAGAGCTCGATCTTCATCGCCGCCTCTGCGGCGTCCAGCACCGCGGCGTCGCCGGTCAGCTCCGCCTGCCGGGCCAGGCAAACGGCCCGCGATCCGGCGGCGACCCCGCGCAGGGGCAGCGTCGGCGCCTCGCGAAGCACGAGGCCGGCGCGGTCGTAGCAGGAGACGGCGTGCTCGAAGGCGCGAGGGTCGCTGGAGGCCTCGCCCAGCGCCTGCAGCGCCTGGGCCAGGGCGATCTGGGTGCGGGCCCAGTCGAGGGGGCTGTGCTCACGCGTCAGGTTGTCGAGCGCCAGGGCCAGCGCCCCCGCGCCCGCGGCCAAGGCGTCCACGTCGCCGATCGCTTCGCCCTTCAGGGCCAGCGCCTGGCCGTGCGCGATCTTGGCGCGGGCCCAGGTGAGCGGCTCGTAGGCGGGGTCCAGGCGCTCGCCGGCGATGGCCGCCTCGCCCGCCGCGGCGTCCAGCAGGTCGGCGTCCTTCAGCCGCGCGCCGAACCCGCAGAGCAGGTCCGCGCGGATCAGCCGCGCCTCGGCGGCCAGCGCCCGGGCGGCGGTCAACCGCTTGGCGATGTTGTCGAGCGCCGAGATCGGCATCGTGAACCGCTGCGAAAACGCGGCGGCCCCGCGCGCGTCGAGCTTGTCCAGCACCCGGCGACCTTCGATGGCGAGCAGTCCCACATCGGCCAGCGGCGCGGCGAGCCCACCCTTCACGCTCGTGCGCGCCTCGCGGAAAGCCACCTCGGCGGCGGCGTTCAGCCCGGGATCGCCGAAGATCTCTGCGCCCAGGAGGGCGGCGAAGGCCTGCTCGCAACGCGCCCGGGCCCAGCCGTCGCGGCGATGGGCCTGCTCGAAGCCGGCGGCGGCGGTCTCCGCGCCCGCGGCGGCCTTGCGCAACGCCACGGCGTCGCCGGTGCGCCGGGCGACCTCGCGCCAGACGATCGCGGCTTCCAGGCGGCGGCGCGGCTTGTCCTTGGCGCTGATGCGGCTGGCGGCCACGTCGCAGGCCTTGGCTTCCTGCGCCAGCAACTGGCAGTCCAGCAGTTCCAGGAGCGAGGAGTCTCCGCCCGTCAGCCCGTCCTGGGGCGCGCCCTTGGCGCGGTCGGACGCGAAGAAGCGTCGAAGCTCTCGACCCAGCTCGAACATTGACCCGCTCCGGCCCCCCGGCGTCCCACGATGGAACGCCCCTCACAGGCTTCGTCAGGTCTCAAGCAAAGCCGGAGCCGAAGGGTTTAACAAGCCGTTAATTCCGCAGATATGGTTAATGTGGCTTCAAAGAAACGTCAGAAAAACAAAGCCCTGATGCTTTGGGATCGTTAATTTCTGGCACGCTTCTTGCTTTGGCGCGGGGCGCGTCGCGGCCCGCAATCCTTCACGCTAGGATCGCCGCCTGTTCGGACGCCGTGACCGGCCGCCAGGCGCCCGGGGCGAGATCCTCGGGCAGCGCCAGGCCGCCGATGCGATCGCGGTGGAGGGCGACGACGTGGTTGCCCAGGGCGGCGAACATCCGGCGGACCTGGTGATAGCGGCCCTCGGTGATCGTCAGGTAGGCCTCCTGCGGGCCGATGGGCTCCAGCACCGCCGGCGCCAGCGGGTCGGTGTCGCCGTCCAGCACCAGCCGCCCGCCTGCGAACGTCTCGGCCTCCCAGCCTTCCAGCGGCCGATCCAGGGTGGCGCGGTAGCGCTTGGCCACGTGGCTCTTGGGCGAGATCACCCGGTGCAGGAACGCGCCGTCGTCGGTGATCAGCAGCAGCCCGGTGGTGTCCTTGTCCAGTCGCCCGATGGTCGACAGCCCCGGCATCCGCGCCCGCCAGCGGCGCGGCAGGAGCTCGTAGACGCTGCGCCCGGGCTCCTTGTGCGAGCAGACCACGTCCAGCGGCTTGTGCATGACCAGTGTCAGCGGCGCCGGCGGATCGACCGGGCGGTCCACGACCGTCATCCGCTGCGGGAGGTCGGCGGTCACGGGCACTTTCGCGCCGGGGTCCTTCAGCACCTCGCCGTCCAGGACCACCTGCCTGTGCCGCACGAGGTCGGCGATCTCGCGCCGGGAGCCGTAGCCCAGGTTGGCGAGCAGCCGGTCCAGCCTGGCCATGGGCGTCTTGCTCATCGGCGCGCCTCGAAGACCTTGTAGCCGCCGCCCTCGGCGCGCACGTCCACCGACGCGAACGCCTCGCGCAGCGGCGCTTCGTACGGCAGGTGCCGGTTGGCCACCAGCCAGCAGGTCCCGCCCTTGCGCAGCATGGCCGCTGCGGCGCGGACGAAGGCCACGCCCAGGTCGCGGTCCTCCGCGCCCCCGTCGTGGAACGGCGGGTTCATCACCACGAAGTCCAGTCCCTCCAGCCCGGCCTGACGCGCATCGGCCCATCGCAGCGTCACCCGCGGGTCGTCCAGGTTGCGCCGTGCGCACTCCACCGCGCGGCGATCCAGCTCCACCCCCGTGAGCCGCGTGACGGCGGGCGAAGCCAGCACCCGCGCGGCAAGCACGCCCACGCCGCAGCCCAGGTCCGCGCCCTCCCCGGCCAGCGGCGGCAGCGCCTGCAGCAGCAGCGCCGATCCCGGATCGAGGCGGTCCCAGCTGAAGACCCCCGGCTGGGACCAGAGCCCCAGGGCGGGCACGATCCGCGGAGCCCCGGCGGCGATCGCCGCCTCCAGGCCCCCCACCGCCTGCGGGCGCACGACCCGGCAGAAGCGATAGTGCCGCCGTGCGTCCTCCGCCACCGTCACGCCGAAGGCCTCGAGGCTCTTGCGCAGGCGCGAGCCGCCCTTGTCCTTGGGGGCCAGCGCGGTCAGGACGCCGCCCGGCCGCAGCACGCGCAGCGCCTGCGCCAGCACGGCGTCGCGCTCCAGCGTGCCGCCGGGGGCCAGCACCACCGCCGCGTCGATCGACCCGTCGGCCATTCCGGCGAGATCCGCAGAGCCGGGCGTCAGCGGCGACACCTGGAGCGCCCCGGCCGGAACCTCCACCAGCCCCGGCGCCGGCGCGCCGTAGAGGACGGCGCCGCTCACGGCGCTAGGCCCGCTCCTTGGAGCGCTCGAACCGCACCTTCGGGAAGCGCTCGCCCACGTAGCCGACCTCCCAGGCCGACTTCGCGAGGAAGACCGGCTGCGCGTCGATGTCGCTCGCCATGGCGCCGCGGTGCTTGCCGGCGAAGTCCTCGAGGTCGGCCTCGTCCCCGACGATCCACCGCGCCTCGGCATAGGGGCTGGGCTCGAAGATCACCTCCAGCTGGTATTCCTCGCGCAGCCGGTCGGCCATCACCTCGAACTGCAGCTGGCCGACGGCGCCCACGATGAAGTCGGCCCCGATGTTCGGCCGGAACAGCTGCGTCACGCCCTCCTCGGCCAGGCTCTCCAGCGCCTTCTTCAGGTGCTTGGCCTTCAGCGGGTCCTTCACGCGCACCCGCTGCAGGATTTCCGGCGCGAAGTTCGGCAGGCCGGCGAAACGCAGGGTCCCGCTCTCCGACAGGCTGTCGCCCACCCGCAGCACGCCGTGGTTCGGGATGCCGATCACGTCGCCCGCGTAGGCGTCCTCGGCCAGCTCGCGGTCCGAGGCGAAGAACATCATCGGCGCGTTCACGCTGAGCTGCTTGCCGGTGTTCTGCACCTTCAGCTTCATGCCGCGCGTGAAGCGGCCCGAGCACAGCTTCAGGAAGGCGATGCGGTCCCGGTGGTTGGGGTCCATGTTCGCCTGCACCTTGAAGACGAAGCCCGTGACCTCGCGATCGCCGGGGGCCACATGGGTCTCGTCGCCGCCCTTGCGAGCCGCCACGGGCTTGGGCGGCGGCGCATAGGCGCCCAGGCCCTCGAGCAGCTGGTCGACCCCGAAGTGGCGCAGCGCCGAGCCGAAGAACACCGGCGTCATGTGCCCTTCCAGGAACGACTGCGGGTCGAACGTCTTCAGTCCGCCCTGGGCCAGTGCGGCGTTTTCGGACAGTTCTTCCTGCTCGTCGGGGTCGAGGTAGCTCACCACCGCGTTGCCGCGGAAGGCGATGGGGTCGGGGTGACCTTCCTCATCGTCCTTGCCGCCGCGCTTGCTGGCGAACGGCAGGAACCTGTCGCGCCGCAGGTCCAGCATCCCCTTGAACCGCCCGCCCGACCCCGCGGGCCAGTAGAGCGGCGCGGGGTCCAGCGCGAGCTTCGAGGCGACCTCGTCCAGGAGCTCGAACGGGTCCTGCGCCTCGCGGTCCATCTTGTTGATGAAGGTGACGATCGGGATGTCCCGCATGCGGCACACCTCGAACAGCTTCAGGGTCTGCGGCTCGATGCCCTTGGCCGCGTCGAGCACCATCACCGCCGCGTCGGCGGCCGTGAGCGTGCGGTAGGTGTCCTCGGAAAAGTCTTCGTGGCCGGGGGTGTCCAGCAGGTTGAACATCAGCCCGTCGTGGTCGAACGTCATGACGCTGGCCGAGACCGAGATCCCGCGCTCGCGCTCGATCTTCATCCAGTCCGACCGGGTGCGGCGGTTCTCGCCGCGGGCGCGCACCTGCCCCGCCGCCCGGATCGCCCCGCCGGCCAGCAGCAGGTTCTCGGTCAGCGTCGTCTTGCCGGCGTCCGGGTGGGAGATGATGGCGAAGGTGCGCCGCCTCGCCGCCTGTGCGGCGATCCCGGTGCGGGAGTTGGCGGCCTCGGGAGAAGTGCTCATGGGGCGCCGCGCCTACCACGCGCACGCGCCGCGCGAAAGCGACGGGCCGCCCGACGCCTCTAGAAGGTGTAGCGCAGGCCCACGCGGACCTGCCGCGGCTCCATCGGGTGGAAGTGGAAATCCTCGACGCCTTCGTCCGGCTCGCCCGGCAGGCGCGAGGCGTAGAAGTAGGTGATGTCGTTGTCCTTGCTGTCGAAGAGATTGAGCACGTCGACGCGCGCCGCAAGCCGCCCGAACGTGCGCGTGTAGGCGAGGTTCACCACGGTCGAGGACCGCGATCGGGCGCTGTCGTCCTCGACCAGGGGCGCCGGCCCCAGGCGGCGCAGGGTCAGCTGGGCGATGTCGCGGGGCGTGAGGCGCACCGTCGCGCCGGCCGTCACCGCGTACTCGAGCGCGTTCGGGATCCGTGCGCCGCCGGGCGGGTCGCCCCGGTAGCGGGCGCGGGTCGCCGCCGCCGAGAGGTCGAGGTTGACGCCCGGCCGCGGCGACCAGGTCATCAGCGCCTCCACGCCCAGGCGTTTCGTGCCGTCGGTGCTCTCGGTCTCGCCCGCGTCGCCCACATAGACGAGCTCGGACTCCAGCCGCAGCGCCCACAGCGCCAAGCTCGCCGCGAAGCCGGGCGTCTCATAGCGGGCCCCCAGCTCGGCCCCGTCGGCGGCCGCGAAGAGCGGCGCCTTGTCGGCCGGCTCGCCGGTCGAAGGGACCACGCGCTGCACCGCGCCGCGGGCATCGTTGGAATGGAAGCCGCGCCCGGCGTCGGCGTAGACATCCACGGTCGGCGAGATCCGCCAGGCCAGCGTCAGCTTCGGGCTCACCTGCGCGTCGGTGGCGCGGCCCGAATTCAGCGGATTGTCCGAGTCGACGTCCACGTGGATCGCGTCGGCGCGTAGGCCCAGCGTCGCGCGCAGCGGCCCGTCCGCCCACGTCGCCGCGCCCCAGACGCCGGCTGACAGCTCGCGCACCTCGTCGCGCCGATCGGTGGAGAGGCGGCGGCGCGCCTTGGTCCGGTAGAGACCGACCGAGCCGATGTCCTCCAGCCGCGTCTCCGCGCCCGCCCGCAGCGTCAGGGTCCCGGACGGGCGCCACGTGGTGAAGCCCGACGCGCCCGCGATCCAGCGCTTCTCGGCCTGCTCGAACTGGTCGCCGTTCACCGGGTCGTCGAGGAAGTAGGTGAAGTTCGACCAGAGGTTCAGCGTGTAGCGCTGGGCATAGATCACCAGGTCGCTGTCGGCGTCGGGACGGCGGCGCGCCGAGAGGATGAAGCGGCTGGTCTTGCCGCCATCGGTGTCGTCGATGAGGCCGAAGCGCGACAGCGCCCCCGCCTCCACCGCCCGCCGCGGGATCTGGTCGGTGGAGTCCCAGCTTGCGTCGTACGCCAGCGCGGTCAGCGACCACCCGCCGACGGCGAGGCGGCCAAGGGCGCTCACCTTGCGCAGGTTCTCGTCACGCGCCCAGGGCCCGTCGGCGGTGGTCAGGTCAAGTCCCAGCAAGCCGGCCCCGAGGTCGACGCCGACGACCGCCCGGCCGAAGCTGTGCTCGCCGACCTGGGTTTCCACGAAGCTCGCCGGCAGCCGCTCGAAGGTCCGGAAGGCGGCAGTCCCCGCCGCCGAGAAGTCGCCCGCGTCCGCGAAATACGGGCCCTTGCGGTAGTCGATGGTCTGCACGAACTCGGGCGTCACGCCGTTCACGTCCAGATAGCCCTGGCCGTGGGCGTGCGTGCGCAGGTTCAGGGGCACGCCGTCCAGCGAGATCGAGAAGTCGGTGCCGTGGTCCAGGTTGAAGCCGCGCAGAAAGAACTGGTTGGCCTTGCCCGACCCCGAGTGCTGGGTGGCCGCCAGGCCCGGGATGACCTCGGCCAGCTCGCCCGGGCGCAGCAGAGGGCGGTCGGCGTAGGCGCCGTACGAGACCTCGCCCTCGCTCGCGCTGGCCGCCACCCCGACGCGGCCCTCCCGCTTGCCCCACACATAGACCTCGTCGATCTCGGGGCCGGCGGTGGGGATGGCCTCGTCGGCGTACAGGGGCGCCGCCCCCAGGACGCCGCCCGCCAGCGCGCATAGCAGCCGGACACGATTCAAGGCCTTCCCCCGCGTAGGAACTTTCGATCCATCTTTCATACGATATGGCGGCGGGTCCAGCGGACGGGGAGGACTGGCCCCATGCCCCGCGCCTATGATGCGGCGGTCAGGAGATTCCCATGCAGCGTGTGACCGTTTCGCTCGAAGAGGACCTCGCCGAGGCCTTCGACGCCCTGGCGGCGGAGCAGGGCTACGGCAGCCGGTCCGAGGCCGTCCGCGACCTGGTGAGGCGCGCGATCGCCGAGCGGCGCGACGAGGCCGCCGACGGCGACTGCGTGGCGAACCTCAGCTACGTCTACAATCATCACGTCCGCGCGCTGGCCCAGCGCCTGACCGAGATCAGCCACGCGCATCATGACCAGGTGGTCGCCACCTTCCACGTCCATCTCGACCACGATCACTGTCTGGAGAGCATGATGCTGAAGGGCCGGACCGCCCGCGTCCGCGCGCTGGCCGACGCCATCCGCGCCGAGCGCGGCGTCCGGTTCGGCCAGCTCAATCTGATCGCCGTCGAGCCGAACGGCAGCCACGCCCACGAGGGTCATCACGACCACGGGGCCCACGAGCACGGGGCCCACGAGCACCTGCGCCCGCGGATCGGCTGAGGCGCGCCGGGATCACTTGCCCCCGGACAGCCCCGCGGCCCGTTCGGCGGCGGCGTTGTAGTAGAAGAGCGCCTGGCCCGCGGCCTCCGCATCGCCGGCGCGCGTCACCCGCAGATAGGTCGCCCAGTGCCCGTAGGCGTTGCGGCAATGGGCGTCGCGGTCGTTGATCGCCGCCGAATAGCGGAAGGTCAGGTAGTTCTCCTGGGTGTAGCCGGCGCACGCGGCCAGCGGCGTGAGCCAGTCGAGGCGACCGTGCTTGGCCATCAGCGCCTCTTCGAGCGTCGGTTCCTTCTTCGGCGGCGCCGCGCCCACCGGACCGTAGGCGCCCTCGCGTACCGCCTTCTCAACCTCCTCGGCCTGCCGGATCATCTGCGCGCGATCGTCAGGCCCGAGGCCCGGCGTCGCCTGGGCGCTGGCGCGGATCCGCGCGGCCATGTCCAGCATCTGCTGGGCGGTGCTCTGGGCCTGGGCCGCGGCGGGAAGGCAGAGGGCGGCGGTCAGGGCGAGGGACAGGACGCGCAAGGCGGGGGCTCCGATGATGGCCAGGAACCCCATCTACGGCCCGGAGACGGATTCGGACGAGCCCGTTCAGGTGGCCGCCGCGCGCCGGCGCCGCGCCTTGGGCGGCGGCGCCGGGGCCGCCAGGGCCGCGGCGGGCACCTCGATGTCGATCGCCAGGGTCGAGACCTGCGTGCCGCGATCCAGCTTCACCTCCACATGATCCCGGTCGATAGGGATGTGGCGCGCGATCACCTCCAGGATCTCCTGCTTGAGCACCGCGGCGAGGTCCGCGCCGCCCGAGAGCGCGCGCTCGTGGGCCAGCAGCACCTGCAGCCGCTCCCGCGCGACCGGCGCCGTCTGCCGCCGCCGGCTGAAGAGGTCCAGCAGGCTCATGCCGCGGCCCTCTTGCCGAAGAGGCGGCTGAGCAGGCCGGGCTTCTCCTGGCGCGGCATGCGGAGCGGGATCGTCTCGCCCATGAGCCGCCGGGCCGCCTCGTCGTAGGCCCGCGCCGCCGGCGAGTCGGGATTGTGCAGCGTCACCGGGCAGCCGAGGTTCGAGGCGGTCAGCACGTCCGGGCTCTCCTGCACGATGCCGAGCAGCGGGATCGCCAGGATCTCCAGCACGTCGTCGACGCTCATCATGTCGCCGCGCGCCGCGCGCGCCGGGTCGAAGCGGGTGAGCAGGAGCTGTTTCTCCACCTTTCCGCCCGTTTCCGCGCGCCGGGTCTTGGAGTCCAGCATCCCGATGATCCGGTCGGAGTCGCGCACCGAGGAAACCTCGGGGTTGGTGACGACCACGGCGGTGTCGGCGAAGCGCATGGCCAGAGTGGCGCCCTTCTCGATGCCCGCCGGGCTGTCGCACACGATCCAGTCGAAGCTCTCGCGCAGCTCTTCGATGACCCGGCCGACGCCCTCCTCGGTGAGCGCGTCCTTATCGCGCGTCTGGGAGGCCGGCAGCAGCGCCAGGTTGTCCAGCCGCTTGTCCCGGATCAGCGCCTGCGGAAGCTTGGCGTCGCCCTGCACCACGTTGACCAGGTCGAAGACCACGCGACGCTCGGCCCCCATCACCAGGTCGAGGTTGCGCAGGCCCACGTCGAAGTCGATGACAACGGTCTTCTGCCCCGCGCGCGCCAGCGACGCCGCTATGGCGGCCGACGATGTGGTCTTGCCGACCCCGCCCTTGCCGGAGGTGACGACGACGACGTTGGACATGGCGGTGACTCCTGGCGCGGGTTCAGTCGAGGGCCGAGAACGAGAGCGCCCCACGGTCGCAGCGCACCTGGACGGCGCGGCCGTGCAGGTCGGGGCCCCAGTTCTCGGCAGTGCGGTAGAGACGGCCGACGCCCACCATCTCGGCTTCGAACTGGCGGCAGAAGATCCGCGACTCCTCGGCCTTGAGCCCGGCGATCGCGCGGCCGCGGAGGCGGCCGTAGATGTGCACGTTGCCGGCCGCGATCACTTCGGCGCCGGAGGCGACAGGCCCGACCACGACGACGTCGCCCTCGTCGAAGACGATGGACTGGCCCGAGCGCACCGGGCGGTCGATGAGCAGCGCGCCCGGCGCGGGCGCAGGCGTCGCGCTCCGCGCCTCCAGGGTCGTGTCGCGGCCGTGCAGGCTGGTCGGCATGTCGCCCCAGCGGGTGCCGCGAAGCAGGCCCGGCGGCACGCCCTCGACGCCGACGAGGCGCAGGTTCCGGGCGGCCAGCCCGTCCAGTACGATCGGCAGGGACTGGGGGCCGACGGCTTCGGCGACACCGGCCAGGTCGGCCACCACCGGGCGGCCCTCGAAGAAGCCGGGCGCGCCCTCGAGCTGGCGATCCAGCGCGGCGAACCAGTCGCCGAAGGGAAACTCCGGGGCGACAACGATCGCCATGAAGCTCCGTCCCCGGACGCGGATCGTCGGGAGCGCCAGCGCATCGCCGTCCATGGCCGCCCTTCCTGAGTGTCGGAATCGGGCGCGCCCCGGCGCGCCCTGGAGGCGGCTATCCGCACCGAGTCGTGCGGCATTCCTGCGGCTTGACCACGCCGCATTGCCGCCTTGCTGCGGCAAAGCTGGCGGATGGCCTCAGCGGCGGATCTGCTCGCATCTGCACTGCGCCGGCGCCTTGTCGGGGCGCCAGCGGACCAGCCGCGCGCCATGCCGGAAGCGGCCGCCCGTCACCTGGTCGTAGGCCACCTCGACCACCAGTTCAGGCCGCAGCGGGACCCAATCGCCGCTTCGCCCGGTGCTCCAGCGGCTGGGACCGCCCGGCGCATCGCCAGTGAACCCCTCGCCCTGCAACGCCAGCAGCCGCGCCGTGAGCTCGGGCCGGTCCGCATGCCGGATCGTCGAGGTGAAGCCCACATGGTTCAGCCGCCCCTGGCCGTCGTACAGCCCCAGGAGCAGCGAGCCGACGGCCTTTGTCCCCTCCGCATAGCGGAAGCCGCCCACCACGCAGTCGGCCGTGCGGATGGTCTTGATCTTCAGCATCGCCCGCTCGCCGGGCGCGTACGGCCCGTCCAGGCGCTTGGCGACCACGCCGTCCAGTTCCGCCGACAGGTCCTTCAGCCAGCCGCAGGCCTTCTCGCGATCCGTCGTGCCCGGCGACAGCCGGATCACCGCCGCCTTCCCGAACCGCTGCACCAGCGCCTCCAGGGCCTTGCGCCGCTCGGACAGGGGCGCCGACACCAGCGAGCGGCCGGCCTTGTCCATCAGGCAGTCGAACAGCGTCAGCGAGGCCGGCTGTTCCGCCGCCAGTTTCCGCACGCGGCTCTCCGCCGGGTGCAGCCGCATCTGCAGCGCTTCGAAGCTGGGCGTCCCGTCCACGTCGATGGTCAGTTCGCCGTCCACCACGAACCGGGGGACCGGCAGCGCCTTCAGCGCCTCGACCACGTCCGGAAAGAACCGGTTCAGCGGCTTGCCTGACTTGGCCTTCAGCAGCACCTCGTCGCCATGGCGGAAGGCCAGGCACCGGAACCCGTCCCACTTCGGCTCGAACCGCCAGCCGGGGCCCGTCGGGACCTCGTCGACCAGCTTCGCCTCCATGGTGGCGAGATCCAGCGGCACGGGCAGGTCAGCGAGCGGCATGCCGGTGAAAGGCCGCCGCGCGCTCCGCGTTCCCCGTGCGCGCCGCCGCGCGGCTATTCGCCGGCCTTCACCTCGGCGGCGGCCTTGTTCAGGTCGGGCGCGTTCGGCGAGCGCATGGCCACGCCGGCCTGCATGCCCTCCTGCAGCGCCTTGGCGGCGCCCTCGTGGGACATGATCTTGGCCAGCACCGCCTGCCCCGCGCGCTCGAACCACTCGCGGTTGTCGATCACGTACTGGCGCGAGGTCCGATAGCCCTCGAGCAGGCCCTGCACCTCCGGGATGACGTAGCGCGCCACCAGCTCCCAGCTGCGGTTGGTGTTCTCGCGGTTGGCCCAGTCGTGGACGAAGCCCAGCACCACGCCGAAGCCGCCGGCCGAGTCGTGCAGCTTGCGGATCGCGGCCACCAGGTCGTCC
Source organism: Phenylobacterium sp. T106 (assembly GCF_057219735.1). NCBI lineage: Bacteria > Pseudomonadati > Pseudomonadota > Alphaproteobacteria > Caulobacterales > Caulobacteraceae > Phenylobacterium > Phenylobacterium sp. T106. Next base: position 454,190 of record NZ_JBXVWA010000003.1, on the reverse strand, counting down.
GGCGTGCCGATCACCGCCGCCGCGCCGGGCGAGAAGGCGGTCTGCTCCACGGCCTCCTCCGGCGTCTTGAACGCCGCGGCGCCGGGCCGCATCAGCGTGCCGACAGTGTACTCGTTGTGCCAGTGCATCAGGCCCTGGGCCGACTCGGCGATGGCCTGCTCGCGCGTCTCGGCGATGTGCCAGCTCATCAGCACGCGCCAGTTCTTGCGGTCGACCGTCTTGCCGGACTTCCGGGCCGCCTCTTCGGCGAAGCCCCACTGCGTCGGCAGCGCCGCCAGGCCGGCGTCCGAGTTGGAGCCGATCGAGAGCACGCCTAGGCCGTACTTGCCCGCCAGCGTCATCCCGGAGGGGCTGATCGACGACGCCGCGACGATCGGCATCTCCTCCTGCAGCGGGAAGAGCTGCAGGCGGGCGTCCTGCAGGGTGAACCAGTCGCTCTTGTGGCTGACACGCTCGCCGGCGAACAGGCGCTGGATCACGCCGATGGCCTCGTCCTGGCGGTCGCGCTGGGTCATCGGGTCGATGCCGAGCATGTGCGCGTCGGACGGCAGCGCCCCCGGGCCCGTGCCGAAGATCACCCGGCCGCCGCTCATGTGGTCCAGCTGGACCATCCGCTGGGCCACGTTGAAGGGGTGGTGGTACGGCAGCGAAACCACGCCCGTGCCCAGCCGGATGCGATGGGTGTGCTCGGCCACGCCCGCCAGGAACATCTCGGGCGAGGCGATCACCTCCCAGCCGGTCGAGTGGTGCTCGCCCACCCAGAACTCGTCGTAGCCCAGGGCGTCCAGGTGCGCCGCGAACTTGATGTCGTTGCGCATCTGCAGCATCGGGTGCTCCCCGATGGGGTGATGCGGAGCCAGGAACGCGCCGAACTTCATGCGGGCCATGGTGATCCCCTCCCAGTCTTTCACGGGAGTCGTAAGTGACGACCGATCACTTGGCCACTCTGACCTTGCGGCAGCCGGCGGTGATCGTCAGGCGGCGTCCTCGACCTTCAGGGTCTCGCGCAGCTCGCGCTTCAGGAATTTGCCGTTCGCGTTGCGCGGGATCGGGTCGTCCAGCAGCCAGATGTAGCGGGGCACCTTGTGCTTGGCGATCTGCGCGCCGACGGCCTCGCGCACCTCCTCGGCCGTGAGGGACTTGCCCGGCTGCACCACCACGGCGGCGCCGACCTCCTCGCCCAGGCGGTCGTCAGGCACGCCGAAGACGCAGCACTCCGCCACCTGCGGCAGGTGGTGAACCGCCGATTCGACCTCGGCGCAGTAGATGTTCTCGCCGCCGCGCAGGACCATGTCCTTCTTGCGGTCCACCAGGAAGATGAACCCGTCGTCGTCCAGGTAGGCCACGTCGCCGGTGTGCAGCCATCCGTCGGTGATCGAGTCGGCCGTGGCCTCGGGGCGGTTGATGTAGCCCTTGATGACCGAGGCCCCGCGCACCCACAGCTCGCCGGGCTGGCCGGGCGGCAGCGCCTGGCCGTCGTCGCCCACGACCTTGACCTCGAAGGTCGGCATCGCGCGCCCGCAGCTCGCCGGCTTGTCCACGAAGAAGTCGCCCGAGATCGAGGTGATGATCCCCGACGTCTCGGTCATGCCGTAGCCGGTGTTCGGCCGGGCGGTCGCCACCGTCTTGTCGATCTTGCCCACGAGGTCGGGCTGCAGCTGCGCCCCGCCGCCGCCCACGGTGAGCAGGCTCGAGGTGTCGTACTTGTGGAAGTCCGGATGGGTGACCAGCTCGCGGGCCATCACCGGCACGCCGCCCGCCGAGGTGCAGCGCTCGCGCTCGATCAGCTTCAGCGCCTCGACCACGTCCCACTTGTACATCAGCACCATCTTGCCGCCGGCCGCGGTGGCCGCGTAGGCGCCGCAGTTGTTGGCCGTCACGTGGAACAGCGGCGTGGTCACCAGGCCCGACGGGATCGGGACCGGCGCATTGGGGTCGGGAACCACGCCCGTCGCCCGCTGCGTCGCCAGCGCGGTCACCTGTCCGGCGAACATCATGTTCATCAGGTTGTTGATGCAGCTGCGGTGCGTGAGCTGCGCGCCCTTCGGGAAGCCCGTGGTCCCGGAGGTGTAGAAGATGCAGACGTCCTCGTCCGGATCGATCGCCACCTCGGGCATCGCCCCGCCGTGGGCGGCCACCTGCGACCAGGGAACGGCGCCGGCCGGCGGGTCCGCCCGCACCGCCACCAGCGTGGCGCCGCCCAGCATCTCGGGCTGCTCCATGAGGCGGCCGATGCGTTCGGCGTCGGCGAACAGCACCTTGGGCTGCGCGTCCTTCATGCCGTAGGCCATCTCGGGAGCCGTCCACCAGGCGTTCATCCCGACGCAGGCCACGCCGATGCAGGCGCAGGCCCAGTAGATCAGCATCCATTCGGGGTAGTTCCGCATGGCGATCGCGACGCGGTCGCCCGGCTTCACGCCCTGGGCCAGCAGCCAGTTGGCGGTCGAGGCGACCAGCCTGTGCGCCTCGGCGTAGGTGATGCGCTCGTCGCCGAAGACGAGATAGTCGCGGTCCGCGAACTGCGCCGTCGAGAGCCAGAGCGCGCGCACGTTCGGCGGCGCGTTCTTGAAGGCGCGGATCGTCACGCCGCGCACCTCGACCTCGACCACTTCCATCGGCGCGCCGGGCCCCGTCAGCTCGGCCCAGGCCTTGTTCAGTTCGGCGTAGTGCATTCCCGCTCCATCCCCTGAGAACTCTGCCGGCGTCTACCGCGCCGGTCGCCGCCAACCTAGCTAGCCTTTTTCGACAGGCTCAACGAGGAAATGGCGGCCTTCCTTATCCTCGATCTCGACGATCCATATGTCTGGGTCGATACGGACCGCACGCTCTATGTAGCGGTCGAGGTCGGCCTCGGCCCGGCTCGCGGCGGGCTCCATCCAGACCCGGTCGCCGTCGCCGCGCGTCGCCTCCGCCAGCAGCCGGGCCGTCCCGTCCGACCGGTTCAGCACCTTCACCAGGACCGCGCCCGCCCGGGGATCGCCCTTGCGCGCCACGACGGCGAAGCCCCCGCCGATCTCGACCCGGCGGATGAGCGCGCCGACCCAGATGTCGGTGGAAAGCAGCATCGCCCGCCATATGCGCGAGCCGCAGCATGCTGTCACGCGGGCGCCGCAAAGACGAACGGGCGTTAACCGTCTCCGTCCATAGGACCTCAACCCTGTACGGCTAAGCCTCCGCCTATCCAGACGGCCGTTCTCAAGGCCGCGGAACGATGGTGGACGGCAAAACGCATGAGCTCGCGCAGAAGCGCTGGGCCGACGTTTCGGATGGGGTTTGCAGGGCTGGCCGCGGCGATCGCGGCCCCCGCGATCGCGCTGGCGCAGCCGGCGGACCTCTTCTTCGAGCGGACGGTGATGACCGCGGCGGACAGCCGTTGCGGCCTCTTCACGCCCGAGGTGTCCTCCGCCCTCGCCGCCGGCGCGGCCCAGGCCCGCGGCGCGGCGCTCCGCGCCGGCTCCGACCCCCGGTCCCTACAGGTCGTCGAACGCAACGCGCGCGCCCGCGCCGCCCAGATCGACTGCGCAAGTCCGCTGGTCGCCAGCCAGGCCGCCCGCATCCGCATGGCCTTCGCCGGGTACCAGCGGGTGACGCGGATGGTCTATCCCGGCGACCTGACCGAGTGGCGCGCCGACCGCGGCGTCGGCCGCAGCGCCCGCTGGCGGCTGTCGCAGAGCGCGGACTTCGGCTCCAACCGCATGATCTTCGGCCTCGCGGGCCGGCAGGACATCCAGAGCGCCCTGGTGGCCGTGGCCGGCTTCTCCGACAAGGCGACGCCCTACTCGGCCCGGCTCGTGATGCGCGACACGCAGCGGACGCTGGGCCCCTACCTGCTGGGCGGCCGCCAGCCCCTGTCGCGCAAGCTGCCGCCCGCCTCGGCGACGCGCGCCTGGTTCGCCGAGGCCCGCGGCGGGGCCGAGGCCGAGCTGCTGCCCAAGGGCTACGGCGGGGGCTGGGCCTTCCGGTTCCCGAACACCGCCGTCCAGGCGCTCAGCGAACTCGATCCGCGCGAGGCCGTGGCCGTGGAGTTCCTGTTCGCGGGCGGCCGCACGCGCACCGCCTATGTGGAAGTCGGAGACTTCGCCGCCGGCCGCGCCTTCCTGCAGCTGGCGAGCCGCTAGCGGCTAGGCGGCGTCCTACGGACCGATGGCGACCCGCAGCGTGCGGCCCTAGACTTTCCGCCGCAGGGGTTGTTGCTCCGCCGGCTTCTCAACCAGAACGGGTAGGCGGACGGTCACGGCGGTGCCGTGGCCGACCTCGCTCTCGACGCTCATCTCGCCGCCGTGCAGCCGGGCGAAGGCCCGCACCAGCGACAGGCCGAGGCCCGTGCCCTCGGTCCGCTTCTCGGCCTCACCCACCTGCTCGAAGGGCCGGCCCAGCCGCGCCAGGTCGTCGCGGGCGATGCCCACGCCGGTGTCGGCGACCACCAGCTCCAGCGTGTCCCCGTCGCCCTGCACGGTGACCGTCACCGAGCCGCCGCGGGGGGTGAACTTCAGCGAGTTGGAGATCAGGTTCAGGGCGATCTGCTTGACGGCGCGCTTGTCGGCGTCGGCGGGCAGCGCGGCGATCGGCAGGACCCCGCGCAGGTGGACGCCGGCGCGATCGGCCTGGCCCCGCATCAGCCGCAGCACCGCCGAGATGGCGTCCCGCGCATCGAAGGTCTCGATGTGCAGTTCGAACCGCTCGGCCTCGATCTTCGACATGTCGAGGACGTCGTTGATCAGCTCCAGCAGGTGCGTGCCGCTCTCGTGGATCAGCTCGGCGTACTCGGCGTAGCGGTCGCCCAGGGGCCCGAACAGCCGCTGCCGCATGATGTCGGAGAAGCCCATGATGGCGTTGAGCGGCGTGCGCAGCTCGTGGCTCATGTTGGCGAGGAAGCGCGACTTGCCGGCGTTCTGCTGCTCGGCGGTCACGCGTTCGGCCTCCAGCCGCCGTTCGCGGGCGAACTGCTCGCGCGCGTCGCGCAGGGCGGCCACGAGCCGCCCGTCGCCCGCCTGGCGCACCGTCAGCTCGAAGGGGCTGTCCGGATCGTCGGCCCGGGCGAGATAGACGCTGGCGCGGCCGTCGCGCGCCGCCTCGTGAAGGGCGCCGGCCAGGGCGGGGAGGTCCGCCTCGGCCACCAGGTGGCCCAGGCTGCGTCCTTCGAGCGATCGAGGCTCGTGGCCGCCCACGGGCGCCCCGGCCGCCGTCAGCACCCGCCCGGCGCGGTCCAGGACCGCCAGCAGCAGCGGCTGCGCCTCGAGGATCGCGATGATGTCGGCCGCGCGGGCCGTCCGCCGCTGGTCGCGGGCGACCGAGCCCTGCAGGTCCACCAGCCCCCAGGCGAAGCCGAGGGTGACCGTGGCGAGGCTCAGCAGGCCCAGCCAGGGGGCCGCGGCGGCGTCCGCCTGCGGCAGGGTCATGAGCGCGCCGTCCAGGGCGGTCACGGCCGCAGCGGCGAGGGATACGGCCGCGCCGAGGGCCAGGGTCTCACGGGCGCGGAACGCCGTGGCCGCGGCGGCGGGGGCGAGGCACCAGGCCGCCAGCGGGCCCCCGGCGCCGCCCGTCAGGTGCGCCGCGACCGCGCCCGCCGCGCCCCACATGAGGATCGCCGCAGTCCGGCCTGCAGGCCCGAGCGTGGAGAGGAGCGCGCCGGCGATCGCGGCCGCGCCGCCCGCGGCCAGCGCCAGCAGTTCGGGGCCGATGCGGAGGCCCTGGAGCGAGAGTCCGGCCATGGCGGCCGCCGTCGCGAGCGCCCAGGCCGCATGCCAGAGCATGCCCGGCGCCGCGCCGCCGCGCCCCCCTGGCTTCGCCGATGTCGAACGCGCCCCGCTCATGCCCTGACCCTATACGGCCCCGTCAGGTCCGGCCCGCGAAAGTAGCCGCGGACGCAGATTCGCACGAGGGCCGCCGGGACAACGCCGTTCCCGCAAGACTTTCGTAAACGCCTTGGGCGAAGTTGCGGGCCTCGACTGACCACCAGGCGCATCGCCGTTCGATGGCTGAAACGGCCGACATCCCCGCCCGCGTTCGCGCCCGCGCCCGCCTCGAAGCGGCCATGGACGAGCAGAAGCGATCGTTCCTGCGCGTGGTGAGTCATGAGCTTCGCACGCCTCTGAACTCGATCCTCGGCTTCTCGGAAATTCTCAATGCGGAACTGTATGGGCCTCTCGGGGCTCCGCAGTACAAGGAATATGCCGAGATCATCCACCAGAGCGGCCAGCGGCTGCTGAAGCTGGTCAACCAGGTTCTCGAGATCGCCCGCCTGGAAGGGCGCACGATCGACTTCGACCCGGCGGTCGAGCCTCTGGAGACCGCGCTCGAGGACGTGCTTCCGGCCCTCTCCGCCGAGATGGCGGCGCGGGGCGTGACGCTGGAGGTCGCGCAGCCCGAGGCGCTGCCTTCGGTCATGGCCGACCATCGGGGCCTGCGCCAGGTGCTCTCGCAGCTGCTGCACAACGCCATCGCCTTCTCCCCCGAGGGCGGGGTCGTGCGCGTCTCGACCGCGCGCATCGCCGACATGGTCGAGATCCGGATCTGCGACGAGGGCGACGGGGTCGACGCCGCCGAGATCCACCGGCTGATGGCGCCCTTCGAGCAGGGGGAGAACGCGCTGACGCGAAAGTCCGAGGGCGCGGGGCTTGGCCTGCCGATCGCCGACCTGACGTGCCGGGCCATGGGCGGGCGGCTCAAGCTCGCCTCGCAACCCGGCCGCGGCCTCAGCGCCATGGTGCGCCTCCCGGCCGGCTGAGGTTGCGCCGCGGCCCCGGGCCCCTTAACTGCCGCGCACATGGCCGCCATCGACGACGCCCTTTCCGAACTCGCCGACGAGTTCGACCTCCTGGGCGACTGGGAGGAGCGGTACCGCTACGTGATCGAGATGGGCAAGGACCTGGCCCCGCTCTCGGACGCCGAGCGCAGCGACGAGACCAAGGTCCGCGGCTGCGCCAGCCAGGTCTGGCTCGTCACCGAGCCGCAGGCCGACGGGACCCTGCGCTTCCGGGGCGATTCCGACGCCCACATCGTACGGGGCCTCATCGCCATCCTGCTGCGCCTCTATTCCGGCCGCAGCCCCTCCGAGATCCTGGCCTTCGACGCGCGGGCGGCGTTCGACAAGCTGGGCCTCTCGGGCGCCCTCTCCTCGCAGCGCTCCAACGGCCTTGCCTCGATGGTGGCCCGCATCCGCCGCGACGCCGAACAGGCGCGGGCCGCCTGACGTCCGCATCCATCGCAGCCGTTGCGGCCGTAGCGCATCCTGCGCGAGGCTGAAGCTTCAGCGGGGAGGCGATCTTGATTCACCGACGTCAGCTTCTGGTCCCGGCGCTGGCCGCCGCCCTCGCCGGCCCGGCCGCGGCGCAGCCGCGCTATCGCCCGCCGCGCACCCGCCACGGCCATCCCGACCTGGACGGGACCTGGACCAACGGCACCTACACCGAGTTCGAGCGGCCGCGCGAGCTGAAGACCCTCGTCGTCCCGCCGGACGAGGCGCGCGCCTGGGAGGCTCGCCTGGCGCCCACCGGCGGGGTCAATGTCCCGAACGACCCGGTGGGCCAGGCCCAGTCCGAGTTCCCCGAGGTGGGCACGGGCCTGATGCGCGTGCGCGGCGAGATCCGCAGCTCCGTCATCGTCGACCCCGAGGACGGCCAGCTGCCCTACAGCGACGAGGGCATGGCCCGGCTCGGCATCCGCAAGCACTACCGCCGCTGGTCCTACGATCACGTGGAGCAGCGGCCCGAGAACGAGCGGTGCCTCACCGCCGGCAACGCCGGGGCGCCGCTCATCGCCGAGCAGGACGCCAACCTCATCCAGATCGTGCAGACCCGCGACGAGATCGCCCTGGTGGCCGAGCGCTACCACGACGTCCGCATCGTCAGGCTGGGGCCCGCCGCGCCCACCGCGAAGCCCGGCTGGTTCGGCGACTCGCGGGGTCGCTGGGAGGGCGACACGCTCGTGGTGGTCACGCGGGGATTCCGCCCGGGCGTCACGCGCCGGACCGACGACGTGTTCCTGTCGGACGCCGCCGTGGTGGTCGAGCGCTTCACCCGCACCGGCCCGGCCGAGATCCACTATGCCTTCACGGTGGAGGATCCGGCCCTCTACAGCCGGCCGTGGCGGGGCGAGGCCGTCCTGACGCCGGCGCCCGGACGCATCTTCGAGTACGCCTGCCACGAGGGGAACTACGCGCTGACCAGCATCCTGGCCGCCGCGCGGCAGGGCAACCAGCCGTCGTCCACGCCGGCCAAGCCCGCGCCTTAGAGCTTGTGCTGGAATTCGAGACGACGCCGTAGCGGGCGTCCCGAACGTCAGCGAGGGGTGGATTGCGGGCGTTGAAACGGCTTGCCGCCGCTCTGGATGTTCCGATATTGTTCCGCTCCTCCTCTCCCAGGCGCGGCAGCGCCGTGGGAGAGGCCGGGAGAGGGCGGCGCTGAGCTGCGCGCGCCGCGCCGCCGTTGGACCAGGAGGCGACGCCTGTGGGCAAGGTCATGTCCGTCACCGCCAAGCTGCGGCGGGATCGGGCCCGCCGGCTCCGACGCGAGCAGACCGAAGCCGAGGCCCGCCTCTGGGAGGCCCTGCGCGGCGGCCGGATGGACGGCTGGAAGTGGCGTCGCCAAGCCGTCGTCGGTCCCTTCATCGTCGACTTCCTGTGCCTCGAGGCTGCGGTCGTGGTCGAACTGGACGGCGGCGTGCATGCCGAGCGCACGGTCTACGACGACCGCCGCGACGCCTATCTGCGGGGGAAGGGCCTGCTCGTGCTTCGCTTCGGTAACGCCGCCGTGCTCCAGGATCTCGACCGGTCAAGCTGGCGCATCCTGAGCGCCTGTCGCGAGTCCGACCCCAGCCGACGTGGGCGTCACATCGAGCGGCGTCGAGCGGAATCAGGCGCTTTCCGCCCCTGACCTGCGACCGGGTCCCACGCGGCGTCTTCGGCCCGTCCAGCCGCGCCGCCCTCTCCCGGCCTCTCCCACAGCGCTGCCGCGCTTGGGAGAGGAGTCCTCACGATGTTCCAGCCGTCCGATATGGGTCGGAAGCGGAACTTGGCTTCGAGTCGAAAACCGGACGTTGGCCGTCCGGCTCCAAGAGGATCAGCGGGGGTGGGAAGTTGCCCTTACCTCCCCCGTCGCGGCAGCGACGGCGGGAGGGGGACCGCCCGCCGAGGCCGGCGCGAGCCGGCCGGAGAGCGGGGGGTGGAGGGGGCGAGCCTCATCCGCTGAGCCCAACACGGCCGATCGTTCCGCAATGCCGGCGGCTCGCCCCCTCCACCACTCGCTCTTCGGCTGCGCCTCGGCGAGCGGTCCCCCTCCCGCCGCTTCGCGGGGGAGGTAGGCGACGCCCCGAGCCTACGCGGCCTGCGGCGCGAACTGGTCCACCCAGCGGCGGAACAGGCCGGGGTCGGAGAGGCCCGCCTGCTGGGCCGCGACCTGGCCGTCCTTGAAGCAGAACAGCGCGGGGATGCCCTGGACGCGGTAGCGCGCGGCCAGCTCGGGGTTGGCGTCCACGTCGACCTTCACGAAGCGAGCCCGCGGCTCCAGCTCGGCCGCGGCGCGCGCGAAGATCGGCGCGATGGCGCGGCAGGGTCCGCACCACACCGCCCAGAAGTCGACGATCACCGGCAGGTCGCTGCGGGTCACGTGCCTGTCGAAGCGCGCAGCCGTGAGCGCCACCGGCTCGCCGGTGAACAGCGCCTGGCCGCACTTCCCGCACTTGCCGCGTTGGGCCAGGCGGGCGGCGGGAAGCCGGTTGGCCGCGTCGCAGTGCGGGCAGACCACGTGCAGGGCGTCGGACATCGCAAGCCTCCTTCGGATTGACTAACGCTGGGGCGGCCCGTTGGGTTGGCTTCGCCATAACCCGAAGGATCCCACATGGCCCAGCTCGCCGAGAAGCCCGACGCCGCACTCGCCGCCCGCCTCGATCCCCTGATCGACGCGGCGCTGTCCGAGGGCCGGCTCGCGGGCGGGGTCTGCCTGGTCGCCCGCGGCGGCGTCCTCGCCTACGCCCGCGCCGCCGGCCAGGCCGACGTGGAGGCCGGCCGGGCGATGACGCGCGACGCCATCTTCCGCGCCTCGTCGCTCACCAAGCCCATCGTCACGGCCGCGGCGCTCAGCCTGGTGGAGTCCGGCGTCATGGGCCTGGACGACGCCGTCACCAAGTACCTGCCCGACTTCCAGCCCAAGTGGGACGGGCAGGCCGCGCCGATCACCATCCGCCAGCTGCTCACCCACACGGCGGGCCTGTCCTACGGCTTCATGCAGCCCGAGGGCGGCCCCTACCTGCAGATACGGGTCTCCGACGGCATGGACCAGCCGGGCCTCTCCTTCGCCGAGAACCTCGCGCGGATCACCGAGGCCGGCCTCTTCTTCCCGCCGGGCGCGGCCTGGCTCTACTCGGTGAGCATGGACGTGCTCGGCGCCGCGATGGAGAAGGCGGCCGGCAAGAGCCTCGGCGCGGTGGTCGCCGAGCGCGTCACCGACAAGCTCGGCATGTCCGACACCGGCTTCCACGTCGCCGACCGCGCGCGCCTGGCGCGGGCCTACGCCGACGGGCCCCCGCCGCAGCCGATGGGCGAGACGCACGTCGTCCCGTTCGCCGAGCTCTCGGGCATTCGCTTTGCGCCCGACCGCATCTTCGACCCCGGCTCGTTCCCCAGCGGCGGCGCGGGCATGGCCTGCTCGGCGCCCGACTTCATCACCTTCCTCGAGACCATCCGCCAGGGGGGCGCGCCGATCGTCTCCGCCGAGACCGCCGCGGCGATGCGGACCAACCAGACCGGGACCCACGCGATCGTCACCTCGGGACCGGGGATGGGCTTCGGGTTCGGCGGCGCCGTGGTCGTCGATCGCGCCGCCAACGGAACGCCGCTGCCGGACGGCGCCTGGCTGTGGGGCGGGGTCTATGGCCACACCTGGTTCGTGGCCGGCGACACCAGCTTCGTCCTGATGACCAACACCTCCACCGAAGGCATGAGCGGCCGCCTCGCTCAGGAACTCACCGCCGCCGTGGCGGCCTGAACGGCGGCTGTGGCCGGGCGACGGGTGTGCGTCGTCGCCTGCCGGACGACAAGGTGAAGCGCTCACCCTTCGGCTGTCATCCCGGTTTCCGCGCAGCGGAACACCGGGACCCATACGCGCCTGATGGCCGAGGTCGTGGCGCGGCGCCGCCGCCGGGGGTCAGCCTGAGACGCGGCGCTTATGGATCCCGGTCTTCGCCGGCGGCGAAACCGGGATGACAAGGTTGGAAAACAAGGCGCTCACCCTTCGGCTGTCATCCCGGTTTCCGCGCAGCGGAACACCGCGACCCATACGCGCCTGATGGCCAAGGTCGTGGCGCGGCGGCGCCACCGGGGTCGGCCTGAAGCGCGGCGTTTATGGATCCCGGTCTTCGCCGACGGCGAAACGGGGATGACAAGGTGGGAAAACAAGGCGCTCACCCTTCGGCTGTCATCCCGGTTTCCGCGCAGCGGAACACCGGGACCCATACGCGCCTGATGGCCGAGGTCGTGGCGCGGCGGCGCCGCCCGGGTCGGCCTGAGACGCGGCGTCTATGGATCCCGGTCTTCGCCTGCGGCGAAACCGGGATGACAAGGTTGGAAATCAAGGCGCTCGGTCAGCGCTCCAGGCGCGGCGCTTGCGGCGGCCGGGCGGCGGTGAATACAGTCCGCCCCGTTGCTGGGAGGGGATTGCGATGCTGAGGTTCGCCGCCACGCTCGCCGCGTCCACCCTGCTTGCCGGCGTCGCCACGGCGAAGACGCCCGTGGACACCGGCGAGGCCGAGTTCCGCGCCCTCTACAAGGAGCTCGTCGAGACCAACACCACCTTCTCCGCGGGCGACTGCACCCTGGCGGCCCAGCGCATGGCCGACCGGCTGAAGGCGGCGGGCTTCGCCGACAGCCAGCTCACGGTGTTCGCCCCCGAGGGCCGGCCCAAGGACGGCGGCCTGGTGGCCGTGCTTCCGGGCAAGGACCCCAAGGCCAAGGCCATCCTGCTGCTGGCCCACATCGACGTCGTCGAAGCCAGGCGCGAGGACTGGGAGCGCGACCCGTTCAAGCTGGTCGAGGAGAACGGCTACTTCTACGGGCGCGGCGCCTCGGACGACAAAGCCCAGGCGGCGATCTGGACCGACCTGCTCGTGCGCTTCAAGCGCGAGGGCTACCAGCCGCGTCGGGGCGTCAAGGTCGCGCTCACCTGCGGCGAGGAGGGCGGCGGCCACGTCAACGGGGCCCTCTGGCTGGCCCAGAACCGTCGCGAGCTGATCGACGCGGCGTTCGCGCTCAACGAGGGCGCGGGCGGCGGCCTCGACGCGGCCGGCAAGCGCGTGGTGCACAACATCCAGGCCGGCGAGAAGCGCTCGGTCAGCTACCGGCTGGAGGTGACGAACCCCGGCGGCCACTCCTCGCGGCCCGTGCCCGAGAACGCCATCTACCGCCTTTCCCGCGCCATCGACCGGCTGTCGCAGCACCAGTTCCCCGTCCAGCTCAACGACACCACCCGCGCCTACTTCACGCGGATGTCCAAGGTGACCGGGGGCGAGATGGGCGCCGCCATGGCCGCCATCGTCGCCAACCCCACCGACCCTGCCGCGCGCGCCGTGCTGAGCCGCGACGCCAACCACAACGCCATCCTGGGCACCACCTGCATCCCCACCATGCTGTCGGGCGGGCATGCGGCGAACGCGCTGCCCCAGCGCGCCACCGTCACGGTCAACTGCCGCCTGTTCCCCGGCGACACGGCGGCCGGCGTCCGCGAGGCGCTGGCCCAGGCCGTGGCCGACCCGCAGGTCGCCGTCATCGCCCCGCCCGCCAACCCGGCCCGCAGCGACGTGGGCGCCCCGCCGCTGACGCCCCAGGTCCTGGGCCCGATCGAGAAGGTGTCGCAGCAGATGTGGCCCGGCGTCCCGGTGGTGCCGATCCTCCAGGCCGGCGGCACCGATGCGCCGGCCCTGATCGCCGTCGGCATCCCCACCTACGGCGTCTCCGGCATCTTCTACGAGCCCGACCTCGGCCGCATCCACGGCCTGAACGAGAACATCCGCGTCCAGTCGCTGATGGAAGGGCGCGAGTTCAGCTACCGGCTGGTGAAGATGTACGCCGAGGCGCGGGACTAGCCGCCGCGTGAGCCCCGCCCCCGGCGCCCCTGCCCCGCCGCCGCGGCCGGCGACCATCGACCAGGCGCTGCAGGGCGCCATGGCGGCGCTGGCCGAGGGGCGGCTGGCCGACGCCGAGCATCTCGCGGGCTACGTGCTGAAGTCGAACCGCGGCCATGTGCGCGCCGCCCAGCTCTTCGGCCAGGCGGTGCTCCGGCAGGGCCGGCCGGAGGCCGCGCTCGGCGCCCTGGCCCCGGTCGCCCGGCGCACGGGCGATCCCGCCGTGGAGACCCTGCTAGGCCGCGCCCTCCTGGACCTGGGCCGGGCCGACGAGGCGGCGGCGCGCCTGCGCGAGGCCGTGACCCGCCGCCCCGCCTACCCCGTCGCCTTCCTCGAACTGGGAGACCTGCTGCGCAACCGGGGACGTCTCGACGAGGCCGCCACGGTCTTCGAGGAGGGCCTGGCCCTCGTCCCCGACGCCCTGGTCCTGAAGGTGGGGCTCGGCCACGTCCGGCTGGACCAGAACGACCGCGCCGCCGCCCGCCGGCTGTTCGAGGCGGTGCGCGCCGCGGCGCCGGAGCGTCCCGACGCGGTCATCGGGCTGGCCCGCACCCTGGCGCTGCAGGGCGAGCACGCCCAGGCGGCTGACCTCTACCGCCTCGCGCTCCGCGCCCACCCGTCGGACCTGCTGCTGCGCATCGCGCTCGCCAAGTGCCTGCTGGAGACGGGCGACCGCGCCGCAGGCGAAGCCGAGCTGCGCAGGGTGGCCCGCGCCGGCGACCAGCCGGCCGCCCTCGCCGCGGCCGCGCTCGCCGCCACGCCGCGCGGCCGCGCGTTCCTCCGCCCCAGCGCCGCCGCGCGGCATCTGGCGACGGGCTAGGGTCCGGCCTCAAGACCCTGTCATCCCGGCGAAGGCCGGGATCCAGATGGAATGGCTCGGATGCGGGTTCCGTGGGTCCGGAGCCCCTCCAAGATCTCGTGCGTGGACCTGGGTCCCGGCATTCGCCGGGACGGTCGGAAGGTATGCAAATCGCTGTTGAGTCTGACCCTACGCCCTGAATCGCCGGCGATAGACGCCGCCCTCGCGGCGCACCTCGGCCAGCAGCGCCTGGGCTCGCGCGCCGTCGTCGGCCGTCATCACCTCGGTCCGCGCGGTCCAGGCTTCGCGCCGCACCGGGAACACCTGCGCCACCGGCGTGCCCTTGCGCAGGACGCCGCGGAACTCGGGGTCGCGCCAGACCGCCGGGAAGTGGATCCAGGCGTCGCGGTAGCGGTCGCAGTCGACCAGCCCGGTCAGGGTCGTGAACGGCAGGTCGAAGCGGTTGACCGGATGCGTGAACAGCAGCGCGTAGCCCTCGGGCGCCTCGATGGTCCACTGGTTGTGGAACTTGATCGCCGCCCGGTCCTCGTCGAACAGCGGCGTCCCCGCCACGTTGCCGGGCTCGTGCATGGCGATCGGCGCCCGGGGGAAGTCCACCGAGCCGGCCGGAAGCTCCACGTCCCACTCGAACTCGCCCGCCTCGACGCGAACGTCGCACCACAGGGGGATCAGGAAACCGCCGGTCATGGCGTCCAGGAACGGCGGGCAGCGCTTCACCGTGTCCGCCGGCTCGCCCGCCAGCGCCGAGAACGCCTGCGCCGGCATCGTGCGGATCCAGTCGGGCAGCCCCTGGGCGGCCGCCACCGGCGGCGGCAGAAGCGCCGCGAGCTCCGGGGGACAGCGGAAGGTCAGGACGCGCGGGTCACTCAACGCGGCACACGGAAGGGCTCCTCACGCCAGCTCGTTCATCCAGACCCGCAGCGCCCGCAGGAACGGCAGCGCCTCACGGAACTCCTTCTGCGTGAAGCCCTCGCGGAGCTTCTCCACCTTGGGCCGGATGGCGGCCATGGCGCGGTTGTAGGCCTCGCGCCCGCCCGCGGTGAGCCGCACCCGCTTGCGCCGGCGGTCCCGCGGGCAGGGCTCCACCGAGATGAGCTGCGTCGCCTCGAGCCGCTGCAGCGTATTGGTGATCGCGCCGGGCGTCATCTTCAGCGCGTCGGAAATCTGCGCCGGGGTCAGGTCCTCCCCGCGCCGCGCGATCAGGTTCAGCACCTCGTACTGCGGATAGCTCAGGCCCACCGGCAGCGCGCGGGTGATGGCCGTGCGCACGCCGTGCTCGATCAGGCTGATCTCGTCGAAGACCTGGACTTCCGGATGTTCCTCGATGACGGCGACCATACCGTGCTCCCCGAATCACACGGCGAGCGTACGGCCGGACCGAGAAAGTTCAAGATTGAACGATCAGCCCGCCGAGGCCTCGACCGTGTCCTTCAAGCCCCGCCGAGCGAGCGCATCCGCCCGCTCGTTGAGCTCGTGGCCGGCGTGGCCCTTGACCCACCGCCACTTCACGTCGTGTCGCAGCCGCGCTTCGTCAAGGCGCCGCCAGAGGTCGTCGTTCTTGACCGGCTTGTTGTCGGCGGTCTTCCAGCCGCGCCGCTTCCAGCTGTGGATCCACTCGTGGATGCCCTTCTGGACGTACTGGCTGTCGGTGTGCAGCTCCACCTGGCAGGGACGCTTCAGCGCCTCCAGCGCCTGGATCGCCGCCATCAGCTCCATCCGGTTGTTCGTGGTCGACAGCTCCCCGCCCGAGAGCTCCTTCTCGGTCGTCCCGTGGATCAGGATCGCCCCCCAGCCGCCCGGGCCCGGATTCCCCGAGCAGGCGCCGTCGGTGTAGATCACCACGCCCGGCGTCATGCGGGCGCGCCGAAGAGCACCAGGTCGGGCGAGGCGCGATGCACCGCCAGCTTGCGCTCGTACTCCAGAGGGTCCTTGGCCTTCACCAGCGCCCCGGCCGGCGTGGAATGCCAGTCCTGCAGCCGGGTCAGGAAGAAGCGCATCGCCGCGCCGTGCGCCATCACCGGCAGCGCCGCCCGTTCGGCGTCCAACAGCGGCCGCCGGCTCTCGTAGCCGGCCAGCAGCGCCCGGGCCGAGGTGATGTTGAAGCTGCCGTCGGCCTCGAAGCACCAGGCGTTCAGCGCCACCGCCACGTCGTAGGCCAGCGCGTCGGTGCAGGCGAAATAGAAGTCGATCGCCCCGGCGAACCGGCCTGCGGTGAAGAACACGTTGTCGGGGAAGTAGTCGGCGTGGATCACGCCCTGCGGCAGCCCCCTGGGCCAGCGCGCGGCCAGCGAGGCGAGGTCGGCGTCGATGGTCGCCGCCAGGCCGGGCTTCAGCGTCTCGGCGTCGCCGTGGAGGTCGGCGAACATGCCCGCCCACGCCGGCTGGCCCAGGTCGTTGTCCCGGCGCATCGGGAAGCCGTTCCCGGCCAGGTGCAGATCGGCCAGGCCGATCCCCGCCTCGCGGCAGTGCGCCACGGTCGGCCGCCGCACGGAGAGCCCCGCCAGGAAGCCGATGATGGCGCAGGGCTTGCCGCGCACGCGCCTGACGAGCCGCCCCTCGCGGTCGGCCACGGGCTCGGCCGACGGGTAGCCGTGACGCGCCAGCCAGCGCATCAGCTCGAGGAAGAACGGCAGGTCGTCGGGGTTGGTGCGCGCCTCGTAGACGGTCAGGATGTAGCGGCCCCGGTCCGTCTCGAGCAGGAAGTTCGAGTTCGACACCCCCTCGGCGATGCCCTTGAACGCCGTCGCCTGGCCGATGTCAAAATCGGCCAGCAGCCCCGCGAGCTCTTCGTCGGTGACGTCGGTATAGACCGCCATGGCGCGGGGAGTGCGGCAGGTCGGCGGTCGGGTCAAGCGCGCCCCACGAGAGACGACGGACCTAGCCCATGCTAGAGTGAGATTTCGGAGGCCTGATGATCGTCCTGAAGATCGAGGAGACCGAGAAGGGTCTCGCCATCCTGCTCAACGCCGAGGCACAGGAACTGCTCGGAGCCGTTCCAGGCCAGGATGTGGGATTCGAGGTCTCGGCAGAAGGCCAGCTCACGATCGGACGCCTGGACATGTCGTTCGAGGCGAGAAGGGCCCGAGGCCGCGCGTTTCTGAAGCGGTATGACAAGACGTTCCAGGCGCTGGCCAAGTAGCCGTGTCCGAGCCTGTCTGGCTGGATGAGGCGCTCATCCTGGCCCTCTACCAGGACATCGTGGCCGCCAGCGGGGGCGCTTTCGGTTTGCGCGACGCCGGCCTTTCTCGCGTCGGCGCTGTCTCGGCCTCAGCAGCGATTCCACTACGAGAACTCGCTGGATAGTCTCGCCCTGGCAGCGACCTACGCGGTCGCCATCGCGTCGAACCACCCCTTCATCGATGGCAACAAGCGGGTGGCGTTCATCGCCCTGGGTCAGTTTCTGGCAGACAACGGCGTCGTTCTCGTCGCGACGCCCGATGACGCCACGGAGATCATGCTCGGCGTCGCGCGGGGCGAAACGACAATCGATCAACTGCGGGACTGGTTGGTCCCTCGGACGATCGGTCCTCTCCGCGCCTAAGCCACCGCCCGCGGCAGCTTGAACGTCACCGTCTCGCGGGCCGCGGCGGCCTCCTCGAGGCTGACCTCGAACGCCGCGGCCAGCCTGTCGATCACGCCCTGCACCAGCACTTCCGGCGCCGAGGCGCCCGCCGTGACGCCCACGGTCCGCACGCCGTCCAGCCAGGCCAGGTCCAGCGCCGAGGCGTCGTCGATCAGGTAGGCGCGGGCGCCCGCGCGCCGCCCCACTTCCGCCAGCCGCACCGAGTTCGAGGAGTTCGCGCTGCCGATCACCAGCAGCACCTCGGAGCGCGCCGCGATCGCCTTGACCGCCTCCTGCCGGTTGGTGGTGGCGTAGCAGATGTCCTCCTTGTGCGGCGCCGCGATGTCGGGAAACCGGGCGCGCAGCGCCGCCACGATCTCGCTGGTGTCGTCCACCGACAGGGTCGTCTGGGTCACGAAGGCCACGTTGCCCGGATCGCGCGGCTGGAAGGCGCGGGCGTCCTCCACGGTCTCGATGAGGGCCACGGCCCCCTCGGGCAGCTGGCCCATCGTTCCCACCACCTCAGGATGGCCGGCGTGTCCGATCAGCACGATCTCACGGCCGGCGTCGAAATGCCGCTGCGCCTCCACGTGCACCTTCGAGACCAGGGGGCAGGTGGCGTCGAGGTAGAGCATCGCCCGCGCCTTCGCTTCGGCCGGCACCGACTTCGGCACCCCGTGGGCGGAAAACACCACCGGCCGGTCGGCGGGGCACTCGGACAGCTCCTCCACGAACACCGCGCCCAGCGCCTTCAGCCGCTCGACCACGTGGCGGTTGTGCACGATCTCGTGGCGCACATAGACGGGCGCGCCGTACTTGCCGATCGCCCGCTCCACGATCTGGATGGCCCGGTCCACCCCGGCGCAGAACCCCCGCGGGCTGGCGAGGAGGACGGTCAGGGAGCGCGGCGCGGACATGGCGCGGAACCTAGTGCGCCGGACCCCGATCCGCCAGCGCCGCCGCGCCTGCACGCTTTCTCCATCCGGCGCGCATACGGTCCGGGCCGCCGCATGGCAGAGTGCGCACCTTCCGGCGTGCGTGAGGAACCGAGCATGGAGATCAGGGCGGAACTAGGCGGCGGCCGGTGGCGGCTGGCGGTCTGGGGCGGCGGGACGCTGATCCTCCTCGCCCCGCTCGTGGCGATGCAGGTCACCGACCAGGTCGCCTGGACGCCGTTCGACTTCGCGGTCCTGGGCGGCCTCCTCCTGCTCGCCGCCCTCGGCGTCGAGCTGACCGTGCGCGCGGGGTCCAGCCTCGGCTACCGGATCGGCGCGGCGCTCACCCTCGGCCTCGTGGTCCTCCTGACGGCGGTCAACGGCGCGGTCGGCGTGATCGGCAGCGAGGACCTGGCCGCCAACCGGCTCTACCTGGCCATCCCGGCCGTGATCCTGGCCGGGGCCGCGCTGTCGCGGCTTCGGCCCGCGGGCCTTGCCCGGACCCTGGCCGTCGCCGCGGGCGTCCAGGTCGCCGCGCCCGTCGTGGCCGCGCTCACCGGGGCCCCGGCCTGGGCGCCGGAGGTGCTGGCCGCGACGGCCGTGTTCACCGCGGGCTGGCTGCTGGCGGCCCTCCTGTTCCGCCGCGACGCCGCCTCGCGGGCGACGTGAGGCGGCGACGGCGCCGCAGCCGCGTTGCCGCCGCATTGTTCCCGCTGTACTTAGCCCCTGATCCCCGCGCGCCCCGGCGCGGGACTGACGATTGGACGCCTCCATGCGCCGCCAGATGCTCCTCGCCGCCGCCGTTCTGGCGGCCTTCACCGCCGCCCCGGCCGCTTCCTTCGCGCAAGGCCGCCGCGACCCCGAGGAACAAGCCCGCAAGCAGCAGGAGGAGGCCGCCAAGAAGCGGCGTCAGCGCGAGGAGTGGGGCGACGTCCAGGCGCCGCTGCCGCAGCTGCGCAACGCCGGCCCCTGCCCGTTCGTGAAGTCGCTCTACGACGCGGCCCGGTACGTCGAGTTCAAGGACGGCCGCGAGGCCTCCTCGGCCGTCGGCTTCTCGGGCGAGATCCAGGGCATCTCCGCCGGCTGTTCCTACAAGGACGAACAGCCGATCGAGGTGACCATGGAGGTCCTCTTCGAGCTCGGCAAAGGCCCCCAGGCCGAGGGCCGGCAGAAGACCTTCAAGTACTGGGTGGCAGTCACCGACCGGAACCGCGACGTGATCGCCAAGGAGACGTTCGACCTGCCCGTGACGTTCCCCGAGGGCGAGGACCGCGTCTACGTCACCGAGACCATCGCCTCGATCACCATTCCGCGCGCCGGCATCGCCGTCTCGGGCTCGAACTTCGAAGTCCTCGTGGGCTTCGACGTCACGCCCCAGATGGCGGCCTTCAACCGTGACGGCAAGCGCTTCCGGGTGAACGTCGGCCAGACCGCGAGCGCCCAGCAGACCCCATGAGCGACCTCAAGACCGCCTTGGGCGAAGCGGTGGCCGCCGCCTTCGCCGCCGAAGGCGTGCCTGCCGACCTTGCCCGGGTCACCGCCTCGGACCGGCCCGACCTGGCCGACTTCCAGTCCAACGGCGCCCTGGCGGCGGCCAAGCGCCTGGGCCGCAACCCCCGCGACATCGCGTCAGCCGTGGCGGACCGCCTGAAGGCCGATCCCCGTCTGGCCGGCGTCGAGATCGCCGGCCCCGGCTTCATCAACCTGAAGGTGGCCGATGGGGCGCTGTCGGCCCGCGCCGACGCCATCGCCGAGGACCCGCGGGCCGGCGCCGGGACCGTGGCTCACCCGCGCCGCGTGATCGTCGACTACGGCGGCCCCAACGTGGCCAAGCCCATGCACGTGGGCCACCTGCGCGCCTCGATCATCGGCGAGAGCCTGAAGCGCCTCTACCGCTTCCGCGGCGACGAGGTCGTCGGGGACGCCCACTTCGGCGACTGGGGCTACCAGATGGGGCTGCTGATCGGCGCCGTCTGCGACGAGAACGCCGGGATCGCCGCCCTGGTCGAACAGCTCAATGCCTCGGGCGATCCCGGGGCGGAGATCCCGGAGGCGTTCCGCGGCATCACCCTGGCCGATCTGGACCGCCTCTACCCCATGGCGGCGGCGCGGGGGAAGGAAGACCCCGCCTACCGCGACCGGGCCCGCAAGCTCACCGCCGACCTGCAGGCCCACAAGCCCGGCTGCTACCTCCTGTGGCGGCAGTTCCACGACGTCACCCAGGTGGCGCTCGAGCGCGATTTCCATGCCCTGGGCGTGGACTTCGACTGGTGGAAGGGCGAGAGCGACGTCGATCACCTCATCGCGCCGATGGTCGCCGACCTCGACGCCAAGGGCCTGCTGGTGGACGACCAGGGCGCGCGGATCATCCGGGTGGCCCGCGAGGGCGACAAGCGAGAGTTGCCGCCCCTGCTCGTGGTGTCTTCCGAGGGGTCGGCCATGTACGGCACCACCGACCTCGCCACCATCCTCGACCGCAAGCAGGGCTTCGGCTTCGACCAGGTGATCTACTGCGTCGACCAGCGGCAGGCCGATCACTTCGAGATCGTCTTCCGGGCCGCCTGCCTGGCGGGCTACGCCGCCGAGGGCCAGCTGGAGCACGTTGGGTTCGGCACCATGAACGGTCCGGACGGCAAGCCCTTCAAGACCCGCGAAGGCGGTGTTTTGAAGTTGAACGACCTCATCGAGATGACCCGCGCCAAGGCGCGCGAGCGGCTGAACGAGGCCGGCCTCGGCGAGGACGTCTCCGAAGCCGAGTTCGAGGACATCGCCGGGAAGGTGGCCGTGGCCGCCCTCAAGTTCGCGGACCTGCAGAACTTCCGCGGCACCAGCTACGTCTTCGACCTGGACCGCTTCTCGAGCTTCGAGGGCAAGACCGGCCCGTACCTGCTCTACCAGGCCGTCCGCGTGAAGAGCCTGCTGCGGCGCGCCGCCGGCGAGTCCGTGCAGGCCGGCCCCGTCGCCGTCGGCCAACCCACCGAGCGCGACCTTGTGATGTCGCTGGACGCCTTCGAGACGGCGCTGGCCGACGCCTACGACAGGAAGGCGCCCAACATCCTGGCCGAGCACGCCTACCGCCTGGCGCAGGCCTATTCGAAGTTCTACGCCGCCTGCCCGATCCTGCAGGCGCCCGACGCGGCCACCCGCGGCAGCCGCCTCACCCTGGCCTCGGCCACGCTTCGCCAGCTCGAGCTCGCACTGGATCTCCTGGGAATCGCGGTCCCGGACCGGATGTAGCCGGGGCGCGCCGCACGCGGCCTCGGCCCAGCGCTTCCGGATGCGGGCGGCCGCCCCTCAACGCCGGCGCACCACGGCCAAGCCGACCCGGTGAGCTCGATCAGCCTGTGCAGGCTGTCGGCGCCATCGATCACGCCACGCCAGCGCCCGCTCCCTGTCGGTCGATGACCGTCTCGAGGACGGACAGCGGGCAGCCTCCGGTCGCCACCACGGCGTCGTTGAAGTCGCGGACGTCGAAGCGGGGGCCGAGCGCCGCGCGCGCCTTGTCGCGCAGGCGGACGATCTCGTTGTGGCCGGTCTTGTAGGCGCAGGCCTGGCCGGGGCTGGCGCAGTAGCGGTCGACCTCGCTCGTGCAGGCGCCCAGCGAGCGCCCCGTCGCATCGGCCAGCCAACGGATGGCGTGCTCGCGCGTCCAGCGCTTGTCGTGAAGACCCGTATCGACCACGAGCCGCGCGGCCCGGAAGCGCAGCGCCTGCAGGTAGCCCAGCCGGCCCATGGGGTCCTCGGCGTAGAGCCCGAGCTCATCGGCGAGCTGCTCGGCGTAGAGCGCCCAGCCCTCGATGTAGGCCCCGAAGTTCATCAGCGAGGCGATGGTGTGGATCTCGCCGGAGCGTTCCGCCAGGTAGGCGCCCTGCCACGCGTGCCCGGGGATCGCCTCGTGCATGGAAAGGCTCGCCAGGGTGTACTTCGGCCAGTTCGCCGTATCGCTGAGGTTCACGTAGTAGATCGCCGGCCGCGAGCCATCGAGGGCCGCGTAGTTCATGTAGCCCAGCGAGGCGCCCGCCTCGATCTCGCGGGGCACCGCGCGCACCTCCACCGGGGCCTTCAGGCTCAGCTTCGAGAACCGCGGCACGAGCGGGCGGATCGCGGCGATACTGCCTTCGATGTACGCGATGACCTCGCGCTTCCCGGCCTCGGTGTTGGGGAAGACCCACTTCGGATCGCGGGTCAGCGCGCCCATCCGCTGGCCCACCGTGCCCTGGGCGTAGCCCTGGGACCGGAGGATCTCGTCCATCCTGGCGTCGATCTCGGCGCCCTGGTCGAGGCCCGTCCGATGGACGTCGGACGGCGTCAGGTCGGTGGTCGTGTTGTACTTGAGGCTCCAGCGGTAGTAGTCGGCCCCGTCCGGGAACTTCCAGACGCCGGCGTCCTTCGTGGCCCGCGGCGCCTGCGCCCGAAGCATGGCGATCTGCCGCTCCAGCGCCGGGAACACCTGCCCCGACACGATTGCCGTCGCACGGGCCCGCCATTCGCCGCTCAGGCCCTTGGCCGCCGCGCGGTCCGCCAGCGACGAGACCAGCCGGGTTTCGCCCGCCCCCTGGCCGCGCAGCTCCGCGGCCTGCTTCAGCGTCGTGGCCAGCAGGAAATCGGGCAGCACGACGCCCTTCGCCGCCGCGGCGCGGATGCGGTCGGTCTCCTGGTCGAGCCGGCTTCCCACCTGCTCGAGTCGGGCCACGTAGGCCTCGGCGTCCTCGCGCGTCTCGATCAGGTGCTGCGAGTTCAGGAATTCGCCGATGTTGGCGACCACGCCGTCCTGCTGGCTGACCGCGTAGGGGTTGGCGTAGTCGCGGCCGTAGGCGAAGCGGCCGCCCTCCGCTCCGACCTCCTGGGCGTAGAGGACGGTGTCGTAGGTCGTCAGGTCGCGGCCGGTCAGGCTGGCGCGGGGGATCGCCTTCAGGCGCTTGGCCCGGTCGGCGTAGGCGGCCAGCGCCTTGGTCCGGGCGTCGCCCGAGCGCTCGTCCAGCCGGCGCTTCAGGGGCGCGCGCGGGCCCTTGTCCTTGCCGATGCTGGTGGCGGTCTCGGGCTGCTCGACCAGGATCTCCTCGACGAAGGCGTCGAGCAGCTTCGCCAGCCGCGGATCGCTGACGCCCTCGCCGTCCAGGGCAAAGGCGGCCCGGGGCGCGGCGCCCGCCGCAAGGGCGGCGAGCAGAAGCTGGCGGCGGTCGATCATTGCGTGGCTCCCCGGAACGGAAGCCGGCGACCCTAGCGTCGCCCGGACCACGCGCAACGAATTTGCGTCGAACGCGCCTGCGGGCGCGACGCTGTCTCCGTGGCTAGAGGACCAGCGGCGTGGCCACGAGGGCGATCAGGAGCGCCGAGTGCCAGAAGGCCACGCGGAGCACCGCGCGGCGGCGGTTCGGCGACTGGCGACGCGGCGCGTCGCTTGTGGCGACGACGCGGTAGACGCCTTCGATGACTTCGGCGGAGGCGGACATGGGGAGGGGTCCTTGTTCTTGCTCTTACGCCCCTAGGACGTTCGACACTCTGGATATGCGACACGCCGGACCCCCTCAATCAGCGCTTCCGCATAGTTACTGTGCAGAAATGCTGCATGGCCCGGCGGAACGAAGGCGGGGGACTGCGCGTCATCCCGAGGGCCCTGTCGGAGTTCCCGCGTTGCCCAAGCGCAAGGCGCCCAGCGTGACCGCACCGTCCCCGCCGCGGCGGCGCTTGCCCGACTCTCCATCGGAACCCAACTTAGGGCCATGAGTGATCGCCCCTCTGGCGCCGCGCCCTCGCGGCTGGTGGCCGTCCTGGGGCCGACCAACACCGGCAAGACGCACCTGGCCGTCGAGCGGATGCTGGGCCACGCGTCGGGGATGATCGGCCTGCCGCTGCGGCTGCTGGCGCGGGAAATCTACGATCGCATCGTCAAGGCGCGCGGGCCGCGTTGCGTGGCGCTGATCACCGGCGAGGAGAAGATCGTCCCGCCCCGGCCGCAGTACTACGTGTGCACCGTCGAGGCGATGCCGCTGTCCGTCGAGGTGGAGTTCCTGGCCGTCGACGAGATCCAGCTCTGCGCCGACCCCGAGCGCGGCCATGTCTTCACCCACCGCCTGCTGCACGCCCGCGGCAAGGCCGAGACCATGCTGCTGGGCGCCGGGACCATGGCGCCCCTGGTGCGCCGGCTGCTGCCGCACGCCGAGATCCAGACCCGCGACCGCTTCTCGCAGCTCACCTACGCAGGGTCCAAGAAGCTCACCCGCCTCCCCCGGCGCTCGGCGGTCGTCGCCTTCTCGGCCGACCAGGTCTACGCCATCGCCGAGCTGATCCGCCGCCAGCGGGGCGGCGCGGCCGTGGTCATGGGCTCGCTCAGCCCCCGGACCCGGAACGCCCAGGTCGCCCTCTACCAGTCCGGCGAGGTGGACTTCCTGGTCGCGACCGACGCCATCGGCATGGGCCTGAACATGGACGTCGACCACGTGGCCTTCGCGGGGCTGCGCAAGTTCGACGGCCGTCGCACGCGGTTCCTGCATCCGCAGGAGATCGGCCAGATCGCCGGCCGCGCGGGCCGCTACCAGACCAACGGGACCTTCGGCGTCACCGGCGAGGCCGAGGACATGGACCCGGACCTCGTGGAGGCCGTGGAGGGCCACAGCTTCGAGCCCGTGGCCGGCGCCGATTGGCGCAACGCGCGGCTGGACTTCGGATCGCTGCCGGGACTGCTCGCGTCGCTGGCGAAGCCGCCGGAGCGGCCGGGCCTGTCCCTGGCCGCCGAGGCGCTGGACGAGAGCACGCTGAAGGCGCTGGCGGGCGACGAGGTGGTGCAGACCCGCGCGCGCGACCGCACCAACCTGGCGCGGCTCTGGGACGTCTGCCAGACGCCCGACTTCCGGAAGGTCGCGGCCGAGGAGCACTTCGCGCTGGTGAAGACCTTCTTCCTGCAGCTCACCGAGCGCCGGCGGCGGATCGGCGACGACTGGATCGCGCGGCAGTACGAACAGCTCAACGTCAGCGAGGGCGAGATCGACACCCTGGCCGCCCGCCTGGCCTCGGTCCGCACGCTGGCCTACGTGGCCAACCGGCCCGACTGGCTGGCCGACCCGGCGGAGTGGCAGGGCCGTACGCGCGCGCTGGAGGACCGGCTCTCCGACACGCTCCACGAGAAGCTGATGGCGCGGTTCGTGGACCGGCGGACCAGCGCGCTGATGCGCGGCCTGCGGGTGCGCGAGGAGATGCTGGCCGGCGTCGCCGCCGACGGCGCGGTGACCGTCGAGGGCCACTTCGTCGGCCGCCTGTCCGGCGTGACGTTCGAGCCCGCCCCCGGCTCCACCGTTCTGGAGGAGAAGGCGCTGCGCGCCGCCGCCCAGCACGCGGTGGCGCCCGAGATCGCCCGGCGGCTGGGACAGCTCGCCGCCGAGCCGGACGAGGCGTTCGCGCTCCTGCCGGACGGCGCCCTCGCCTGGCGCGGGCAGGTGGTGGGGGCGATCAGCGGCGGCCAGCCGTTCGCGCCGCGGGTTCGGCTTCTGGGCGAAGGCGGGCCCGACGCGGCGCGCCAGCGGGCCACGCGCCGGCTCGAGGCGTTCGTGGCGGCCGAGGCGGGCCGCCGGCTGGGCGCGCTGCGCCGCCTCGAGACCGCCGTCGCCGACGGGAAGGTCCGCGGGCTGGCGCGGGGGCTCGCCTACCGGCTGATCGAGGCCGGCGGCCTGATCGACCGCGCCGAGGTGCAGGCCGACGTCCGCGCCCTCAGCCCCGTGGAGCGGCGCATGCTGCGGAGCCTGGGCGTGCGGATCGGGGCGTTCTCGATCTTCCTGCCCGCGTTGCTGAAGCCGGAAGCCCGGGCGCTGGCCCAGGCGCTGGTGCAGCGCGAGAGCGCAGGCTGGCGGCCAGATCCGGACGCCGTCAGCCGCCTGCCCGCCCCGGCGCCGGGGCCGCGCGTGCTCGCCGCCCACGGCCTGCGCGCCGTGCGTGGGCTGGCCGCGCCGGTGCTGCAGCTGGAGCGCGCCGAAGAGCTGCTCCGCGCCGGACCGATCCGCGGCGGCGGCGTGCTGCTGACCGACGAGGCGCGCGCCGAGCTGGGGTGGAGCGCGCCTGAGGCGCAGACGCTGCTGCGGGGCCTCGGGTTCACGCCGGTGAACCGGCCGGCCGGGGACGAGCCCGTGGCGTGGCGGCGGCGCGCCGAGCGCGCCCCGGCGGCCCAGCCAGCCGACCGCCCGCACTCGCCCTTCGCGGCGCTCGCGGCGCTGAAGGAGCGGCCGCCGCCGCCGCGCCGCCGCCGCCGGCGGCCGCGCGCGGCGAAGGCATGAGCGAGCCCGACGCCTGCCGCGCCGACGTGTGGCTCTGGCGCGCCCGCTTCTTCAAGACCCGCTCGCTGGCGGCGCGGTTCATCGACGAGGGCCGCGTGCGGCTCGGCCGGGCCGGCCAGGCCGAGCACCGCCTCGACAAGCCCGCGCGCCCGGTGAAGGTGGGCGACCAGCTGGTGTTCGCGCTGGGCGGGCGGCTGGTGGCCGTGCGCGTCGAGGCCATGGGCGACCGCCGCGGCCCGGCCGCCGAGGCGCGGACCCTCTACTCGCCGCTGGAGCAGGGCTGAGCCCGGTTACGTCGAGAGGCAGGGAGGCCGACTTCGCCGAGACGTCTGGCCAGGCGGCGCGGGGCTGGGCCGGCTTGCAGAAATCCTCGGAGGCGGCGGCATTGACATCCGCCCCTCGCGCCGTGAAAAACCCGCGCCCCGCGAACGGGCTGCCGGAGTACTGCGCGCGCCATGACCTACATCGTGATGGATCCCTGCATCAAATGTAAGTTCATGGACTGCGTCGAGGTCTGCCCCGTGGACTGCTTCTACGAGGGCGAGAACTTCCTGGCGATCAATCCGGACGAGTGCATCGACTGCGGCGTCTGCGAGCCCGAGTGCCCCGTCGACGCCATCAAGCCCGACACCGAAGACGATCCCGACGGGAAGTGGCTGCGCATCAACTCCGAATACTCGCGGGTCTGGCCGAACATCACGGTTAAGGGCGATCCCCCCTCTGATGCGGAAGCTTTCGAGCGCGAGACCGGAAAGTTCGAAAAATACTTCTCCGAGAAGCCTGGCCGCGGGTCCTAGCCCGTCCCGGACCCGTGCTCCCGGGGGGCGGCCCAACCCTTTCATTCGGTTGTCTTTTGTGTTAATGTCGTCATCGACGCGACACGAAAGGCTTCGCCCGCGTCGTCTGCTAATCAAGAACGAGCCGCCGGCTGCGCCGGACAGGGCGAAGGGTGTCTTAAGAGGTCAGTTTCCGTTTTCACAGTGACGACGCCGCCGCGAACGATCCCGCGGACGAGGTGGTTTTGTCCCGTATCCGGAAGCTCGGCTGTAGCGCCGCGGACCAGCCGCGGATGGAATGAGAGGTTGCTGATGAGCAAGAGCGGTACGGAGTTCCAGGTCGGCGATCACGTCGTCTATCCGGCCCACGGCGTGGGTCAGGTTCAGGGGATCGAGACCCAGGAAGTCGCCGGTCTGAAGCTCGAGGTCTACGTCATCACGTTCGACCACGAGAAGATGACGCTGCGCGTGCCCACGGCGAAGGCCAAGACGGCCGGCCTGCGTCCGCTGGCCGAGACCGGCGTGGTCTCCAAGGCGCTGACCACCCTGAAGGGCCGCGCCCGCGTGAAGCGCACCATGTGGTCGCGCCGCGCCCAGGAGTACGAGGCCAAGATCAACTCGGGCGACCTGATCTCCATCGCCGAGGTCGTGCGCGATCTGCACCGCGCCGAGAACCAGCCCGAGCAATCCTACTCCGAGCGCCAGCTCTACGAGAGCGCCCTCGACCGCATGGCGCGCGAAGTCGCCGCGATCGAGCGCATCGACCGCGAGGCGGCCATCGCCATGCTCAACAAGTCGCTGGTGAAGACCTCGGCCGTCGCGGCCTGAGCCCTTCGCCCCGCGAAACGCGAAACGCCCGGCCGAACGGCCGGGCGTTTTCGTTTGGACCCGGCCCGCCCACGCCGCCGTTCCCAAACGCCGGCGCATGCGCTACCACCCGCCGGCGCTGCGGCCCGGTAGCTCAGCCGGATAGAGCAGGGCTTTCCTAAAGCCAAGGTCGGGGGTTCGAGTCCCTCCCGGGCCGCCAGCGCAAGCGGCGGCGGCGGGCGCGCGCACGTTGGGGCTCGGCGAGAGGTGGGGTAGGACGGCCGGGAGCGACCCCCGGAGGAGGCCCCATGATCGCCTGCTATGCGGACCGCACCAGCCTGCGCCCGGGCGAGCGCTTAGGCCTGTGCGCCTCGGGCGATGGCGGGCCGGTATCGGTCGAGATCGCCCGCGTGGGCGCCCGGCGCGAAGTGGCGCTGCGGCTCGACGGCGTCGCGGTGGGCGACCACCCCACGCCCGCCGATGCGGTCTCCGCCGGCTGCAACTGGCCGGTGGCGGTGGAGATCACCGTGGGCGAGACCTGGCGCAGCGGCTACTACGACATCGTGGTCACCGACGCCGCGGGGGAGCGGGCCCACCACTTCATCTGCGTCCGCGCCGCCCCGGGCCGGGAGAGCCGCGAGGCGCTGGTCCTGACCACCAACACCTGGCACGCCTACAACTACTGGGGCGGGGCCAACGCCTACTGCGACGTGGCCGCCCTGATGGAGGGGCGAGCGCCGCTGTCCGAAGCCATGGAGGGCGCCGTCGGCGTGCTGTCCACGCAGCGGCCCTTCGCGCAGATGCTGCTGGCGCCGCCACCGGGCATGCCGCGCCTGGTCAACCTGACGAAGCGCGGCTTCCGTCGTCGGCCGTGGGCCGGCGCGGACACCGCCTGGTCGCGGGCGCACGGGCAGAGCCCCTACGACGGGTCCGCCGGCTTCCTGCAGAAGTGGGAGGAGGCCTATGTCCGATGGGCCGAGGGGACCGAAAGGCGGGTGTTCGACTACCTGACCGACCATGACCTCGACGCGGACCCGGCCGCGCTCTCGCCCTACGAACGCGTCATCCACGTGGGTCACAGCGAATACTGGTCGGCGCCGCAGCGCGACGCCGTCGAGGCGTTCGTCGACCGGGGCGGCGCGCTGGTGATCCTCTCGGGAAACACCGCCTTCTGGAAGGTGCGGTGGGAGGACGCCGGCCGGCGGATGATCTGCCACAAGTGGCGCGGACTGTCCGCCGAGGCGCAGGACCCGGCGCGCAGCACGCACCTGTGGTCGCATCCCCTGTTCGGCCGCCCCGAAGCGCAGATGACGGGCCTGAGCTTCGTGTTCGGCGGCTATCACCGCCTGGGGAACTGCGTGGCGCGCGGGGCCGGCGGCTATACCGTCTATCGACCCGACCACTGGGCGCTCGAAGGCGCCGACCTCTACTGGGGCGACGTGATCGGGGATTCCGTGCCGCTGATCGGCTACGAGAACGACGGCTGCGCCGTGACGTTCGACGAGGCGGGCCTGCCTGCGCCGGTCCCGCGCCTCGGCGTTCCCGGCAACCTCGAGATCATCGCCATGGCGCCCGCGTCGTTCGCCGAGGCCGACAGCCCCTACGCGCCCCTGATCCCGCCGGAGCAGCTCGACGTCGTGGCGGCCATCGCCTTCGGTGACGGCGGACCGGCGGGCCAGGCCCGCGTCCTGCGCGGCCATGCGGTGATGGCGAGCTTCGAGCGCGGACGCGGCTTCGTGTTCAACGCCGGCACCACCGAGTGGGCCCATGGCCTGGCGGCCGGCGATCCCTTCGTCGAGCAGATCACCCGCAACGTGCTGGCGCGGCCGGCCAACCTGGCCTGACCGCGCGCGGCTGTCGTCCAAGGCGTCGGTCGCGCGGCCCAGTCAAGGCGTCCAACGCCCCCGACCTCGCCAGAAGAGACCGCGCCTGTTTGATGTGCTCTTCCGTGGCGCACCCGCAGAAGCCCGGCGCAGATGTCGCCGCAGCACAACCGCCGCACGAATCCGCATCGCAAAGGCCGCGCAAGTGTGCTTTCGATTGTGGATCGAGGGTCCGGGGCGCGCCGGTTACTTGGCGCTGGGCGACAAGTGAAAGTACGTGGCGTGCATAGATGCCGGCTGTCGCTGGCGGTATTGGCCCTGCTCGGGCCATTACCTGCGTCGGCGCAGGTGGCCGCGCCGACTCCTGCGCCCGTTGCGCCCTCACGCCAGGATCTGGACCCGGAGTCGCGCCGCGGCGCCCAGCCCGCGCCCAGGGACTCCGACCTCTTCTCCGCACCGGCGCCGCTCCCCTGCCCGTTGGCCTCGTCCGAGCTGACGTTCCGGCTGCAGGCCGTCGACGTCGTCGGCAGCTCGATCGCGCCGGAGGATGCGCAGCCGGCCTACCGCCGCCTGATCGGGACCGAGATCCCGGTGTCCCGGATCTGCGAAATCCGCGACCGGCTGTCGCTGATCCTGTTCCGGAAGGGCCGCCTGGCGCGCGTCGAGATCCCCGAGCAGACCATCTCGGGCGGGCGGCTGCGCATCGAGGTGACCGAGGCGCGCATCGTCGCGGTGCGCGTGCGCGGCGACATCGGGCCGGGCCAGGACCGGGTCGAGGCCTACCTGGACAAGCTGCGCGGCATGACGCCGTTCGACCTCGACACGGCCCAGCGCTACCTGCTGCTGGCCAACGACGTCCCGCGGGTGCGCGTCTCGGCGGCCCTGCGGCCCTCGGCCGAGGGCCAGGGCGGCATCGACCTGGAGGTGCAGCTCTCGCGCGATCCCTGGAACTACCTGGTCGCCGCCCAGAACACCGGATCGGAGTCGCTCGGCCCGTGGAGCGTCCTGGGCCGCGTCGACCTGAACAGCTTCACCCGCTTCGGCGAGCGCACCACGCTGATCGCCTACCGGACCGTCACCCCGAACGAGCAGTGGATCGCCCAGGTGGTGGAAGAGGCGAGGTTCGGCAGCCGCGGCCTCGTCGGGCGGGTGTCCATGGCCTACGGCCAGTCGCGCCCGGGCGGGGCGCTGTCGGCCTTGAAGTTGCAGGGCGTGTCCCTCGTTGGCACAGCCGAGGTGCGCTATCCCGTGATCCGGCTTCGACGCTACAGCGCCTATGCCGCGGCCGGGGTCGACCTGGTGAGCCAGAAGACCGCCTTTCCGGGCGGGGACGTGCTGGCGGACGACCAGCTGCGCGTGGTGTGGGCGCGCGCCAGCGGGGATTTCAACCGCAGCCTCGGCGCGCGGTTCAACCTGTCCGGCGAGGGCAGCCTGGAGGCCCGCAAGGGCTTCTCGGTGCTGGGCGGCAGCAAGGCCGGCGAGCAGGGCCTCTCGCGAATCCAGGGCAAGCCGGACGCCTGGCTGGTCCGGTTCGAGGGCGAGGGCCACCTGACGCACCGCTGGGTCGACCTGGGCCTGCGCACCCAGGCGCAGTGGGCGGCCAAGCCGACGCTGGCCTACGAGGAGCTGGCCATCGGCGACCTCACGATCGGGCGCGGCTACGAGCCGGCCGTCCTCTCCGGCGACCGCGCGGCGAGCGCCGAGGTGAAGCTTCAGGTGCGCCCGCAGCGTATCGTTAACGGGGTCACGCTTTCGCCCTTCGCCTTTGCGGACGCGAGTTACATCAAGAACCTGGACATAGGATCGGAAACGCGCGTGCTGCGCTCGGCGGGCGTCGGCCTCGAGGCCCGCCTGCCCTTCGGCGTGCGCGCCCAGGTCGAATGGGCTCGACCGTTCGACAAGCCGTTCCCGAACGCGCCGAACAAGCCGTCGGACCGAGTGCTGTTCCAGCTGCTGGTGGCGGGCTGAGCGATGGGCCGCCGCGCAAACCCGCATGGATCGACCCGGCGCGGCCGCCTGCTGGCGGGCTCGGCGCTGTGCGGCGCGGCCATGGCGATCGCGGCGGCGGCGCAGGCCCAACTCCCCGGCATCCCGGACCCCTCGGCGATCTCGGTTCCGTCCGGGGCCACGAAGCCGACCATCACGGCGCCCGACGCCAATACGTTGGACGTGGCCCTGCAGGCCAGCCGGACGGTCATCAACTGGGACAGCTTCCACGTCGGCGCCACCGACACGGTGACGTTCAACTTCCAGGCGGCGTCGGACATCGTGCTCAACAAGTCGCCCACCGCCGTGCAGATCGACGCGGGCGGCCAGGTGCTGGGCAAGGTCGGCGCCGCGACGGGCGGCAACATCTGGTTCTACTCGCCGCAGGGGGTGGTGATCTCGCCCGGCGCCGTGATGACCGCCGGCTCCTTCGTGTTCGCCCGCGGCGACGCCATCGTCGACATGGACTTCGTCGACTCGGCGACGCCCCTGGCGTTCCTGCGGGCGGCCTCGGACGCCCTGATCCAGATCGACACCATCAGCTCGGCCACCAGCGCCTCCATCAACGCCCAGGGGCAACTGGTGCTGAGTGCGTCCAGCGGCGACCTGATCGCGACGACGGCGGTGGCGGCGAAGGGCGCGACCGTCACCACGGACGCGGGCTCGATCGACATCGGCGAGGTGACCGCGGCCGAGGGGGCCAGCGTGGCGGCGACCGGCGGCGGCGTGACCCTGGGCTCGCTGAACAGCGGAAGCGGGTCCACGGCCACCGCGACGACCAGCGTGTCGGTCTCCTCGGCGTCGGCGAGCGGCGGCAACGCCGACATCGTGCTGACGGGCGGAACCAGCGCGAGCCTCGGCAGCGGTTCGGCCGGGCGCGACATCACGGTGTCCGGCCCGGCGGCCAGCCTGGGCTCGGCGACGGCGGGCGGCGACGTGCTCGTGACGGCGACGACCGGCACGGCCGCGGTGACGGGCGTCGTCTCGGCCGGCGACGACATCGAGGTCACCGCCACGACCGGTTCGGTCAGCGCGTCCGGCGGCAGCCTGATCTCCACCGGCGCAGCCGCCACGGGCGGGCACGCGCATGTGCTGGCCAGGTCGACGGGCGGCGACGTCACGGTGGGTTCGGCGACCACCCAGGGCGTGGGCGGCGGCGCGGCCGGCGACGTCACGATCGAGGCGGCCGGGACGGCCACCCTGACCTCCGGGACCTCCACGCAGGACATCCTGCTCACCGGCGCGACCACCAGCCTGGGCTCGGCCTCCGCCGCGCGCGACGTCATCGTCACCGCCGCCGGCGGCGCCGGCGTGACCGGAACCGTCACGGCCGGCGACGATATCGAGATCACCGCCTCCGGCGGGGCCGTGAGCGCCGGCGCCGGCTCGCTCACCGCCACGGGCGCGAACGCCGACGGCGACGCGCACGTGACCGTGCGCTCGGTGACCGACGCCGCGACGGTCGGCTCGGCGGCGACGCAAGGGACCGGCGGCGCGGTCGGCGACGTGCGCATCGAGGCCGCCACCACGGCGACGCTCAGCAGCGGCTCTGCCTCACGCGACATCATGGTGCTGGGGCCGTCGGCGGTGCTGGGATCGGCGGACGCGGCCGGCGACGTGTTCGTGACGGCGACCACCGGCGCCGCCAGCGTCACGGGTTCGGTGACGGCGGGCGACGACATCGAGGTCACCGCGACGTCCGGTTCGGTGACGGCCGGCGGCGGCGATCTCACCGCCACCGGCGCGAGCGGCGGAGACGACGCCCATGTGCTGGTGCGCTCGACGGGCGGCGCGGTCACCGTGGGCTCGGCGGCGACGCAGGGGACCGGCGGCCAGCGCGGCGACGTCACCGTCGAGGGCGCGACGACCGCCACGCTCAGCGACGGGGCCTCCACGCGGGACATCCGCGTCTCCGGTCCCACCGCGACGCTCGGGACGGCCACGGCGGCCGGCGACGTCTTCGTCACCGCGACCACGGGCACGGCCAGCGTGACGGGCTCGGTGACGGCGGGCGACGACATCGAAGTGACGGCGACGTCCGGCTCGGTGACAGCCACCGGCGGCGCGACCCTAGTCTCCACCGGCGCCGGGGCCGCCGACGACGCGCACGTGCTGGCGCGGTCCACGGGCGGTTCGGTCAATGTGAGCGCCGCCGAGACGCAAGGGACCGGCGCGGCCCTCGGCGACGTCACGATCGAGGCCGCCACGACGGCTACGCTGGGCGCGGGCGCGGCGTCCCGGGACGTGCGCGTCCTCGGCCCGACCGCCACGCTGGGCTCGGCCACGGCGGGGCGCAACGTGTTCGTCACGGCCGGCGCCGGCGACGCCAGCGTGACCGGCTCGGTCTCGGCCGGGAACGACGTGGAGGTCACCTCGGCGTCCGGCTCGGTGACCGCGTCGGGCGGCAGCCTGACCTCGACCGGGGTCGGCGCCGGCGACGACGCCCACGTGCTGGCGCGCGCCCTCAGCGGGTCGGTGACGGTGGGCTCGGCCACGACGCAGGGCGCCGGGGCCGCCCAGGGCGACGTGACGATCGAGGCGGCGTCCACCGCCTCCCTGGGTTCCGGGACGTCCTCGCGCGACATCAAGGTCTCGGCGACCACCGCGTCGCTGGGCTCGGGCGGCGCGGCCCGCGACGTGTTCGTCACGTCCACGACCGGCAACGCCAGCGTCACGGGCGCGGTCACCGCCGGGGACGACATCGAGGTCACCGCCACGTCCGGCGCCGTGACGGCGGGCGGAGCCAGCCTGACGTCCACCGGAGCCGGAGCCGGCGACGACGCGCATGTGCTGGTGAAGTCCACGGGCGGCGCGGTCACGCTCGGCTCCGCCGCCACCCAGGGGACCGGCGCCGCCGCGGGCGATGTGACCGTGGACGGGGCGACCACCGCCGCTGTGACCGGCACGGTGAACGCCTCGCAGGACGTGGTCGTGCAGGCCACGGACAGCGTTTCCGCGGGCGGCTCCACCCTGCTCGCGGCGCGCGACGCCACCGTGCGCGCGAACAACGGCGGCGTCACGGTCGGCACGGTGCGCGCCGGAGACGACGTGGCCCTGCGCGCGCTGGCCGGATCGCTCACCGCCACCGGCGACCTGCAGGCGGGCACGACGAGCGGCGGCGCCGATCCCGCGGGCGCGGCAGACAGCCTGGTCGGCGCGACCCTGGCGGGGCACGATCTCGACATCAAGGCGCAGACCGTAGCGGTCACGGGCGACGCGCTGGCGGGCCGCGCCGCGGGCCAGGGCGAGAACCTCGACGGCGCCCAGCTGGGATCAGACGTCCTGGTGTCGGTGACCAGCCCCGACGCCGGCGGCGTGGCGGCGATGCGCCTGGCGACCGGCGCCGGCAAGCAGGTGAGCGCGCACCAGGACATCGTCCTCACACCCGAAGCCGCCGGCGCCTCGATCCAGGCGGGCGACGTCTTCGCCGGCCGCGACGTCGCGGCCCATGCCCTGTCGGGCGACATCACCCTGCGCTCGGCCCGCGCGGGCGACGACGTCGTGCTGCGCGCGCCCGTCGGGAAGATCGAGGTCACCGGCGACGTGCAGGCCGGGCGCGACCGCGCGGGGATGACGCCGGCCGACGCGGCGGGCGCCGGCGACGACCTCAACACCGCCCAGCCCTTCCTCGACTTCGACGCGAACCCAGGCACGGTCTTCAAGGTCGTCGGCTTCGACGTCAGCATCGTCAGCCAGGCCGTCCGCATCACCGGCGCCACGGTCGCGGGGCGGCAGCCCAGCACCGACGATCCCGACACCGCCGGCGCCGTCGACACCACGACGTCGGATGTGCGGATCGAGACCCTCGTGTCGCTGACGCCGGTCACCGGCCTGGCCCCCAACATCGAGCTCGGCGCGGTCACGGCGACCCGCGACCTGCAGATCGACTCCGCGAAGGCGGTGACCACCGGCGCCCTCATCGCCGGGCGCGACGTCGCGGTGCTGGGGCGCGGCGGCGTGACGCCGGGCGCGGCGCCCGGCGACCACAGCGGCTCGGGCGTGACCATCGCCTCGGCGCGCGCCGGGGACGACGCGCTGGCCTTCAGCGTCTACGGCCGCACGCAGATCTCGGGCGGCGTCACCTCGGGGTCGCCTCTCCAGCGGCTCGTGCCCACCAACGATCGGATCATCGACGGCGCCACCGAGGCCGCCGACCAGCTCGCGATCTACCTGCGCTACTTCGACCTCGACGAGGCCTCGACGCCCTATGTGCTGCCCGGCGGGGTGATCCACCTGCGCGGGGAAGGCGTCACCGTGGGCGGCGCCCTGACCGCCCAGGGCGCCGCCTCGGACGTACGGGTCCGCTCGACGCTCGATATCGACGTCAGCGGTCCGACGAACGCCGGGCGCATGGCGGTCTTCGAGACCCAGGCCATGGGCGGCGGCGCGCTGAAGGTGGGCGCGGTCACGGCGGCCGGCGACGTCTTCCTGGACGGCCTGGGCGTGCAGTCCACCGGGACGCTTCAATCGACCTCGGGCGACGTGGCGGTGCGCAGCCGGAGCGGCGGGAGCATCCAGATCGCGGGCGCCTCGGCGGGGGACGACGTGGTCCTGCGCACGACCGGCGCCATCACCGTGGGCGGACCGGTCACCGCCGGCGGCGCCGCGGACTCCGCAGGCGTCGGCGACGCCCTCCGGACCGCCGACGGCGCGATCGTGGTCGAGGGGGTGACC
Organism: Phenylobacterium sp. T106; assembly: GCF_057219735.1. Classification (NCBI taxonomy): domain Bacteria; kingdom Pseudomonadati; phylum Pseudomonadota; class Alphaproteobacteria; order Caulobacterales; family Caulobacteraceae; genus Phenylobacterium; species Phenylobacterium sp. T106. Next base: position 417,430 of record NZ_JBXVWA010000003.1, on the reverse strand, counting down.
TTCGACCTGACCGGCGGGGACATCGACATCCTGGGCGGCTCGGTGACCATGACCGGGACGGCCACGGCGGCGGGCGCGAGCTCGGACATCCGGGTGCAGTCGGTCGGCGTGATCAACCTCGCGGGCCTCGCCGCGGGACGCGACGTCCTGGTCGATGGGGCTACGACAGTCTCGGCGGGCCTTCTCGCGGCCGGCCGCGATGTGGGCGTGCGCTCGACCGGCGACGGCGCGATGGTGACGGTCGGCGGCGCCACGGCCGGCGACGACGTGGTGATCCGGGGCAAGGGCGCGATCGTCGCCGGAGCGCTCACCGCGGGCGGCGGGGCCGATTCCGCCGACGCCGACCAGGCCGGCGATCTGATGTTCGCCGTCGCCCGCTCGAACCTGGGCGGCGACCTCGACCTGACGGGGCGCAACATCGACGTCCTCTCCAGCGCCGGGTCCATCACCCTGACCGGCAGCGCGACGGCCGCAACGGACGCCCGAATCCAGACCGCGCCTGGCGTCGGCGGCTCGGTCAGCGCAGGCGCGGTGACCGCCGGACGCGACGTCCTGATCGACGGGGCAGGCGTGACCGCCACCGGAGTGCTCACCGCTACGATTGGCGACGTGGCGGTGCGCAGCCGAAGCGGCGGGAGCATCCAGATCGCAGGCGCCTCGGCGGGGGACGACGTGGTCCTGCGCACGACCGGCGCCATCACGGTGGGCGGACCGGTCACCGCCGGCGGCGCGGCCGACTCCGCAGGCGTCGGCGACGCCCTCCGGACCGCCGAAGGCGCGATCGTGCTCGAAGGGGTCACCTTCGACCTGGCCGGCGGGGACATCGACATCCTGGGCGGCTCGGTGACCATGACCGGGACGGCCACGGCCGCGGGCGCGAGCTCGGACATCCGGGTCCAGTCCGTCGGCGTGATCAACCTCGCGGGCCTCGCCGCGGGACGCGACGTCCTGGTCGACGGGGCCACGACGGTGTCGGCGGGCCTTCTCGCCGCCGGCCGCGATGTAGGCGTACGCTCGACCGGCGACGGCGCGGTGGTGACGGTCGGCGGCGCCACGGCCGGCGACGACGTGGTGATCCGGGGCAAAGGCGCGATCGTCTCCGGAGCGCTCACCGCGGGCGGCGGGGCCGATTCCGCCGACGCCGACCAGGCCGGCGACCTGATGTTCGCCGTCGCCCGCTCGAACCTCGGCGGCGACTTCGACCTGACCGGACGCAACATCGACGTCCGCTCCAGCGCCGGGTCCATAGCGCTCAGCGGCGACGCGGTCGCCGACACCGACGCCAGGATCCAGACCGCGGCCGGCGCGGGCGGCTCGGTGACGGTGGGCGCGGTGACAGCGGGCCGCGACGTCCTGCTCGACGGCGCGGGCGTGACCGCAACCGGAGTGCTCACCGCGACGGACGGCGACGTGGCGGTCCGCGGACGCGACGGGGGCGCGGTGACGCTCGCCGGGGTGGCGGCCGGCGACGACCTCATCGTGCGCACGACGGGCGCCGCCACGCTTTCCGGCGCCGTCCAGGCGGGCGGCGGAACCGACGCGTCCGGGCTCGGCGACATCCTCCGGGGACTGGAAGGCGGCGTCACGCTGGAGGGACAGACCTTCGACCTGACCGGCCACGACGTCGAGATCCTCGCGGGCTCGGTGACGACCACCGGGTCGCTGTCCGCCGTGGGCGCGGCGTCCGACGCCCGGATCCGCTCCGCAGGCGTGCTCAACCTCGGCGCGGTGACCGCAGGACGCGACGTCCTGATCGACGGCGGCGCCGCCGTTTCCACGGGACTTCTCTCGGCCGGCCGCGATGTCGGCGTCCGGTCCACCGGCGACGGCGCGGGCGTGACCGTGGGCGGCGGCGCAGCGGGCGACGACGTGGTGATCCGGGCCCGCGGGTCGATCCGCGTCACCGGCGCGCTGACGTCGGGCGCGGGGACCGACAGCGGCGACGCCGACCAGGCGGGCGACCTGATGTTCAGCGCGGCCCGCTCGCGGCTTGCGGGCGACCTGGATCTGGCCGGCCGGACCATCGACGTCCGTTCGAGCGGCGGCGGCGTCGAGGTGACGGGCGCCGTCAACGCCGCGACCGATGCGCGCTTCCAGACGGAGTCGGGAACGGGCGGCGCGGTGAAGGTCGCCATGGTCTCGGCCGGCCGCGACCTGCTCCTCGACGGCGGCGGCGCGGCCAGCGGCAACGGCGTGGAGGCGACGGGCTCGCTGATGGCGGCCGGCGACGTGGCGATCCGCGCTCGCGGCGGCAGCGGCATCCGCGTCGTGGGCGTGACCGCCGGGGACGACGTCGCGCTGCGCGCCTCCGGCGCCGTCATGGCGTCCGCGACGGTGGGGACGAGCGGCGGCCCGTCCACGCTCGGTCTCGCGGACCGGCTCACCGACTCCCTCGAGGCGGGCCGCCTCTCGGTGGGCGGCATCAGCTTCGAACTCAACAGCTCCGACATCGACGTGGTCGGCGGCTCCGTGAACATCGTCCGCACCAGCGCCCAGGGCAGCGCGCGCATCAAGGCCGGCGCGGTCGCGCTCAATGGCGGGGCGGCGGTCGGGATCGACATCCTGGTGGACAGCGACACCTCGCTCACCGTGGGCGACCTGATGGCGACCGGCGACATCGCGCTGCGCTCCCGGACGGGATCGCTCACCGTGGGCAACCTGACGGCCGGCGACGACATCGTGCTCCGCGGCGCGCTGGGCGTCACGGCGCTCTCGCTCAAGGCCGGCGGCGGCGCCGAGCGCGTCAGCGTGGGCGACATGCTGTTCCAGTCCGACCCGTCGCTGCTGGGCGGCGAGTTCAGCCTCGTGGGCGCGACCATCGATCTCCGGTCCTCGGGCGGCGGCGTCACGCTGGGCGGCGCGGAGTCCGCGGGCGACGTGCGGATCCAGGCCCTGGGCGGGGCGGCCAACATCTCGGGCCTCGTCCTCGCCGGCCGCGACATCTTCGCCGACGGCGCGTCGGTGAACGCCGCGGGCGCCCTGAACGCCGCGGGCGACGTCGCCCTCTACGGCCGCCAGGGCGGCGTCAGCATCGGCTCGGTTTCCGCGGGCGACGACCTGGTGATCCGCGCGGGCGGGGACGTGACCTCCACCGGCGAGCTCAAGTCGGGCCAGGGCGCCGACGTGGCCGGCGTCGCCGATCGCCTGATGGCCGCCACGGGGCCCGCGACCCTCTTCGGCATGGAGGCCGGCGCCGAGGGCGGCGTCATCGACATCGGCGGCGGGGCGATCCGCCTGGGCGGGCCGATCCTGGCGGCGGGCGAGAATGCGCACCTGCGCCTGCGCTCGACGGGCGCCACGTCGCTGGGCGACGCCACGCTGAGCGGCGACATCGCCATCGACGCGGGCGGGGACGTCACGGCCGGCGCGCTGAACGCCGGACGCGATCTCGCGGTGCGTGCGTCCGAGGGCGCGATCGCGCTGGCGTCGGGGACGGCGGGCGACGACATCGTCCTGCGCGCCACGCGCGGCGTCGCAGTGACCGGCGCGCTCAGCACCGGGCAGGCCGCCGACAGCGCCGGCCTCGGCGACACCCTCTTCGCCCTGGACCCCACCGGCCTGGGCGCCAGCTTCGACCTGGCCGGCCGGACGATCGACATCCGCGCGTCCGGTGGCGACGTGACGACCGGCGGCCGGGTCACCGGGTCGGGCGACGTCCGTATCCTGGCCTCCGGCCGCGTGACGACCGCGGACGTCGAGGCTGGGCGGGACGTCCTCCTCGACGCCGGACAGGTTCAGGCCGGCGCGGTCGCCGCCGACCGCGACATCGCGATCCGCGTCGCGTCCGGCGCGATCGGCCTCGCTTCTGGCCGGGCGGGAGACGATATCACCCTGCGCGCCGCCGCCGGCGTCAGCGTCGCCGGCGCCCTGGCCGCGGGCGGCGGCGCAGACGGAGACGGCGCCGCCGACCGCCTCGCCGCCGTGGACTCCCCCGGCCAGGGCCTCCTGGGCCGCAACGTGGACATCCGCGTCTCCGCCGGCGCCGTCTCGACGCAGGGCGCGGTGACCGCGGCGGACGACATCCGGCTGCGCTCGGGCGGCACGGTCGCCGTCTCCGGGCGCCTAGAGGCGGGCCGCGACGCCCTGCTGGAAGCCGGCGGCGACCTCTCGATATCCGGCGGCGTCAAGGCGGGGCGGGATGCGACCCTTCTGGCGCCGGGCGCGGTGGCGGCGGGCGAGATCGACGCGGGCCGCGATGTGATGCTGGAGGGGGCGTCGGTCACGGCGGCGACGGTCAAGGCCGGCCGCGACGTGGCCGTGCGCGGACGTACCGGCGCCGCGACCCTCGGCTCCGTTTCGGCGGGCGACGACGTGGTGATCCGCGCCGCGCAAGGGATCACGGTCAGCGGGACGATCACGGCCCAGGGCGGCCCGGACGGCGACGGGGCGGCCGACAGCCTGGCCGCCACCGATCGCACGGTGCTGGGCGGCGACCTCGATCTCGGCGGGGCGAACATCGACCTGCGGAGCGGCGGCGCCATCGCCGTCGCGGGCCGCGCGACGGCGGGCGCCGACGCCCGCTTTCAGGCCGTTGGCCAGGGGGGCGTGAGCCTGGGCGCCGTCGCGGCCGGCGGCGACGTCCTGGCCGACGGGCCGGAGGTCCGCGCCACCGGCCAGCTCACAGCCGGCCGCGACATCGCGGTGCGCGCGCGGGCCGGAGCGGTCGACCTCGCCGCGCTGACGGCCGCCGACGACATCGCGATCCGCGCGTCCGGCGGCGTGAAGATCTCCGGCGCCGTCACCTCCGGCTCGGGCGCCAATGCCCAGGGCGTGGCCGACCGGCTGATCGCGCCCGGCGAGGGCGGCATGATCATGCGCCTGGTGGATCCCCTCGCCGCCACGGCCAGCATCGCCGGCTTCACCCTGTCGGGCGGCGACATCGACATCCGCAGCGGCGGCGACATCGCCCTCGCGGGAGATCTCAGCGCCACGAACATCCGGCTGCAGGCCGCCGCCAAGCTCACCACCGCCGCAGCGACGGCGCGCGAAGGCCTGTTCGCGCGGGCGTCCAGCCTGTCGCCGGGCGGGACGTGGCGCGCCGCCACGGTGCGCCTGGAGGTCACCGCAGCCAGCCTGGCGCTGGGCGAAGGCGTGACCGCGCCCTCGGGCGGCCTGGCGCTTTCCAGCGAGCAGGTGGCCCGGATCGACGCGCCGACGATGCAGATCTTCCTGGGCGACACGTCCGGCACGATGCGCGGCGGCGAGGTCGCCATCGGCGCGCTGAACATCGACACGTCGAAAATCCGGACCGCGTTCGAGCTCTACGCGGGCGGGCTGTCCGACGTCACCATCACCGGCGCCTTCGCGCCCCTCAGCGGCGCGGCGAACACGACGGCCGTTCGGATCGGCGCGCCCGACGCCGCCGGGAACTGGACGCCGCGCAACATCCGTGTGGTCGCCAACAACGGCGGCTCGATCGGCTACGCCCTCACCACGGGCGGGCGGACCTTCACCGACGTCCGCGCCTTCGGCTCCGTCGAGCTGAACGCCAGGGGCGACATCCTGCTGGGCTTCCAGGACTTCATCGACCGCCTGGCCGCCACCCAGGCGGCGAGCGTGCCCGGCGTGGTGAAGGCCCTGATCGCCCCGCAGACGACGACCGGCCCCCGCATCCTGGTCACCGCCGGCGCGCTGACGCTGCGGGCGGACGGCAAGGTGGCGCAGCAGGACACCGGCGGACTCCTCGGCACCACGCCGACAGGGCTCTACCTGCTCGGCGGCGCCTCGGGCGGCCCACAGCTCACCCTCGGCCGCGTCACGCTCGGCGGCTCGGGCCTGCCCGAGTTCATCGAACTCAACGGCGCGCTGACGTCGGGCGCCACGGTAATGACCGGCCAGAGCGTCTCGCTGACCAGCGGCATCGTCTTCGACCGGGGCGTCATGCCGAACGGCTACTACCGGCTCAACACCTGCGCGATCCTGCAGCAGGGCAGCTGCATGCCGTCGAACGGCCATCCCACCATCAGCATCCCGCCGGAGCAGCTCACCGGCTTGACCCTCGAGGACCGGACGGCGGCCGCCGGGGCCGCCGACCCCACGGTGGCCAGCGCCACCAACGAGGAAGTCTGGAAGGACCCGAACTGAGCCATGCGTGGGGCCCCTTCCCGCATCGCCCGAGCCCTAGCCCTCGCCGCGGCCGCGCTCACATGTGCGACCCCGGCCCTGGGTGCGCCGCGCGAGAACTTCTCGTTGGGCCAGAGCGCCCGGAGCGGGGCGGTCTGCACGGCGGTGCGGGACTGGGACGACCCGCTGGCCCAGCGCGCCGGACAGCGGGCGTGGCAGGTGATGTGCCGTGGCTGGACCCAGACGCTGGGCCGCATCTACGCCTTCCACACCGACGCCGCGGCGGGCGCAGCCGCCTGGCGCAGCGCCGTGTCGGACCGCGCCGCCTGCGACACCGCTCAGGCCGCGGCGGACGCCGGCCTGCCCCGCACGACGCTGGCGGCCTGCAAGACCAAGCCGCTCGGCGCGAGCTACGTGGTCTACGAGGCCCGCGACGGCAAGGACGTGGTCGCCGCCGAGGGCTACGCCGCGATCGCCGACGTCCTGGCCACCGGGGTCAAGGTGGCGCTGGGCCGCTCCAGGCCGCCGGCCGCGACCAGTCAGCAGACCACCAACCTGGGCACCGTGCTCGGCGGCCAGATCGAGAACCTCAACGCCGTCGCCGAAGCGAGCGCCGCCTCGCCCGCCAAGCAGAAGGAGTCGGCTTATCGCGAGGCGCAGCTCTGGCAGTTCGGGGACGCGGAGTCCCGGTTCAGCCAGCTCGCTGCGGCGTCGCTGGAGCGCCTGAGCCTCGCCGACCGCGCCGAGGCCTACCTGAACGTGGCGCTCAACGCCTCCAACGGGGGCCGCACCGCCGAGGCGGAGTCCTACTTCAAGGCCGCCGCGCCGCTCGTCCGGGAGGCCAACAGCACCCCGTTGCGCGCGCTGATGCTGAACATGCTGGCGGCGCATGCGCGGAACCAGCGCCGCTTCGAGGAGGCCATCGACCTGGCGCGGCAGGCGATCGCGCTGCGGGCCAGTTCGGCGCAGCTCGCCGCCGCCGGGCTGGTGACCGCCGTGGGGCCCGACATCCGGCTGGGCCAGGCGGCCGCCATGGCCCTGAACGCCCAGGGCAAGATGCCGAGCCTGCAGCTCTCCGCCAACGAGCGCGAGGCGGTGCGCGACGCCCAGGCCTGGCAGATCATCGGCACCTGCATGGAGGCGCTGAAGCGGCGCACCGAGGCGCGGCAGAACCTGCAGGCGGCCGTGGAGATCCTGGAACGCCCCCGCGGCGCCGACGTGCTGGGATCGGCCGCGCCCTGGCTGGTGGTGCGCCTGCAGGTGGACCTGGCCGGTCTGGACCGGGCCGACGGCGCGCCGCAGCTCGCGGTGCGGCGTCTCGAAGCCGCCCTGGCGGCCTACGAGATGCAGGACGCCGACTCCCTGCCGCTCGGGCGCTTCATCCTGGAACTGGCCCGCGCCAAGGCGGCCGCGGGCATGGAGGAGGCGGCGCTGGCCGACTTCGAGCGGGCCTTCGCAATCTTCCAGGCGAAGCGGGGCGCGCTGGGCGCCTCCGCCGACGCCGCGGCCGACTATTTCGACCTCCTGCTGAAGCGGATGGGCAGCGACCCCGTCGGCAAGGCCGCCGACGCCCAGCGGTTCTTCACCAGCTCGGAAGCGCTGGTCGGAGAGTCCACGGCCGCCGCGTCGCTGCAGTTCGCCGAGCGCCTGAGCGCCGAAGGATCGGCGAGCGCCGGCATCTCGCGGGCCCGCGACGCCACCCTTCGCCTGATCGCCCAGAAGGACCAGGAGATCCGCCAGCTGCAGCGCGCAGGCGCCTACACCGGCGAGGCGCGCGCCAGGGCGGACGCCGAGCTGGACGGGCTGCGCAAGCAGGCCAACGAACTCGAACAGCGCCTGTTCGACGCCAATCCGCGCTACGCCACCGCGCTCTCGACGACCGTGACCAGCAAGGACCTGCAGGGGGAGCTGAAGGAGGGCGAGGCCTATCTGAAGGTCATGCTGCTGGCGACGCGGGGCTACGGGGTCCTGATCACGCGCGACGCCGTGCGACCCTACGCCATCGACCTCAGCCGGCCGGAAGCGCGGCGGCTCGCCATGCGCCTGCGCGAGCCGATCAGCGAGGTGGGATCGGGCTTCCTCGGGGAGTGGGACGTCGCGCTGGCGCACCAGCTCTACAAGGCGCTGCTCGGCCCCATCGAGCCGCAGCTGCGGACGGTCCGGCGGCTGATCTACCAGCCCGACCCCACGATGGTGGGCGTGCCGCTCGGGGCGCTGGTGACGGACGCCGAAAGCGCGCAGGTGCTCGCCCGGAACGTCGAGGCGGCCCGCGCGAAGAAGGCCCAGGTCTCGTATCGGGGCGTGAGCTGGGTCGCGTCCCGCCTGGAGACCTCGGTCTCGGTGTCGACCGCGGCCTTCTTCAACACCCGCCGCAGCCGGCCCAGCCGGGCGCCCAAGCCGTTCCTGGGCTTCGCCGACCCTCTCATCGCCAAGGACTCGTCGGCGTTCGGCAGCGTCGTGGCGCCGGACTGGTCGATCCAGTTGGCCGGCGGCGAGGACTTCTGCGCCGTGTTCCGCAAGCAGCTCATGGACATGCCGCAACTGCCCGAGGCGGCCGCCGAGGTCCGCTTTGTGGCCCAGGCCCTGGGCGCGCCCGGCAACGTCATCGTGGGCGCCGACTTCACCGACGAACGGGTCAAGCGCGGCGGCGGGTTCGAGGGGTCGCTCGACCAGTACCGCATCCTCTATTTCGCGACCCACGGACTGCTGCCGCAGTCGAACGGCTGCCTCCAGCCGGCCCTGGTCACCTCGCAGGGCGGCGCGGCCAGCGATTCCCTCCTCGACGTGAGCGAGATCCCCGAGCTGCAGCTCGACGCCGACCTCGTCGTGCTTTCCGCCTGCGACACGGGCGCGGGCCTCGAGGACGGCGGCGGCGGCGCGGCGCTGGGCGGCCTCGTCTCCACCTTCACCTACGCCGGGGCCCGCAACCTGCTGGTGTCGAACTGGGAGGTGGATTCGGCCGCCACCGAGGTCCTGATGTCGGCGTTGTTCAAGGCCAAGGCCGCCACCCAGGGCGAGGCGCTGGCCGCCGCCGAGCGCAGCTTCATCGCCCGCGACGACGACTACTCCCATCCCTACTACTGGGCGGCGTTCCTGATCGTCGGCGACGGCGCGCGCCCGCTGCCGGCGGCCGACGCCGCTGAGCCGGCCCCCGACGCGCAGCGCGTCGCCCTCGCGACGCCCCGGCTCGTCGGAGCTGCGCCTTAGGCGATTGACAAGCCCCCCCGGCGCGCCGCCACAATTCAAGGCGTAGCTTGGGGGAGAGCATGAGACGCGGGGGCGTCCCACGCTGGGCGGTTTCGACAGTCGTGGCGGCGGCGTCCGCCGCTTGCGCCTGGGCCACGCCCGCCGCGGCGGCCCTGTCCGATCAGCTGTGCATTCCCACGGGCGCCGACCAACTGGCCGCCTATCCTTCCGCCGCCGAGCTCCAGCGGGCGGCGGCCATGGCCGAGCAGAGGCTGTCGCGCCGGGGCGCGGCCGACCCCTTCGCCGACATCGCGCCCGCGCTGGACGTCCCCGCCGCCGGCGCCGAGCGGCCGTCTCCCCAGGCGCTGGCGGAGTACTGCGCCGCCGCGGGCGAGCTCATGCGCGTGAGCGCCCAGGGCAGCCAGCTGCAGGCCCAGACCTATCTCCTCGCGGCCTTCCAGGCGGCGAGCCGGGCGCAGCTGCAGGGCCCCGCGTCGGTGGCGGCGTACCGCCTGGGGCTCGTTTCGCTCTCGGGCGCGCCCGCCACGGGCGGGACCCGGGGCGGCGGGCGGCGCGCAACCCGCGGCCCTTCGGACGCCGTGCGCGAGGTGGGCGAGATGCGCGGCGGCCCCTGCGAGCTGCTCCAGCGCACCGCCTTCGTCGTCAACTCCAGTCTCCCCCTGTCGGTGGCCTCCCTGGGCTGCGCGGCCGAGCAGGCGCGCGCGGCCGGCGACCGGCGCACGGCCGCCCTGGCCGAGCTGCGCCTGACGCGCCTGCGGCTTTCGGTGGCCGAGGCCAACCTCGAGGCGGCCGCCGCCTTCCGCGCCGACGCCGCCCAGTCGGCCCGCGCCGGGCTCGCGGACGCCCGCGGCATCGGGGACGCCGACCTGCGCGCCGAGGTCATGGGCCGCCTGGCCGCCGCCCTGCTCGACGCCGACAAGGGCCGCGCCGGCGAGTTGGCCCCGGTCACCGCCGCCATTCGCGAGGTCCGGACTCCTGCCGCGCAGGCCTACGCCGCGGCGCTCGACGCGCGGGCGGCCGCCGCGGCCGGCGACCGGCTCACGGCCCGCCGCCTGCTGGACGAGGCCCTGCTGCTCGAGAGCCAGCGCAGCCTGCCCACGCGGCTGCCGGAGTACCGCCTGCTGCTGGCCGAGATCGACCCGGCCCACCGCGAGGCCCACGTGCTCGCCGCCTACGACGCGCTGGAGGCGATCCGGCCGCTGCTGCCGCGGTTCGATCCCATCACCGAGGAGACGGCGTTCAGCCTCTACATGCGCCGGGTGTTCCAGGGCGCGGTGGATGTCCAGCTGGCCGGGGCGGACGGCGGCGGGGCGGCCATCCGCGTGAGGAACGCCCAGCAGATCCTGGAGGCCTACCGGCAGGCCGAGCTGCAGAGCGTGTTCGGCAGCGAGTGCATCCCGGTCCGCGACGCCCTGAAGCCCGAGACCCTGCGGGCGGGCGAGGTGCTGCTGTATCCGATCCTGCTGCCCGACCGGCTCGAGCTCCTGTACGTGGCCGGCGGCCCGGGCGGGACCACCGAGTTCCGGCGGCTCCCGCCGAACACCCGCGTCGACCGCCAGGCCGTGGCGCGGCTCGTGGAGACGGTGGTGGTGCCGCTGAGCGGCGACGGCGACGTCCGCTGGCGCGCGGCGTCGCGCGAGCTTTACGACCTGCTGATCAAGCCCATCGAGGGTCAGCTCACCGAGGGTTCGCTTCTGGCGGTCGTGCCGGACGGCGCCCTGCGCAGCCTGCCCTTCGCGGCCCTGCTCGACGACCGGGACCGCTATCTGGTGCAGAAGACCCGCATCGCGATCGCCCCCGCCCTCGCCTACTCCCAGGCCGGCCGCGACGAGGCCCAGGGCCTGCAGCTGGTCGCGGCCTCGCTGGAGAAGGAGGTGCGGCTCCCGGCCGGCCGGTTCGAGAAGCTGGAGGGCACGGCGTCCGAGGCCAAGCTCGCCGCGGTGGTCGACGGCCAGCGGATCGAACGCGCCCGGGTGATCGAGAACTTCAACAAGACGGACCTGGTCACGGCGCTCACCCGCGAGCAGGTCGACGTCCTGCACCTGGCCACCCACGCCTCGTTCAACGGCCGTTCGGACCGCGCCTTCATCGTGGCCGACGGCGAGGTCATCCTGCTGTCGGAACTGCGCCAGATCCTGGGCCAGAACCGCACGCGCGGCGGCGAGCTGGATCTCCTCGTGCTCTCGGCGTGCGAGACGGCCGTCGGCGACGACGAGGCCAGCATGGGCCTGGCCGGCGCGGCGGTGCAGGCCGGCGCCAAGAGCGCGATCGCCTCGCTCTGGCCGGTCAGCGACGTGGGGACCGCCGAGCTGATGAAGATCTTCTACGGCTTCTACCGGGACGGCCGGACCAAGTCCGAGGCCCTTCGCGAAGCGCAGCTGGCGCTCATCGGCAGGGGCGGCGACCTGGCCGATCCCAACATCTGGGCCGCCTTCACCCTGCTGGGAGCCTGGCGTTGAGAGGAGCTGTCGCGGCGCTGGGCCTGGTGCTGGCGGGCTGGCCCCTGACGGCGCTGGGGCAGACGGCGATCAACCCGGACGCGGCCGCCGGCCGGGGCCTCGGCACCACCGTCGGCCAGGCGGGAAGCGTCTTCACCATCGACGGCGGGACCCGGGCGGGCGGCAACCTGTTCCACAGCTTCAGCCGCTTCGACCTCGGCGCCGGCGACACCGCGCTCTGGACCCGCGCGGCGGGCGACGCAGGCGCAATCGCCAATGTGATCAACCGCGTGACGGGCGGCGACGTCTCGACGATATCCGGCACGCTCGACTCCACCGCCCTGCCCAACGCCGCCTTCTGGTTCATCAATCCGGCCGGCGTCGTCTTCGGGCCCGGCGCGCGGGTGAACGTGCCGGCGGCCGCCTACTTCTCCACGGCGGCGGCGCTGCGGTTCGCGGACGGGACGCGCTTCTCGGCCGCCGCGCCCGACGGCTCCACCCTGTCGATCGCCGCGCCAGAAGCGTTCGGCTTCGTGGGCGGCGAGGGCGCCATCGTCATCAACGGGGCCGGTCTCGATTTCGCCCCCGTCCAGTCGACGCTCAGCTTCACAGGATCCAGCATCCGGGTGGAGGACAGCGAGTTCGCCGTGCGCGGCCTGGATTTCGCCGCCGCCGGCGGAGCGGCCAGCGTGCGGGTGGAGGAACCGCTGTCGGGGTCGACTTCGGGGACCGTGGAGATCTTCAACAGCCTGCTCGGCGTTGTGGACATCGCGGCGGTGGGCGGGCGCTCGCTCAGGGTGGCCGGCGGAGCGATCGATCTTCAGACGTCCAGCCTCTTCTCGGACGGCAACGTCATCGTGCAGGCGTCTCGTCGTATCGACGCCACCGGCGCGTCGATCAACGTCTCCGGCCTGTCAGGCGACGCGGCGGGCGTCATCGTGCTTCGCGCCCCCGAAGTCATCCTGGACGACACCCGCCTGCGCGCCGACGCCGCCGCCGAGAGCGCGCCGGGCCGGATCCTGGTCGAGGGTGAAAACGTCGCCCTCCTCGGCGTCACCGTGCTTGCCGACGCCAAGGACGGCGTCGGCGCCCTGCCGGGGCTGGTCCAGATCCGCGCCACGGACGACCTCTTGCTCTTCGGCAGCAACATCCGATCGAACGCCAACGGCGACGCCGACGGCGGGGTCGTGACCCTGGAGGGGCGCGCCGTCGAGATCATCGACAGCAACGTCGAGTCCGACACCCTGCCGATCGCCCGTGGCAGCGCGGGCCTGGTGACCGTAAAGGCCGAGACGCTCCTGCTGGCGGGCGCGAGCGCCATCACCTCCACCACCAACGGGGAGGGCGCCGGCGGGAACGTCCTGATCGACACGGGCGAGCTGCGGATGCAGGACGCCTCGGCGATCCGCTCCGACACCCGCGACTCCGGCGACGCGGGCGGCGTCACCATCCGGGCCGACAGCATCGATCTCATGGACCGCGCGTCCATCACGTCGCGGGCGCGCTCCGGCACGGGCAACGCCGGCACCGTGTTGCTCGACGTCGGGCGGCTCACGATGACGGACGCCCTCATCTCCTCGGGCACCGACAGCCGCGGCGACGCCGGGGCCGTCTTCATCACCGCCCAGGACATCGTGATGGACGGGGCGCGCCGCGCGTTCACCGCCATCACGTCCGAGACTTTCGGCCCCGGGGCGGCCGGCAACGTGTTCATCGACGTCAAGACCATGACCGTGCGGGACGGCGCGCTGGTGTCCTCCGACACCCGCAGCGACGGCGACGCCGGCGGCGTGGCCGTGGTGGCCCAGGACCTCACCGTCGCCAACGGCGGGGCCATCTCCTCCGACAGCCTCGGCGAAGGGGACGCGGGGGACGTGGTCATCTCGGCGCGCCGGCTGACCGTGACCGGGGGCGACTTCGACGTCACCTACATCAGCTCCGACAGCCTGAGCACGGGCGACGCCGGCACGGTGAGCATCGAAGCCGGCTCCATCCTCGTGGACGGCCGGGCGTTCATCTCGTCGGACGCCTACTCCGGCGGCGAAGGCGGCCAGATCGTCGTGGCGGCCGACAGCATCGAGCTGCGCGACTTCGGCGCCATCCGCTCCCAGACGCGCTCGGACGGCGACGCCGGGCTGGTGCTGATCGAGACCAAGTCGCTGACCCTCGCGGACGGCGGCTTCATCTCCTCCGAAGCGATCGGGCGGGCCAGGGGCGACGCCGGGATCCTCGACATCGCCGCCGAGCGGGTCCTGGTCGGCGCGGAGTCCTCCATCTCCACCTCCACCGCCGGTTCGGGCGATGCGGGCGCCGTGTCCATCATCGCCGACGAGATCACCCTGGACGGCGGCACGGTCAGCTCGTCGGCCGAGCCCGGCGCCACCGGCTCGGCCTCCTTGCTCAGCCTGGAGGCCCAGACCCTGCGCATCCTGAACGGCGGCGCGGTGTCGACACTGTCCACAAACCCCAACCCGGCCGGGATCGTGACCATCGCGGCCGGCGAGTTCCTGGTCGACGGCCCCGGCTCGATCGTCTCCAGCGAGAACCAGTCGGGCAATCCGAACTTCGGCGGCCTGGGCCCGGGGCCCGGCGGCGACGCCGGCGCGATCCTTATCGCCGCCGACAACGTGACCATCTCCAACGGGGGCCGGGTCAGCACCAACGCCTTCAGCGGCGCCGCCGGCGACATCCAGGTGAGCATCCGGCGGCCGGGATTCTTCACGCTCGAGGGCGCAAGAGCGCCCGGCGTGATCCAGACCTCGTCCGGCCCCGGCACGGGCGGCAAGATCACCATCGCCGACCCCCTGGCCTTCATCTCCAACGGCGGCTCCGTCCTGGCGCAGGGCCAGCAGCGCGGCGCGAACGTGGTGATCCAGAGCCGCTACTTCATCAACTCCACCGATCGGGCGAACATCGTGGACGTGGCCGGTGACTTCACGCTGAACACCGCCACCTACGACGTCTCGACCGGCATCGTCAGCCGCGACATCTCGGTGCTCGACGCCTCGAAGGTGCTGCGCGGCCAGTGCCCGGCGGCCCGCTCGACCGGTGCGGTGAGCCAGCTCATCACCCGCCCCGTGGGTCCCTACGCCCGCGAAGGCGCCGCCGAGGCCCCGCCGCCTCGGGCCGTCGCCACGCCCGGCGGAGCCTGCCCTTGAACCGCCCTGCAGCCGGTCTGGCCGTCCTTCTCGCCGGCGTCGCGCCGGCGGCCGCCCTCGCGCAGCCCGCCCCGGCCGAGCTCTCGCCCGGACGCACGGGCCCGCAGGCGACGCCGCCCGCGCCGCCCCCGTTCGCAAGGCCGGCGCCCGCCCTGATCCCCGCACCGGCCCAGGGCGGCGGCGCGGCGCCCGCGCAGGACGGCGGCCTGCCGGTCCGCGACGTCCGGATCGCCGTGGGGGGGCCGCATCGTGCGGCCGTGCCGCCGCGCGGATGGCGGCCCCCGTCGGAGCCGGGCGCGGGCCTCGCACTCGACCATCAGGCGGACGAGGCGCTGGACGAGGCCTGGCTGCGTCGCCAGTTCGCGCGCAACGGCCTGCCGGGCGCGGGGGTCGCCCGGGCGCTCGCCCTGGTTCAGGTCGTCAACCGCAGCTTCCTCAGCGCGGGGTTCATCAACTCGGGCGTCGTGGTGCGACCCAGCCCCGAGGACGGCGTGCTGGCGCTGGAGATCGTCTACGGCGGCCTGGCCTCGCCCGCCGGCGACCTGCCGCCGGTGACCGTCGCCTGGACGGGAGGCCGCGCCAAGGGTCTCGACGCCGACTACGTCATCGCGCGGATGCCGTCGGCGGCGCGCCGCCCGCTTTCGGCCTTCGAACTGGAGCGGGACTTCCGCCTCCTCGCCGAGGACCCTGCGATCCGCACCATCAACGCCGACCTGCGCCCGGGGACCCGGCCCGGCGAGGCGTCGCTGGCGCTGGCCGTGCTGCCGCAGGACCGCTACGACCTCTACGTGACCGCTGCGAACAGCCGCTCGCCCACGGTGGGCGGCGAGCGGGCGGCCGTGGGCGGCTCGATCCGCAACCTCGTGGGACCCGGCGACCTCTTCAGCGCCGAGCTCGGCGTCACCGACGGCGTGGAGGACGTGACCGCGGCCTGGACCTTCCCGTTCGTCTCGCCGCGCACGCAGGTGTCGGTGCGCGGGGCCTACAACGACGCCGCGGTGATCGACCGGCTGCTCGCGCCGCTGGACATCAGCGCCAAGGACCGCGCCCTCGAGGCCGGCGTGACGCGCAAGGTCCTCGACGTCCCGCTGCTGCCGGCGGCCCAGCCGGGGCGGTGGACGCCCGCGCGCACCTTGAGCGTGGGGGCGCTGTTCGCTTGGCGGCAGTCCACCTCGTACCTGCTGGGCGAGCGCTTCTCCTTCGCGCCGGGCGCCGTCGACGGCCGCACCGAGTACTATGCCCTGCGGCTCGTGGCGGACTATGTGACCCGCAACGTCGACCGGGTCTTCGCGCTCTCGGTCACGGCCACCCAGGGGCTCGACGGGACGCGGCCAGCGGTGGCCTCGCGCCTCACGCCGGACCGCGACTTCCGCGCCGTGCTGGCCCAGGTCAACTACGCGCGGCGCCTGGACGACGCGGGGACCGAACTGCGCCTGCGCGCCTACGGTCAGTGGTCGGACAGCGCCCTCTATTCGGGGGAACGGTTCTCGGCGGGGGGCGAGTCCACCGTGCGGGGCTACCGGGAGAACCTGCTGCTGGCCGATCACGGCGTCGCGGGTTCGGTCGAGGTCGCCCGGCCAATCAACCTCGGGGGACGCCCGCGCGCGGGCGGCTTCGCCTGGGGCGCCTTCACCCTCTCGGCCTTCGCCGACGGCGCCTATTTGCGCGACTACAAGAACAGCCTGTTCGACTCGCGGATCTACAGCGTCGGCGGTTCCGTCACCTGGACCCCGGCCGACTGGCTCTTCGCGCGCGCCACCTTCGCCGAGGACCTCAAGGAGGTGGAGGTGGCCGGCGCCCGGGACCTGCAGGACCGCGGCCTCTCCTTCCGCGTCACCTTGCGGCCCCTCGCGCTCTGGCGCTGACCGCGGATCGGCTCAGCGCGCCTTCCCGGCCGCGCCGACCGCAACGGCCGCCCGGATCAGCGCCATGAAGGCCGCCTCGCCGCCGCGCGATGAAAACGCTTTCCCGAGGCCGCTGCCCGCGCCACGCTGAGGCGAGAACAGCCCGGGGAGGACGCGATGGCCGGACGTGCAAGGACAGGTGCGGGGGTCGCATTGTCGTTTCTGGCGTTCGCCGCAGTCCTCGCCTCGGCCCCTTCGCCCGCCGTGGCGCAGAACGCCCTGACCGCGGCGGAGGCCCGCGCCGGGTGGAAGCTGCTGTTCGACGGACGCACCACGGCGGGCTGGCGCGGCTTCAAGGCGCCGGCGCCCGATCCGGGCTGGCATGTGAAGGACGGCGCCCTCAGCCCCGACCCGAAGACCTCCAAGGACATCATGACCAAGGAGACGTTCGGCGACTTCGAGCTCGCCTTCGACTGGAGGATCGGTCCGAAGGGGAATTCAGGCGTGATGTACCGCGTCACCGAGGAGGGCCAGCAGACCTACTGGAGCGGGCCGGAGTACCAGGTGCTCGACAACAGCCGCGGCGAGCCGCCCCGGCAGCGCGCCGGCGCGCTCTACGACCTTGTCGCGCCCACGCAGGACGTGACGCGGCCGGTGGGCGAGTTCAACGAGTCCCGCATCGTCGTCCGCCGCAACCACGTCGAGCACTGGCTGAACGGCGTGAAGGTGGTCGAGTACGACCTCGGCTCGGACGACTTCAAGGCCAAGGTCGCGGCCAGCAAGTTCCGCATCTGGCCGATGTTCGGCACGGCGTCCCGAGGCCACATCGCCCTCCAGAACCACGGCGACGAGGTGGCCTACCGGAACATCAGGATTCGTCCGCTGGACTGAACCGGAACCCCTACCCCTTCACCAGCTCCACGCGGGTCCCGCAGAGCTTGACCGCGCCGTCGTCGTCGACGGCGCCGCGGGCGGCGGCCCGGGCCTTCACCGCCTCAGGGTCGCGGACCTTCACGTCGAACGCGCGCAGGCCCTCGCCGCGCCCGTCGGTCACGGGCACGAAGCGGATCTCGCCGCCGTCGACGCCGACCACCCACGCCCCGTCGCGGTAGGTGACCGGGCGGTCCATCACCTGGCCCCAGCGTGTCGCCATGGCCTCGGGGTCGTCCCCCTGCAGCTCGGCGCCGACGATTTCCAGCGAGGTGTCGGTCCGGACGTTCTTCTCCCAGTCGGGGCCGCCCCATTCCCAGCGCGACTTGGGGACCATCACGTCCAGCGAGAGGATCGCGCCGCCCACGTCGCGGGGGTGGAGGTGGCTGTAGGCGACCTTGCCGTCGTCGCGGTCGGTCTGGTGGACGATGCGCACGCCGATGTCGGCCATGCGCTTGCGGGCCCCCGCCATGTCGCCGTCGATCTGCATGATCACCATGTAGCCGCCGTCGCCGCCGCGCTTGTCCAGAAGGCGGCCGGCGGTGGTGCCCTCCTGGATCGGCGAGACGACCTCCAGGAAGGTGTCGCCGATCGGCCAGACGGCGTTGTGCAGGCCGAAGTGGCCGACGCCGGGGTCAGGGTAGTCCTTGCCCAGGCCCAGCACCTCGACGATCTCGGCCTTGGCCTTTTCGAGGTCCTGGCCCACCAGGGCGATCTGCCGAAGCCGCATGCTGTCCTCCCGTAGTTTTGCCGAAGACTACGGGGTCCGCCGCCACGGCGGTCAAGGTCGATCGCGCGCGGACGTCTTCCAGACCGGACGTTCAAAGGCGTAGTGTCGCGCCCAACGAACGGAGGGAGACCCACCATGGCCGCGATCGACACCGGCACGAACGACCTCTTGGCCGACCTCGACGGCGGCGTGCTGACCATCACGCTGAACCGTCCCGAGGCGCGCAACGCCATGAGCGACGACATGAACCAGGCCCTGGCGCGCACGCTCGCCGACGCGGAGTTCAATGCGGACGTGAAGGTCCTGGTGCTGACCGGCGCCGGCAAGGGCTTCTGCGCCGGCGGCGACGTGAAGGGCATGAACAGCCGCAACGAGGGCGGCGGCCCCGGCCAGGGCATCGACTACGCCATCCACCGCCAGCGGGTGAACCAGCGGGCCACCGCCGGCAAGCTCTTCAAGATGCCGAAACCCACCCTCGCCGCCCTGCCCGGCGCCGCGGCGGGCGCGGGCCTGGGCCTGGCCCTCGCCTGCGACCTGCGGATCATGGCCTCGACCGCGATCATGACCACCGCCTTCGCCAAGGTGGGCTTCTCCGGCGACTACGGCGGCACCTACTTCCTCACGCAGCTCGTGGGCTCGGCGAAGGCGCGCGAGATGTACTTCCTGTCCGACCGCGTCGACGCGCAGGAGGCGCTGCGCCTGGGCCTCACGAACTGGGTCGTCGAGCCCGACGAGCTGCAGGCGAAGACGAAGGAGATCGCCGCGCGCCTCGCGAACGGCCCCACCATCGCCTACCGCTACATGAAGGAGAACCTGAACCGCGCCATGGCGGGCGACGTCGACGACTGCCTCGACCTCGAGGCCACGCACCACGTCCACTGCGGCCAGACCGCGGACCACAAGGAAGCCGCCCGCGCGTTCGTCGAGAAGCGCGAGCCGGTGTTCGTCGGGCGCTGAGCCCTGGCGCGCTGCGAGGTCCTCGCCGCGGTCGCGGCGCTGGCCATGCTGGCCGGTTGCCGCGAGGCGCCGCAGACGACCGCCGGCGCGCCCCGGCGGCCGTGCCTGTCCGAACGCGTGACGCCGCAGGCCGCGCCGTCCACGGCGGGCATGGTGCTGATCGAGGGCGGCGCCTTCCTGCAGGGCGCCAAGCCCGCCCGTCGCGAGGAGGGCCCGCCGCGCCGCACCACGGTGGGCAGCTTCTGGATCGACCGCACCGAGGTGACCAACGACGATTTCGCCCGGTTCGTGGCGGCGACCGGCTACGTCACCCTGGCCGAGCGGCCGCTCGACCCCAGGGCCTATCCGGGACTGTCGGGAGACCAGCTCAAGCCGTCGGCGATCGTCTTCGTGGGCGCGGAGAACATCGACGCCGGTCCTGGCGGCTGGTGGCGGGTCGTCCAGGGCGCGGACTGGCGCCATCCGCATGGGCCCGGCAGCTCGATCGAGGGCAAGGGCGCCTGGCCGGTCGTGCAGATCGCCTATGACGACGCCCTGGCCTACGCGCGCTGGCTGGGCCGCGACCTGCCGACCGAGGCCGAGTGGGAGTACGCGGCGAGGGGCGGCCTCGACGACGCGGCCTACACCTGGGGCGACGCACCGCTCGACGCCCGGGCGCCCCAGGCCAACACCTGGCAGGGCCCCTTCCCCGCCGTGGACGCCGGCGGCGACGGCTACAAGGCCCAGGCCGCGCCGGTGGGCTGCTTCCCCGCCAACGGCTACGGCCTGCGCGACATGGCCGGCAACGTCTGGGAATGGACCCGGGACTGGTACGCGCCGAACCTGGATCCGTCCGAGACCCGCGATCCCGTCGGTCCGCCGGCCCGGACGGCCTTCGCGCCCGGCGAGGAGCGGCGGCGCGTGATCAAGGGCGGCTCGTACCTGTGCGCCGACAACTTCTGCTTCCGATACCGTCCGCCGGCGCGGGAAGCGGGGCCCACGGACACCGGCTCCGACCACGTCGGCTTCCGCACGGTGCTGCGCGTCGCCGACGCGGCGGGCGTCGGGCGCGCAGGCGCCGCGGGTCAGAGCGGCTCGACGATGCGCTGACGCTGGAGGCCGAGGCCGTCGATGCCCGCCTCGACGACGTCGCCGGCCCGCAGGAAGCGGGGCGGCCGCTTCCCGAGGCCGACTCCGGGCGGGGTGCCGGTGAGGAGAACATCGCCGGGCGCGAGGCTCATGAAGCGGCTCACGTAGCTGATCAGGGCGGGGATTCCGTGGACCATCTGGTCGGTCGAGGAGTCCTGCATCCGCTCGCCGTTCACGGCCAGGCGGATGGGCAGGACATGCGGATCGGGGATCTCGTCGCAGGTCACCAGCCAGGGGCCGAGCGGCGCGAACCCGTCGCACCCCTTCCCCTTGTCCCAGGTCCCGGTCCCCTCGAGCTGCCACTGGCGCTCGGAATAGTCGTTGGCGACGCAGTAGCCGGCCACGTGCGCGAGCGCCTCGGCCTCGCTGACGTAGGCGCAGCGCCGGCCGATCACCACGCCCAGTTCGACCTCCCAGTCCGCCTTCACCGAGCCCCTCGGCAGCGGCAGGTCGTCGTTGGGCCCGGTGGGCGCGCAGGCCTTCATGAAGATCACGGGCTCGTCCGGAACCTTGGCCCCGGTCTCCGCGGCGTGGTCGGCGTAGTTCAAGCCGATGCAGACGATCTTGCCGACGGCGCCGACGCAGGGCCCGAGCCGCGTGCCGGGGTCCACCTTGGGGAACTTGGCGATGACGAGGTCGCGGACGCGGCCCGCGGCGACGCCGGTGAGCGCCGGGCCCGACCAGTCCTCGATCTCGCTCGAGAGGTCGCGCCAGACGCCCCAGTCGTCGATCGCGCCAGGCTTTTCCCGTCCCGGGTCGCCGAACCGGATCAGCTTCATGGCTGCGAATCTCCCCTAGCGGCTACGGCGGCCTCGTACTCGCAGGCCGCCGTGGCCGGAAAGTCCGGGCTGGCACGGAGGTTGGGCGGTCGTTTAGCCGCTAGAATATCGACCAGCCCGTCCGCTGGACCAGCTTCTCCAGCGCCAGCGTCCCAACCTGCGAGTTGCCGACCGCGTTCAGGCCCGGCGACCACACCGCCACGGCCGCGCGGCCGGGCACGATGGTCAGGATGCCGCCGCCCACGCCGCTCTTGCCCGGCAGCCCGACCTCGAAGGCGAACTCGCCCGACGCGTCGTAGTGGCCGCAGGTGAGCATGATGGCGTTGATGCGCCGCGCATGCTCGGTCGAGACGATGCGCTCGCCGGTGATGGGGTCGACGCCGCCGTTGGCGAGGAACAGGCCGGCGCGCGCGAGCTGCTGGCAGGTGATCCGCAGAGCGCACTGGTTGAAGTAGGTGACGAGCGCGTCCTCCACCGGCGCCTTCAGGTTCTCGAACCCGCGCATGAAGTAGGCGAGGCTGAAGTTCCGGAAGCCGGTCGCGGCCTCCTGGGTCGCCACCTCCTTGTCCACGTCGATGGTGTCGTTGGCGGCGAGCTTGCGCAGGAAGTCGCGGATCTCGCCGATGGCTTCGTCCGGCCTGCGGCCGGCGAGCACCGCGTCGGTCACCACGATCGCGCCTGCATTGATGAAGGGATTGCGCGGCACTCCCCTTTCGGCCTCGAGCTGCACGATGGAGTTGAACCGCGATCCCGACGGTTCGCGGCCCACCCGCGTCCAGAGCTCGTCGCCCAGCTTCTCCAGGGCCAGCGCCAGGGTGAAGACCTTGGAGATGCTCTGGATCGAGAAGGGCATCCAGGAGTCGCCCGTCTCGGCGACCTGGCCGTCGCAGGTGATGATCGCCATGCCGAACCGCCGCGGGTCGACCCGCGCGAGAGGGGGGATGTAGTCGGCCACGAGGCCCTCCCCGCGGTGCGGCTGGATCTCGCGCGCCACGTCGGCCACGATCTCGTCGAGGTTCAGGCTCCCACCCATGGGACGACGGTATGCGCCGTGCGGAGTCGCAGCAAGGCAGCGTCAGCGCGGCCGGCGAACCATCGGATAGACGCCCGGGAAGTCGCCGGGCGCCACGTGCCCCAGAACCTCGAAGCCATGGCGTTCGTAGAGCGGCACGTTCTTGGGATTGGAGCTCTCGAGGTAGGCCATGACGCCGTCCTCGTCGCAGCGCCGCAGCGACGCCTCCAGGATCGCCGAGCCGTAGCCGCGGCCCTGCCGCGCGGGATCCACGCCGATCATGGCCAGGTACCAGTGCGGCTCGTGCGGATGATACGCGGCCATCGCCTCGCCCACCTCGCCCAGCACCGGCAGCTTCGCCTCGCGCGCCAGCTCGCCGATGACCGCGAGCATCGCGTCGCGATCCGACTCCACGCCCGGGGGCAGCCACAGGGCCGCCGCGGCGCCGTCCTCCGCGATCCAGGCGGAACCCAGCTCCAGCGCTGCGCCGCCCATGCCCGTGGCGAAGCGGCGGAAGCCCTGGAACAGCGCCTCCGGCGTGTCGAGGACGTAGCGCAGGCAGGGGTCGGTCGCGAACGCCAGCATCAGGGTGTTCAGGACGGCCTCGCCCTCGGACGCGTCCGCCACCCGAACCTCACGGTGCAACATCTGAGTTCCCCGACCGCCGCCTGTCCGGCTGGACCGCTGCAATTGAGCAGGCAACCGGGCCGCCGCCAAGGCCGCTTGCGCGGGCGCGCCTTGTGCTACGGTCAGAGCCGGGGATGGGGACCTGGGCGAGTCGGTGGCTGACGACACCTCCACGGCGGATCGGCGGCGCGGGCGCGAACGGCTCGACGCCTGGCTCGCCGGCTATCGCCCGCTTCCCGGCGCCCCGGACGAGCTCATCGGCGCGGACGGCAAGCCGCGCGACCACTGGATGGGCTTCCTGTCCGAGTTCGCGGGCTACGCCTCGGACTCCGACGGCCGCTTCGGGATGGCGGCGCGGCACATCCGCGACTCCGGCGCGTCCTACCGCATCTACGGCGAGGAGACCGAGCGGAGCTGGCCCCTGGACCCGCTGCCGCTGATCCTGGGCCAGGCCGAGTGGGACCAGATCGCCGAGGGCGTAATGCAGCGCGCGAACCTCATGGAGGCCGTGCTGCAGGACCTCTATGGCGAGGCCCGGCTGGTCAGCGACGGGGTGCTGCCCGCGGCCGTGGTCACGGGAAGCCCGGACTTCCTGCGCGCGATGCGGGGCGCGCGGCCGCCGGGCGGCCGCTACCTGCAGGTCTACGCCGCCGACCTGGGACGCGGCCCCGACGGCCGCTGGTGGGTGCTGGAGGATCGCGCCCAGGCGCCGTCGGGCGCGGGCTACGCGCTGGAGAACCGGCTCGTCGTGAGCCGCGCCTATCCGAACCTCTACACGTCGCTGAACGTGCACCGGCTCGCGCCCTTCTTCGACGCCCTTCGGCGCGGACTGGCGGCCAGCGCCGAGCGGGAGGATCCCCGGATCTGCCTGCTCACCCCGGGCCCGTTCAGCCAAACCTACTTCGAGCAGGCCCACCTCGCGCGCTACCTGGGCTTCCTCCTGGTGGAGGGCGACGACCTGGTCGCCCGCGACGGCAAGGTCTGGGTGCGGACCATCGCCGGGCTGAAGCGCGCCGACGTCATCCTGCGCCGCGTGGACAGCGACTTCCTGGACCCGCTCGAGCTGAACGCCGCGTCGCGCCTGGGCGTGCCCGGCATGCTGGAAGCGATCCGCGCCGGCGGCGTCACGGTGCTCAACATGCCGGGTTCCGGCCTAGTGGAGTCGCGAGCCCTGATGGGCTTCTCGGCCTCGCTCGCCCACCGGCTGCTGGGCGAGGAACTGAAGCTGCCGAACGTCGCCACGTGGTGGTGCGGGCAGCCCCAGGAGCAGGCTCTGGTCGAGGCCGAGCTGGAGCATATGGCGATCGCGCCCGCGTTCCCGGGCTACGGCGGCTTCCTGTCGGGGCCGCGCCTCGTGGCCGACCTGACCGCCGAGGAGAAGAGCGAGCTCCGGGCCCGCCTGCGGGACCGTCCGGGCGACTTCGTCGGGCAGGAGGTGGCCCAGCTCTCCACCATGCCGGTGCTGCGCAACGGCCGCCTGGAGCCCGCGCCGTTCGTCCTGCGCGTCTTCTGCGCCGCCACGCCCGAGGGCCTGCGCGTGATGCCCGGCGGTTTCTGCCGCACGTCCGAGGGCGCCGACGTCCGGGCGATCTTCATGGGCGAGGGCGCGCGCACCACCGACGTCTGGGTCGTCGACGACAAGCCCGTCGAGCGGATGACGCTGATCCAGGCCGGCGACGACGTCCGCGTCCGGCGCATCCTGGGCCACCTGCCCAGCCGCGCGGCCGACAACCTGTTCTGGCTGGGCCGCTACCTCGAGCGCACGGAGGCGACGGTGCGCATGGTCCGGGCGCTCTGCTCCAGCGTGATGGACTCCGAGTCGTCGCTGCACGGCCGCGGCCAGACCTTCGCCGCGCTGCGCGACATCCTGGCCGACTGGGGCGCCCTCAGCGCCGGCGCCGGCGTGGCGCTGGACGCCGCCCGCCGCGCCTTGCACGACCAGGCGGCGTGGGGCTCGGTGATCAACCTGGTGCGCTCGGCGAAGCGCACGGCGTCCGGGATGCGCGAACGCCTGTCGGCCGACTTCTGGGGCCTGCTGGTCGACCTCGAGGCCGACCTCGCCGGCGGCGGCGGCTCCATCACCAACGAAGCCCAGGCGCTGGAGCAGGTGGAGAACGCGCTGCGCCACCTCGCGGGCCTGTCGGGTCTTGCGCAGGAGAACATGAACCGCGTGGCGGGCTGGCGCTTCCTCGACATGGGGCGGCGCATCGAACGCGCCACCAACACCTGCCAGTTCGTCCGCACCCTCGCGCACGACGACGCCTCAATCGACGACCTGGACCTGCTTCTGGACCTGAACGACAGCCAGATCACCTACCGCGCCCGCTACATCATCGGCCTCGCGCTCAATCCCGTCCGCGACCTGGTGATGCTGGACCCCTTCAACACCCGGTCCGTCGCCTTCCAGGTGGCCGCGCTGAAGGAGCACATCGCGGTTCTTCCCACCCTGCGGGAGGACGGGATACCCGAGCCCCCGTCGCGGATACTGCTGCCGCTCGCGGCCGAGCTAGAGACCGAGGACGCGCATGCGCTCTCCGGCGCGAACGTCAGGCGCTACGAGGAGACGCTGATGAGCCTCTCCAACGCCATCGCCGACCGCTTCTTCCTGCAGGGCGCCAACGCCGTCCCGACGGTCAAGCTGGTGGGGCTCGCGTGAACTACAAGCTGCGCCACCGGACGACCTACAGCTACGAGGACGAGGTGAGCTTCGCCCGCTGCGTCCTGCGGCTGACGCCGCGTTCGTCGCCGACCCAGACCGTGCTGCACTCCAGCGTCACCGTCACGCCCGCGCCGTCGCGCGAGCTCGACCGCATCGGCCCCTTCGGCGCGCGCATGCTGACGGTCACCGTCGATACGCCGCACAAGGCCCTGGTGATCGAGGCGAATTCGCGCATCGAGGTGCACGTGCCGCCGCCGGGCGATCCGCAGGCGAGCCCGCCCTGGGAGACCGTCCGCGCGACGGCGCTCGCCACGACCGACCTGAACGCCGAGGGTCCGGCGGCGTATCTCTTCCCGACGAGCCGCACCCCGATCGTGCCCGAGATCACCGAGTACGCGCGCGCGAGCTTCCCGCCGGGCCGCCCCATCGTCGCGGCGATCGACGAGCTCAACCGCCGGATCCACGCGGAATTCCGCTACGACCCCGGCGCCACGGAGGTCTCGACGCCCGTCGCCCAGGCGTTCGCCGCGCGCCATGGCGTCTGCCAGGACTTCGCCCAGATCATGATCTGCGGCCTGCGCGGCCTGGGCCTCCCCGCGGCCTACGTGTCGGGCTACCTGCGCACCATCCCGCCGCCGGGCCAGCCGCGGCTGGAAGGCGCCGATGCGACCCATGCCTGGGTCGCCGTCTGGTGCGGGACGGACCTGGGCTGGGTGGGCGTCGACCCCACGAACGCCATCCTGGCCGGCAACGACCACCTCGTCCTCGCCGTCGGCCGCGACTACGCTGACGTCGCCCCGATCGACGGGGTGATCCTGGCCTCCGGCGCCCAGACGCTGAAGGTCGAGGTCGACGTGATCCCGGAAGACGCCCTGCCCTGACCACCGTCACCCCGCGGTTCCTGCGCGGGATCCTCCGTGAGCCGGACACGTCGCGGACGGCCGTCGCTGCGGATCGCGCCGTGGTCCTCCCCCTGCGGGGGAGGACTGTCGCACATGAAGGTCCGGCGGGCGTGGGGGGCGGTGGAGCCGTCCTGCTTAACCGCAGAGATCGCGGAGGATTCGCGGAGGGCGCGGAGGTCTCTGCGCTCTCTGCGCTCTTCTCTGCGTCCTCCGCGGTTCAATCGAGCGCCTGCGGCGCCCGGCGACCGAAGGACCGTCCTCCCCCGCAGGGGGAGGGGGACCGCCGAAGGCGGTGGAGGGGGGTTAAGCTCGGCGCTCAAGACCCCCCCACCATGCTGCGCATGGTCCCCCTCCCCTTGCAGGGGAGGACCGGGGCCAGCCCTCAGTGTCCGCTCGCCCTCTCCACCACCCGCTCTTCGGCGGGCGGTCCCCCTCTCCCGCCATGCGGAGAGGAAGGTGCGGCGGGGCGGTGGAGCCGTCCTGCTTAACCGCAGAGATCGCGGAGGATTCGCGGAGGGCGCGGAGGTCTCTGCGCTCTCTGCGTTCGTCTCTGCGTCCTCCGCGGTTCAATCGAGCGCCGGCGGCGCCAGGCGACCGAAGGACCGTCCTCCCCCGCGGGAGGCGCGGTGGAGGGGGCTAAGCTCGGCGCTCAACACCCCTCCGCGTCCGCTCGCCCTCTCCACCACCCGCTCTTCGGCGCGCGGTTCCCCTCCCCCGCTATGCGGGAGAGGAAGAGCCTCGCCGGACGATCATCAGCATCTGGTTCCGCTCCTCCGCCTCGAGCGCGGCGGTGAAGCTGGGCTGCTCCAGGGAGGCGTCGAAGGAGCGCTTGCTGACCCGCAGGGCGTCGGGCGCGGCCTTCAGCATGTCGCGCGCCAGCGACAGGCCGTGCTCGTCCAGGCCCTCCTCCGGCGTGACCGCCGAGACGAGCCCCGAGGACAGCGCGTCGGCGGCGCGGATGGGCCGGTTGGTGAGCAGCGTCTCCCGCGCCTTCGACAGCCCGATGGTGCGCTGGAGCCGCCAGCTGACGCCGAGCTCGGTCCCCGACAGGCCGATGGCGACGAAGGCGGGCACGAAGGCCGCGCTCTCGCTCGCGACGATGACGTCGCAGGTCAGCGCGATGGCCATCCCGCCGCCGGCGGCCGCCCCGCGGACGGTGGCGATCAGCGGCTGCGGGCACGCCCGCATCGCGACGAGCAGGTCGCGCAGCACCCAGTCGCCGCGCGGCCCGTCCTGCAGGGCGTCCGGCTGCCCCATCGCCTTGAGGTCCGCCCCGGCGCTGAAGGCGCGGCCCGCGCCGCGGAGGATCACCACGCGGACGTCCCGGTTGCGGCGCAGCCCTTCGAAGTGGGCGAGCAGCGCCTCGGTGAGCGGCTGGTTCAGCGCGTTCAGCCGGTCCGGCCGGTTCAGGGTCACGCGCTGCAGGCCCTCGCCCAGGTCCTCGACCGCCAGGATATCGTCCGCCATGTCGCCGCTCCGATGGTTGCGGCGTGACCATGTCGCTCCGGCGGGCGCGCCGCAACGGCGCCGCGACGTCAGCCGGCGGGCGCCGGGCGGGCGGCCAGGCGCTCGCCGCCGGCCCAGCAGGCGTGCGTCCCGGACGAGATCCGATGCGGCAGGAGGATCCGGCAGACGGGGCCCGCCTCGATGTCCTTCGCATCGACCACCACGCACTCCGAGCGGTTCTCGGCCATGTCGGTGATGAAGCTCACGAGGTAGCCGTCGTCCTCGGTGGTCCCGCCGACGCGTGGCGCGAAGGGAGCCTCCGAGCCGTAGCGCCCCTCGCCGAAGGCCAGGCTCCAGGACCGGCCGGTGTCCAGGTCGTGCTTGACGATCCCGGTGAACAGGAACCAGCCCGGCCTGGCGGTGGTGGAGTAGACGTAGCGGTTCTTCACGCCCGCCACCCGCTGGTCGAAGGTCCCGAACTCCAGGATGCGGTCGTCGAGCGGCCCCTCCTTCGTCTCGCCCGTGCGCAGGTTGAAGCGCCAGCGGTAGAGCTTCGGCTTCATGGAGTGCTCGTCGAGGTAGGCCATCATCTGGCCCATCCGCCCGAAGCCCGGCAGCGGCGGCGGGGCCGGATCCTCCTGGAAGTAGCCGTCCAGGATCACCTCGTCGCCTTCCTCCCAGGCGTTCAGCCAGTGCAGGACGTAGCAGGGCCTGGCCTCGAACCAGCGGATCTCGTCGGGCTGGCCGTACCTCGGGATCAGCGCGAAGCGGCTGGGCATGTCCGGGTGGAACCGGGCCGCGTGGATGCCCCGCGGCAGCAGGTCCTCCTGCCAGAACAGCGGCAGGTCGTTCAGGATCGACCAGTTCTTCGTGAACGCCATGTCGTGCGGCAGGCGCGGTCCCGGCAGCGGGATCGGCACATAGTGCTTCAGCCGGTTGTCCGGCCCCACCACGCCGTAGTGCATGTAGGGCGCGGTCTTGGCGTAGTTGAAGAACAGGAGTTCGCCCGTGGCCTCGTCCACCTTCGGATGGGCCGAGATGCCGTCGGCCGGGACCCAGCCCTCGACGCCGAGGGTCTCGAGCGTGGCGGGGTCCAGCCGGTAGCCCTCTCCGCACTGGTAGAAGGTCGAAAGCACCTGGCCGGCGTGCACGACCACGTCGGTGGACGACGAGTCCTTGAGCCCGCCCTGCGCGCCCCAGCCTGGCCGGAGCGACTTGGACGGATGCTCGGCCAGGCCGGCCCAGAGGGCCTCGCCCGCCTCGGCCTCGGCGAGGAAGCCCTTCGTCCGCACGAAGCGGTTCCGGTAGACGGCCCTGCCGTCCCGGAAGCTCATCGCATGGATCATCCCGTCGCCGTCGAACGGGTGGTAGAGGCCGATCGGCTCGTGGACCGGGTTCTCGGTGTTGCGCAGGTAGACGCCGTCGAGGTCCCTGGGGATCTCGCCGATCACCGTCAGGTCGGCCCCGTCCCATTCTTCGAACGTCGGGCTCCAGGCGCCGGTCATGTACGGATGGTCCGTGTCGGGCCGGATGGTCGAAGGGACACGGTTCACGAGCGTGGGCATGTGCGGCCTCCTGGCGCCACAGTAGCAGGCTAGCCCCCGGCCGCAGCCCCCCCGCGCACGATCTCGTCCGCCGCCTGGGCCGCGATGGCCTCGGCCTCGCCCGCCGGGACGCCCAGGCCGCGCAGGACAAGCGCGCAGAGCTGCTGGGCGAGGCTGACGGCCAGGGCCGGCGACGGCTCGCGGGAGGTGCGGGCAAGCCCCGCCTGCGACGCGCCCATCACGAACAGCATCGCCGAATCCAGCGTCGCGATGGCGAGGCGGCCGGCGGCGAGGCCCGCCGTGAGGTCGTCGGCCAGGCCCTGGTTCACCGGCGCGCTGAGGTTGGTCTCGCCGGTCGAGACACGCACCAGCACGCGCGTGCGCTGGGGCTCGTCCAGGGCATAGCGCTGGTAGACGCAGAGCGCCCGAGCGATCCGCCGGGCCGGATCCTCCACGCTGGCGTTCACGCGGCCCACGGCGACTTCCAGCTGCTCGCGGATCTCGGTCATGACCGCCTTCACCAGCGCTTCGCGGTCGGCGAAGTGGTTGTAGAAGCTGCCCTTGGCGACGTCGGCCGCCCGCACGATGTCGTCGATGGCGACGGCGTCTATCGGCCGCTCGGCGAACAGCTTCCGGCCCGCGCCTATCAGGGCGTCACGCGTGCGCTGGGCGCGGACGGTCAGGACGGCGGGTTGGGGACTCATGCTGCGCCCAGGGTGACGGGCCACGCGGGCGGGCTCAAGCCAGCGCGGGAGCGGCGACCCTGGCGCGCCAGTCCTGCAGCAGGGTTCCGGGGTCCCCCGCGCCGAACACATAGCGGTCGGGCCGCACCAGCACCGCCGAGGCGTCGTGCCGGTCGAGCCACGCGGAGAGGCCCTCGCGGTGCGCCGGCGCCAGCCGGTCGAGCCCGACCGAGACCACGCCCGCCGCCGCGGGCGGCTCGGTCCGCGCGATCAGCCAGGGACCGCTTCCCAGTTCGTCGTCGAGACCGTGTCCCTCGCTCCAGGTCTGGATGAAGAGCGCTCCGGCCGCAGAATCGCCGGCCCGCAGGCAGCCCGCTCCCAGGGCCGGCGTGAACATCGGCACGGGCGGCCGGGTCGCGGAGAGCATCGCCGCATCCCGGGCCGCCGCCTCGGCGCGGTCCAGGGTGCAGACGGTGCGGCCCATCTGGATGGCCAGCTCCACGTAGCCCCGGACGTGCGGCTCGCGCTCGGTCTGGTAGGTGTCGAGCAGGGCGTCGTCGGCCCCGCGCAGGGCGGCCGCCAGTTTCCACGCCAGGTTCGCCGCGTCGCGCAGGCCCGAGCACATGCCCTGTCCCGCGAAGGGCGGCATCTGGTGCGCGGCGTCGCCCGCCAGCAGAACGCGGCCGGACCGCCAGGTCTTCGCCACCAGGCCGTGGAACCGGTAGACGGCCCGCCGCTCCAGCTCGATGTCGCCCACGTCCCAGGTTTCGATCAGCGGACGGATGAAGTCGTCGCTCACCACCGCCGCAGGGTCCTCGCCGGGGAGCAGCATGAACTCCCAGCGGTGCCGCCCGGGGCCCATCAGGACGCAGGTCGTGGGCCGGGCCGGGTCGCAGATCTGCAGGTTCACCTCGGGCGTGCGCGCGCCCTCGCCCACCTTGACGTCCACCACCAGCCACGGCTCGTCGAACCCGTAGTCGAACAGGTCGCCGCCCACGCCGGCCCTTACGGCGCTCGAGGCGCCGTCGCATCCGACGAGCCAGCGCGCTTGCACGGTTTCGCCGCCCTGCGGGCCCTCCAGCGCCGCCTCCACGCCGTCGCCGTCCGCCTTGAAGCCCGCCAGCTTCCAGCCGGTGCGCGCCTCCACCGACGGCAGCGTCGCGAGCCGGGCCCGCAGCGCCAACTCCACGCCCGGCTGGTGGAACATGTAGCTGGCGCGCCAGCCCGACGGCGTCGCGCTGGCCGTGGAGTCGAACCGCATGAGCAGCTGCCCGTCCGCCGCGCGGAACTCGTAGGCCGGCGCCGGCCGAGCGTGCCGGGCCACCGCCTCGGCCACGCCGAGCTGCTGGAACAGCCGCATGATCTCGTGATCGAAGTGCGCGGCGCGCGGCAGCGGATAGACTTCGGTGTCCTTCTCGATCACCAGGGTCTTCACGCCCAGGTCGCCCAGCAGCGCGGCCAGGGTGGCGCCGGTGGGGCCCATCCCGACGATCAGGACGTCGACGGAGCGGCTCATGACGCGGCCGCCTGCGCGCAGGGGTTCTCGATCGCGCCCAGGCCCTCGATCTCGATCCGCACCCGGTCGCCGTCCTTCAGGAAGCGCGGCGGCTTCATGGCCGCGCCGATCCCGCCCGGCGTGCCCGTGAAGATCAGGTCGCCGGCTTCCAGGGTCATGGCGTGGGACAGGTGGGCGACCTGGTCCCAGACGTCGAAGACCAGATGGCGCGTATTGGAGTCCTGGCGCACCTCGCCATTGACCAGCGCTCGGATCGCCAGGGCGTGCGGGTCGGCGACCTCGTCGGCGGTGGTGATCCAGGGGCCGAAGGGGGCATGGGTGTCGAACGACTTGCCCAGGGTCCACTGCGGCGTGCGGTGCTGCCAGGCCCGCTCGGTCGCGTCGTTGCCGACGCAGTAGCCGAAGACGGCGGCCGGGGCGGCCTCGCGGGTCAGCCGCCGGCCGCCGGCGCCGATGACCGCGACCAGCTCGGCCTCGTAGTCGACGAGGCCGCCGGGCAGGATCTCGATGGGCGCGTAGGGTCCGTTCGCCGAGGTCGCGGCCTTGGCGAACCAGACCTGGTGTTCGGGCTTCGCCATCCCGGACTCCTCGATGTGGTCGGCGTAGTTCAGGCCGATGGCGAAGATCTTGCCGGGCCGGGGGATCGGCGCGAGCAGGCGCACGTCCGAGAGCGCCAGCGTCTCGGCGGCCGCGTCCGCGATCGCCCGGACGTCCCGCTCGGCGGCCGGCCACCGGGCGATCAGGTCGATCATCGTCGTGGCGAGCCGGGGCGCCGTGCGCGAGATCGAGGCGACGCGGTCGCCCAGGACGACGCCCAGCTCGGGCGCGCCGCCCGCGGTGAAGGTGGCGAGTTTCATCTTGGCGCCTCCCCTATCGGCCCAGGGTCGCCGGCGGCGGCGGGCCCCACTGCACCGCCAGCAGGTCCTGCAGCGTCGCGGTGTTGGACCCGTCGGCCGCGATGAACAGGTCGCCGTCGGTCCAGTGCTCGAGCGTGTGACCCCACGGGTCGCGCCAGTAGTCGAAGACCTGGCTGCCCAGGACGTGCCGGCCGACGCCCCACTCCGGATGGCGGCCCGCGGCCTTCAGGCGGTCGTGCCCGGCCATCAGGTCGTCGAGGTCGGCGACCTCGTAGGCGGCGTGGTTGAACCCCGGCCCGGCCGGGCTCTGCAGCAGGAACAGCGTGTGGTGGTCGGTGGGCAGCTCGCCGCGGTCGCAGCGCAGGAAGGCGCCCAGGGCGAACTCGGGCGTTACCTGGATCTCGTCCGAGGTGATGAAGCCGAAGCGCGACTTGTACCAGGCCTCCGAGGCGCGGAAGTCCGAGACGTTCAGGACGCAGTGGCCCAGGCGGACGACGTGGGCGGCGCCGGCGCCCGTGCGCTTCACCGCCCGTTGCCGCGGCCGTCCGGCTGCCGAGTTCCACGGCGGCCGGCTGGGCAGATCCAGTTCCGCGACGGGGCCCTGCCCGGCCACGACCTCGACCGCGCGGCCGTCCGGATCCGAGAGCCGCACCACGCGCCCGCCGCCGGGGCCGTCCAGGGCCTCGACCGCGGCGCCTTCCG
The DNA here is from genome assembly GCF_057219735.1 of Phenylobacterium sp. T106. Taxonomy (NCBI): domain Bacteria; kingdom Pseudomonadati; phylum Pseudomonadota; class Alphaproteobacteria; order Caulobacterales; family Caulobacteraceae; genus Phenylobacterium; species Phenylobacterium sp. T106. The sequence goes on along the minus strand of NZ_JBXVWA010000003.1, from coordinate 384,248 downwards.
CGGCGGCGAGGGCTTCCAGGTCGGCCAGGCTCGACGCGCGGAAGCCGACCGCGGCGAAGCCCGCGTCCCCGGGCTCAGTCACATGCAGAAACGGCGCGGGCCCCGTCCCGCGGCCGTACAGCCGGCCGTCGCGCATCTCGGCCGCGATGCCGAAGTCGGCCAGGAACGCCGCCATCTCGGCCAGGTCCGGCGCCCGGAAGCGCACATAGGCGATGTCTTCGACCCGGATCATGAGCGCGCCTCCACATTGACCATTTGGTCATGTAGAAAGCCCAGCCGGCGGGGCGCTGTCAACGGCTAAGTTGACGAAATGGTCATTTCTCTTTCAGGCCGTGCTGGTGCATGCGCCACAGCAGGGTCTCGATGCGGTCCTGGCCGAAGAAGGGCTCGTCCTGGAACACGAAGGTGGGGACCCCCCAGTGGCCCACGCGTTCCAGCCGGTCGTGACTGGCCTGGATCGCCGCCTCCAGGCGCTCGCCCTCCGCGGCGACGGTGCGGTCCAGGTCCGCGAGGTCCAGGCCCGCCCGCGCGGCGGCCTCGGCCAGGTGGTCGCCCTTGTCCCAGCCGTCCACCTCGCCGCTCCAGATCAGGCGGCTCACCTCGCAGATGAACGGCAGGCCCTGGCCGCGCTCCACCGCCGCCTGCCCCAGGTGCGTGAGCCGGCGGATGTAGGGCTGGTCCTTCGGGATCTCCCGGGTCGCCATGTTCATGACGATGGGATCGGGCCGGGGCGGACCGAACGTCATGCCCAGCATCTGGGCCGTCCGGAAGCAGTCGCGCACCACGTACATGGGCCAGCGGGGGTCCTGCCGCTCGAAGAAGCCGTCGACGCGCACCGCCAGCGGGTACACCGGCCGGATCGACAGCTCGACGTCGTAGGTCCGCGCAATCTCGGCCAGCCGCGGCGTGGCGAGGTAGGAGTAGGGGCTGCGGAACGACCAGAAGACTTCGACCTTGAGCGTCATCGAACAGCGCCTCCCCACTTGCGTTTCTGACTGTCTAGTTCAATAGTGACGAACCAGTCAAGAAACGCAGGTTGTCGTTGAACGCCGTCCCGAAGCCCGACCGCCGCCGCGTACGGACACGCGCCGCGCTCCTGCGGGCGGGCCACGAGCTGTTCGCCGTGCGCGCGGTGGAAGCGGTCTCGATCGACGACATCGTGGCCGCCGCGGACGTCGCCAAGGGCAGCTTCTACAACCACTTCCCAGACAAGGAGGCGCTGGCGCGGGCGGTCGCCGACGAGGTGCGCCAGGGCGTGGAAGGGCTGGCCTCGCGCGTGGCGGCCGACGCCGCCGACCCCGCCGAGCGCATCGCCCGCGCGCTCTGCGGCTTCGTCCGGCAGGCGCTGGAGGACCCGTCGGCGGTGCGGGTCGGCCTGCAGCTCTTCCGCGGGGCGCATATCCCGGACTTCCCCAGCAACGCCGGCGTCCGCGCGGACGTCCGCGCCGGGCTCGCCTCGGGCCTGTTCAGCGGCGTCGGCGCCGAGGCCGCCGTGCTGATGGCCGTGGGCGTGGTGCAGATCGCCGTGGCGCGGGTGCTGGAGCCCGAGGGCGGCGAACCGGCGGCGCGGCGGCGCGCCGCCGCGCTCTCCCGCGACCTGGCCGCCGGCCTGCTGCGCGGCCTGGGCCTCGATCCGGCGCAGGCCAGAGCCGTCGCCGCCCGCGCGGCCGCCGACATCCTCGGGCCCGGCGCCGCCGGCTGAGTCTCAGAAGGAACCTCGTCCATGCCCATCACCCGGATCGTCGTCACGGCCTACGGGCTGCTGTTCGCCGCCCTCGGCGTCGGCCTGTGGATCGCGCCCGAGCCGCTGGCCGCGCGCCTGGCCATCGCGCCCATGGGCGTTCCGGGGCTCTCGGCGATCAGGGGCGACCTGGGCGGCATGTTCGTGGTCCTCTCGGCCCTCTGCCTGGTCGGCGTCTGGAGCCGTCGCCGGAGCCTGCTGGTGGTGGCGGCTCTGGCGCTGTGCGCGGTCGTCACGGGTCGCCTGATAAGCCTCGCGGCGACCGGCAGCCCGGCGGGCCTTGCCCTCGCGCTGCCCGTGGAGGTCGGCGCGATCGTCGCCCTGGCCCTGCACGCGCGCGGCATGGGCCGCCCCGCCGATCCGGCGCCGAAGTCCCTGCGCGCGGTGCTGGTCCTGTTCCTCCTCGTGGCCGTCCTCGTCGCGGCCGGGGCCGCGGCGCTGCGCGCGCCGCAGGTCCAGGACCGGCTCTTCGCCTGGGCCGCCCAGACGCTGGTGGCCCAGGACAACGCCGCGCTGCTGGGCGACGACGCGCTGCGGGTCGCCCTCTGCGGCACCTCCTCGCCGCTGCCCAGCAACCGCCGCGCCAAGGCGTGCGTGGCGGTGATGGCCGGCGGCAAGATGTACATCGTGGACTCCGGTCCTGAATCCACCGAGCGGCTGATGCAGTGGGGCGTGCCCCTGGACCGGGTCGCCGGCGTCTTCCTGACGCACTTCCACTCCGATCACATCGGCGACCTGCCCGAGCTGAACCTGCAGACCTGGGTCGCGGGGCGACCCGGGCCGCTCGCGGTCTACGGCGGGCCGGGCGTCGAGCAGGTGGTCGCGGGCTTCAACACGGCCCTCGCCCAGGACCAGGCCTACCGCACTGCCCACCACACCGCCCGGATGCTGCCGCCCCAGACGGCGCCGATGCAGGCGCGACCGGTCGCCATGACGGGACCCCAGCCTCACCGCGCGGTCGTCTACGACGACGGCGCCATGCGGATCACGGCGATCGAGACCAACCACGCGCCGGTCTCGCCGGCCTACGCCTACCGGTTCGACTACCGGGGCCGCTCCGTGGTGATCACCGGCGACACGACGGCCGACCCGCGCCTCGTGGAGGCCGCGCGGGGCGCCGACATCCTGTTCTCGGAGGCGCTCAACCGCGACATGGTCCGGGCGCTCGAAGGCGTCGCGCGCAAGAACGGCCGCGACCGCGTGGCCCACATCATGGCCGACATCCAGAGCTACCACATCTCGCCCGAGGAGGCGGCGGACACGGCCAACCGCGCCGGCGTGAAGCTGCTGGTGCTGTACCACCTGATCCCCGCGCCGGATAACTTCGTCCTGCGCGGGATCTTCACCCGCCGCATGAACGAGGCGCGCAAGGGGGACTGGCGCCTGTCGGACGACGGAAGCCTCTACACCCTGCCCGTGGGATCGAAGGCCTACGAGGCCGGGCGGGTGCCCCACCTCGCGCTCTGAGCGGCCGGAGACGGGGGCTCAGGCGTGATGCGGGCGCAGCGCGTGCGCCACGTGGAAGCTCCCCGAATGGCTCAGCACGATCCAGTCGCCGGCGTGGGCGACCACGGGCCCGTCGGGGGTTCGCACCTGGACGGCGGCGGCCTCGGCGACCGCCTGGGCGTCCTCTCCGAGCCATTGCCAGAGCACGGCCCAGTTCTTCCGATCATGCGCCGGGGGAACCCGAAGCGCCGCTCCGTGGTCGAACGGTTGATGCAACTGGATGACGCGCATGGCCTCGAGAATCACAACGCTCCTGGGCCCGCAGTTCCGCGGTGCTTCGGTTACCAAGACCTTGACCGAGGGCTTCGGGTCGCAAGGCGGCGGTCTGTGACCCGCAGGTTGAACGGGAATCCCCTGACGGCTGAAAAAGCTTTGCAGTTCCGGCACAAACGACCTTTAGTCGCAACTTGGGCTTGCGGTGTCGGACGGGGACACCGCTTCAGGGAGGGTTGAAGGTATGGCGGAGGTGTCTACCAAGGCGCCGGATCCGATGGACATCGCGCTCGGGGCCGCGGTGCGTATTCGTCGGCGGACGATCGGGATGTCGCAGGAGGCTCTGGCAGAGCAATGCGGCGTCAGCTTCCAGCAGATCCAGAAATACGAGAACGGCGCGAACCGGATCTCGTTCTCGCGCCTGGTGCAGATCTCGCGCGCGCTCCGCTGTCGCGTGACCGACCTGATGGATGTCTTCGACGGCGCCGACAAGGAAACCGCCGAGGATCTCGACCTGCTCACCCGCATGCGCACGCCGGGCGCGCTGGAGCTGCTCTCGGCCTACGAGAAGCTGGCGCCGGAAATCCGGGCGTCGCTGGTCAACCTGGTGCGGGCGCTCACGGTGCAGCAGGCGGCGCTCGCCGCCGCCGCCGCGGGCAAGCAGGCCCAGCCGGCCTGACGCCGAGCGCCCCGGCGCAACGGCCACACTTGCAGCCGAGGGGACGGCGGGCGGACGCGCCCGCCGCGCCTTCGCGCGTCAGCTCGCCGCCAGGACCTTGTCGATGAGCGCGCGCGGCTCGGCCGCCGACCAGTCCGCGTCGCCGGCCACCCGCGCGGCCTCGGCGCCGTCCTTGCCGTAGATGATCGTGGTCGGGAAGCCGGGCACGTTCGCCTTGAACGGAAGCTTCGCCGGGCCGTCATGGTAGAAGGCCAGCGGGGCGTTCTGGGCGATGAAGAGCTTCGCCTTCGCGGCCGCCTCGGGCGTGTCGATCGACACCACGACCACCTCGACCGGCTTGCCCTCGTAGGCCTTGGCCAGCTTCGCCAGCGTGGGCATCTCGACCTTGCAGGGGCCGCACCAGGTGGCCCAGATGTTGAGCACCACCACCTTGCCCTTGAAGTCGGCGATCTTCACCGGCTTCCCGGCCGCGTCGTTGAAGGCGTAGTCGGGCGCAGGGGTCGGTGATTCCGGCGTCGAGACCTTGCTCGCGAACGACGCCTCGCCGGGCTTTCCGGCCGTGGCGGACGCGCCGGCCGACGGCGCGCTCGGCGCCGTCTTGGTGGAAGCCTGAGCGATGATGTAGACAACCGCCGCAACGCCCGCGAGGGCGACGATCCATAGGGCCCAGGTCAGGAGCCCACCCTTGGGCTTCGAACCGGCTGGACTCTCGCTCATATGACCTCGTCTTCAAAAAGCCCGCCCGAGCGCCCCGCCCCCGAAGGGCAGGCCATGTGGGGCGGACGGTTCTCCGATAAGCCGGCCGAGCTGATGCAGGCGATCAACGTCTCCATCGGCTTCGACAAGCGTCTGGCGGCCCAGGACCTGGCCGGGTCCCGCGCGCACGCCGCGATGTTGCGCAAGGCGGGCGTGATTACAAGCGAGGACGAGGCCGCGATCCAGGGCGGCCTCGACGCCATCGCCGCCGAGATCGAGGCCGGGGACTTCCCCTTCCGGGAGGAGTTCGAGGACATCCACATGAACGTGGAGGCGCGGCTTCGGGAGCTGATCGGACCGGCGGCCGGGCGGCTGCACACCGCGCGGTCCCGCAACGACCAGGTGGCGCTCGACTTCCGCATGTGGGTTCGCGACGCCTGCGACCGCACCATCGGCCAGCTCCGGGCGCTGCAGACGGCCCTGCTCGCCAAGGCCGAGGCGCACGCCGACACCCTGATGCCCGGCTTCACCCACCTGCAGCCGGCCCAGCCCGTGACCTTCGGCCACCACCTCATGGCCTATGTGGAGATGTTCGGCCGCGACGCGGGCCGCTTCGCCGATGCGCGGGCGCGGATGAACGAGTGCCCGCTGGGCGCCGCGGCGCTCGCCGGCTCGCCCTTCCCCATCGACCGGGAGATGACGGCCCGGGCGCTGGGCTTCGACCGTCCCACGGCCAACTCGCTCGACAGCGTCTCGGACCGCGACTTCGCCCTCGAGGCGCTGGCCGCCGCGTCGCTCTGCGGCGTGCACCTGTCCCGCCTGGCCGAGGAGATCGTGGTCTGGACGACCCCGCAGTTCGGCTTCATCCGGCTGTCGGACGCCTTCACCACCGGCTCGTCGATCATGCCGCAGAAGAAGAACCCCGACGCCGCGGAGCTGGTGCGCGCCAAGGTGGGGCGGCTGCTCGGCTCGTTCACCCAGCTCACCGTGGTGATGAAGGGTCTGCCGCTCGCCTATTCGAAGGACATGCAGGAGGACAAGGTCCCCACCTTCGAGGCCTTCGACGCCCTGGAGCTGAGCCTGCGGGCGATGGCCGGCATGGTGGCCGACCTGGAGCCCGTGCCGCTGCGCATGGCGCAGGCCGCCGGCGCGGGGTTCTCCACGGCCACCGACCTCGCCGACTGGCTGGTGCGCACCCTCGACATGCCGTTCCGCGACGCCCACCACGTCACCGGCGCGGCCGTGAAGCGCGCCGAACAGCTGGGGTGCGACCTCGCGGACCTGCCACTGGACGAGCTGCAGGCGCTGTCCCAGGGCATCGGCCCCGACGTCTACGGGGTCCTCACGCCACAGGCATCCGCGGCCAGCCGGAAGAGTTATGGTGGGACTGCGCCGGACCAGGTCCGGGCGCAGATCAAGCGTTGGAAGGAAGCCCTGGCATGACCCGCGTATTGGCGCTGACGATCCTCCTGGCGGCCGGCCTCGCCGGCTGCGGCAAGGTAGGCCAGCTGGAGCGGCCGGGGCCCCTCTTCGGTTCGGAGCGAAACACCACGGCCGACGCCGACAACCGGCAGCGCCAGCAGGATCCCAGCCGGCCGGTCGACACCGTCGACCCGCGCGACCGCGACACCGATCCGGCGCCGCCGCGGACGCTTCCGATCCCGGGCACCAACCCGAGCCCCGGCGACGTCGCGCCGCCCACCGCCCTGCCCGATCCCTACGCCAACCCCCGCAGATGAACCACTTCGAGCTCGCCACGAGCGGCCCCGCGGCGGGCGAGCTCGCCTGTGAAGACGTTCCCCTCTCGCGCATCGCCGAAGAGGTCGGCACGCCGGTCTATGTGTACTCGTCGGCCACGCTGGAACGGCACTTCACCGTGCTGCGCGACGCCCTGATCGACGCGGGGCTCAAGGATCCGCTGATCGCCTTCGCCGTGAAGGCCAACTCCAACGTGGCGGTCCTGCGGACGCTCGCCCGGCTGGGCGCCGGCGCCGACGTCGTGTCCGAGGGCGAGATCCGCCGCGCCCTGGCGGCCGGGGTCCCGCCCGAGCGGATCGTCTTCTCGGGCGTCGGCAAGACCGAGCCGGAGATTTCCTTCGCCATCGAGACCGGGGTGGCCGAGATCAACCTGGAGTCCGAACCCGAGCTCCACCTGGTGAACCGGGTGGCCCAGCGCCTCGGCCGCCGGGTTCCGGTGGCCATCCGGGTCAATCCCGACGTCTCCGCGGGCGGTCACGCGAAGATCTCCACCGGCAAGGCGGAGAACAAGTTCGGCGTCAGCTTCTCCGAGGCCGAGCGGCTCTACGCCAACGCGTCCAACATGGCCGGCGTCCGGCCCGTCGGGGTCGCGTGCCACATCGGCAGCCAGATCACCGACCTCGCGCCGATGGAAGCCGCGTTCGCCAAGATGCGGGGCCTGGTCGAGCGCATCCGCGCCGAGGGCCTTCACCTGGAGCGCCTCGACCTGGGCGGCGGCCTCGGGGTCCCCTACTTCAACCAGCCCGAACCGCCCTCCCCGGCCGCCTATGCGCAGATGATCGCCCGCGCCACCCAGGGGCTGGACGTCCAGTTCGCCTTCGAACCCGGCCGCATGATCGCCGCCAACGCCGGGGTGCTGCTGGCCCGCGTGACCCACGTGCACGAGCGCCCCGAGGGCCGCCGCTTCCTGGTGCTGGACGCGGCCATGAACGACCTGCTGCGGCCGGCCATGTACGACGCCTTCCACGACATCCGGCCCGTGAAGCCGCGCCCGGGCGACGCCCTCGCGTACGACGTCGTGGGCCCGGTCTGCGAAACCGGCGACACCTTCACCCGCGATCGCATGCTGGCGCCGCTCGAAGCGGGCGACCTGGTGGCCTTCATGACCGCCGGGGCCTACGGCGCGGCCATGGCCAGCGAGTACAACTCCCGCCTGCTGGCGCCCGAGGTGCTGGTCCGGGGAGACCGCTACGCCGTGGTGCGGCCCCGCCCGACCTACGAGGACATGCTGGACCGCGAGCGGATGGCCCCCTGGCTCTGAGGCCGCAGGCCTGGCCGGTCAGAGGTCCAGGTGCATGAACTGGTTGAACGCGCTGGGCGCATAGCCGCCGAAGGCGTCCCCGCTCACGAACCCGCGTCGCCGATAGAGCGCCAGCGCCGGCTCGAACGACGGCCCGCTGCCGGTCTCCAGGCTCAGCCGGCGATATCCCCGCGCCCGGGCCTCGGCGATGATCCGCTCCAGGATCGCCGCGCCGGCGCCCTGCCGCAGGTGATCGGGGTGCGTGCGCATCGACTTCACCTCTCCCGTCCCGTCGCCCAGGGCCCTCAGCGCCCCGATCGCCGCGATCGCCTCGCCACGCCACGCGCTCCACACCGTGACGTCCGGGCTGGCCAGGCCGGAGTCGTCGAGGGCGAAGCAGTGGCCCGGCGGGGAGTTGGCGCTCATCCCCGCCAGATGCAGGGCGACGAGGTCGCGGGTCGGCTGGCCCGACAGGTCGTCCAGGCGGACGTTCAGGACTTCAGCGACGGGCAAGGGCGACGACATAGGAACAGGGCCTTTCCGACCGGTTGGCGATGACGACGGGGCCCGGCGGGCCGAAGCCCAGGCAATCGCCCGGACCGAGGGTGTGGCGCTCGCCGCCCTCGTCGATGGAGAGCTCGCCCGCCGTCACCCAGACGGCCTGGCGGATCATGGCGTAGGACGACGCGGGGAACTCCACGCGCTGGCCCGCGGGCAGTTCGACGGCGACGAGCTCGAGCGGGTGGTCGGGACGGCTGAAGACCTGCCGGCGGACGTAGCCCGTTTCAGGGTCCCGCCACGACGGCTGCTCCCCGGCGCGGCTGAGCCGGCCGCCGCCCTCGGCGCGGAGCAGAAGCCCGGCCAGGGTCAGGTCGAACGCCGCGGCGATCCTGACGAGGACGACCGCGGTCGGGCTCACCTCTTCGCGCTCGATCTTGCTGATGGCGGCCTTGGAGACCCCCGAGCGGTCGGCGAGGTCCGCCAGGGACCACCCCCGCGCGTCCCGCTCCATCCGGACCCGACGGGCGAGCCGGCCCTGCGCGTCGTCCACCAAAGTATCCATGCGTCTATGATACAGGACGACTCAGGCGCCTGCAAACCGGGTTTCCGGCAACGTGCAGATCCTCGCCTCCTGGGAGAGTCCGGTGGCCTTTCCCAGCACGCCTGCGACGGTGGCCGATCAAACGGGGAGATCGACGTGTCCACCAAGCTGCTTGCCGCCACCGCCGCCATCGCCCTCCTGGCCGGAGCCACCTCCGCGAATGCGGTCACGGTGAACTGGGCCGATTGGACGGCCCAGACGTCGTCGACGCACGTGGACGGCGTGATCACGGTCGGCAGCGACGTCATCGATGTCGACTACGATGGGGCCATCTGGTTCACCCAGACGGCCGGCGGGACCGACTACTGGGTGGACAACGGGTACACCCAAGGTGTCGTGAACCGGCCCAGCGGCTCCGACATCATCGCCCTGAACGCTGGCGGGCAGAAGACGATCACCTTCAGCCAGGCCGTGGTGAACCCCTACCTCGCCTTCACGAGCTGGAACGGCAACAACGTCACCTTCAGCTCGCCGCTCACCGTCGTCAGCCAAGGGTGCGGCTTCTGGGGCTGCGGCTCGTTCAGCGTCAACGGCACGAACACCGGCTTCTTCGGCTCGGGAGAGGTGCATGGGGTGCTGCAGTTCCAGGGCACGTTCACCTCGCTCAGCTTCACCGACTCCAGTGAGAACTGGCACGGCTTCACCGTGGGCGTCGGCGGCTTGGCCGGCGCCGTGCCCGAGCCCGGGACCTGGGCGCTGATGATCCTGGGCTTCGGCGGGGCTGGCGCTGCGCTGCGCAGCCGCCGGCGGGTGGCGGCGGCGGCCTAGTCCATCGCGCCGATGTAGGGCAGGCCGCGCATCTGGCCGGCCACGTCCATGCCGTAGCCGACGAGGAAACGGCCCGGCGCCTCCCAGGCGACGTAGTCGGGCTCGATCGCACGCGGGGTCGGCCAGGGCTTGCGGGCGAAGACCGCCGTCAGCACCTCGCTGGCGCCGGAATCGCGCACGAGCCGGGCCGCCTCGGACAGCGACAGCCCCGTGTCGAACACGTCGTCGACCACGAGGGCCTTGCGGCCGGCGATCGGGCGCTGCAGGTCGGCGCGCACTTCGCACCGGCCCGACGACTGGCGTTCGTCCTTGTAGGACGCCAGCCACATCGCATCGAACCGGACCAGCCGCCCGGCGCGCGCCAGCGCCCGGGTGAGGTCGGAGGCGAACCAGAGGCCGCCGGTCAGCAGGCAGACCACCACCGTTTCGTCGTCGATCCGCGGCGCGATCTCCTGCGCCAGCGCCTCGACGCGAGCCAGGACGTCGGTCTCGGAGATCAGGATGGTGGGCTCAGTCATGATGGTCCGCGTCGGGCTTGGGGGCCGGCGGCTGCAGGGCGTCCGGGCTGCCGGGCGGCAGCGGCTGGGCCTCGACCGGCGTCGCCGCGGCCGGCGGGGCGTGCTCCACCGGAGCCGACTGCGTCGCCCCGGCAGGGGCCGTCCGGCCGGCGCCCGGGTCGAAGGCGATCTCCAGTTCGTGCGCTCCGGCCGGCGGATCCGGCAGGTTGACGGCGAAGTAGCGCTTCGCGCCCGGCGGCACCTTGGCGTTGAGGGGCTCGGCCACCAGGCTCGCCAGCGGCTCCCCCGCCTTGTCGAGCAGGCTGATCCGGATCGGCGGCGCCATGGTGGGCGCGTCCGCGGTCGAGCGGATGGCGCCCGTCACCGCCAGCACCGGACGACCGGCGACGAACGTCTCCTTCGCCACCACGCCCTCGATGCCCAGTCCCAGCGTGTTCACGGGCAGTCCGATCGCCGCGAAGATCGGCGCCGTTCCCGGGATCATGCCGGCGACCTGCCCGCGCAGCAGCACCAGCGCGCCGCCGGCCACGATCAGGGCGGTCAGCACGCCCGCGGCGATCAGGGCGGCGGTGGGACGCTTCCTGGGGGCCGGCGGCGGCCTGCGGGCCCGCGTCCTGGCGGGGGCCGCCACGGCCTCGATGTCGTCATCGGTCCCAGCGGGTTCGGACGACGAGGTCGGCTGGGACTCGGACCCGCGCGCCGGCTCCGCCGCCGGGGCGGGCGGCGCCGCCGTCTCCGTCTCCTCGGTCTCGGGGAAGGCCCGCCAGCGCGCGGCGCAGCTGGTGCACTTCACGACCCGGCCTTCCCGCGGGATCTTGAGATCGTCCACGAAATAGCTGGTGGCGCACTCTGGACAGGTCAGTATCATTGGGCCGAATCGGACGCTCCAGCACCCTCCCGACCGAGGTCGCCGATTTCGGCCCACATGTCCAGAAACGCCAGCGCCGCCGCCGATGACCCGACGGCCGACGAAATCCTCCGTTTCGCCGGCGTTTCGATGCGCTATGGCCGCGGCCCGGAGGTGCTGAACGACGTCTCGCTGTCGCTGCCGCGGGGATCGTTCCACTTCGTCACCGGGCCGTCCGGGGCCGGCAAGAGCTCGCTGCTGAAGCTGATCTACCTGGCGGCCCGCCCGTCCTCGGGCTCGGTGCGGCTGTTCGGCGAGGACGTGACGGCGATGCCGGCGCGCGAGATGCCGCGGATCCGCCGGCGGATCGGCGTGGTGTTCCAGGACCTCCTGCTGCTCGACCACCTCTCGGCCTTCGACAACACGGCCCTGCCCCTCCGCATCGCCGGGCACAAGGCGGCGGAGTACCGGAACGACGTGGCCGAGCTCCTGACCTGGGTGGGGCTGGGACAGCGGATGGAGGCCCTGCCCCCGACCCTGGCCGGGGGCGAGAAGCAGCGGCTGGCCATCGCCCGCGCAGTGGTCAACCGGCCCGAGATCCTGCTGGCCGACGAGCCGACGGGGAACGTCGACCACGAGATGGCCCTGCGCATCTACAGGCTCTTCGTGGAGCTGAACCGGCTGGGCACGACGGTCATCATCGCGACCCACGACCAGGACCTCGTGGCCCGCTCCGGCCGTCCGGTCCTGCACCTGGAGCGGGGGCGGCTGCGCCCCATGCCGCCGATGGGGCCGGCCGAATGAGCGCCGCGTTCGACCCGCAGCGCTGGAAGCCTGCGTCCTTCCTGCCCGAAGCCGAGGCGCGCGACCCGGCGCTGATCTTCGTCGTGGCGGTCCTCTGCTTCCTGGCCTGCCTGACCGGCCTGATGGTGATCGCGGGAGACCGGGCCGCGCACGGCTGGCAGAACCAGCTGACCGGAGAGGCGACCGTCATCGTCCGCGCCCGCGGCGGCGAAACGCCCGACGCGGCGGCGGCCCGCGCCGCCGAGGCGCTCGCCGCGGTTCCCGGCGTGACCGAGGCCCGCGCGCTGGAGAAGGAGAAGGCCTACGAGCTGATCCGGCCCTGGCTGGGCGACGTGGCCGACCTCGAGGACCTGCCGGTGCCGCGCCTCGTGGCCGTGGGCCTCGACGACCGCAAGCCCGCGACGGCCGCCGTGCTCGACAAGGCGCTGAAGGCCCAGGGCATCGACGCCGTGGTCGACGACCACTCGGTCTGGATCGAGGACATCCGGGGCGCGGCGGGCGTCGTCCGTTGGACGGCGGCCTCGATCCTCGTGCTCATCGCGGGGGCCGCCGGAGCGGTGGTGGCGTTCGCCACCCGCGCCGGCATCGCCGCCCGGCGCGACGTGGTCGAGGTGCTCCATCTTGCGGGCGCCGAGGACGCCCAGATCGCCAACCTCTTCGAGCTGCGGTTCGCGCGCGTGGCCGCCGTCGCCGGCGCCATCGGGGCCGTCGCGGCCGGCGCACTCGGCGCCATGCTGCGCCTGATCGGCGGCGGCGAGGGGATCACGCCGGCGCTGCCGATCGCCTGGGCCGACCTGCTGGCGGTCCTGCCCTGCCCCGTCCTCGCCGCCCTGGTGGCCGCCGTCGCCGCGCGCATCACGGCGCGGCGGCTGATACAACGGCTCTGATGAAGTCGGTCGCCGTCTTCCTGGTCGTGGCGCTGATCTGGTTCTCGGGGCTCCTGGCGTTCGCCGCCCGCGTCCAGCAGTCGACGCCGCCCTGCGCGCCGACGCCGGCGCAAGGGGTCGTGGCCCTGACCGGCGCGAACTCGAACGACCGGCTCTCGGCCGCCATGGGGCTTCTCGAGGACGGCTACGGCCGGCGGATGCTGGTGTCCGGCGTCGACCGCAAGGCGACGCGCGAGGACATCCGCAACGTCAGCCGCGCGGTCCGGCGCCTGTACGACTGCTGCGTCGACCTCGGGTTCACCGCCGCCGACACCGTGGGCAACGCGCGCGAGACCCTCGCCTGGGCGAAGGCCATGCGCTACCGCGAGCTCATCGTCGTCACGGCGGACTTCCACATGCCCCGGGCCATGCTGGAGCTGAACGCCGTGCTGCGACCCGCCGGCATCGAGACCCAGGCCTACGCCGTGCCGACCCGGTCGCTGAAATCCCGCGACTGGTGGCGCCATCCCGGCGCCGCGCGCTTGATGGTCGTGGAGTACTGCAAGTATCTGGCGATCCTGGCGCGCGAGGCGGTCCTGGGGCTCGGTCCCCGCGATCCGCCCGCCGCGGCCGAAAAGGGGGCCCCAGCTTGAAGGCCAAGCCGTGATCGTCGTCCGCTCGCTGCTCTACGTGGCGCTGTTCTACCTCTGGACCGCGGTGATCGCGATCCTCGCCACCCCGGTGCTGCTGGGTCCGTGGCGCTGGACGCTCGCGCTGTTCCACTTCTGGGGCCGCGGCGTGACCGGCCTGCTCCGCATCTGCGGGATCAAGGTCGAGGTTCGCGGCCGGCAGTACATTCCGACGGGGCCCGCGCTCGTGGCGCCCAAGCACCACTGCATGTTCGACGTCTTCGCCCAGTTCACCTGGCTGCCCGCCTCGGCCTTCGTCATGAAGCAGGAACTGGCGTGGATCCCCTGGTTCGGCTGGTACGCCAAGAAGGCGGGCGCGATCATCATCGACCGGGACGGCGGCTCGAAGACCATGCGCCAGGTGATCCGCGAGGGGGGCGAGCGCTTCAAGCGCGGACAGCAGGTCGTGACCTTCCCGGAAGGCACCCGCAAGGCGCCCGGCGCCGAGCCCGACTACAAGCCCGGCATCGCCGCCCTCTACCGCGAGCTGAACGTGCCGGTCTATCCCGTGGCCACCAACGCCGGCGTGCACTGGCCGGCGCACGGCTTCATCCGCCGACCCGGGACCATCGTGTTCGAGTATCTCGAGCCGATCCCCCCCGGCCTCAAGCGGGCTGAATTCATGCGGATCCTGGAAGAGCGGATCGAGACCAGGTCGAACGAACTGCTCGCCCTCTAGGGACCTCCGCGCCGCGCAGGCCGGGGCGATCGCGCGGAGGCTAGGCCGCCAGCTCCCTCGCCTCGACCATGCCCAGCAGCCGCTCCATGGCCGCGTCGCGCACGTTCATCTCCCGAAGGTGCTCCACCAGGTCGCGCAGGTAGTCCACGTTGCGTCCGGACAGGCCCGTCGCCCCTGCGATCAGCTCGGCCTGCCGCTCCAGGCTGAGCGCGCCGGCCCACTGCGCGTGGCGGACGTCGGACAGGAAACACAGGCTCTCCACCCGCCGCCCGTCGTCCAGCCGGACGTGCCGCCGCGCCTCGACGTAGGTCTCGGTCGGCTGTTCGCGCTCCATCAGATAGTCGTAGACGCCCGGCCAGTCGTCCTCGGCGACGCGGTAGGCCGCGCCCCGGCAGGCGCCGCCGGGCGCCAGGCCCAGCACCAGCCCCGGCCGCGCGTAGGTTCCGCGGTGATGCACCGAATAGATGCAGAAAGCGCGCCGGCGCCCATGTAGCGTAGCGGTCCGGCGCTCTACATAGGGAAACCCCGGCCGCCACATCAGCGAACCGTAGCCGAAGACCCACCGTTCCGACGTCATCCCGCCCCGCAAGCCACGAAGACCATATCCCTGTGCCCGATCCGACCGCGCCCCGCAAACTCAGCCGCTGGCCCCTCTACATCGCCTTCGGGCTGGCCTTCCTCCTGGTGGTCGCGTGGAGCGGCTTCTGGCTGTGGGCCCGCGGACAGGCCGAATCCCGCCTCGAGGCCGGCGTGTCCCAGCTGAAGGCGGCGGGCTACGAGGTGGGCTGGAAATCGCAGGCGATCGGCGGCTACCCGTTCCGCCTCAACGTCACCCTCACCGACCCCCGCATCCGCGACCGGTCCGGCTGGGCGCTGGAGGCGCCGCGCCTCGAGGCGCAGGCGTTCCTGCATGCGCCGACCCACTGGCTCGTGGCGACGCCCGACGGCCTGACGTTCGTTCGCCCCCAGGGCGGTCCGGTGCGCGTGCAGGGCAAGCTGATCCGCGCCAGCCTCAGCCACCTGCAGAACACGCCGCCCAACCTTTCCTTCGAAGGCGTGGACCTGGTCTTCCAGCCGGCGGCCGGCGCCAATCCCTTCGCGCTGGAGCAGGCTCAGCGCGTCGAGTTCCACCTGCGCCAGGCGCCGAGCGCGCTCGACGAAGGCGGCGTGTGGCTGACGGTCAAGGACGGCAAGGCGCGGCTGTCCGGCCTCCTGGGCCGGATCGCGGGCGAGAAACCCATCTCCATCGAGTGGGACGGCCGCCTGACGAAGATGAGCGCCTTCCGCGGCGCCGATTGGCCGACCGCCGTCCGCAACTGGGACCGCGCCGGCGGCCGGATGAGCGTCAAGCGCGCCGGCCTGACCGCCGGCGACGCCCTCATCGGCGCCAACGCCGGCTCGCTGGGCGTCGACTCGGACGGGCGGCTGACGGGCAGCCTCGACGTCTCGCTTCGCCAGGCGCCCCGCGCCATCGGCGCCCTGGGCGACACCGGCACGATCCCGCGCGAGACGGCGGTGGCGGCCGCGGCCGTGGCCGGCGCGCGTGAAACCGGGGACCTCGCCCGAATGACCCTCTACTTCCAGGCCGGGCAGACCACCTTGGGCCCGGTGGCGATCGCCAGGGCGCCCAAGGTCTACGAGACGCGCTAAGCTGCGCCATGGCCTCGCTCTACGACCGCTTCGTCCTGCCCCGCCTGCTGAAGTGCGCCTGCTCGGCGCCGCCGATCGCGAAGCAGCGGCAGAAGGTGGTTCCCAAGGCGGAGGGCCGGGTTCTGGAGCTCGGCATCGGCATGGGCCTCAACCTCGCCTTCTACGATGGGGCGAAGGTGTCGAGCGTCACCGGGGTCGACCCGGCGCCGGAACTGCGCCGCATCGCCGAGGCCGCGCCGCGGGACCCCCGCATCGCCGTGGCGGTCGAGGACGGGACGGCCGAGGCCCTCCCCTTCGAGGACCGGTCGTTCGACTGTGTGGTGTGCACCTTCACCCTGTGCTCGGTCTGCACGCCGTCAGCCGCGCTGGCCGAGGCGCGGCGCGTGCTGAAGCCCGGCGGGCGCTTCCTCTACGCCGAGCACGGGCTTTCGCCCGACGCCGAGGTGGCGAAATGGCAGCGGCGGATCGAGCCCGTCTGGAAACGCATCGCGGGCGGCTGCCACCTGACGCGGCCGGTCACCAGCGCCATCCAGGCGGCGGGCTTCCGCGTCGAGCGTTCCGACAGCATGTACCTGCCGCGGGCGCCCCGGTTCGCCGGCTGGAGCGAGTGGGGCGAAGCGGTCCCCTGACGCGACCCTCAGGCCTCGCCGTGGAACGGCAGGGCGAACGCGCGGAAGCGGCTGGGCAGGCGCAGGGCCGCGCGCGTGGCGTCGCGGACCGTCGTGTAGTGCTGCGCCAGTTCCGACGCATCGGTCCACGCCACGGGAGCGGCGCGGAGAAGGTACTCAAGCCCGTCCGGCTTGGTGCGGGCCACGAGAACTGAAGACGCCATCGGCTTGTCTCCAAGGCCGGCGTGCCGTTTTGGCCCGCCTAACGCGTTACGCAACAATTCGCGTGCCAGACGCATCGCGTTCGCCTCCCAGGGAGAATCGCGGCCAAGCTTCCGCGTTCGGGAGCGGGGCGGCGGACGATGGCCGAGGTCGTGTACACGGTGGACCGGGTGGACGGGGTCTGGACCGTCGGCCTGGGCGAGAAGCGCTTCGGCCCCTACTCCAGCCTCGACACCGCCACCGCCGCCGCCACGGGGGCCGCCCGCAAGGCCGAGGCCGCGGGCCACGTCGCCTGCGTGGTGATCAAGGGCGCGGACGACGAGTCGCCGATCGGCGACGCGCAGTCGGATGCGGCGGCCTGAGAAACCACGTGGTGGAGCGTCGCTGGTAGCTGGGGGCGGGCTCGAACCGCCGACCTGTGGGTTATGAATCCACCGCTCTAACCAGCTGAGCTACCCAGCCACGAGCGACACCCCACCACGGGAGGCGCGGTTTATAGGGGCGATGCCGCCGCGCTTCAAGCGCTTGGGCGCGGACGGCAGGCGCGCTAGGCTCGATGCTGCGATGAGCGTCCTGCACCTCCTGGGAACGGCCGGCGAAGGCGGCGCGGAGACCTACTTCGTTGACCTCCTGAAGGCGCTGAAGCGGGCCGGCGTGGCGGAAGCGGCGGCGATCCGGCGCAATCCGCTGCGCGAGGCGCGCCTGCGCAAGGCCGGCATTCCGGTGAAGGTGCTCCACTTCGGCGGCCCGCTGGACATCATCACCCGGCCGGCCGTCGCAGGCTTCGCGGCGCTCAACGGAACCCGTGTCGCTCTCGCCTGGATGAACCGCGCCGCGCGTCACACGCCGCGGGGGCCCTGGGCCCGCATCGGCCGGCTCGGCGGCTACTACAGCCTGAAGTACTACCGCGGCTTCGATCACCTGGTCGCCAACACCGAGGACATCGCGGATTGGATCGTGGACCAGGGCTGGCCTGCGGGGCGGGTCACCTGCATCCCCAACTTCGCCGCCGCCGCCGCCGAGCGCGCGCCGGTGGATCGCGCGACCCTCGACACGCCCGCGGACGCGCCGCTGCTGCTGGCCATGGGCCGCCTGCACGAGAACAAGGCCCATGACGTCAGCCTGCAGGCCCTGACCCGGCTGCCGGACGCCTATCTGTGGATCGCCGGGGCGGGCCCCCAGGAAGCCAAGCTGAAGGGGCTCGCCGAGGCGCTGGGCGTCGCGCCGCGCGTCCGCTTCCTCGGCTGGCGGGCGGACGCCTCGGCGCTCTACCGGACCGCGGACGTCTGCGTGTTCCCCTCGCGCTACGAGCCGCTGGGCAATGTGGTCATCCAGGCCTGGGCCCACGGACTGCCCGTCGTCGCCGCCGAGAGCCAGGGGCCCAAGGCGCTGATCCAGCACGACCGCGACGGGCTCCTGGTCCCCATCGACGACGCCGAGGCCCTGGCGGCCGGGGTCACGCGCCTGCTGGACGACCCCGGCCTTCGCGCCCGCTTCGCCGCGGCGGGCGTCCAGCGCGTCGCCTCGCAGTTCTCGGAGAGCGCCGTCGTCGCCCAGTGGCAGGCCCTCTTCGCCGATCACGGAGCCGCCTGATGTGCGGCATCGCCGGGCAGCTCGGCGGGGACGACTCCCGCGCCGAGGCGATGATCCGCGCGATCGCCCACCGTGGGCCCGACGGCGTGCGGCTGGAGCAGCTCCCGGGCGCGGCGCTCGCCCACGCGCGGCTGTCGATCATCGACCTGGAAGGCGGATGGCAGCCCCTGCACGCCGCCGGCGGCGCGGTCGTCGGCAACGGCGAGATCTACAACTACGTCGAGCTGACGCGCGACCACCAGCTGGGCCCGCATCTGGCCACCGGGTCCGACTTCGAGCCGCTGCTGCACCTCTACGCGCGCGAGGGCCCCTCCGCCTTCGAGCGCCTGCGCGGCATGTACGCGCTCTGCCTGGTGGGACCCGACGGGCGGACGTTCCTGGCCCGCGATCCATTCGGCATCAAGCCGCTGTACCTGATGGAGCACGCCGGCGGCCTGGCCTTCGCCTCCGAGCCGCGCGCCTTCTTCGCCGCCGGCCTGATGCAGCGGGCGCTGGACGAAACCGCGGCGCGCGAGCTGCTGGAGCTGAACTACGTGCTCGGCGAGCGCACGCCCTTCCAGGGCCTGCGCCGCGTCGCGCCCGGCGAGGTCATCGAGGTTCGCGACGGCCGCATCGTGGCGAACCACCGCCGCGCGCCGCTCCCGCTGAACCCGCAGGTCGAGGCGCGCGCGGCGGATGACCCGATCGCCGCCCTCGACGCCGTGCTCGAGGACAGCGTGCGCGTGCACCAGCGTTCCGACGCGCCCTACGGCCTGTTCCTCTCGGGCGGCGTCGACTCGGCCGCCATCGCCACCCTGATGGCGCGGCTGAACACGCGCCCGGTCACGGCCTTCACCTGCGGCTTCGACGCCCCGGGCGCTGCGGACGAGCGCGCCGCGGCCGAGGCCGTCGCCCGGGCGCTGGACCTGGACTGGCGCGAGACCACCTTCGGCGAGGCGGACTTCTGGCGGATCCTTCCGCAGGTCGCCTGGGCCATGGACGACCCCACCGCCGACTATGCGACGCTGCCCACCTACAAGCTGGCCGAGGCCGCCAGGGACAGCCTCACCGTCGTCCTCACCGGCGAGGGCGGGGACGAGCTCTTCGCCGGATACGGCCGCTACCGGCGCGCGCTGCGGCCCCGGCTGCTCGGCGGGCGCCCCGCAGAACCGCGCGGGACGTCGCCTGAGGTCCTCGCAGCCTGGCGCGACGCGGCGCGCCCACCCCGGGGGCTGAGCGCGCTCCAGCAGGCCCAGTGGGCCGATGTCGTCACCTGGCTGCCCAACGACCTGCTGCTGAAGCTGGACCGTTGCCTGATGGCGCACGGGCTCGAGGGGCGCACACCCTTCCTCGACCCGGCGGTCGCCGCTTTCGCGTGGTCGCTCCCCGACCGGCTGAAGACGCATGGCGGCTACGGCAAGTGGATCCTGCGCAAGTGGCTCGAGCGCGCCTGCCCGGCCGCCCGGCCCTGGGCGAAGAAGCAGGGGTTCACGACGCCGGTGGAGGCCTGGATCGCGCCCCGCGCGGGCGACCTTGCGCCGCGCATCGCCCGGGTCGCCGCCGTCCGCCGGCTCGTCCCGGACGCCGAAGACCGCATGCGGCAGGGAACGGGCCGCTGGCCGCTGCTCTTCCTTGCCGTCTGGTCGCTCATACATCTGGAGGGCGCGCAACCCGACGACGCGCTTCGCACTGTGCTTCCGAGCTGACGGAGATCCCCTTGAAGACGCTGCTGACCGCCGCCTGCGCGACCGCCCTCCTTGCCGCCGCCTGCAACGCGGCCCCCGACCGCGCCCAGGCGCAGGGCGCCTCCGGGGCCCCTGTGGAAACCCGCGCGCCGAACGGGAAGGACCAGACGCCCGCCTTCGCCGGCCAGACCCGCGCGCCGGAGGTCAAGGCCGGCGTCGACTACCAGGTCACCGACCACGTGACCGGACTGGTCAAGCCGTGGGGCCTCGCCTTCACGCCCGACGGCGGCCTGCTGATCACCGAGAAGCCCGGGCGGCTGCGCCTGTTCAAGGACGGTCGCCTCTCCGAGCCGGTGGCCGGCGTCCCTGCCGTGGACGCACGCGACCAGGGCGGCCTGCAGGGGATCGCGCTGGACCCGCAGTTCGCCCGGAACGGCCTCGTCTACCTCCACTACGTGGAGCCCCCGAAGGACGGGAAGAACAACGGCGCCGTGGCCCGCGGCCGGCTGGTGACCACGGGCGGGACGCCGCGCCTCGAGGACGTCCGCGTGATCTATCGCCAGACGCCGTCGCTGGCGTCGACGAAGCACTACGGCGGGCGGCTGGTGTTCGGCCGCGACGGCACGCTCTTCGTGACCGGTGGCGAACGCTCCGTCCTCGAGGGCCGCATGCAGGCCCAGCGCATGGACGGAACCCTGGGCAAGGTGGTCCGCATCAACACCGACGGCTCGATCCCCAAGGACAATCCGTTCGTCGGACGGGCGGGCGCGCGGCCCGAGATCTTCTCGATCGGCCACCGCAACATCCTGGGCGCGGCGCTCCACCCGCGGACCGGCGAGCTCTGGGAGGTCGAGCACGGCGCCCGCGGCGGCGACGAACTGAACATCGTGCGCAAGGGCCGCGACTATGGCTGGCCCACGATCACCTACGGCATCGAGTACGCCGGCGGCCCGGTGGGCGAGGGGATCACCCGGAAGGCCGGCATGGAACAGCCGATCTACTACTGGGACCCGGTGCTCGCGCCCGGCGACATGGCGTTCTACGAGGCCGCCCAGGTCCCCGCCTGGAAGGGCAGCCTGTTCGTCACCGGCATGGGGCCGCGCTACCTCTCGCGCCTGACGCTGGACGGCGACAAGGTGGTGGGCGAGGAGCGCCTCCTGGCCGAGGTGAAGGAGCGCCTGCGCCCGATCGCGGTCGGTCCCGACGGCGCGCTCTACATCGGCGTCGACAGCGACGCCGGCCGCATCATCCGGGTGGCGCCGAAGTAGTCGGCGGCGCGGCCGCGACGCGGAGCGCCATCACGAACAGCACCGTCAGCACCGGCGCCCAGATGAGCCGCTCCATGGCGCTGGGCGTGATCAGGTTCAGCACGAGCCCG
Source organism: Phenylobacterium sp. T106 (assembly GCF_057219735.1). Taxonomy (NCBI): domain Bacteria; kingdom Pseudomonadati; phylum Pseudomonadota; class Alphaproteobacteria; order Caulobacterales; family Caulobacteraceae; genus Phenylobacterium; species Phenylobacterium sp. T106. The sequence continues at coordinate 363,027 of NZ_JBXVWA010000003.1, read as the reverse complement.
ACCCCCAGGAACCCGACCACCAGCCAGGCGGGCCACCGGGGCGCCGGACCACGCCCGCGGATCAGCCCGGCGCGCCGCGCGACGATGTAGCCGATGCCCGCCAGCAGGCCGGCCTGCGCCAGGGCGGCGACCCGCATCTCCGGCGGGAAGACGCCGGGAAACGCGCCGCCCATGGCGTACTCGCCCCAGGGCGCGCCGGCCGCCAGCGCGAGCTGGAACAGGATCGCCACCGCCTGCAGGGCGAGGAAGATCCGGGCCGCGACGGCGGGTCCCGGGATCACGCCGGCGCGCCCGCCTTCCCGTACTGCGCGCCCAGGCGTGTCATCACCGCCTCGAACTCGGCGATGGTCTCGGAGATCACCTGCGCCACCGGCTTGACGCTGTCGATGCGGCCGGCGACCTGGCCGGTCAGCGCGATCGCCGCCTCCATGTCGCCGCCGAAATAGAGCTGCAGGGCGTTGGCCATCTCGGCCATGACGTTCGGCGGCGGCTCCAGCTCCAGGCGCGTGGTCTTCTCGGTGCGCAGCGCCCGCAGCGCCGGGCCCGGACCGTGGCGATTCAGGAAGACCGTGTCGGTCTCCTTGGCGTTCACGATCATGTCCTTCCAGTTCTGGTGCACCGGGCTCTCGGCGGCCGAGACCATGCGGGTGCCCATCTGCACGCCCTCGGCCCCCAGCGCGAAGGCTGCGGCCATCGAGCGGCCGTCGGTGATCCCCCCGGCGGCGATGATCGGCAGGTCGGTCTTCGACGCCACCAGCGGCAGGAGGACCATGGTCGCGACCTCGCGGCTGTTCTTGAAGCCGCCGCCCTCGCCGCCCTCGACCACCAGCCCGTCCACGCCGGCCGCGATCGCCTTCTCGGCCGCCGCCAGGGAGGGGACCACGTGGAACACGGTGAGCCCCCGGCCCTTCAGCGCGTCGCAGTAGCGGTTCGGGTCGCCGGCCGAGGTCGTCACGAACCGCACGCCCTGGTCGGCCACGAAGCTCACGATGTCGGGGTCGCGCACGAAGGCCTGGGCCACGTTGATCCCCCACGGCTTGTCCGTGAGGGTCTTCATCTTCTTCACCTCCTCGCGCACCTCGTCGAGGCGGCCGGACGAGGTCTCGATGATCCCGAAGGCGCCGGCGTTGGACACCGCGCTGGCCAGCTGCGCGCGGGCGATCCAGCCCATCGGGGCCTGCACGATCGGATGCGCGACGCCCAGCAGTTCCGTGATGCGGTTCTTCATGCCGTCCTCCCTGACGAAACTATGCGGAGGCCCGACAAAAACTCAAACCCTCCTGCCCTCCCCAGGCGGGGAGAGATTAGAGCCCCAGCCGCGCCGCCACCTCCTCGCCGATGGCCAGCGACGAGGTCAGGCCCGGGCTTTCGATCCCGAACAGCGCGACCAGTCCCGGCAGCCCGTGGACGTCCCGCGCGTCGAGCCGGAAGTCCGGCTGAGGCTCGCCCGGGCCATGGATCTTCGGCCGGATCCCGGCGTAGTCGGGGCTCAGCGCGCCGTCGGGCAACGACGGCCAGAACTTGCGGATGTAGCGGTAGAACCCGTCCGCCGCCGCGGGATCGACAGTGTAGTCCAGCTCGTCGACGAAGTTGAGATCCGGCCCGAAGACCCCCTGGCCGCCCAGGTCGCGGCGGTAGTGGGTCCCCAGAGCGCCCGGGATCGGCGGCGGATAGATCAGGCGCTGGAACGGCGCCTTGCCCGCCAGCCGGAAGTACATGCCCTTGCCGTAGTGGCCTTGCGGGATGAGGGCGGGCGGGAAGCCCTCGATCCGCGCCGCCGCCGCCTGGGCCGACAGGCCGGGCGCCGTCACCAGGTAGCGGCATGTCAGCGTCGTCGGCTCGGCGCCGCCGGCCGCCACGGAGAACCCGCCGCCCTCCAGCGGCGTCGCGGCCTCGAACGGCGTCGCCAGCACCACCGCCCCGCCGGCCGCCTCGATCTCGCCCTGCAGCGCCAGCATGTAGGCGTGGCTTTCGAAGACCCCGCTCTGCGGCGAGAGCAGCGCGCCCTCGCAGGCCAGCTCGGGCTCCATCGCCAGGGCCTGCGCCCGGCTCAGGCGCTCCATGCCTTCGACGTCATTGGCCTGGGCCTGGTCGTAGATCGCCTCCAGCCGCGCCACTTCGTCCGCCGTCGTCGCCACCACCAGCTTGCCGCAGCGGTCGTAGGCCACGTGGTGCGCGTCGCAGAAGGCGTAGAGCCGTCGCCGCCCTTCGACGCAGAGCCGCGCCTTGAGCGACCCGGTGGGATAGTAGAGGCCGCCGTGGATGACCTCGGAGTTGCGCGACGAGACGCCCTGGCCGATGGCGACGTCCTGCTCCAGCACCGCCACCGCCAGCCCGCGGCGGCTCAACGCGTGGCCGCACGCCAGCCCGACGGCGCCCGCGCCCACGACCACCGCGTCGAAATCGAAATCGGCCATGACGCGGGGTTAGCTGTCCGGGCCAGCCGTGTCACGCCCCGAGGAAACGGAGGCCCGCGGCCTCGCGAACATCAGGGTCTGACGTCCCCACGGTCACGGATTGTATAAGGGCCGCAAATCGAACGGCGACCCCGAGCGGGCCACAGGATCCGAGACATGACGGTGAAGGACCACTACGGCCTCGAGTACAGCGGAGCGAACGCGGCGGCGCTGGAGCTCTTCCAGGCCGCCCTGGACGCATACCACCGCTACGCCGGCGCTCCGTTCGACCAGGTGAAGGCGGTGCTGAAGCAGAACCCCGGCTTCGTCATGGCCCATGTGCTGAAGGCCTACATGACGGCGATCGGCAGCAACCCGGCGATCCGCGGCATGGCCGCCGCCGCGGTGTCCGCGGCCCGCGACCTGCCGATGAACGCCCGCGAGGCGGGGCACGTCGCCGCGGCGGAGGCGATGCTCGCAGGCGAGATCCGCAGGGCCGCGCGGATCCTCGAGGATGTCGCGATCGCGTGGCCGCACGACGTCCTGGCGCTCCAGGTGGGGCAGACCATGGACTTCCTGCTGGGCGATTCCCGCATGCTCCGCGACCGGATCGGCCGCGCGCGGGCCCGCTGGACCCCGGACATGCCGGGGTATCACGCCGTCCTCGGCCTGCACGCGTTCGGGCTGGAGGAGACGGCGCTCTACGACCGGGCGGAGGCGGCCGGCCGCGAGGCCTGCGCCCTCGAACCTCGCAACAACTGGGCGCGTCACGCCGTCGCCCATGTGCTGGAGATGCAGGACCGCCGCGCCGAGGGCGTGCGCTTCATGCGCGACGACGCCGCCGCCTGGACCCCCGAGAGCTTCTTCCTCGTGCACAACTGGTGGCACACGGCCCTCTTCCACCTCGGCCTCGACGAGATCGACGCCGTGCTCGAGCTCTACGACGGGCCGGTCTTCGGGGAGCCCTCGGGCCTCGCGTTCGACATGGTGGACGCCTCGGCCCTCCTGTGGCGCCTCCGGCTGCGCGGCGTCGACGTCGGCGGCCGCTGGCAGGCCCTGGCCGACGCCTGGTCGCAGCATCGCCTCGGCCACTACGCCTTCGAGGACGTCCACGCGGTGATGGCCCTGGTCGGCGCGGGCCGCGACGCCGAGGCCGAGGCGGCGGTGGCCGAGATCGCCCGGGCCGTCGAGGGCGCCGGCGACAACGCCGCGTTCTCGCGGGACGTGGGGCTGCCGGTCGCCGAGGCGATGCTCGCACACGGCCGGGGGCGGCATGGCCGCGCCGTCGAGCTGCTGCGCGATGTCCGCAACCGGGCCGGCCGCTTCGGCGGCAGCCATGCGCAGCGCGACCTCCTGGACCTGACCCTGATCGACGCGGCGCGCCGGGCGGGCGAGACGGCGTTGCACGAGGCGCTCGTCGCCGAGCGCCGGGCCGCGATGCCGCGAGCCGCCTAGCCCTCCTGCGCCGCAGCGACTAGGTTCCGCGCCGACACGGCGTGTGGGAGGGATTCCATGTTGCGATCCATCGGTTTGGCCCTGGCGGCCCTGGCGCTTGCCGCCTCCCCGGCCGCCGCGCAGAAGCCGAAGTCGGCCGACACGCCGATGATCCTGGCATGGCCCCCCGAACTCCAGAGCCGTGGCTACCGCGCCATGGAGGACCTGTTCGAGGCCAAGGTCATCGCGCGCGGCCCGAAGGTTCGCGCCTTGCCGGCGGCGGCGAAGACGATCGACGTCTCGTACACGCACGACGGCCGCACCTGGACGACGGCCGAGTACATGGAGGCCTTCAGGGTCTCGGGGGTGCTGGTCCTGAAGGACGGGAAGATCCTGATGGAGCGCTACGGCCTGGGCCGCCGGCCCGAGGACCGCTGGACCTCGTTCTCGGTCGCCAAGTCCGTCACCGCCACCCTTGTGGGCGCGGCCCTCCAGGACGGCAAGATCAAGAGCCTGAACTCGGTGGTCACGGACTACATCCCCGAGCTGAAGGGGTCGGGCCACGACGGCGTCACGGTGCGCCAGCTCCTGATGATGAGCTCGGGGGTGAAGTGGAACGAGGACTACGTCGACCCGAAGTCCGACGTGGCCACCGCCGGCTCGGTCATCGAGGACCCCAAGGTCAACCCCATCGTCAGCTACATGCGCAGGCTGCCGCGCGAGAACGCGCCGGGCTCGACGTTCCACTACAACACCGGCGAGACCGACCTGGTGGGCGTGCTGGTGTCCAACGCGGTCGGCAAGAGCCTCGCGGAGTACGCCTCCGAGAAGATCTGGAAGCCCTACGGCATGGAGCGCGACGGCATCTGGATGACGGATCTGGCCGGCCACGAGCGGGGCGGCTGCTGCATGTCCATGACCCTGCGCGACTACGGCCGCATCGGACAGTTCATGCTGGACGGCGGCAAGGCCGGCGGGAAGCAGATCCTGCCGCCCGGCTGGACCACCGAGGCGGCCTCGAAGCAGATCGACAATCCCACCGGCGGCTACGGCTACTTCTGGTGGATGCGCCGCGAGGGCGGCTACGAGGCGCGCGGCATCTTCGGCCAGCAGATCCTCATCGTGCCCGAGGAGCGCCTCGTGGTGGTGGTCAACTCCGCGTGGCCCCGGGCGACCGGGCGCGACCTGTCCGCCGCGCGCACGGCGTTCGTGGAAGCGGTGCGCGCCGCGGCGCGCACCGTCCCGTAAGCCTCAGGCCGCCTTCGGCAGGCGCCAGCGGAAGGGCTCCAGCGAGGTCAGCCACCGCGTCGCTCCGCGCTCGTCGTCGAGCCAGGCCTTGGACCCGGCGAAGCCGACCACCCGCCAGATCGGCATCCCTCCGGCTTCGGCGGACACCGCGTCGCCGATCTCGACCGGCCTGTCAGCCCCGTGGTCCAGGAGCTCCCAATGGATGGCGGAACCCGCCATGATGTCACCTCGTGCGCTCCGCGGAATTCGCGGATCGTCCCAAGGATAGGGGCGCGGCGCTGAGCTGCGGCTGAGAGCGGCGTTCAACGGCCGTTCACCGGGCGGCGATGGGACTGGACTTCGCGGCCGTTCCTGCGTTCCTGGCGCGATGCGAAACCGGGCGCGCGCGATCGGAACACTGGGGCTCTCGGCGATCGCCCTCGCGGTCACGGCGGCGGCGCAGGACAGCGCGCCCGTGGCGGCCATGGAGCAGGCCGGCTGGACCCTGGTCACCGCCAGCGAAGACACCTTCGTGTACATGCGGCCGCAGGCGGTCGCCGTGGACGGCGTCCGCCGCGTCTGGACGGCCTACGACTCCGACAAGGTCCACCACCGGGACGGCCTGACCTTCCAGTCCGTGGAGAGCCTGGGCGAGTTCGACTGTCCGCGGCAGCTCTCGCGGGTGGTGGACGAGCTCTACTACGAGGCGCCCGGCCTCAAGGGCCGCGGCCGGCGCTCCCCGGCGTTCAAGGTCACGCCCTGGGCCGCGCCCGGGAAGGGCTCGGTCGGCGAGGTGCGCATGACCTTCGCCTGCGGCGGTCCTCCGCCACCCTGACGGGCGGCGGCCGCCGGGCTACCCCGCGGCGGCCTGCAGTTCGGGCCAGGCCCGGTAGAGGGTCGCGATGTCGAAGTACTCGCGCCAGAACACGATCTTGCCATCGCGCACCTCGTAGACCCCGGTCACGGGCAGCTCGACCCAGCGGTCGGGGAGGCGGTGGCGGTCCAGCCGCTCGATGAAGACGATCGGCCCGTTGGTCGCCTGGCGGAGCACCTGAAACTCGTTCTCGACGATGGGCGCGAAGAAGGGCTCGAGCACGGCGCGCACGCCCGCCGGCCCCTTGGCGACGCCCATCGGCATGTTTTCGTAATGGCAGTCGTCCGCGACGTGGACCACGCCGGCGTCGTAGTCCTTCTGCTCCATCGCCTTCATGAAGGCGGTCACGACGTCGATCGGGCTCTGGGCGGTCATGGCGGGCTCCTGTTGTCGCCCGCACACCATCATGCCCGGGGCCGCCCCGCGATTACCTGCGAGGTTATGGCCGCGCCTCGCGTCAGGCGCTCTGCGTCGTATCCGGCAGGCCCAGGATCCGCTTCGAGACGATGTTGAACTGGACCTCCTGGCTGCCGCCGTAGATCGACATGGCCTTGCCCCAGAGCCAGCTGCGGACGGCCTCGATCTCGTGCTCGTTGAAGGCGTCGCCTTCCCAGCCCAGGCCCTGCGAGCCCATCAGTTCCAGCGTCAGCTCGGCGCGGGTCTGGGCGACCCAGGTGGCCGAGTTCTTCAGCACCGACGGCGCGTTGCCGGGGCTGTTGTTGCCCTTGGCCTCGGCCGCCGCGCGCGCCAGCGTCAGCGCATGGGCCTTGGCGTCCATCTCGTGTTTCACCAGCCGCGAGCGGAAGTCGACGTCGGCCAGCCGGCCCTTGTCGTCGGTCCCGAGGTACTTCTTGGCGATGGTGTTCAGCGCCGCCGGCGGGCGGCCGCCCATCGAGGCGCCGGTCTGGCTGGCGCGCTCGTGCTGCAGCAGGCGCTTGCCCACCGTCCAGCCGACGTTGAGCTGGCCCAGCAGCGCCTCCTTCGGCGCCACCGCGTCGGTGAAGAAGGTCTCGCAGAACGGCGAGGCGCCCGAGATCAGGCCGATCGGCCGGGTCTCGATGCCCGGCTGCTTCATGTTCACGAGCAGGAAGCTGATGCCCTCGTGCTTCTTGGCCTGCGGGTCGGTCCGCACCAGGAGGCCGCACCAGTCCGAGTACTGGGCTCCGCTCGTCCAGGTCTTCTGGCCGTTGATCACCCAGTGGTCGCCGGCGTCCACCGCCCGCGTCTGCAGCGACGCCAGGTCGGAGCCGGCGTTCGGCTCGGAGTAGCCCACGCACCACTGGACCTCGCCGCGCACGATCCGCGGCAGGTGCTCGGCCTTCTGCGCCTCGGTGCCGTAGTCCAGGATCGTCGGGCCGATCATGGTCACGCCCATGCCGAACATCAGCGGGTTGAACGCCCCGATCCGGCTCATCTCCTGGCCCAGCACGCGGGCCTGCGCGACCGAGAGGCCGCCGCCGCCGTACTGCGCCGGCCAGGTGGGGGTGCCCCAGCCCTTCTCGCCGATCGCCTTGCGCCACTTCACCAGGTCGGGCTCGTTCGAGCGCACCTCGGCCGACGCCAGCGCGCCCTTGCCCTTCAGCGAGGCGGGGAAGTTGGCTTCCAGCCAGCTGCGCGCCTCGGCGCGGAAGGCTTCCAGTTCGGTGTCGCCGCCGAAATCGGCCATGGACAAGCTCCTCGAATTCCGCGCGGAGCCGCGACCCCGCGAATATGCGACGCACCCTAGGCGGATGACGCAACGAAAGCGAAGAGGCGTTTCGCGGGCGCGGGCCGAGTGGGGGCGCGGTTTGACCCCGTCGCCCATCGTCCTAGGGTGACCCGCGAACGTCGGGGGACCACCACATGAGCCTAACCGCAGCGCGCCGGGGGCGCAGCATGGCCGACCTGCAGGCGCTCTCGTCCAAGGTGTTCTCGCCCCAGGAGATCGGCGCGGCGATCGCCGCCTGGAAGCCACGTCCGACCGATGTGGTCATCGCCCCCTACGGCAAGTGCGGCACCACCTGGCTGCAGCAGATCTTCCACACGCTGCGGACCGGCGGCGATATGGACTTTCCGGACATCTCGGCGGTCGTGCCGTGGATCGAGACCGCCACCGGCCTCGGGATCGACATCAACGCCGAGCAGCGCGCGAACCCGCGCGGTTTCAAGAGCCACATGGCCCATGACGAGCTGCCGCCCGGCGCCAAGGCCCTTGTCAGCCTGCGCGATCCCAAGGATGCGCTCGTCTCGTTCTACCACTTCATGAGCGGCTGGTTCCTGGAACCAGGCGCGGTGACCCTCGACGAGTTTGCCGGCGCCTACCTGGAGCGCACCATCATCGGCTCGTACTGGGGCCACCTCCTGTCGTGGTGGAAGGTCCGCCACGCGCCGAACGTGCTGCTGCTGTCGTACGAGCACATGCTGGCCGAGCCCGAGTCCGCGATCCGCCGGGTTGCGGCCTTCGCCGGGATCCCGCTCACCGACGAGCTTCTGGCGCTCACCCTGGAGCGCTCGTCCATCCAATACATGCTCGAACACAAGGACCGCTTCGACGACGCCCTCATGCGGCAGCTGTCCGAGACGCGCTGCAACCTGCCCCCCGGCAGCGACTCCGCCAAGGTGCGCAAGGGCGGCGCGGGCGGCCACGTGCACGAAATGTCGCCCGCCGTCTCCGCGGCCATGGACGCCCGCTGGCGCGAACTCGTCACGCCGGTCACGGGCCATCCCGACTACGCCGCCCTCGAGGCGGATCTCCGGGCGGGGCGTTGAAGGGCGCCAGGACCTGCGGCCCGTGCACCCAGTGCTGCCGCGTCATGGCGGTCGAGGCGCTGGACAAGCCGGCCGGCGTGACCTGCGCCCACGTCCGGCAGGGAAAGGGCTGCGGGATCTATGACCGGCGCCCGCACGCCTGCCGCACGTTCGAGTGCGTCTGGCTGATGGACGAGGAGATGCCGCACCGCTTCCGGCCGGACCAGACCAAGGTGGTGCTCGACCAGGACGCCGAAGGCCAATGGCTGATCGCGCGCTGCGACCCGGGCAATCCCCAGGCCTGGCGGCGCGCCCCGATGTATGCGGCGCTGAAGGGCCGGGCGCGGGACACCTGGGGGTCGGGGAAGATCGTGGTGGCCACGGCCGGCCGCCGCGCCTGGCTGATCACGCCGGGCGAGGACATCGACCTCGGCGAGATCGACCTCTCCGCCGGGCTCAGGGTGACGGAGCGAGCGGATGGCTCGGTCGCCGTGGAGACCGGGCGTGGCTGAGATCGAGACCGAGCGCCTTGTCCTCGACCGCTTCACGACGACCGATGCGCCCGACGTGTTCGCGGCCATCACGCCCGCCGTCACGCGATGGATGACCTGGGAGCCGCCGACCTGGGCGGAGTTCGAAGCGCACGCCGCCCGGCTGGCCGCAGCCGACCCGCGGGCCGGGGCGAACTTCGTGATCCGCCTGCGGGACACCAGGCGCTGCCTGGGAATCACGGCCGCCGAGCGGCTGGCCGACGACCTGCCCGAGCTCGGCATCTGGCTGCGGGTCGACGCCCATGGGCAGGGCTTCGGCCTGGAAGCGGCGAGGGCCCTGCTGCGCTGGGCCTCGGCCGCGAGCGGGGCCGCGGGGTTCGTGTGGCCCGTCGCCGTCGAGAACGCCGCCAGCCGCCGCATCGCCGAACGGCTCGGCGGCGAGATCGTCGCCGAGCGCCCGGGCGCGAAGTACGACGCCGTGATCTACCGCATTCCGGCCGCTCAGGGACCGTAGCTCACCGCCATGCCCGCGCGCACGTCCTGCTGCACCCCGTACTGCGGGAACGGGTAGCGGAAGCCGTTCTTCGCGAGCGCCTTCATCCCCGCGATCGCCTTCACGAGGTATTCGCCGGGCGTGGCCATCAGCATCTCGTCGTCGAGGACGCCGCCGTAGCGCCGCTCGGCGAAGCAGGGGATCGAGAGGCTGGGCTCGCGCTTGGTCAGCGCCCGGCCCCAGCTGTCGGCGCAGGCGCTCTCGCCCACCACGCCCCAGTCGAACTTCTTGTAGCCCGACCACTGCAGCCCGTTGATGAAGTAGATCATCGCCCCGGGCGTCGCATAGAACAGCGCAATGTCGAAGTCGGCGATCTTGCCCGCGCCCAGGGGGCCGATCGCGAGCGCCTCGTAGCGGCCGTCCGGCACGCAGTCCATGGCCGCCTGGTGGGCGCTGGCGTCCTCCACCGTCTCGAACCACACGCCGGTCATGTGCCGGCCGGACATCCACTCCGGCGTCTTGGCCCCGCCAAGTCCCACCACCGCGCGGCACTGGGCGCCCACCAGGTCATCGGCCGTGACGCCCACCGTCCAGCCCAGCCGCGCCGCCTGGCCCACCAGCTGGTCCAGGGTGTGGACGTGCTGCGGCCGCCGGATGCGCGGCACGGCTTCCATGTCGGCGCGGTTCTCGTAGAGCTTCATCCCGAACGGGATCGACCGCAGCTTCAGGAGCTGTTCCAGCTCGGCGGTGATGGCGGGCCAGTCCATGGGCGTCCTCCGGTCGCGTTTGGCCCACGCTGGAACGCTATCCCGCCCTTGTCATCCCGGTTTCGGCGCACGGCGCGGACCGGGCCCTACAGACTCCGGGATGGCGGTCAGCCCGCCCAGGCCTTCCACAGACGCCTGGCCTCGGCCTTCGCGGGCCCGAGGCTGGCCTCCTTCACGTGGCCGAAGCCGCGGATCTGCTGGGGAACGCGGGCGATCTGGACCGCCAGATGGTGGTTTTCCGCCGTCAGCCCGGCGGCCAGCCTGTCGACGTCCGCCTCGAACTCGGCGATCAGGCCGCGCTCCATCTTCCGCTCGCCGGTCCTGCCGAACACGTCGAGCGGCCCGCCCCGCAGGCCCTTCATCTTCGCGAGCGTCGGGAACACGAGGTCCAGCATCCAGGGGTCGAAGGCCATCTTCTTCGGCTTGCCGTCAGGCCCCGCGCGCGCCAGCAGCGGCGGCGCGAGCCAGACCTTCGCCTTGCCGCCCTTGAAGGTCTCGGCGCGGTAGGCGGCGAAGCGGCCGTCGGAATAGAGCCGGGCCACCTCGTACTCGTCCTTGTAGGCCATCAGCTTGTGGAGGCTGACCGCCACGGCGCGGGTCAGGTCTGTGGAGCCCAGGGCCGCCTCGGCCGCGCGCACCTTCTCCACGCGGGCGAGGTAGCGGTCGGCGTACGCCTTGTTCTGGTAGGCCGTCAGCTCCCGCGCGCGGTGGGCGATCAGCTCGTCCAGCGGCAGGGTCTCGGGCGTGGGGACGTCATCCTCGCGCGGGCCGCGGGCCTGCGGGTCGAAGGCCGCCTTCCGGCCCAGCTCGAAGGCCTGCAGGTTGGCCTCGGCCTCGACGCCGTTCAGCCGGATCGCCCGGTAGAGCGCGCGGCTGGACACCGGGATCACGCCCTTCTGCCAGGCGAAGCCCAGCATGATCATGTTGGCGTAGATGGCGTCGCCCAGGTTCGTCTCGGCCAGGTGGCTCGCCGGCGCCGCGTCGTAGCTCTTCGCCGCCGCAGCGATCCGGCGGCCCTGCTCGTCGGCGTCGAAGCGCACGTCGCGGTCGGTGACGAAGTCGGCGGTCGGGGCGAAGTCGGCGTTGCCCACCGCCACCGTGCGGTCCTTGGCGTAGAGCGCCAGGGCGTCGGGGCCGGCGGCCGAGAGCAGGTCGCAGGCGATCAGCACGTTGGCGCTGGCCGCCGGCACCCGGCCGCCGATCACCGTGGTCTCGGTCTCGCCGATGCGGACGTGGCTGAACACCGCCCCGCCCTTCTGCGCCAGGCCCGTCATGTCGACCACCGAGGCCGAGCGCCCGTCCACATGCGCCGCCATGGCGAGGATGGAGGCCACGGTCGTGACGCCGGTGCCGCCCACGCCGGTGAAGACGATGTTCTGGACGCCCTTCAGCTCCTGGAAGGTCGGCAACGGGGTCGCATCGGCGGTCAGGGCCGGCATCGCCTCGCGGTGGGCGTTCTCGGCGCCCTCCAGCGTCACGAAGCTGGGGCAGAAGCCGTCGAGGCAGGAATAGTCCTGGTTGCAGGTCGACTGGTTGATCTTCCGCTTGCGGCCGAACTCGGTGTTCAGCGGCTCGACCGACACGCAGTGCGACTTGGCCGAGCAGTCGCCGCAGCCCTCGCAGACCAGCGGATTGATCATCACCCGCATCGGCGCGGCGGCCATCTTGCCGCGCTTGCGGCGGCGGCGCTTCTCGGTGGCGCAGACCTGGTCGTAGATCAGCACCGTCGTGCCGGGCGTGTCGCGCAGGCTGCGCTGCACCTTCATCAACTCGGCGCGGGGGAAGACCTCGACGCCGGGCGCGAGGCCCGTCACCTGCTGGTACCGCTCGGGCTCGGCGGCCACGACGACGATCTTCTCGACGCCCTCGGAGGCGAGTTGGCGGGTGATCTGCGGCACCGTGAAGCCGCTCTCGGCCTGCTGACCGCCGGTCATGGCGACCGCGTCGTTGAACAGCAGCTTGTAGGTGACGTTCGACTTCGCCGCGACGGACGCCCGGATCGCCAGCGAGCCCGAGTGGTTGTAGGTGCCGTCGCCCAGATTGACGAAGACGTGCTTCTCGTCGGTGAACGGCGCCGCGCCCACCCACGAAAGCCCCTCACCGCCCATGTGGCTGTTCAGGTCGGTGGACGGGTCGTTGAAGCTCGCCATGTAGTGGCAGCCGATGCCCGCCAGCGCGCGCGAGCCCTCGGGCAGGCGCGTGGACGAATTGTGCGGGCAGCCCGAGCAGAAGAACGGCTTGCGCTGCTGGTCGCTGGACAGGGTCACCGCGGCCATCGAGGCGGCCGAGACGCGGTTCAGGTAGTCGTAGACCCGGTCCATGTGCGGGCCGGGCGGCAGGCGGTCGGCGATCGCCAGCGCGATCTCCGCAACGCTGAGCGAGGTGAGCTCCGAGAGCAGCGGCGCGCCCGCCTCGTCGGTCTTGCCGATGATCCGCGGCCGCGCGTGGGCCGGCAGGTCGTAGAGCGCCGCGCGCGCCTGGGTCTCGATCAGGGGCCGCTTGTGCTCGATCACCATCAGCGTCTCGAGGCCGGCGGCGAAGCTGCGGATGCCCGTGGGCTCCAGCGGCCACGGCATGCCGACCTTGTAGATCGCGACGCCCAGCGCGGCGGCCTCCGGCGGGCTGACGCCCATGGCGGCGAAGGCCTCGATCACGTCCTTGTAGGCCTGGCCCTGGCAGACGATCCCCAGCCGGGGCCGGGCCGCGCCCAGCATCACGCGGTCGATGCGATTGGCCCGCGCGAACGCCAGGGCCGCCGGGATCTTCTGCGTGCGGAGCCGGCGCTCCTTGTCGAGCGGCTGGTCCTTGAGCCGGATGCCCAGCCCGCCCGCGGGGACGCGGAAGCCCTCGGGCGTGGTGAACTGGTGCCGCGAAAGCGAGACGTCGATGGTGGCGCCCGAGTCCATGGTGTCGGCCAGCGCGATCATGCCGACCCACAGGCCCGAGAAACGGCTGAGCGCATAGCCCATCAGGCCGTAGTCGAGCACCTCCTGCACGTCCGCCGGGGACAGCACGGGCATCTCGAAATCCTGGAAGGCGTACTCGGACTGCGAGGGGAGCGTGGAGGACTTGCAGGTGTGGTCGTCGCCGGCCACCGCCAGCACGCCGCCCTTGGGCCAGACGCCGGCGAAGTTCGCGTGCTTGAAGGCGTCGCCCGTCCGGTCGACCCCCGGCGCCTTGCCGTACCACATGCCGTAGACGCCGTCGTAGCGGGCGCCCGGGAACAGGTTGGCCTGCTGGCTGCCCCAGACGGCGGTGGCCGCGAGGTCCTCGTTCAGCCCCTCCTTGAAGACGACGTTCGCCGCCTCGAGGTGCCTGGCCGCCCGCGCGGCCTGCTGGTCGAGGCCGCCCAGCGGCGAGCCGCGATACCCCGACACGAAGCCGGCCGTGTTGAGCCCCGCCGCGGCGTCCAGGCGGCGCTGGTCCATGAGCACGCGGAGCAGCGTCTGCACCCCGGTGATGAAGACCCGGCCGTCCGTGAGCAGAAATTTGTCGTCGAGCGTCACTTCCTGGTGGCGCATCGCAATTTTCTTCCTTTCGGGCCTCCCCACGTGAACTGCAAGATCATATAAGTGCGCCGCAATTGCTTGCCAAAAGCATGCCCCCGGCCCTCGGTTCCGGGGCAAGAACCATATGCTCTCGTGGCGTCAACAGGAGGAAAAGTTGTCCGAGGCCCTCGACGCGGTCGATGCCAAGATCCTCGATCTGATCCAGCACGACGCAGGTTTGTCCGTCGCCGAAATCGCCGAGCGGGTCGGATTGTCGTCGAGCCCGTGCTGGCGGCGCATCAAGCGGCTGGAGGACGCGGGCGTCATCCAGCGTCGGGTCACGATCCTCGACCGGGAGCGGCTGGGCCTGGGCTTCGAAGTCTACTGCACGGTGAAGCTCAGCCTGCCTACCAAGGACAACCTGGACGCCTTCGAGACCGCCATCGGCAAGCTGGCCGAGGTGGTCCAGTGCGCGACCGTCACGGGCGCCGCCGACTACGAGCTGCGCATCGTCACCCGCGACATGCACGCGTTCGACGACTTCCTGCGCGACAAGATCCTGTCCCTGGGGCTCGTGTCGAACATCGAGAGCCGCATAGTGATCCGCTCGGTGAAGAACACCACCGCGGCGCCGCTGGGACTGGTCAGCCCCTACGTTAGCGCCCAGGGGTAGCGTCTCCGGCCCGGCGGTCCGTGGACGGGCCCGGCTGCGGCCGGCGGCGCGGAACGCCGACGATCCTCCGGCCACGGTTGCACTCGTGCGTCCGCCGGAGCAACGCTGGGGGCCCCAGACCCGGAGCCCCCCCATGATCGACCTCGTCATCGACCAGCGACGCAAGGACCTCGGCGGGTTCGAGGTCGGACGCGTCCTGCCCTACGCCAAACGACGGATGGTCGGTCCCTTCGTCTTCTTCGACCACATGGGGCCCGTGGACTTCCAGGCCGGCTTCCCGCGCACCGTCGACGTCCGGCCGCACCCGCACATCGGCCTGTCCACCGTGACGTACCTCTTCGAGGGCGAAATCACCCACCGCGACTCGACGGGCGTGACCCAGGCCATTCATCCGGGCGAGGTGAACTGGATGGTCGCGGGCCGCGGCATCACTCACTCCGAGCGCTTCGAGACCCTGCGGCGGAACGGCGGCGCGATGCACGGCATCCAGGCCTGGGTCGCGCTGCCGGCGGAGCTGGAGGAAACCGATCCCGCCTTCGCCAACCACGGACCGGACGACCTGCCGACCTACGAGGGCGGCGGCATGTGGGCCCGCCTGATCGCCGGACGCGCCTTCGGCGCCGAGGCCAAGGTGAAGACCCAGTCGCCGCTGTTCTATGTGCACTGGCGGCTCGACGCCGGGTCGAAGGCGCAACTGCCCGCCGAGTATCCCGAACGCGCCGCCTACGTCGCCGAGGGCTCGGTGGAGGTCGACGGCCGGACGTTCCAGGCGGGCCAGATGCTGGTGTTCCTGCCGGGCCAGCCGGTGACGTTCACCGCGCAGACGCCGGCGATCGTCATGCTGCTCGGCGGGGAGCCGGTGGGGTCGCGCTTCGTCGAATGGAACTTCGTCTCGTCCTCGAAGGAGCGCCTGGAGCAGGCCAAGGCCGACTGGCGCGCCGGCCGCATGAAGCTGCCCGACGCGGACGACCAGGAGTTCATCCCGCTCCCCGAGCCCGCTCCGCCGCCGAACCCGATGAGCTGATCTGTTCTTTTTTTGTTCTTGACGCGCTTAAGCTTCCGGGGTACGGCCCCGTTGAACGCGTCGTGCGGGGTGCGCCAGCGCCGGCGAAGGTCATGACCGTCACCACGCCGGCCGGCGCGGCGAGATCGTATGAGGCGGGTCAACGTAGGCGATGAAGCACGACGACGAGTGTCATCGCTGGGCTGGCAGCGCTGTCGCGATTGCGCGCATGCCGGCTTGATCCATGGGCGAGAGCGACCCTGGCTTGTGGATCGGGTTAAGCCTCCTGGCAGTGATACTTGCCACCGCCTGGCTTGTCGGCGTGCTTCGCCAGCGCTCGCGGCGGGGCCGATCGTACGACTATCCGGCCACATACCGCCTTCGATCACGCCTGCGCCGGATGGCGCGTCCCACCCTGCTCCTCTTTCCCGCGAAGTCGCCCGGCTTTTCGAAGCTGGGCGGCTTACCGGAGTTGCCTGCCGACACCGCCTGGCCCGAGTTCGAGGGGCGGCCGCCAGCGTTTGTCGCGCAGCTCGACCTCGGGGCGTTCGCGGCGCACGCCGGCATGCCCTGGCTGCCGCATGAAGGCCGCCTGTACTTTTTCTTCGATGAAGCGCGAAACGGCGCCTTGGACTGCTGCGTGGCGATCTACAGTCTGGAGCCGCCCGGGCGTCCGGTTGCCTTTCCGGAGCGTCTGGCGGCGAGCCAGCGCTTTGCAGAACTTCGCGTCGGCTTCATGCGGTTCACATCGCTGCCAAGTTGGGACTGGCTCGGCGAAGACGAGCCGGGCCCCGAGATCGATTGGGAGGGGTTCGACCTCTTGGACGACGCCGACCTCGGCGACGAGATCGAGCACCGTGTCGGCGGATACCCGAGTGAAATCCAGGGCGGCCAGATGGGCGTCCATTGCGAATATCTCTGGCGCGGTCTCGCCTGGGACCCCGACGGGCCTGTGCCCGACGACATTCGACGCGCGGGACGGCAGTGGCGGTTGCTTCTGCAGATCGACTCCGACCCCGCGCTCGGCATGAAATGGTGGGATGGCGGGCGCATCTATGTCTTCGTCCGGGCACGCGACGCGAGGCGCGGCGACTTCCGCAAGACCGTCACCCTCACGCAGACCCATTGAGCCATGTCCGCCTCCTTCTCCACGGCGCGCCCGCGGGTGGAATGCGCTCAGCCCCCGACCCAACCCCATGGCGACGGCGCCTTGAACGGACCGCGGGAGGCGTCCACAGAGCGCGGAATGCACGTCAGCGTCTTCGACCTGTTCAAGCTGGGTGTCGGGCCCTCGAGCTCGCACACCATGGGGCCGATGACGGCCGCGGCGCGCTTCCTGTCGTGGCTGGGGGCGGACATCGTGCGGGTGGTGCGGGTCGAGACCACCCTCTACGCCTCGCTGGCGCTGACGGGCCGGGGCCACGCCACGGACCGGGCCGTAATCCTGGGTCTCGCCGGGCTCGAGCCGCGCAACCTCGACCCGGACGCGGCCGACCGGCTGGTCGCAGCGGTGCGCGAGAGCGGCCGCCTCGCCCTCGGCGGCCGGCGCGACATCGGCTTCGATGAGGCCCGCGACATCGTCTGGGCCGGCCGCGAGCGACTGCCGCAGCACCCGAACGCGCTGCAGTTCGTCGCCTTCGACGCCGCGGGTGACCGGCTGGCCGAGCGCCGCTACTTCTCCATCGGCGGCGGCTTCGTCCGCGACGAGGACGAGATCGCCCGCAACGAGCCGCCGGCGCGGGCGCTGCCGGTCCCCTACCCCTTCGCCTCGGGCGCAGAGCTCCTCGAGCAGGCGCGCGCCTCGGAGCTCACGATCGCCGGGCTGATGGCCGCCAACGAACTCTCGGTCCGCAGCGAGGCCGAGATCGAGGCCGGCCTCGATGAGATCGCCGCGGCCATGTACGCCTGCATCGAGCGGGGCATGAAGACCGAGGGCATGCTCCCCGGCGCGCTGAAGGTGCAGCGCCGCGCCCACGCCATCTGGCGGAACCTGATCGAGAATGCCGACCGGCAGATCGCCGACCCGCTCTCGGCGCTGGACTGGGTGAACCTCTGGGCGCTGGCGGTGAACGAGGAGAACGCGGCCGGCGGCCGGGTGGTCACGGCGCCCACCAACGGCGCCGCGGGCCTGCTGCCGGCGGTCCTGCGCTACTACGACCGCTTCCACAACGGATCGCCCGGAGGCCGGCGCACCTTCCTGCTCACCGCCGCGGCGATCGGCGCGCTCTACAAGCGCAACGCCTCCATCTCGGGTGCGGAGGTCGGCTGCCAGGGCGAGGTGGGCGTCGCGTGCTCCATGGCCGCCGCCGGGCTCGCGGCGGCGCTGGGCGCGTCCAACGCCCAGGTGGAGAACGCCGCCGAGATCGGGATGGAGCACAACCTGGGCCTCACCTGCGATCCCATCGGCGGGCTGGTCCAGATCCCCTGCATCGAGCGCAACGCCATGGGCGCGGTGAAGGCGATCGACGCCGCCCGCCTGGCGATGCTGGGCACGGGCGAGCATTCCGTCAGCCTCGACAAGGTGATCGCCACCATGAAGCGGACCGGCGAGGACATGAGCCACGTCTACAAGGAAACCAGCCTGGGCGGGCTCGCGGTCAATCTCGCCGAATGCTGACGGCGGCCTCCGTCAGGTCGAGAGCGCCTTGCGGGTCTGTTCCCAGTACTGGATCCCGGTGATCAGGGTCACCAGCGCGGCGATCCAGAACAGCGTGTGCGCGGCGAACTCGAAGCCGGTGCGGAAGGCTCCGCCGTCCGGGAGGCTGAAGGCGCCCCAGGCGGCGACCACAAGCTCCATGGTCAGCGCGACCAGCTGGAGAGTGGTCTTCCACTTCGCGAGCAGCGTGACGGGGAGCTTCACGCCCTTGCCCGCGCCGACTTCCCGCAGCGCGCTGACCGTGAACTCCCGGAACAGGATGAGGCCGGCCGGCAGCACGACCATCGGCTGGGGCCCCAGCGACATCAGCCCCAGGATCGCGCCGCAGACGAGCACCTTGTCGCCGATGGGGTCGAGGATCGCGCCCCAGACGCTCTCGGCGTTGAGCTTGCGCGCCAGCCAGCCGTCGAAGAAGTCCGTCACCGCTGCCAGCACGAAGGCGTAGACGGCCCAGCGCTGCAGGGCGAACTGAAGCTCGGGTTCGAGGCGCTGCGCGAGGTACGGCACGGCGCCCGCAGCCGCGGCGAAGGCCACGAACATGAAGAGGGCCATGACCAGCCGGGACGCCGTAAGGATGTTCGGGAGGGACTTCATGTGGGGAATCGAGCGTCCAGGGCGAAGCTTCGTTCCCACTATGCGTCCACGGGCATCGTTTCAGGAAGCCCGGACCTCATTCGCCGACGTCTGAGGCGTCAGGTCAGGCCGTAGCCCGTCGCCAGCAGCGCCATCGACAACAGCGCGAACGCGCCGGAGGCGAGCAGCAACGCGATCGCCCAGGCCGAGGGGCGGTCGGCGGGCGGCGCGGATCGGGCGGAGGAGGCGCGTCTCGACATGCGCCCAGGTTGCGAACCGCGCCTTGAACCGTCCATGAACGGCGCTGTCAGAGTGATTGACGAGCGGTGAGCCGCCGCGCTGCGGGGGCAGGTGAGGTTCTCCGGGACACCGCCTCGACGACCGGGCCATGGCTCTTGTGGCTGACGGCCGGCGGTCCCCGACAAACGCCGCTTGACGTTTCGTTATTTCTAGAAATATAGAAGAACAACATCCCTGCGGAGATCGAACCATGAAGCGCCTGCACCTGCACGTGAGCGTCCCCGACCTCGACCAGTCCATCCGGTTCTACGCCACGCTGTTCGGCGCCCAGCCGACGGTGGTGAAGGACGACTACGCGAAGTGGATGCTCGACGACCCCCGCGTGAACTTCGCCATCTCGACGCATCGCGAGGCGGGGCTCGATCACGTGGGCATCCAGGTGGACAGCGCCGCCGAGCTGTCCGAGCTCGCCACGCGGCTGAAGGCGGCCGGGGCGCAGACCTTCGACGAGGCGGCCACCACCTGCTGCTACGCCCAGTCCGACAAGAGCTGGGTGGGCGATCCGGCGGGCCTGCGCTGGGAGACCTTCTACACCTTCGGCGACGCCACGACGTACGGCGCGAGCGCCGCGCTGACCGAGCTCGAGCAGTCCCAGGCCAAGCCGGCCGGCGCATGCTGCGGGCCGGCGGCGGCGCCGGCGCCCGTCCCCGCCGAGCCTGCAAGGACCTCGGCGGGCTGCTGCTGACACAAAGCTTCGCTTGGCGGAACGGTGAACTTCCGGCATTCCAGAACAATGGAAGTGCAAGCCGCCACGGCGGCCCTGGGCGCGCTGGCGCACCAGGGTCGCCTCGAAGTGTTCCGCCTGCTGGTGCGGGCCGGCCCGGACGGCCTGCCCGCCGGCGAGATCGCCCGCGCCACCGGCAGCCTCCCGAACACCCTTTCGACCAACCTGAACATCCTCGCCGCGGCCGGCCTGGTGGCGTCGCGCCGCGACGGCCGGTCGATCATCTACACCGCGGGCTACGGCGCCATGCGCGAGCTGCTGGCCTTCCTGATGGAGGACTGCTGCGCCGGCGCCCCCGAGATCTGCGGCGCGCTGGGTCCGGTCGCCCGGACCGCCTGCGCGGCCGAGCCGACCCCCTGCTGAGGAGACCACGGGTGAGCGACCGGCCCTACAACGTCCTATTCCTCTGCACCGGCAACTCCTGCCGCTCGATCCTCGCCGAGGCGATCATGAACCGCGAAGGCGCCGGCCGCTTCCGCGCCTATTCGGCCGGCTCCTTCCCGACCGGCCAGGTCAATCCCAACGCCCTGGCGCTGCTGCAGCGGCTGGATCACGACACGGAAGGCTTCCGCTCCAAGTCGTGGGACGAGTTCTCCCGTGACACCAACCCGGAGGCGCCGGAGCTCGATTTCATCTTCACGGTCTGCGACGACGCGGCCGGGGAGGTCTGCCCGTACTGGCCGGGCCAGCCCGTGACGGCGCACTGGGGCCTGCCGGACCCTGCGAAGGCCACCGGCAGCGACGCCGAGATCGCCCTCGCCTTCGCCGAGACCTACCGGATGCTCGCCAACCGGATCTCCCTCTTCCTCGATCTGCCGATGGCCAGGCTCGACCGGCTGTCCCTCCAGGCGCGGCTGAACGAGATCGGCGCGTCCTCGACCCAGCCGGCCTGACGCCTTGACGACGGAAGCCAGTCTCGAGCCCCCGCTCCGCCCCTACTCGGTCGGACGCCGGCTCGCGGCCGAGGCGCTGGGCGCCGCGCTGCTCCTCGCCGTGGTGGTCGGCTCCGGCATCATGGGCGAGCGCCTGTCGGGCGGGAACGACGCGATCGCCCTCCTGGGCAACACGCTCTCCACAGGCGCCGGCCTCGTGGTCCTGATCACCATCTTCGGCCCCATCTCCGGGGCGCACTTCAACCCGGCGGTGACGCTGGTCTTCGCGCTGCGCCGCGAGATCGGCGCGCGGCTCGCCCTGGCCTACACGGTGGTCCAGGCCGCCGGCGGGGTCCTGGGGGTCTGGGCGGCGCACGCCATGTTCGCCGAGCCCATCCTGCAGGTCTCGTCCAAGCTGAGGGACGGTCCGCCGCAAGCCTGGTCCGAAGGCGTCGCGACGTTCGGGCTCATCGCGACGATCCTCGGAACCCTGCGCTTCCGGCCCGAGGCGACGCCCTTCGCGGTCGGCCTCTACATCACCTCCGCCTACTGGTTCACGGCGTCGACCTCCTTCGCCAACCCCGCGGTGACGGTGGCCCGGTCGCTCACCGACACCTTCGCCGGCATCGCGCCCGCCTCGGCGCCCGCCTTCATCGCGGCCCAGGTCGTCGGCGCCGTCGCGGCGCTCGCCGCCATGGGCTGGATGCTGAAGCCCTCGGCCGACTAGCGGCCCGCCACCGCCACCGAGCCCGCCACCGAGCCCGTCTGCGTGCGCGGCAGCGGCCGCGCGCCGTCGCCGACCAGGGTGAACGGCGCCCAGAAGTAGGGATGGGCGGTGGCCTCCTGCTCGAGCAGCGCCTGCTGCGAGCGGCGCAGCGCGCCCGCCAGCGTCGGCTGGTCCGATGCGAAGACGCCGGTCATGAGCCGCACCACCGATTCCGAATCCACCGACCAGTGCGACACGACCAGGGTCCGCGAGCCGGCGTAGATCATGGCCCGGGTCAGCCCGCCCAGCGCCTCGCCGCCGCCCGTGAGGCCCGTGCGGTCGGCGCCCGCGCCCGCGCCACCGGTGTCGCAGGCCGCCAGGACCACCAGATCGGCGTCCAGGCGCAGGTTGAGGATCTCGCCTGTGTCCAGCAGGGCGTCGCTCTCGCCGCCCGGACCGAGCGACGTCACGAGCGCGGGCTCGGGCAGGCACGAATCCGGCTGCGGCAGCAGGCCGTGCGTGGCGAAGTACAGCACCCTGTATCCAGACAGGTCCCGCCGTGCGATCAGCGCCTCGTCGTTGAAGTCGGCGCCCACCACCACATTGTTCGCCGCCCCGAGGCTGGCCCCGACCGCGCGCACCTCCTGCGCGGTCTCCGGCAGGGATTCGATGCCCAGCAGCGCCTCGCGCGTGCGGCCGCACACCTCGTCCAGCCGCGCCGAGCGGCGTCCGAACGAGCGCGACAGGTTGTAGGCGCGCGAACCCGCGCCCGGCCGCGCCAGGGCCGGGTCGCCGAAGCCGAGGTAGGGCTGCGACGCCCGCGAGGGCGCGAACGCCCGGGACTGCAGGAAGCTGGCGCCCGACGTCACCAGCGACGTGTCGAGCCTGGCGCCCAGCCAGGCCGTCCGCCGGTAGTCCTGCTCAGCCCCGGCGGCCGGACGTTCGGCGACGAGCACGCCCACCGGCAGCGAGACGAGCAGTCCGGTCGGCTCGTAGATCAGGTGGCGCGCGGCCAGCACCTCGGCCTTGGCGGGCCCGGCCAGCCGCTCGAACAGGTCGGCGGCGCGGGCGACGTCGAACGCCACGAGGCTCTCGCCGGGTTCGAGCGCCACCCGCAGACGGCGGACGTCCTCGTCGATCTGGGCCCGGGTGAGCGGGATCGCGTACGGCTTGACCGCCTCGGGCGTGACGACCACGCCATAGCTCTTGGCGCCAAGCGGCAGCACCTTGAGGTAGGCTTCGCCGGGGCGCAGCGCCTTCCGGATGTCGGCGGCGGTGGCGCCGGTGGCGATCAGCTGGTTGTACCGCGGGTCCGCGGCGAACAGCCGGGCCTCCAGGTCGTTCGCCTCGGCCTGGCGGGCGGCGAGCTGCGCCGCCAGCTCCCGGCGCAGCGCTTCCTGTCCTGCGCCCTCGGCCTGGACGGCCGCGATGGCGCTCTCGGTGGCGCGCACCCTCCGGCGGGCGTCCTCGAAGGCCCTGGCGAGGCCCGCGGTGGCGGCGTCGCCGGCCGCCACCCGGGCCGCCAGCCGGTTCACCGTCTCGGCCGTCGCGCTCGGCACGATGATCTGGGCGGCCTCGAAGAAGCGCGCGGCCAGGGTCCCATCCGCATCCTCGCCACGCGCGATCCGCGCCAGGAGGAGGTCGAAGTACGGCGCCGTGGCGTCCGCCGATCCGCCGAGGCCGCCCCGCTGATTGCGGAACACCTCGATGGCGCGCTGGAACGTCGCCAGGGCTTCGCCCTCGCGCCCGGCGACCGCCTGAGCGCGGCCCAGGTCGAGCAGCAAGGCGCCCTCGGCGGCGCTCCCCGCATGGCGGGTGCGCAGCGTGGCGACGGCGTCCGCATAGCCGCGCGCAGCGTCCTCGGCGCGGCCGTCGCGCAGGTCGAGGGCCGCGATGTCGGCGTCGATCCGCGCCCGAAGCCAGGCCGTCACCCGGCCGACAGCCCCCGCGCGGACCAGGAGCGTCCGCGCCTGCGTCAGCGAGGCGCGGGCGGCGGC
Source organism: Phenylobacterium sp. T106 (assembly GCF_057219735.1). Lineage (NCBI taxonomy): Bacteria > Pseudomonadati > Pseudomonadota > Alphaproteobacteria > Caulobacterales > Caulobacteraceae > Phenylobacterium > Phenylobacterium sp. T106. The sequence continues at coordinate 339,626 of NZ_JBXVWA010000003.1, read as the reverse complement.
CCGGTCGCCCAGCTGGGCCTGCGACGTGCCGATGATCTGCAGCGCCTGGGCGTCCTGCGCCGCAAGCTGGTCCTCGACGCTGATGCGCGGCGCCTCCAGCTGGCCCTGCGCCGCCGACGGCGCGTTCAGCCGGCCGGCGAGGCCCGCATCGATGACCAGCCCCGCGGCCGGGCGCGCCACGGCGCCTTCCGCGCTGCGGGCCGGCGCCGCGGCGCGCAGGCGCATGGCGGCCTGGGCCGACGTGATCGCGGCCGCGAAGCCGCCGCGGTTGCGCTCATGCAGCGCGCGATAGGTCTGGGCGCGGGCCCGCAGCAGCAGGTCGTCGCGCGGAACCAGGTCCTCGGCCTCGGCGAAGTAGACGTCGGCTTCCCCGAACCGCCCGGCGTTGGAGACATTGATGGCGAGGTTGAGAAGCGCGTCGGCCCGCAGCGCCGCGGGCGTCGACTCCGGCGTGGCCGCGTTCACGATCGCCCGGAAGGCCTGCTCGGCCTCGTCGAAGCGCCATTCGTTGTTCTGGACATAGCCGCGCGCCAGCAGGCGCTGTGGATCCACGGCCGCCGCCGCCTCGGCCGCCGCCAGGCCCTGCATGTTCGGGAAGTCGGCGGCGATCTCGGCCTGCGCCGCCGAGGTCTGGACGGCCGCCACGGCCGGCGGCCTGCCCCCGCCCACGACCCTCAGCCCGGCCTCGAGCACGTCGGCGAGCGGCGCAAGCCCCTCGGCGACGAGGGTCGCGCGTGATCCTGGCGCGGTGAACACCACGTAGGGCGAGGCGCCGTCGCCGGTGCGGCAGGCCGTGCGCTCGCCGCCCCGCGCCGCCGGTTTCGGGGGCTGGCACGTCGCCCGGTCCTGGAGCGCCCGCCGCCAGGCGTCCACCCGGCCCGGGGGCAGCTGGTAGAGCCGCCCCAGCGTTGCGCCAAATCCTCGGCAGCGGACCCGCCAGGCCTTCGCGCCGCTCCCCTGCGCCACGGCATCCTGGTAGTCGCGGACGGCGTCGCACACCGCGCCGCTCTCGGCGCTCTGGCCGAGGGGGAAGGTCTCCGGGGCCGGAGCCGCCTGGACAGCCCCGCCTGCGGCGGCCGCCGCCAGGGCCAGCACCACGCGCTGCAGGAAGCGGGTCATTGCGGGTCCTTCCGCCAGATCTCTTCGTTGCCCGAGCCGGTGATGACCGGTTCGGTCTCGCGCTCGTCCTCGTCCACCCTGGGCAGGGTGGGGATCATCAGCGGCGGGTCGACCGGAGCGGCCGTGGCGGCGGGCTGGAACTGTTCGACCCGGAACTGGGCCGCAGGCGTCGAGACCGAGCAGCCGACGCCCAGCGGGCAGCCGTTGACGCGCACGGCGCCGGAGATGGCCGCGCCGGCGCCGTCGACGACCAGCCGGCGCGAGAACGCCGCCTGCTTGCCCGAGACCAGACCGGTCTCGCCGGCGAGCGAGCCGAAGACGTCGACGGTTTCCGGCGAGCCCGCGATCGCCAGCAGCGGCGCGGTCGCCGAAACGCCGGAGCCGGAGAGGTAGAAGCCGCCCTCCTGGCCCAGCGGACCGGTGTTCTGCTGCAGGATGCGGTCGCCGGCGCTCATCCTGGCGCTGCCCGCCACCAGGAACAGCCGGCCGATTTCCGAGCCCTGCGCCTCGACGCCCGACGGCAGGCCACGAGCGATGTCGATGGTCTCGGGCGGCGCATCGTCGACCAGGTCGATGAAGCGGCTGGAGCCGATGAGGATGTCGCTGGTCGCGTTCAGCTCGACCGACTGGAAGCCACGGACATTGGTGAAGCCCGCGGTGGCGTCGCCGCCGGCTGTCCCCAGCGCGCCCGAGAGCAGGATCCGCGTCGGCCGCCAGGCCTCGTTGGCGGGATCGCCGATGCGCAGGCTGCCGCCCGCGCCCGTCACGTCCAGCGTCCCGGTGATGTTCACCGCCCGGCCGGAATGGGCGAAGAGGTTGAGGTTCGGGATGCGGCTGGTGTCGACGGTGGCGTTCAGCACCGTGAAGTCGCCGTAGGCGGGGTTGGGGTTGCCGGGGGTGGGCACGCTCTGGCCGGCGTAGAGGTTGAGCGCGCCGGTGACCCGGATGCGCTGCAGTTCGTCGTTGGTCAGGCCGGTCGGGCCGTCGCCGCCGAGACGGAACGAACCGGCCGAGCCCTCGATGCTGAGGTTGGCCGCCGTGAAGCTGCCGGTGAGGTTGAACTCGGGCGCGCGGATCAGCGCGTCGCCCGAGACGGCGACATTGCCCAGCCGGACCACGAGCGAGGTGGCGGTCAGGGTCGGCGTGGTCACCGCGCCAAGGTCGATGCCCGTGGCGGACCCGAGGGTCGCCGAGGTGGATCCGGTGAGGGCTGCGATGTTGATCGGGCCGCCGGCGGAGAGGGTCACCGCCCCGCCCGAGAGGTTGGCCACGTTGATCGAACCGGCGGCCGAGATCGACAGATTGCCGACGCTGGACAGCAGGTTCCCCGTGAGCGCCTGGTTGTTCAGGATCGAGAGGTTCCCGCCGCTGGTGGCGCGGTCGAACGTGGTCGCGCCCGCCCGGCTGCCGAAGAAGAGGTCGCCGGCCGCGGTGATCGTGGGGATCAACAGGTCCCGCCCGGCCACGATGTTGGCCCCGCGGGCGTTCACGCCGGCGTCGCCCGAGCTGACGCCGCCCGGGATGCTGACCCTGGACCCGCCGATGACCAGCCCCTGGCCCGCGCGGACCCGCGTCGCCGTCAGGTCGCCCTGGGGCGCCATATCGTAGTTCACCCCGGTCAGGATGATGTTCACGTTGCCGTCGGCGTTGACCTCGCCGATCCGGGCCGAGCCGGTGGTGAGGCCGGGCACATGGTGGACGACCGGCGCGTTGTCGCCCGGTCCCGGCTGGCCCAGGATGACGTTCCGCCCCGTGGTGATGGTGACCTGGCCGTACGCGGCGATGGACGATCGGGCCGTGAGCAGCCCGGGCGCGTTGATCATCTCGCTGGCGACGGCGGCGCGGCTGTAGGCGGCGAGGTAGATGGTGCCCGAGGTGGTCTGGCCGGCGATGGTCATCGCGTTGGTGATCGGCGTGCCCGCGGCGCGGTTCGGGATGATGAAGGTGAAGAGCGTCAGGTCGTTGTTGAAGGTCGGGAAGAACTGCAGCTCGAAGCTGTCTGCAGCGAGGTAGAGCGCCGAGCCCTGGTCCGAGACGGTGACCGTGGATCCGGCGGCCGTCGTCACCCGCGGCGCGGCGAAGGCGATGGTGCCGGTGGCGTTGAACTGGGCGCCCGCGGCGACCGTGACCGGCCCGCCGCTCCCCGAGCCGGTGTAGTGGATGTTGATGTTCGACGGGTTGAGGAACTCGCCCACGTTGGGCGCGGCGCTGGTCGCGAGCAGGCCGCCCACGTCGACGCGGGCGTTGCCGCCGAACGCGACGCCCAGCGGGGAATAGAACCAGACGTGGCCACCGGCCGGCCCTCCGACGACCTGGCTCGCCGCGACCCGCCCGTCGATGCTGATGGCCGAGCCGGTGACGCGGTTGAGGACGAACCAGTTGCGCTGGTCGAACAGGAACTCGGCGCGCTCGGCCGAGGTGAGGTTGAAGCTCGTCCAATCGATGATCGTGCGTGGAGCATTGAGGTCGACGCGGACGGTGGTGGCGTTGGGGTTGGTGATCGTGGGTTGCGCCCCGCCGGCGCTCACCTGCGGCGGCGGCGAGCCCAGCACGGGCAGAGCGGCGGCGCTGGCGGCCGACAGCAGGGCGACGGCGGCGGTTCCCAGGAGGAGCGGACGGCGGGACGTTGGGTTACGCATGCCTGGCCTCAGAAGAACCGGGTGGTGAGGTTGAGGGTGAGCCGGGGCGAGGGCCTGGCCCGGTCGCCCTCGCGCCGATCCAGCGGATAGGCCCAGGTGATGTCGGCCACGCCGCGCGGCCCCACCGGGACCTGCACGCCGACGCCGGCCGAGGTCAGCGTCTGGGCGAGGCCGCCGATATCGCGATCCCAGGTCCGCGCAGCGTCGACGAAGGCGAACGGCAGGACCAGGAGCCCGGCCCTGGGCTGGAACGGTCCGGCGCGCAGCTCCAGGCTGCCGGCCAGGGCGCTGTCGCCGGAGGTGAAGGCGGGGTCGTAGCCGCGGCCGATGGTGAGCGCGCCAACGGTGTACTCCTCGTAGGCCACGAGCGGCTTCTTCGAGTACTGGCCCTCGAGCCGTCCCACGAAGACGAGCCGCGGCGAGAGGCCGGCGTAGACCTCGGCGTGGCCGTAGGCGACGAGCGCGCCGGGGTCCGCCTCGAAGCGCGACAGAAGGGGGTCGCCGTCGCCGCGTCCGCCCAGGCCCTCGATGCCGAGACGCAGGCCCAGCGCCGCTTGGCCGACGATCGGTCGGCCCTGGAGGTAGTGGGTGCGGTCGGCGCGGACCTCGGCCCAGGCCACGCGGATCTCGTCGTCGATCAGGGTCCCGGCGCCCGAGATGCGGGTCTCCTGGTCGATCAGCTCGAGGCCGCCGGCGATCCACAGGTTCTCGCGCCGCTTGCGCACGATCAGGTAGGCGAGCTCGGCGTTCACCACCAGGCTCTCGGAGCGGAGCTGAAGCGGCTTCAGCACGTCGCCTGGGCGGCCCTTGCCGTAGGCGATCGAGGCGCGGCCGGTCAGCCCTTCGCCGCCGAAGCGCGCCTCCTCCACGAGCTGCAGCACCCACTGCTCGTTCTGGATCGTGCGGTAGGCGACCAGCGAGGTCTTCTCGCCGAACGCGGTGTGGGTGTGGAAGTCCGCCTGGGCCAGCACGCCCCAGCGGCCGGTCGCCTTGGCCTGCAGGTTCTGGACGTTGACGATCACGTCCTGCGGATCGCGCTGGACATTGAGGTCGAGGTCGACGGCGCCGCGCTCGCCGCCGGGGCTGGGCCGCACCGCCGCCTGGACGCGCAGACCCGGAAGGTCCGAAGCCAGCAGCACGTAGCGCTGGACCCGGTTGATGTCGAACGGCGTCATCCCCCGAAGCTTGGCGGCGTAGCGTTCCAGCATCGGCGCGGCCGGGCCGGCGTCGCCGCGGACGGTGACGTTGACGATGCGGGCCTCGATGACCTCGATGACGGCCACGCCGTCGGTCCCGATGGTCTGGGCCGGGATCTCGACGCGGGCGAGGACGCCACGGTCGAACAGCGCGTCGCTCACAGCGTCCCGAATCAGGCAGAGGTCGGCCGCGTCGCCGCCCGCGCGGTTCAGATAGGGCGCATAGGCCGGCGCCAGCGCCTCCGCGGGCACGCTCTCCAGGCCGTTCAGCCGCACGGCGGTCACGGTCAGGGGCGCGGGGTTCTCCGCGAGCGGGCATGGCCCGGCTTCGGGCGACGAGAAGAGGTCGGGCGCCGGGCCCGGCCGGGCCGGGGCCCGCTGCGCACGATCCAACTCCTGGCGCGACGGCGCGGGGGCAGGCTGGCCGTGAGCGACAATCGGCGCCGCGCAGGCGCCCAGCGCAAGCGTCGTCGCCAGCAGGCGCGCTCCAAAACTTAATCGCACGCGACTCCCCCCGCAGGCCGCAACGAACCGCCGCCCCGCCAATCCTTCGGCTGAACGCCGCCGTGCCTCGGCGTCCGCCCCTGTCATGGCATTGAGACCGACGTTCGACGCGCGCGCAAGGTCGATCGAGAGCTTGCCGCCCCGTGACTCACCACCCAGCTCTCCCTTCGTGTCCCGCGGCCAGGTCGACCGCAAAGGAAGCCCAAAGGGACAGGCGCCGCGGCGCGGCCCCAGAGGTCAGGCGCCCGAGATTTTTCACGCGGGCCGGAACCGGGCGGACGTCCGGGCCTTGCGGGATGGTCAGGCTGCCGCGGAGCGACCCATGGGCGAACAGAACCGAAGAGCCGTCGAGATGGAGGCTTCGCCGGGCGATGCGGCGAAGCCACGGTCCCCGGAGCGCCCCGCGCCGTTGGGCCACGTCGACCCTGCCGAGGGCCGCGCCCTGGGCGTGGAGGCGGACGAACGGCAGACCGAGCGGCAGGCTCCGTCCCGCGCCGCGCCGGGCGAAGGCGCCGAGGACGACACCATCGGCTAGGGCGCGTTCCGAGGGCCGCGTCGTCAGCCCTTGCGGAAGAAGCCGTAGATCCGGTCCGCGAGCGCCTGGCTGACGCCCTCCACCTTGGCCAGGTCCTCGACACTCGCGCGGCTGACCCCCCGGGCCGAGCCGAAGGCGTGCAGCAGCGCCCGTTTGCGTCCCGGACCCACCCCCTCGATCTCGTCCAGGGGATTCTTCTTCATGTCTATGGCGCGCCGCGTCCGGTGGCTGCCGATCGCGAAGCGGTGCGCCTCGTCCCGCAGCCGCTGGAGGTAGTAGAGGACCGGACTCTTGGGCTCGAGCATGAAGTAGGGCTTGCCGGGGATGTAGAACCGCTCCAGCCCCGCGTCGCGGTCAGGCCCCTTGGCCACGCCGACCACCGGGATGTCGTCGACGCCGAGGTCGGCCATGATCTCCATGACCGCGTTCACCTGGCCCATGCCGCCGTCGATGAGCACCAGGTCGGGGCGGACCACGTCGGCGATCCCCTCCTCTTCCTCCTTCACGAGGCGCCCGAACCGGCGACGCAGCACCTCCTTCATCATGCCGAAGTCGTCGCCGGGCGTGAGGTCGGCGCCGCGGATGTTGAACTTGCGGTACTGGCTCTTCTGGAAGCCTTCCGGGCCGGCGACGATCATCCCGCCCACGGCGTTCGTGCCCATGATGTGGCTGTTGTCGTACACCTCGATCCGCTCGGGCGGGGCCTCCAGGCCGAACGCCTCGCAGACCTGGGCCAGCAGCTTCGACTGCGCCGAGCTCTCCGCCATCTTCCGCCCCAGCGCCTCGCGCGCGTTGGTGTGGGCGTGCTGCACGAGCTGGCGCTTCTCGCCCCGGGCCGGCCGGACGATCTCCACCTTGCGCCCGCCCTTCTGGCAGAAGGCGTCGGCGAGCAGCTCCTTCTCGGCAGGGTCCACGTTCACCAGGATCAGCCGGGGGATCGGCTTGTCGTCATAGAACTGGCCCAGGAACGCCCCCATGACGTCGGCGTCCTCGTCGCTCTTGTCGACGCGCGGGAAGTAGGCGCGGTTGCCCCAGTTCTGGCCCGCGCGGAAGAAGAACACCTGCACGCAGGCCTGCCCGCCCTCGGCGTGCAGCGCGAACACGTCGGCCTCGTCCACCGTCTCCGGGTTGATCTGGGTTTCCTGGGCCACCGAGGCCAGGGCGCGGATCCGGTCGCGCAGGCGGGCGGCGCGCTCGAACTCCATCTCCTCGGCGGCGGCGCTCATCTGCTCGGCCATGCGGGCCATCACGGCGCGCGACTTGCCGCGCAGGAAGTCGCCCGCCTGCTCCACGAGGCCGTTGTAGTCCTCGAGGCTGATCAGGCCGGTGCAGGGGGCGGCGCAGCGCTTGATCTGGTGCAGCATGCATGGCCGGGTGCGCGTCTCGTAGACGCTGTCCGAGCATGACCGCAGCAGGAACGCCTTCTGCAGGGTGTTGAGGGTCTTGTTGACCGAATAGGCCGAGGCGAAGGGCCCGAAGTAGTCGCCCTTGATGGTGTGCGCGCCGCGGTGCTTGCGCAGCTGCGCCGCGGGGTGCTCGCGGCGGATCACGATCTCGGGGAAGCTCTTGTCGTCGCGCAGCAGCACGTTGAAGCGCGGTTTCAGCTGCTTGATCAGGTTGATCTCGAGCAGCAGCGCATCGGTTTCGGTGCGCGTGGTCACGAACTCCATCGACCGGGTCTGGTCGACCATGTGGGCGATGCGCTGGGTGTGGAACCGCCCCTGGGCATATTGAAGCACCCGCTTCTTCAGCGAGCGCGCCTTGCCCACGTAGAGTACGTCACCGTCCTCTCCGATCATCCGGTACACGCCGGGCCGGTCGGGCAGGCGCTTGCACTCATCCTTGATGAGCGCGGCGCCCTTCAGGGGCGCGGCGGCAGGCGTTTCGGACATGGGGCGAATATAGGCGAGTCCGGTCTCGGCCACAGGGGCCTGCAGCATCCGGGAACAACCTTCGCCGTGGCGCGTTCCAACCCACTGGGGAGCAGTTTTCGTTCATGCATAGCGTAACCGGAGACCTGCCGCGTTCGGGCGAGCCTTCGCCTGCGCCCGACATGTCCGCGCTCTTCCTGAGTCTCCCCAGCCCGCACATGATCCTGGACCGCGAGTTCCGGTACGTGGCGGTGAACGACGCCTACTGCGCCGTGGTCGAACGGGCGCGGGAGGACCTGGTCGGCCGGAACCTGTTCGACGTGTTTCCCAATCCGGGCGCCGGGGGCCGGCGCCTTCGCGAGTCGTTCCGGCACGTCCTGGAGACCGGCCGGCGGGATTCCATCCCCCTCATCCCCTATCCGCTCGAGCGGCCGCCCGAACGGGGCGGCGGCCTGGAGATGCGCTACTGGTCGGCGGTCCACGTCCCGCTCCTGGACCGACAGGGCCGCACGCAGTTCATCGTCCAGAACACCGTCGATGTGACGGAACTCGAACGCCTCAAGACCCTGGCCTACGGCCCGGGCGGCGAGCCGACCGCCGGCGTCAAGGAACTGTTGCTGCGGGCCCGGGAGGCCGAGGCCGAGAACCAGTCGCTCGTGCGCGAGACCCGCGGCCTGCGCGACCTCTTCATGCAGGCGCCGGGCTTCATGGCGGTGCTCGCCGGACCGGACTTCCGCTTCGCGCTCGTCAACAGCGCCTACCAGCAGCTCATCGGCCACCGCGCGGTCATCGGCCGCCCGCTGGCGGAGGCCCTGCCCGAGGTGGGGGCCCAGGGTTTCGTGGACCTGCTTCACACCGTCGCCCGGACGGGTCAGCCGCACATCGGCAAGGCGGTGAGCGTACGCCTCCAGCGGACGCCCGACGGCGAGCTCGAGGAGCGGTTCGTCGACTTCATCTACCAGCCGATCCTGGGCGAGAACGGTGAAGCCTCGGGCGTCTTCGTGGAAGGCAGCGACGTCACCGACCGCGTCCTGGCCGAGCGTCGCCAGAAGCTGCTGCTCGACGAGCTGAACCACCGGGTGAAGAACACCCTGGCGACGGTGCAGGCGATCGCCGACCAGACCCTGCGTGCGTCTCCCTCGGCCGCCGCCTTCCGGGAGGCGTTCGAGTCGCGCCTGATCGCCCTGTCCTCGACCCACGACCTGCTGACGGCGAGCAGCTGGGCCGGCGCCAAGCTCTGCGACGTCCTGCGGGCCGAGTTCCGGCCCTTCGCGCCGAACCGCTACAAGTTCGAGGGCGAGGACCTGGAGCTGCCGCCGCATGCGGCGCTCAGCCTCGGGCTGGTGATCCACGAACTGGCGGCGAACGCGGCGAAGTACGGCGCCCTCTCCAACAGCGAAGGCTGCGTCGAGGTGAGCTGGACAGGCGATGGCGGACGCCTCGACCTCGTCTGGCGGGAACGGGGCGGGCCTCCGGTCGCGCCGCCCACGCGACGCGGGTTCGGCTCGCGCCTGATCGAGCGCAGCCTGCAGGGCGCGCTGGGCGGCTCGGCCCGGCAGGTCTTCGAGCCCGACGGTCTGGTCTGCGTCATCGCGCTTCCGCTGGCTGCCCAGCAGAAGCCGTCAGGCGAGGCCGTCTGACGCCGGCAGCTTGCGGTAGGTGACGTAGGCGGTGGCGAACGGCAGCCCGAGCCGTCCTGCCGTCCCCTTGGCGACGTAGCCGTCGTCGTCGATGCGGAAGAACCAGTCGTCGAAGTTCAGCCGGATGGTCTTTCCGTCCGGCTGCGGCGTGTCGCGGCTGTAGCGCCAGTGGAAAGCGCAGCCGGCCTGCTCGCCTTCCGCCTCGCCGGTGCTCCGCGCCTCGCTTCCGGCGTAGCCGCCGTCGGCCTCGCGCCAGATCTCCCAGTCGAGAGTGTCGACGTGGCCGTCGTCGAACGTCCAGGTCTCCCGATAGCGGATCCGGCCGCCCTCCGCGGCGGCGTGTCCTTCCGCGGCGACGGTGAACCGCTTCTGCACGGCGCCCGTCGCGCCCTCCATCACGCCCCACCCTTCCAGGCGGCCGTCGAAAAACGTCTCAGGGCGGAACACCGGGCTCTTGCCGGCGAAGTCTTCGATCTTCATCCGGCCTGAACCGCCGGGGCGCGGGTGGGTTCCCCTCGCGGTTGGGCCGGTGACTGTCGCGTGGGCGGCGATAGCTGTACTTTGCCCGCCATGGCGGCCGAGATGAACCTCGCGGACTACGACGCCGTCGTCGCGGACATCTACGACGCGGCGCTGGCGCCGGCCCACTGGGACGTCGCCCTCACGCATCTCGTCAGCCGCTTCGGCGAGGATCGCTGGGACGTGGCGATGCTGCTGTGGGAGCGGGTGTCGCCCCCCGCGGGCCGTTTCCTGGGCGCCTGCGGCGTGCACGCCATGGCGCAGCACGGCTACGTCCACGTCTTCGCCGGAGCCAACGACTGGAGCGTGCGCGGCCATCGCCAGCCGGTCGGCTCCGTCTTCCACTCGGACCAGCTGATCGACCGCGCCGCCTTCCGGCGCAGCCCGTTCTTCACCGAGTACCTCGACAGCTACGGCTTCGAGGTGGGGCTGATCGCCCTGCTCGACCGTCACGGCGGCGACCATCTGTGCCTGTGCTTTCCGGGGCCCGACGGCAGCTCCGAGCGGCTGGCGGGCGCCGTGCGCCGCCTCACCCCGCACTTCCAGCGCTCGGTCCGGATCTCGCGGCGACTGGCGGAGGCCGAACTGGCCGCGGCCACGGCCCGCGGGGCGCTGGACGCGGCGCCCTCGGCCATCCTGATGTGCGACGCCGGCCTGCAGCTGACCTATGCCAATCCGGCCGGCGAGGCGCTGCTGCGGGACGGGTACATCGGCCTGCGTGACGGTCGCCTTGCGCTGCCGCAGCCGGGCGAGACGCGGCGGCTGCAGGCGCTGGGGAACCCCGCGGAGCCGCTGCGCTGCGCGGCGTTCGCCCTCGAGACGGAAGGCCAAGCCCCTGTCGCGGCCATGGCCGTGCGCATCGCGCCGGGGTCGGGCCTGGTGCATCCCGACTTCGGCTCGGCGGGCCTGATGATCGTGGGAGGACGCAACCACCGCACGACGTTTGCGCACGTCGACCGCCTGAAAGACTGGTTCGGCCTCACGCCGGCCGAGGCGCGGCTGGCCGCCGCCCTGGCCGAGGGCGCCAGCCTGGAGGACTTCGCCGCCACGCGCGGCGTGTCGCTGAACGCCGCGCGGTTCCTGCTGAAGGGCGTCTTCGCCAAGACCGACACGAACCGCCAGCCGCAGCTGGTGGCGCGCCTGCACGAGACCCCCCTGCGGTGGGATGCGGCCAGCGGCACCCCCGATCTGGACAGCCCGCTGCCCTGACCTACTCAAACGCGTAGCGCCGGGCGGCCGGGCTCGGCGCAACGCTGGGGCCTTCAAACGATGGAGGCTCACAAATGCGACCTGCTCACCTCGCCTTCGCGGCCGTGCTCGCCGCGGCGCCCGCCGCCCGGGCCGACGTGCTCCTGTCGAACCTCGCCGAGGACCTGCGCAGCACCTCGCCGCTCTCGGACGCGCTCTGGGCCGCCCAGGCGTTCACCAACGATGGCGACAGCCACGTCCTGACCAGCATCCGCGCGGTGGTGGGCGATGCGAGCGGCGATCCCGACGCCTTCGCCGAGCTTCGGGCAGGATCCCCCACCGGCGCGCTCCTCACCACCTTCGCCCTGCCCGCGCTCGGCGGCGCGCTCGGGGCGCGCAGCTTCACGCCCCTCGCCAGCGTCACCCTCGACCCCGGCGAGACCTACGTCTTCGTCCTTGGCGTCACCGGGGGCGGCTTCGGCTGGAGCTACGCCGAGGGCAATGATCAGGTCGGAACCGGGTCCTTCGGCGCCTACTACTATTCCGAGATGCAGGGCGCCGACTGGACGAACTTCGGCGGGGACAACCCCTTCTTCATGGAGGTGAACGTCTCCGGCGCGGTTCCGGAGCCGGCCGCCTGGGCGCTGATGATCCTGGGCTTCGGCGCAACGGGCGCCATGCTCCGTCGCCGCGGGAGCCCCCGGCCTCGGACGGCGGCCGTCTAGAACTTCAGCGCGCCCGCGACGATCTTCTCGAACACGGCCTTGGTGAGCTTCACGTAGCCGCGCTTCGGGTCGTGGAAGAAGAGCGGACCCTTGATCCGGGCAGGGTCGAACCCGTCCTTCACCAGGTCGCCCTTCTTGATCTTGAAGGTGCCCGTCGTGTCCATCGCGGGCAGCAGCCGCAGGAAGACGGGCTGGGCGTAACCGGGGAGCTCTCGCTTGACGTGGGCGCCGAAGGCCTGGGGGTCGAACGCCCCGTCGAACACGATGGCCGCCATGCCGGCGCGGCCCTCGGCGCCCTCCACCGCCACGCCGTAGACGTTGGCGGTCGCGACGCCCGGGAATGCCTGCAGGCGGGCTTCGACCTCGCTGGTCGAGACGTTCTCGCCCTTCCAGCGGAAGGTGTCGCCGATCCGGTCGACGAAATAGACGTAGCCGTCGGCGTCGGTCCGCATCAGGTCGCCGGTGGCGAACCATGCGTCGCCGCGCTCCAGGACGTTGGTCAGCACCTTTTTCTCGGACGCCGCCTTGTCGAGGTAGCCGGAGAAGTCCGTGCGGGCGTCGCCGGCGATGCGGCCGACGCACTGGCCGACCTGGCCGGGCCCGCACTCGATGCACAGGCCATCGAGCCCCCGCACCAGCTCGCCGCTCTCGACGTCGAACTGCATGATCCGGAAGTTGACCTGTTTCTTGAGCCACTTCGGCGCCCGGCCGATGGCGCCTTCCCGTCCGTCCCAGTTGAACATCGAGACGTTCCCCTCGGTGGAGCCGTAGAACTCCAGGATCTCGGGGATGCGGAAGCGCTGCTTCAGCGTCGGCCAGATGTCGGGTCGCAGGCCGTTGCCGAAGGCGAGGCGGAGCTTGTGGCGGGTCTCGTCGGGATCCTCGACGTGGTTGACCAGATAGCGGCACAGCTCGCCGATGTAGACGAACATGGTGCAGCCCTCGGCCGCGATCTCGGGCCAGAAGTGGCTGGCCGAGAACTTGCGGCGCAGGACCACCGAACCGCCGTTCAGCAGGGCGGCGCCCAGGGCGCAGAGGCCCCCGGTGGCGTGATAGAGCGGCAGCGCCACATAGATGCGGTCGCTGGACCTGGCGCCCGTCGCCCCGGCGAACCCCCGCATGTAGAGCTGGGCGCGCATGTGCGTGATGCGGGCGGCCTTCGGCAGGCCGGTGGTGCCCGATGTGTAGATGAGGAGCGCCGTGTCGGCGGCGGTCATGTCCTCGCGCACCGAGCGGTCGGGCGGGAGCTGGCTGCAGCTCTTGAGGGCCTGGACGAGGTCGCGCTGGTCGCCGTGCGCCGGCCCCAGGACCCACTCATGCATCGTCCGGTCGAGCAGCTTTCGCGCCTGCTCGAAGACCGGGGAGGTCTCGGCGTCGACGATGACGTGCTGGGCGCCCGAGATGTTCAGGCAGTGCGCCAGGGGCATGCCCGCGAGCTGGTTGTTCACCAGCGCCGTCACCACGCCGACCTTGGACAGGCCGTACCAGATGGCGAAGTACTCCAGCCGGTTCGGCATGAAGAGCGCCACGACCTGCCCGCGCCGGATATTCAGCCCCTTCGCCCAGTGCGCGTAGCGGTTCGCCATGGCGTCGAGCTCGCCATAGGTGACGGACCGGCCCTCGAAGGTCATGGCGGGGCGTTCCCGCCACTGCTCCACCGCCGCCTGCAGGTCGTCGCAGATCAGGTTGTCGGACTCGCGGGCGATCGACTTGACCCGCTTCAGGGTGCGCTGCAGCCCCTGCCAGAACTTTAGGTCACGCTTGAGCCTCGCTCGAAACCGCATCCCGGCCCTCTCCGAAGTGGAGGTGAGCTTGGCGAGCGCCGGACCGGGCGGTCAAGGACCGCCGCGACACAGTTCCCGTCGGCGGCGAGTTTTCGGTGCGAGACGGAGGCTTCAGACGCCGGCGCCTGCTCCGGGCAGGAGGGCCTGCATTGCGACGCCATTACGGCGAAAGCTGGACAGCATTCGCCGCATTGCAGAAGTATTCGTGGTGCGACATGAAGTCCACTTCCTGGAATTGCCGAGGCGTCCGGGAACTCCTTCGAGATATCGCCGTTTGATCCCCTCAAATGACGTTGAGGGAACCGAAATGAGCATGGACCACAACAATCACCGCACGCCCGATATGGATGCGAATTCGGACGGAAGCATGTTCGCCCCCACCCCGGTCTGGGATCGCAAGCGCAAGCGTCGGGGCGGCTTCGCCGCTGCGCGCCCCACCGAAAGCGCCGTCGCGGCAGAGCCGCGGAGCTTCGCCGATCCGATGGCCGAGCGTCCGACGTCGCCCGAACGCGACGTGAGCCGGGCTGACCAGACCACTGCCTACGCCCTCGGCCCTGCGGCGGTCGCCTCGACCACCCCTCGCGCCGAGCCCGTGACGCCCCGGACCGAGACCGTGCACGACACGGCCTTCGCGGCGCCCCCGCCCCGGTCCGCCACCGGCGTGAAGACCGCCAAGTCGCGGGGGATGGGCTCGACCGCCATCGCCGGCGCGGCCGTCGGCGTCATCGCCCTGGGCGCGGTCGGCTGGTTCGCCACCCGCGACAACGGCGATGTTCCGGAACTGACGCCGGGCGCGACGACCAGCGAAGTCGCCGCCGCCCCGCTGCCGCCCGTCGACGCGCCGCCCGCGGTTCCGGTCGGCGGCGAGCGCGCGGCAAACATCCTGCCCGAGCGTAGCCCCGCCTCCGCGGAGCCGACCGCCGTCGCCCGAGCCCCGGCCGCGGCTCCGGTCCGCACCGCCCGCGCCCGTCCCGCCGCCGTGGCGGCGGACACCCAAGGCGTCCCGGCGAGCGCCTCCGCCGCCATCCCGGACGGCCCGCAGCCCTACTCGACGCTGAACCCGGACGCGGCCACGACCGCGGTCAATCCCGCGCCCGCGCCTTCGGTGGAGACGGCGCCGGCCGCCGAGCCGATCCCGTCGACGCCGCCGACCATCACGCCGGACCCGTCGACCACGACGGCGCCCGCCGAGACGGCGCCGGCCGACCCGCCGCAATAGCCCGGCTTTCCGTTGGGGATCGAGGGCGGCGCGCAAGCGCCGCCCTTTCTTCTGTTGTCAGGGCTGGGAGGCCGCCGGCGCAGCGCCGCTCTTGGCGGCCGCGGCCTCTTTCTCCTGTTGCCGCGCGCCGCCCAGGATGCCCGGCAACGCGTAGTTGCCCTCGTGGCAGGCGTATTCGTAGATCACGCCCTTCTCCATGGGCGAGAACTCGTACTCGCCGCCCCAGGCGCTTTCCCAGACCGTCGGGTCCTCCACCTGGAAAGCGTAGTGCAGGCGCTGCTTGCCGACGCGCGTGAAGCGCTCGGTGACCTTCAGGTTCTTCCACGAGCCCATGAACTGCTGGGCCTGCGGGATGTGGGTGGTCTCCACCACCAGGGCGTCGCCTTCCCACCAGCCGATGGAGTCGCCCATGTAGGGGCGGACGTCGTCGGTGCGATGCTTGGAGTTCAGCCGCACGACGCGCAGGTCGTGCACCATCTCCACCTCGATCAGCACGGAATCGGGCGTCTGCAGGATCTGGTAGTTGTTGTTGTAGAAGCCGTTGGGGAACATCGGCGGGCCGGCGTTGCGTCCGAACGACAGGATGCAGCGCTCGCCCAGCGACCGCTGCTCGGGATGATCGAACGACCCCATCCCGCCGCGGAAGCCGCCGGCCGACGGCGCGCCGGGCTTGCGGGCCGGCGGCAGGCCGTTCGGCGTGGTGATCAGCGACGTGCGCGGTTCGCCCCGGACGCGCATCACATGGTTGCCGGGGTCGAGCCAGCCGCGGTTGTAGCCGCCCACGTCGCCGCCCGCCGCCGCGAACTCGGGCCGCACGTTCGCGGGGCGCTTGGGCGCCTCGACCGGGGCGTCCGGATCGGTGGGCTCGTTGCCCTCCTCGATCTCCTGAGCCACCGCCGACTCCATCTTCTTCACCTCGTCCTCGGTGTAGACCGAGCGGCCGCCGACCGTCGGCGAGCGGGTCATCGGCGTGAGCGTGGCGTTGGTCCAGTGGCCGGAAAGGTCCGGCTGGCCGAAGGCGGTGCGCGGCGCCTTGTACGCGGCGGCCGATGCGGCCGGCTTGTCGGCCGCGTGGGCGAGCGGCGCCAGCGCGGCGGCGCTCAGCAGGGCGGCGCCAAACAGCGCGGTGGGGGCGAGGGCGGCGCGAGGCAAGGCAGTCTCCCGAACAGGAACGCGCCGCTGTCATGCGGCGCGCGTCATACCGATCTTACGAATAGCGGCGTTGCGCGCTGATTGCGGCGGCGCAATATGCGTGGCGGCTACTCCTCGCCCACGCCCAGCAGCTCGATCTCGAACAGCAGGGTGCTGCCCGGCGGGATGGGCGGGCGGTTGCGCTCGCCGTAAGCGATGGTCGAGGGGATCACGAACTCGAAGGTCTCGCCCACGCGCATCAGGGGCACGCCCTCCTGCCACCCCTTGATGAGCTGCGGCAGCGGGAAGGTCGCCGGCTCGCCACGTCGCCGGGAGGAGTCGAACTCGCGACCGTCGATGAAGCGGCCGACGTAGTGGATCGTCACCGTGTCGGTCGGCTGAGGGCGGGGGCCGGCGCCCCGGCCTTTCACCTTGCGGTACTGCAGGCCGCTCGCCGTCACCTTCCAGCCCGTGCGCGCGGCGCTCCAGGCCTCGTAGGCGCGCTGGCCCTGGACCCACTGTTCCTGGGGTGTCCCGGTGTAGACGACCGGCGGGGCGGCCGGCGCGGTGGCGCAGCCGGCGAGCGCGGCGGCGGCAAGGGCGGAGAGGAGCAAGCGGGACGTCATGGGTCTGTCGTAACGGCTCCGGCCCCGCTTGTCGCGAGTCCCGTTTCGGTTCCCGGCCGCGCGAAAAATATAGCCGCCGCTACAGCAAAGCTGCGCCCGAAAAGTGCCCCTTTCCGCCGCAAGAACCGCGGCAGTGAGAGCTTACGGCCGGGGTGGGGACCAACCGGACGGAGGACTTTGAATGAAAATGCGTAGGTCGAGCGTGATCGTGGTGGGGGCCGCGCTGCTTGGAGCCGTCAGCCTCGGAGGCTGCGCCACCAAGAAGTTCGTGAGAGAGGAAGTGGCCGTCGTCGGGACGCGGGTCGACACCGTCGAAGGCCGCGTGACCACCGTCGAAGGCACCGCCCGCGACGCGCTGGAACGCGCCACGGCGGCCGGCAAGCTGGCCGAGGGCAAGTTCCTGTTCTCGGAGGTGCTGACGGACGACAGCATGAAGTTCGCGGTCGACAAGGCCGACCTCAGCCCCGAGGCCATGGCGCGCCTGGACGCCTTCGTCGAGAAGCTGAAGTCCGAGAACCGCAACGTCTACGTCGAGGTGCAGGGCCACACCGACATCACCGGCGCCAAGGACTACAACTACAAGCTCGGCGAGGAGCGCGCCGAGGCCGTGCGGCGGTATCTGAACCAGAAGGGCGTGGCCCTGAACCGCATCGGCACCATCAGCTACGGTCCCGACGCGCCGGCGGCGCCGAACGAGACACGGGACGGCCGCCAGCAGAACCGTCGCGTGGTGCTGATCGTCCTCGCCTAGCACCGGGACCTATGTGTCCAGGGACCGACCCGCTCGGGACCGGCGACGCCGCATCGCCGCGGCGTCGCTGAGCCTGCTGGCGCACGCGGGCGCGGCGATCGTCGTGGTGCAGGCGGCGCCCAGCGCGCCGCCCGTCCCGGACCTGCCGCCGATCCGCGTGACGCTGGTCGAGCCCCTGCCCCCGCCCGAGCCGCCGGCTCCGCCCAAGCCCGAGCCCAAGGCGGAGCCCGAGCCTGCGCCCGCCAAGGCGAAGCCGACGCCGGTGAAGGCGAAGCCTCCGCCCATCAAGGCGCGCCCGGCCAGGTCGCCGCCGCCCCGGACCGTCGAACCCCTCCCCGCGAGCGAGGGGCCGCCGGACGTGGGCGTCATCGAGGTGGGGGAGTCCGAACTCGCCGGCGCCGGGACGGCGGCGTCCGGAGCGGGCGGCGGGCGCGGCTGCAACATGACCCAGCACCTGCAGGGCAAGCTGCGCCGCGATCGGCGCGTGCAGGCCGCGATCGGGGAGATCCACCGCGGCAAGGCCATCCGCATCTGGGACGGCGCCTGGGTGCGCCACGGCGTACAGGAAGGCGCGGGCCTGGCGGCCGTCCGCGAGGCGATCCAATGGGAAGTCGGATTCGCCCCGGAGGCCTGCAAGGCCGAGCGCGTCAGCGGCCTGGTGGTGATCTCCCTGGCTGACGCGCCGGGCTCCGCGCGTATCGCCCTGGGCGCAGGCAGCTGGCGCTGGACCGACCTGCTGGGCCTGCGCAACCGCCGCTGAAAGCTCGCCCCTCCCCCACGGAAACCGGCTATCGTCGGCCAAAAGCAAAAAGGGTGGGAGGCGACGATGGCGGACCAGGCCTATGACGTGGTCATCGTGGGGGCCGGATTCTCGGGCCTCTACATGCTGCACCGGCTGAAGCAGCTGGGCGTCTCGGCGCGGGTCTACGAGGCCGGCCCCAGCGTGGGCGGCACCTGGTTCTGGAACCGGTATCCGGGCGCGCGCGTCGACATCGAGAGCCAGGAGTACTCCTACTCGTTCTCCCCCGAACTGGACGCGGAGTGGGTCTGGAGCGAGCGCTACGCCACCCAGCCCGAACTGCTGCGCTACCTCAACCATGTGGCCGACCGCTTCGACCTGCGCGGCGACATCCAGCTCGAGACGCGGATCACGGCCGCCCACTGGCAGGAGGCGGCCCGCCGCTGGAGCGTCGCCACCGACGGCGGCGAGACCATATCGGCCCGCTGGTGCGTCATGGCCACGGGATGCCTGTCCGTTCCGAAGGGCGACGAGTTCCCGGGCGAGCGCGAGTTCCGCGGCCCCTCCTGGCACACCAGCCGCTGGCCCGAAGAGGGCGTCGATTTCAAGGGCATGACCGTCGCGGTGATCGGGACGGGCTCGTCGGCGATCCAGTCCATCCCCGTGATCGCCGCCCAAGCGAAACACGTGACGGTGTTCCAGCGCACCCCCAACTTCAGCGTGCCGGCGCACAACGGCCCGATCGACCCGGCCGTCGCGGCCGACTGGGCCGCCAACCGTGCGGCCTATCGCGCCGAGGCCCGGGAGGCCGGCTTCGGGATCCGCGGCGTCGCCATGGGCGACACGCCGGCGCTCGAGGCGACGCCCGAGCAGCGCAAGGAGGCCTTCGAAGCCCGCTGGAGGTATGGCGGCTTCGCCTTCCTGGGCGCCTACAACGACCTCGTGACCGACGTCGAGGCCAACAGCACGGCCGTGGAGTTCATGGCCGAGAAGATCCGCGGGATCGTTCAGGACCCCGCCACCGCCGAGAAGCTGATCCCCAAGACCTACCCCATCGGCGCCAAGCGGCTGTGCGTCGACACCGGCTACTACGCCACCTTCAACCGTCCCAACGTCAGCCTCGTGGACCTGTCCGACGAACCGATCGAGGCGATCACGGCGACCGGGGTGAAGACGGCCGCGAAGAGCTACGACGTGGACGCCATCGTCTACGCCATCGGCTTCGACGCCATGACGGGCGCGCTCTCGAAGATCGACATCCGCGGCCGGGACGGCCGCACGCTGTCCGAGGCCTGGGCCGCCGGCCCGCGGACCTACCTGGGCCTGATGACCGCCGGCTTCCCGAACCTCTTCCTGGTCACCGGCCCCGGAAGCCCTTCGGTCCTCTGCAACATGGCTGTCGCCATCGAGCAGCACGTGGAGTGGATCTCGGACTGCATCGCCTGGATGGGCGGCCGCCAGATGGGCGCGATCGAGGCCACCGAGCCGGCGCAGGACGCCTGGGTGGAGCACGTCAACGAGGTGGCCAACGGCACCATCTACCCGCTGGCCAACAGCTGGTACCTGGGCGCCAACGTCCCCGGAAAGCCGCGGGTCTTCATGCCCTACATCGGCGGCTTCCCCGTCTACCGCGACAAGTGCGCCGAGGTGGCCGCTAGCGGCTACGAAGGCTTCCGTTTGGAGGCTGAAGGGCGACCTTGACTTAGCTGCCCACCTGGGGCTGCCATGCAACCTGGGATCAGGGTTGCCGGCGCGATGCGCGGCATGCTGGCGAGGGAGGCTTCAGGGTGTTCCGCACCGCGGGCGACTTCGATCGCGCGGACTGGGAGCTGTTGCGCCACGGCGCGATCACGCTGTTCTGGCGCGAGGAGCGCTTCGAGGCCAGCAAGGCCGAACTGGGGGCGCTCGGCTACCGGCTCCTGGAGATCGCCTGCGTCACGCCCAGCCAG
Organism: Phenylobacterium sp. T106; assembly: GCF_057219735.1. Lineage (NCBI taxonomy): Bacteria > Pseudomonadati > Pseudomonadota > Alphaproteobacteria > Caulobacterales > Caulobacteraceae > Phenylobacterium > Phenylobacterium sp. T106. The sequence goes on along the minus strand of NZ_JBXVWA010000003.1, from coordinate 319,491 downwards.
TTCCGCCGGGCGGTGAGCGAGGCCCTGGGCTGGGGCGACGGGGCGTGGGACGGCAACCTGAACGCCCTGAACGACGGGTTCGCGGCCTTCCCGTTCGGCGACTGCCCGGACGTCGCCATCTGCCTGCGCGACTTCCACGTGATCGCCGGCGAGGAACCGGCGTTCGCGCACGGGGTGCTGGACATCATCGAGGACTGGTCCCGCAACCACCTCCTGACCGGCCGACGCCTGCTGGCCCTGGTGCAGACCAACGACGTCAACTTCCGCTGCGAGGGGCTGGGCGGGCGCTCGGCGTCATGGAACGCGGCCGAGTGGCTGAACGCCGTGCGCGAGCTCTAGGGTGCTGGGGGGAGGGTCGTCGGCTGACCAGGCGCCCGATCAGGGGGGCTGGGGGGGCTGTTCAGGATCCGGACCGGATGCGGGCCAGCCGACGCAATGGAGTAAACGGGCGAGGTGTGTTCGCCTCGGGTCGCAAATTAGGCCATTTCGGGGCGTGTCCGCCGGGTGACAGCCCGCCACGGAGTGCGTCGCGGGCGCACAGGGGGCTTGTGGCCGCCGCGCACATGGAGGATGACGTTCGGGAACGGCGAGCCCACCACGGGCAAGCCGGGGCGTGGGGCCCCGCGACGCTTCCAGGACTTCGGTCCTGCGCGGCACTGAAGAAGCGGCAGAGGCGGTCCGAGAGGGCCGCCTTTCTTGCATCGGGGGCTTGGCTGTGGCCCGCCGACGCGCCATGTCGTCTGCACAACTTCGAAAGCGGCAACGGGAGGCGCGCGTGGGCGGACAGACGGGGCTGCAGCTGCGGTCCATCATCAAGGGTTCGGGCGAGCTGGAGCTCAGCCTGCAGGAGACCGACTTCGGGGCGCCGGGCCCGGACGAGGTGCTGATCCGGGTCGAGGCCTCGCCGCTCAATCCGTCCGACCTGGGCCTGCTGCTGGGCCCCGCCGACCTTTCCACGCTGAAGAGCGCGGGCGGCGTGACGTCCGCGAAGGTGCCGCCCCAGTTCATGCGCGCCATGGCCGCCCGGATCGACCAGTCGATGCCGGTGGGCAACGAGGGCGCGGGCACGGTGGTGGCCGCAGGCTCCGACCCCGCGGCGCAGGCGCTGCTGGGCAAGCGCGTCGCGGTCCTGGGCGGGGCGATGTACGCCCAATACCGCATGGCCAAGGCCGGCGACGTCCTGGTCCTGCCGGCCGACGCCACGGCCGCCGACGGCGCCTCGTGCTTCGTCAACCCGCTCACGGCCCTGGGCATGGTCGAGACCATGCGGGCCGAGGGGCACACGGCCCTGGTCCACACCGCCGCGGCCTCGAACCTCGGCCAGATGCTGGTGAAGATCTGCCTCAAGGACGGGGTGGACCTGGTCAACATCGTCCGCAGCGCCTCGCAGGCGAAGACGCTGAAGGACATCGGCGCCAAGCATGTGCTGGACTCCACGTCGCCCACCTTCATGGACGAGCTGGTCGCCGCCCTCGAGGCCACGGGAGCCACCCTCGCCTTCGACGCGATCGGCGGCGGCAAGCTCGCCGGCCAGATCCTCACCGCCATGGAGATCGCCGCCACCCGCCGCGCCGGGGGCGCCTACAGCCGCTACGGCTCGACCACCTACAAGCAGGTCTACATCTATGGCGGCCTCGACACCGGCCCCACCGAGCTCAACCGCGCCTTCGGGATGAGCTGGGGTCTCGGCGGCTGGCTGCTCACCTACTTCCTGATGAAGGCGGGCCCGGAGAAGGGCCAGGCGCTGCGCCAGCGCGTCGCCGACGAGCTCAAGACGACCTTCGCGAGCCACTACACCGCCGAGATCTCGCTGGCCGAGGCCCTGAACCCCGAGACGATCGCCGCCTACAACGCCAAGCACACCGGGACGAAATACCTGATCAACCCGAACAAGGGCCTCTGAGGGGCCGCTGTCGCCGCAGGCCGAGCGCCTGCGGCGGCGGTCAGGCCACCTTCGCCTGGGGCATGTCCTCGAGGAAACCGAGCCCGTCCTCGAAGTCCAGGAAGATGTCCATCAGTTCCTCGGCGTCGATCGGCGCGGTGCGCTTGCCGGGGAACCGGTAACGCCAGAAGCTGATGATGTGCTGGATCGCCCCGCACTGCTCGCCCAGCGTCATGAACATGTCGGGCGCCGCGAGCAGGAAGTCGCGGAACGCCGTTGGCTGGCCGTCCAGCGTGAGGGACCGGTAGGCGTTGTCGTAGACGCCCAGCATGAGGTTCACCCCCTGCACCACCTGCGAGATGGAGGTCTCCAGGCGCTTGCGCGCGGGGCCGATGTACTCCTTGGCGGGCTGGCTGAGGTGGCCCCGGGGCTGGAGGGTCGAGATCTCCAGCAGGACCTGGCCCAGGCGGGGCGTCAGCTCGTCGAGCACCCACTTGTAGTAGAGGAAGCCCCGCCAGCAGAAGACGCCGTCCTGGTAGTCCTTGTCGCTGAGCCTGAGGGTCTCCTTCAGGGGCTCGAAGCTGTTGTCGGGGTCGCTGGACAGCAGCTTCTCCACCAGCTTCGCGGCGGCCTGGTTGCCCCCGCCCTGCCCCGCCGACAGAGTCACCAGCGCCATGACTTCGGCGCGCACGAACTCGTACATGCGCAGGATGTCGGCGTCCGTGATGGCGAAGTAGGCCCGCGCCGGCTCGAAGCCGTTGCGCTTCAGATGCTCGCGCAGCAGGAACGGGTCCAGCGACGGCAGGCTGTCGATCAGCTCGAGGATCTCGCGATCGGGACGGCCCGGCGCCAGCAGGTCCCCGATCATCTGCTCGGCCGCGCGATCGAAGTCCTTCTGGCCCATCATCAGGAACCGCGCGCCGCAGCGCAGATCCGAGCCGTCCATCGGCACCATGATCTTCGTCGTGGTGGCCAGGGGCTTGGCGAACAGCTCGCGCTCGTGCGGGCGCACGCGATGCTTGACGATGATCCCGTGGTTCAGCGCCTTGCTCTGGAAGAAGGGCTGGGCGGCCAGCGACGGGTCATGGGCGAGCTTCCTGTGGGTCGCGACGAGATTGAGCACGCGCGCCGTGGAGGCGGACTGCTCCAGGGCGATCAGGCTGCGGACGGTGCGGTCGGGAGCTTTCTTCATGGCTTCGGCTGGGAGAAGTGCGCCGGCCGACTTGGCCACAAGTTGGAAAACAACGTGCTAACGACCAGCCCGCGAAGTCCACTCCGAGTGGATTTTTCAGGGCCTTCAGAGGGATCGTATTACCCCTGACGTGCCCTTCTCGCCCCTCGTGCGCCCCACCCGCGACGGGCTTGCGTGACCCGCAGTCAAGCGCGTCCAATCCCCCCGAGATCGGAGCCAGGCCACATGAAGATCGACCTGCTTTCGCCCGCCAGCTTCGCCGGCGGCCAACCGCACGGGCAGTACGACTGGCTGCGGGCCAACGCGCCCGTCCGCTGGCACGACGAGCCGGGCGGCAAGGGCTTCTGGGCCGTCACGCGCCATGCCGACGTCTGGGCGGTCGACCGCGACTTCCAGACCTACTCGTCCGAGCCCACCATCATGATCACGGACCCGCTGGCCGAGGCGGGCGGCTTCGGGCCGTACAAGATGATGCTGATGATGGATCCGCCCGAGCATACGGCGTTCCGCAAGCTGATCCGGTCGGAGTTCACGGAGCCGGCGGCCCGGCTTCGCCAGGCGCGCATCCAGGAGCTGGCCAAGCAGATCGTCGACGCGGTCATCGACAGGGGCGAATGCGACTTCGTCGACCAGGTGGCCGGCGAGATGCCGTCCTACGTGATCGCCGAGCTGATGGGCCTGCCGCTCGAGGACGGGCGCGAGCTCTACAAGCTGACCGAGATCATCCACACCGCGCCCGAGGCGCTGCCGCCCGGCGCCGGCGGCCAGGCGGTGATGAAGATGTTCGAATACGGCTCGAAGGTGATCGCCGAGAAGCGGGCGCGGCCCGGCGACGATCTCGCCTCCAAGCTGCTGGCCTGCGAGGTCGACGGCCGCCGGCTCGAGGACATGGAGTTCCTGCTGTTCTTCCTGCTGCTGGTGGACGCCGGGGGCGACACGACGCGCAACCTCCTGTCGGGCGGCCTCCTCGCGCTGATGGAGCATCCCGAGCAGTACGCCTGGCTCATGGCCGACTTCGACGCGCGCCTGCCGACCGCGCGCGAGGAGCTGCTGCGGTGGACCAGCCCGGTGATCTACATGCGGCGCACGGCCAAGCAGGACGCCGACCTGGCCGGACAGCGCATCGCGGCGGGCGACAAGGTGGTCATGTACTTCGGCGCCGCCAACCGCGACCCCGCCGTCTTCGACCGCCCCGACGTGCTGGATCTCTCGCGCCCCGAGAACCCGCACATCGCCTTCGGGACCGGGCCGCACGGCTGCCTGGGCCAGCACATCGCCCGCATCGAGATCGACGCCATGCTGCGCGAGGTGCTGACGCGGATGACCGGCTTCGAGCTGGCCGCGCCGGTGGAATGGCTGCCGTCCAACTTCATCTCGGGCCCCAAGGCCATGCCGATCCGGTTCCGGGCCGCCTGATGGACCTGGGCGGCAAGCAGATCCTGGTGATCGGCGGCGGGTCCGGCATCGGCTTCGCCGTCGCCGCGGCGGCGTCGCAGGCGGGAGCGGCCGTGACGGTGGCCTCCACGAGCGCCGACAAGCTGGACGCGGCCGTCCAGCGGCTGGGCGAGCGCGCCCGCAGCGCCGTCCTGGACGCCACCGACGAGGCCGCCGTCGCCGGCTTCTTCGAGGGCCGCGCCTTCGACCACATCGTCTACACCGCGGGCGACTGGGGCGGCGCGCGCCGGGGGCCTCTGGCGGACACCGACCTCGCCGCCGCCGCCGGCCTCTTCCGCGTGCGCTTCTGGGGCGCGCTGGCGGTGGCCAAGCACGGCGCGCCGACGCTGCCTCAGAACGGGTCGATCACGCTCACGGACGGAATGATCGCCCAGCGCCCCAGCAAGGGTTCGGTGGTCTCCAGCGCCATGGCCGGCGCGGTCGAGCACATGACCCGCGCCCTGGCGGTGGAGCTGGCGCCGATCCGGGTGAACTGCGTCTGCCCGGGCCTGATCCGCACCGGCGTCTGGGACTCGATCCCGGCCGAGCGCCGCCAGGACCAGTTCGCCCGGCTCACGGCCCGCCAGCTGCTGCCGCGCATCGGCGAGCCCGAGGAGGCCGCCGAGGCCTACCTGTACCTCATGCGCGCCGGCTACACGACGGGCCAGGTCCTCTACGTGGAAGGCGGCAGCGCGCTGGGCCAGTAGCCGGCCTCGCTCCCCCGCCGGGCCGGCGGGGGAGGTTCGGCGGCGCGCGGCGCGGACCTACGGACGGACCGCCTGGCGCTCGCCGTCCGGGGTGGGGGCCGGCGGGTCCTCGACGGGCGCGGTGTCGTTGGCGCCGTGGGCCCAGTGCTTCACGACGAAGCTCAGCGCCACGAAGACGACGCCGCAGGCGAGGCCGCCCCAGCCCAGCTTGTTGAAGCCGTCCATCGACGTGGCGAAGGCCGCCGCACGGTCCGTCACCTGGCCGCCCACCGTGTGGGTCCCCATGGCGCCGGCGATGATCCCGCCGACGTACTGGGCGATCGAGGACGACAGGAACCAGACCGCCATCATGAACGACACCAGCTTGGCAACGCTGAGCTTGGTGATCTGCGACAGGCCCACCGGCGACAGGAACAGCTCGCCCGTGGTGTGCAGCAGGTACAGCAGCGCCAGCATGAAGAGCGGCATGCGGTAGTCCACCGCCAGCGCCTGGCCCCAGACCACCACCAGGAAGCCCAGCCCCACCTGGATGAGGCCGAGGCCGAAGGTCAGCGTCGGATCGAGGTTCCGGCCGCGCTTGCCCAGCCACGCCCAGAGCGCGGCGAAGACCGGCGCGAAGATGAGGATGAAGCCGGCGTTGAACGACTGGGTCTGCCCCGCCGTGACGGGGCCCAGGTCGACGTTGCGCGCCGCGAACAGGTTCAGCGACGTGCCGGCCTGTTCGAAGAGGGTGAAGAACACGACGGCGCCGAAGACGAGGATCATCGCGAGGATCATCCGTTCGGCCTCGACCCGCATGCGCTGCCGGTAGAGGTTGCCGATGAAGTAGGCGATGTAGGCCAGCGACACGACGGTCGAAGCGATCAGGGCGATGCCCACGATGTCGTTGCGCTGGACCAGGAACCACACCGGGATCACGCCCAGGATGCCGCCCAGGTAGATCAGCTGCTCGCGGTTCAGCGGGCCGGCCACCTTCTGCTTCAGCAGGTCCGGGTTCGGCGGCTCGCCCTTGCCTTCCAGCAGCGGCTTGCCGAGCACGAAGACGACGAAGCCCGCCGCCATGCCCACGCCGGCCAGGCCGAAGCCGGCCCACCATCCGAACTCCAGGCCCAGGTAGGCGCAGAGCACCGAGGCCCAGAAGGCCCCGAGGTTGATGCCGTAGTAGTAGAGGGTGAAGCCCGAATCCCGCCGCGGGTCGCCCTGCGGATAGAGCTGGCCCACGATCGTGGAGATGTTCGGCTTCAGGAAGCCCACCCCCATGATGATCAGCGAGACGGCGAGGTAGAAGGCGCCCTGGCCGATGGGATCGACCTGCTTCTTCAGCTCGTACTGGCCCTGCGGCAGGACGGCCGGCAGCGGCGCGCCGGCGGGCAGGTTCTTGATCTCGAGGCCGCCGTCGGCCGTGGCCGAGAACTCGTGCGGCTGGCCGGCGACCATCAGGCGGACCTGACGCTCCTCCATCCGGCCTTCGATCGCCACCTCGTAGCTCTGGCCGGCGTAGACCAGCGTCTGCTTCGCGGGCTGGCCCTCGACCGCCATGGTCAGGTGGCCCGCCACCAGCAGCAGCGCACCGAACGCGACGGCCTTGCGGGTGCCCAGGTAGCGGTCGGCCAGCAGGCCGCCCAGCAGGGGCAGCAGGTAGACGAGCGAGGTGTACGACCCGTACTGCGCGCCCGCGACGTCGTCGTCGAAGAGCAGGTGCTGGGTCAGGTAGAAGATCAGGATCCCGCGCATGCCGTAGTAGGAGAAGCGCTCCCACATCTCGGCGAAGAACAGGATGATGAGGCCGCGCGGATGGTTGCGCAGCATCTGCAGCAGGACAGGCAATCCGGTGACCAGCGTCACCACGATGCCGATGAGGATAATCAACATTCGAGGGGTTTCCGGTATCCCTTGGGGGTGCGCGCCGGGAACGGTCTTGCCCCGCAGCGGCCATTTGGGCGGAGAAAATCACGCGCTCGTCATGCGCACAAGCAAGGCTGCGATCCGGTAGTGGGTCAGTCTGAAATTGCCGCCTCACGCGCGCCCGGATCGTCGGTATAGTGCGAGCCCATGAGCAAGACGCCCCAGCGCCCGCGCGACCCCAACCAGCTTGCGAAGCGGATCGCCGAGATTGCGACGGGGGAGGTTGCCGACTCTCCCTCTAATGGTGCAGCTTCTCCAGAAGCTACCCTTGGGCGACTGGGGGGACTGAAGGGTGGCCGCGCCCGCGCGCAGAAACTTACCCCCGAACGGAGGGCGGAGATAGCAGCCAAGGCCGCTGCCGCCCGATGGGGGAAGGATGACGACCGAAATCGCGGTCATTAACCGCCTTGGGATCGCTCTAGCGACAGACAGCGCAGTAACCATTAGCGGAGCCGGCGAAGAGTCGAAGGTCTTCGACACTGGCGACAAGCTATTTGAACTATGCGAGCACTGCCCTGTCGGCGTGATGATCAACGGCAACATGGATCTCTTGGGAGTCCCATGGGAGTTGATCATTAAGGATTTTCGAGAACAGGCCAGCACCTGCGCGCCAGGAACGATGAAGGACTGGCTTGAGGCCCTCCTGTCATACGCGGCGACACACAAGGCGAAGAACAGCGCTGCTGAGGCTGCTTACATCGTTGATATAGTCTCGCGCGAGATGGACGTTATAAAGGAGCAAGTATCGAAGGAGTTATTTGAGCGTAGAGAGCAGGAACCCGATGTCACCCATATATTTAATGGGAAGCTCGAAGAGAGGTTGAAGTTTTTCAGAGACCGAGGAGTCGCTGGGAGCCTCAAGAATCTTACGCACAAAGACGTGGGGGACAGATATTATAAGGGCCTGCGGCGGCTGATAGAAAACGCATTCCCGATCACCCTAGATCGCGCACAAAAGACCAAGTTGCGCAAAATCGTGCTTAGTCTAATCCTAAGCGAAGCCCCCACCGAACATAGTACCGGCATCGTTGTTGCCGGCTTCGGGGATGGTGACATGTTTCCCTCGCTATGTTCGGCGGAAGTGGATGGAGCGGTGGGAGACCAGCTCAAGTACTCAATTGGCGACCTTAAGAGCGTTGACAGGAGAAACTATCCTGGCGGGGTGATTTCGTTTGCGCAGACCGATGTTATTGAGCGCCTCCTGGGCGGCGCGGACAGCAGGCTAATCAAGAAGACGGAAGAATACATAACGTCGTCTCTTGAAGAGGCCCGGGATTCACTCGTAGAAGCGCTTCAAAAATCTGGCCTTGGAACCGCCGACGCTTCTGCCGTGTTTAACGACGTGATCGACATTGTCGCGCAGCAATACCGAGATAAGTTCTCGGTTGCTGCGAAGGAAGACTTTGAAAGAGACTTCAACTCGATGGTGTCAATGATGCCAAAGAGGGAATTGATAGAGCTGGCAGAAGCACTTGTCGGCATTACCGCAATAGAGCGGAAAGCGCGCAGCTCTCAGGCTACAGTTGGCGGGCCGGTCGATGTTGCTTTCATCACGCGCCACGACGGCTTTGTATGGATTAAGCGCAAGCATTACTTCGACGCCGAGTTGAACCCGAGATACTTCTGGCGTAAGTTCAAACGACGCAGTGCAACGGAGGTAGGAGATGGCACGGAAGGCCCTGAACCAGGATCAAGTTCCGCAACTGCCTCCCCGTAAGAAGGGCGAGGCAACCCTCGAGCGGAACTTGTCCCAAGCGGTAGAGGATTCCGCTGGCCGCGTACGCGAGCTTCTGGACCGCGCAATAGCCGATCGGCTGCGCAGCGCGAAAGTGACCCTTTCTGCTTGACGCTCAAGCATAAGGGTCACTATAACTGAGGGCATGAACAAGCTCTCAGCCGACGAACGCGCGAAGGTTCTTCAGCTTCTCTGCGAGGGCATGTCGATCCGCGCGATCACGCGCGTAACCGGCTACAGCAAGAACACCGTCAGCAAGCTGATGATCGACGCCGGGAAGGCGCTTTCCGACTATCAGGATCGCGCCTTCGTCGAACTCCAGACGAAGCGCGTCCAGCTCGACGAAATCTGGTCGTTCACATACGCCAAGCAAAAGAACGTCGCGACCGCCACCGCAGCGCCCGAAGGCGCGGGTGATACGTGGACCTGGACAGCTATCGACGCGGACTCCAAGCTCGTCATGTCCTGGCTCGTGGGCGGTCGTGACGCCAGCTACGCTCGCGACTTCATCGAGGACGTCTACAGCCGCCTAGCCAATCGCGTGCAGATCACGTCGGACGGTCATGGCCCCTACGTGAACGCGATCCGAGACATCTTCGGCATCGACGTAGACTACGCCCAGTTGGTGAAGGTCTACGGGCAAGCTCCGGAGGCGTTCAAGGGCCGCTACAGCCCCGCGCCGTTCAAGTCGTGCAGCAAGACCCGGATCGAAGGTCGGCCCGATCCGAAGCACGTCAGCACGTCCTATGTGGAACGCCAGAACCTGACCATGCGGATGCACATGCGCCGGTTCACTCGGCTGACGAACGGCTTCTCGAAGAAGGTCGAAAATCACGCCTACGCGGTCGCCCTTCACTTCGCGTATTACAACTTCGTCCGCATCCATAAGACGCTGCGCGTGACCCCTGCCATGGCCGCTGGCGTCACGGATCGCCTCTGGGAAATGGCGGATTTGGTCGCCATCGTGGAGGCGGCTGACGCAAAGCCGCAGCGGCCCGCGACCTACAAGAAGCGGCAGGGGGCCTAGTGCTTGTGCTGGCCATCACGGCTATTGCCATTGCGGCAATGTTCGCGGTCCCGCCGATCTATCGCGCGCTCGATCGACCCGCTCCCAACCGCGAAGACATCGCCGGGTTCGTCGTGTTGATCTTTATGATGACGCCCATGGTCTACCTTGTGCTGGGCGTGATCGCGCGCGCGTTAGGCTGGTGGCCGATTTCAGAATGACCCACTACCTGCGATCCGGCGCCCCTGGCGCGCCGTCCACGCGCCCCCAGATCCTACGCAGCCCGATCGCGCCGGGCGCGTTCCCGACCGCAAGGAGCACGCCGATGAAGACCCCCGGTCCCGACCACCCGATCACCATCCGTCCCGCCGAGAAGCGCTGGCGGGCCCGCTTCGCCGGCCACGTCATCGCCGACAGCGCCGATGCGCTGGTGCTGAAGGAGGCGACCTATCCCGAGGTGATCTACTTCCCCCGGGACGACGTCTCGATGGACTACATGGCGCGCACCGCGCACGCCACGACCTGCCCGTACAAGGGCGAGGCGGCCTACTACACCCTCAAGATGCACAGCGAGATCGCCGAGAACGCGGTGTGGACCTACGAGCAGGCCTATCCCGCCGTGCAGGCGATCGAGGGCCGGCTGGCGTTCTATCCGGACAAGGTCGAGGTCTACGAGGTGGACGACGCGGCGGTGAACCCGGATCACGCCGGCGACCGGTCCCGCGTCGACGAAATCGTGCAGCACACCGACGCCGGGGACGGCCATGCGCAACGCGGGTCCTGGGAGTCGAACGTCGACGGGCCCGGGCCGGAGGGCGGGGTCCGCTAGGGTTCAACGACTTCCGACTGTCCCGGCGAAGGCCGGGACCCAGATCCAGGTGCGGGACCTTGGTGGGAGGGGCTCCGAACCGACGGACCGAGCATCTGAGCCCTTCCATCTGGATCCCGGCCTTCGCCGGGATGACCGGGTGTTGAGTCCGGCGCCTGGAATGTCGGGGCGGTCGCGGCGGCCGGACGTCCCGCCGCGCGTCAGCCCTTCGGCACGGACTGGTCCTGGGCGAGCCGCCAGCCCGTGTAGGCGACCTCGGTCGTCACCTCGCGGAGACACCAGTCGGGAACGTCGAACGCCATCGCCGCCATGCGGTTGGTGGCTTCGCACTCCGCGGTCACGAGGCCGGCGTGCGGGCCTTCGAACATGTCGATCGTGAAGCCGCCCACCTTGTGCCGGCGCTTGGAGACGCGGCGGCCCGGCAGGGTGCTCAGGATGCCGTACTCGTCGGCGTCCAGGTAGAGATTGGTCATCGGCCCGATCAGCGGATTGTCGGGCGCGTACTTCTTCGCCAGCTTGAACTCCTGCTCGCCGCCCGGGAGGGTGATCCGGCGCAGCCGGAGACGCCCAGGCTCGATGTAGAGGTCTTCGATCAGGCGCGCCTCGGCGTCGTTCAGCGGCGGCAGCCGGGCCGGGTCGACCAGGAACCGGCGCTCGGCGACCCAGTGCGCGTACTTCGGCAGCTTGACCGGCATTGGGGGGGCCTCGGTGCGGGCTAGACGTGAGGGACCCTCGCCAGACTGGACGCGGAACGTCAAGGCCGCGCTGACGCCCAGAGCGCGTCCGGCGGAAGTGGAAGCCGGTTTCGCCGCCATAACGCGCTCTAATTCAAAGCGATAGAGCCTGTCCGACCGGCCTCGATGGTTCCATCAAGACCGGACAGGCTCCAGGCGGCCGGACCTCAGTACGCGAAGTCGCCGTAGACGCGGCTGACGTCGCCCTTCCAGGCCCCGTTGTAGAGTTCCACCAGGCGCTCGGCCGGGGTGACGCCCGTGTCGGCGATGTGCTCGAGCTCGGCGAGGTAGCCGCTCTCGTCCACCAGGCCGCCCGACAGGCGGTTGCGGTTCTTGAGGCCGGACCGGGCGATGGCCAGCAGGTCCTTGGCGACGTCCTGCACGGTGCGGCCGGCGATCTCGGCCTTCAGGCCGCGCCGGGCCACGTCGGCGCGCAGGCGCTCGTGGTCCTCGATCTTCCAGTCCTTGCAGAGGTCCCAGGCGGCGGCGAGCGCCGGCGCGTCGTAGAGCACCCCCATCCAGAGGGCCGGCAGCGCGCAGAGGCGGCTCCAGGGCCCGGAATCGGCGCCGCGCATCTCGAGGTACTTCTTCAGCCGCACCTCGGGGAAGATGGTCGTGGTGTGGTCGGCCCAGTCCTTGATCGTCGGCCGCTCGCCCGGGAGCTCGGGCAGCTTGCCCTCCATGAAGTCGATGAAGGAGCGGCCGGCGACGTCGATGTAGCGGCCGTCGCGCTTCACGAAATACATCGGCACGGTCAGGGCGTAGCGCGCGTAGGACTCGAAGCCGAAGCCGTCCTGGAAGACGAAGTCGAGCATGCCCGTCCGGTCGGGGTCGGTGTCGGTCCACACATTCGCGCGGCTCGACACGAAGCCCGACGGCTTGCCCTCGATGAACGGCGAATTGGCGAAGAGCGCGGTGGCGATCGGCTGCAGCGCCAGCGAGGTGCGGAACTTCGCCACCATGTCCGCCTCGTCCGCGAAGTCGAGGTTGGCCTGCACGGTGCAGGTGCGGAACATCATGTCGAGGCCGAGGCCGCCGACCTTCGGCATGTACTGCCGCATGATCTTGTAGCGGCCCTTGGGCATCACGGGGACCTGCTCGCGGGTCCAGGTGGGCGTGAAGCCCAGCCCCAGGAAGCCCAGGCCCAGCTCGTCGGCCACCTGCTTCACCTCGGTGAGGTGCTGGCCCGTCTCCTCGCAGATGTCGTGCACCGTCTCGAGCGGCGCGCCCGAGAGCTCGAACTGCCCGCCGGGCTCGAGGCTGACGTTGGCCATGCCGCGTTCGAGGGCGATGACGTTCTCGCCCTCGTAGACGGGCGTCCAGCCGAACCGGGTGAGGCCCATCAGCAGCGCCTTGATCCCCTGCGGCTCGTAGGGGACCGGCGCGTTGTCCTTCAGGCGGAAGACGAACTTCTCGTGCTCGGCGCCGACCCGCCACTCGCTGGCGGGCTTGGCGCCTTCCGCCATCCAGCGGACCAGATCCTCGAACACCAGGGGACGTTCGTCGCAGGCGGCCTCGGCCATGTGTTTCCTCCAAGGCCCCAAACGCCAGGGCGGCGGGCTCGGGTCCCGCGGCCGGGCATCTTTACGCCGCACAGATAGGTGGGCGCAATTCCGTCGAGCTCAAGACGGGCGCCCGACGCGCGTCAGATCTCGAAGAGCGGGGCCGTCTCCGGCGGCGGCGGCGCCGTCGCCTGGAGGATGCAGACGAGCCCGTCGGGCGCGTAGTCCATCCGCGCCCGCCCCCGCAGCTCCGCGCCGAGGCCGCGCTCGATCAGCCGAGAGCCGAAGCCGCGGCGGGTGGGCGCCCGCACGGGGGGCCCGCCCGATTCCTTCCAGGTGACCTCCAGCGCGCTGCCGTCGATCGTCCAGGTCAGGTCGATCCGGCCTCCGTCGACCGAGAGCGACCCGTACTTGACCGCATTCGTGGCGAGCTCGTGCAGGACCATGGCCATGGTCAGGGCCGCCGCCGGCTGGAGCCACACCTGCGGGCCCTCGATTCGCACATGGCCGGGCTGCGCCGGCCGGAACGGGCCCAGCGCGCGCTCGGCCACGACCTGCAGAGGGGCCCCGTGCCAGCCCTCGTGCGTCAGGATGCCGTGCACGTCGGCGAGGCCCAGCAGACGCGCCTGGAACTTCTCGTACGCCTCGGCCGGATCGTCGCCCTGGCGCAGGGTCTGCGCCGCCATCGACTGGACGGTGGTCAGCGTGTTCTTCACCCGATGGTTCAGCTCGTTGATCATGAGGCGGAGCTGCCCCTCGTAGCGCGCCTGCTCGGCCTCGGCCGCCTTCCGCGCGCCGATGTCCTCGATCATCGAGACGAAGTAGTCGGGCTGTCCGTCGGCCTTGCGGACCAGCGCCACCGTGAGGCTGACCCAGACGGCCGCGCCGCCCTTGGTCACGTACCGCTTCTCCAGCGAGAAGGCCTGGCGCTGCGCGGCCAGCACCTGGCGGACCAGGAGGAGATCGGCGGCCAGGTCGTCGGGGTGGGTGATCTGCTGGAAGGTCAGCGCCTCCAGCTCCTCGCGCGGATAGCCGCAGATCTCGCAGAAGCGCTCGTTGACCTCGAGCATGCGCCCGTCCGGCGACACCCGCGCCACGCCGATCGCGGCGTGGTCGAAGACGGCGCGGTAGCGCTGCTCGGCCGCCTCGATGCGCAGTTGCGTCTCGACCGCCTCGGTCACGACCTCGGTGTAGAGCACCAGCCCGCCGATCTCGCCCGCATCGTCGCGCCACGGGGCCAGGCGCCAGCGGACCCAGACGGTCCGGCCGTCGGGGCCAGGGAAGGCGTCAGCCGGATGGCTCCGCTCCACGCCGTCGCGCAGCGCCGCGGCATGGACCTCGCGCCAGCGCGGGGGGATGCCCGGAAAGACGTCGTAGTGGAGCCGGCCCTCCAGCGGCGTGTCGCCGGGCAGCCCCTGGTCGATCAGGAACTGCCGGGAGGCGGCCAGATATCGCATCTCCCGGTCGAAGATGGCGACCCCGATCGGCGCGTGCTTCAGGGCCGTGACGAGGCCGGACGGCGGCGAGCCCGCCTCGATGTGTTGTCCCGGCCGCAAGGTCACCGCACCCGATCGTCCATCACGGCCGGCGCGGCCGCCCTACCATAGGTAGGTCCATATGCCATCGGGCCAATGGTCAAGCCAGATGCCGCCGTTCGGCGGCACGGGGCGCAAATGAAAAGGGCCACCCCGTGGGGCGGCCCTTCCGTGGCTCGAGGCGAGGCCTACTCCGCGGCGGGCTTCGGCGCGTAGCCGAGCATGGCCTTGGTCTCCAGGAACTCGTGGAAGGCGTAGTCGCCCCACTCGCGCCCGTTGCCGCTCATCTTGTAGCCGCCGAACGGGGCCATCATGTCGCCGCCGCCGCCGTTGATGGACACCTGGCCCGCCCGCAGCTTCGCCGCCACCTTGCGCGCCTTCTCCAGGTCGCCGGCCTGGACATAGGCGGCGAGGCCGTACTCGGTGTCGTTGCCGACCTCGATGGCCTGGTCGAGGCTGTCGTAGCCCAGGATCGACAGGACCGGCCCGAAGATCTCCTCGCGGGCGATGGTCATGTCGTTGGTCACGTTCGCGAAGACCGTGGGCTTCACGTAGTAGCCCTTGTCCAGGCCGTCAGGGCGGCCCGTGCCGCCGATGACCAGGGTCGCGCCCTCGTCGATGCCCTTCTGGATCAGCTTCTGGATCTTCTCGAACTGGACCTTCGAGACCACCGGGCCGAGCTGGGCGTTGCCGTTCGGGTCGCCGACGGTGACCTGGGCCACGGTCTCCCGCGCCACCGCGATCGCCTCGTCCATGCGGCCCTTCGGCACGAGCATCCGGGTGGGCGCGTTGCACGACTGGCCCGAGTTGGTCATCACCGTCGAGGCCCCGCGGGCGACGCCCTTGGCGAAGGCGTCGTCGTCCAGGACGATGTTCGGGCTCTTGCCGCCCAGCTCCTGCGCCACGCGCTTCACGGTCGGGGCGGCCGCCTTGGCCACCTCGATGCCGGCGCGGGTCGAGCCGGTGAACGACACCATGTCGACTTCCGGATGGCTGGAGATCGCGGCGCCCACCGTCGGGCCGTCGCCGTGCACGAGGTTGAACACGCCCTTCGGCACGCCGGCGGCGTGCATGATCTCGGCGAAGATGTGCCCGCTGAACGGCGCCACTTCGGACGGCTTCAGGACCATGGTGCAGCCCGTGGCGATGGCCGGGGCGACCTTGCAGACGATCTGGTTGAGCGGCCAGTTCCAGGGGGTGATGAAGCCGCAGACGCCGATCGGCTCCTTGACGATCATCGTCGGGCCGCGGTCTTCCTCGAACTTAAAGGTCTTCAGGACCTCGGCGGCGGTGGCCAGGTGGGCCATGCCGATCGGAACCTGCGCGCGCTGGGCGAGGCTGGCGGGCGCGCCCATCTCCTCGGTCACCGCGGTGGCGAGGTCGCCGAAGCGCTTCTGGTATTCGGCGAGGATGCGGCCCAGCACCTCCAGGCGCTCTTCGCGGCTGGTCTGGCTCCACGAGGCGAACGCCTTGCGGGCGGCCCTGCAGGCCCGGTCGACGTCGGCCGCCGAGCCGAGCGCGATCTTGCCGCAGACTTCCTCGGTGGCCGGGTTCTCGACGTCGAGCGTCTTCAGGCCCTCGGCCGGATCGACCCACTCGCCGTCGATGTAGAACTTGAGGTACTCGCGCATGACGTCCTCCTGGAAGTCTTTGTTCGTTTGGGAACGGAGGCGCTTTCGCCCCACCCTTCAAACGCTCATTTTAGTGATCAGCGTTAAGGGGGGAAGCCCCTGACGCGGCGTCAGGACGCGAAGTTGCGCGCTTTCCCCTCCCGAAGGGCGCCGCCCGGCCTTGCGGCGCGCCGCCGGCGTCGCTAAAGCCCGGACCGGCAGAGTGACCGGAGGCTACATGGGCGGCATCCTGATGATCGTGGCGTTCATCGCCGTCATGGCGGCGCTGAACCTGTTCGAGTTCGGCCGCCTCGACTGAGGCCCCGCTCGTGACCGGCCGCGGCGCAGCACTGGTGACGGGCGCCGCGCGGCGGATCGGCCGGGTGCTGGCCTCCACCGCAGCCGAGGCCGGCTATGACGTCGCCCTGCATGTGCGCGCGATGGACGACGACGCCGAGGCCGCCGCCGGAGAGGTGCGCGCCCGGGGCCGGAAGGCGCGCATCGTCACCTGCGACCTGCGCAAGGAGAGCGAGACCGTGGCCCTCGTCGGCGAGGCCGAGGCCGAGCTCGGCGCGGTCACGCTGCTCGTGAACTGCGCGTCCGTCTTCGAGGACGACAGCTTCGCCGACATGAACCGGGCGTCGTGGGACCTGCACATGGAGACCAACCTGCGCGCGCCCCTGGTGCTGTCGCAGGCGTTCGCCCGCCGCCTGGCGCCGGACCGCGCGGGCCTGATCGTCAACGTGCTGGACCAGCGGGTCTTCCGCACGCGGCCGGACTTCTTCTCGTACTCCCTCTCCAAGGCGGCCCTTTGGGACGCCACGCGGATGATGGCCCAGGCGCTGGCGCCGCGGATCCGGGTGAACGGCATCGGGCCGGGCCCCACCCTGCCCTCCATCCACCAGGATCAGGCCGCCTTCGACGCCGAAGTGGCGAGCACCCTCTTGAAGCGGCCGTCCGCGCCGCGCGAGATGGCCTCGGCCCTGCGCTACCTGATCGACGCCGAAGCCGTGACCGGCCAGATGATCGCCGTGGACTCCGGCCAGCACCTCTCATGACCCCCGCCCCAGGAGCGTTGACCGCCAGCAAGATCTTCGTCACCGGCCTCCAGGTGCAGGCCCAGATCGGCGTCTACCGGCACGAGATCGGCCGCGTGCAGCCCCTCATCGTGGACGTGGAGCTCGACGTCCCCACCAACGCCTCGGACCGCCTGAGCGAGACGGTGAACTACGAGACCATCCTCGCCGCGGCCCAGGGCCTCGCCGCCGGCGGCCACATCGACCTGGTGGAGACCTTCGCGCACCGGCTGGCGCAGACCTGCCTGGAAGACCCGCGGGTCACGCGCGCCCGGGTGCGGATCGAGAAGCCCCTGGCGCTCGCGCCCCACGCCGTCGGCGCCGGGGTGGAGATCGTCGTCTCGCGCGGGTGAGCAATTTGTAACGCAGGCGGCGCTTTTCGTTACGCCTTTCCGGGTCCATCTGTAGTGCAAGCCCGATCCTCGGGCCGGAGGACCAGACAACCTGCGATGACCGATCTCTACCGCACCGAAGACAAGACGATGCCGGCGGTGTGCTACGCGCTCTACCTGCTCGGCTTCGCGACGGCGGGCGTGACCACGATCATCGGCGCCATCATGGCGCACGCCCAGCAGGGGACCGCCGGCCCCGACATGCGCACGCACTACACCTACCTGATCCGCACCTTCTGGGGCTTCCTGCTCCTGGCGGTCGGAGCGGCGATTGTCGGCGGCGTCGTCTGGGTGATCGGCCTGCCGCTGACGATCGTGCTCGTCGGCTTCGTGTTCTGGGGCCTGGCCGGCCTGATCTGGTGCGTGCCGCCGGTGTGGTTCGGCGTCCGCTGCATCGTGGGCCTGGTCTACCTGAGCCGCGGCGAGCCCCACCCCCGCCCCTACGCCGTCCTGGCGTAGGACCCGAAGGAAACAGCGCCACCCCTCCCACGCGTGCGTGGGAGGGGTCCCGGCGACCGGCCGGAGTCGGCAAAGGACGTCAGGCGTCGACGAGTTCGCGCCGCACGAGGCGGGCGTAGTCGTCCATCAGGCTGAACGAGATGTTGCCCGGCCGGAACCGGTACTCCCCGATCTCGGCCACTGGCGTGACCTCGGCGGCGGAGCCCACCACGAAGCACTCCGAGAAAGTCGACAGCTCCTCGGGCTTGATGTGCCGCTCGATGACCTCGAAGCCCTTCTTGCGGGCGATCTTGATCACCGTCTGGCGCGTGATGCCGTTCAGGAAGCAGTCGGGGGTCGGCGTATGGATCACGCCGTCCCTGACGAAGAACACGTTCGAGCCGGTGCTCTCGGCGATGTAGCCCCGATAGTCGAGCATCATCGCGTCGGTGTAGCCCTCCTTCTCCGCGGCGTGCTTGGAGATGGTGCAGATCATGTAGAGGCCGGTGGCCTTCGCATGGACCGGCTCGGTCTCGGGGCTCGGGCGCTTGTACTTGGCCCAGGTGAGCCGGATGCCCTTGGCCTTCTCCTCGGGGGAGAAGTACGAGGGCCAGTCCCAGCAGGCGATGGCCACGTGGATCTTGGTGTTCTGCGCGGACACGCCGATCATCTCCGAACCGCGCCAGGCGATCGGGCGGATGTAGGCGTCGGTCAGGCCGTTCTTGGCGCACACGTCCTTGCAGGCCTGGTCGATCTCGGCCACCGTGAACGGGATTTCGAAGTCCAGGATCTCCGCGGACTTGAACAGACGCTCGGTATGCGCCGTCAGCTCGAAGATCTCTCCGCCGTACATCCGCTCACCCTCGAACACGGCCGACGCGTAGTGCAGGCCGTGGGTGAGTACGTGCACCTTCGCCTCGCGCCAGGGCACGAACTGGCCATCCAGCCAGATCCATCCGTCGCGATCGTCGAAGGGAACGATAGACATTTGCGGAGTACCTCCTTTCGCAGCGGTTCCTTGAACCTGCCCATTCCGTTCGCGTCAAACGAATTGGGTTCCACGCAGGCCACGCCGCCATGAGTGGCCCGGGCTCGGCGACCGCGATCCGGGGCCGTGACGCGCGCCGGCCGCGTGGACTGGACGGCGCGGGCGCCTTGCGCGCCATACTGCGCGCGGACGGCGAACGACGCCGCGGCGGAGGCTTCGGATGAGCTTCTCGGACGCTCCAGCCCGGGCGCGGCACCTGCTGGTCGTCGACGACGACGACCGCATCCGCGACCTGCTGAAGGAGTACCTGACGCGGGCGGGCTTCCGCGTCACCGCCGCGGCGGGCGGCGCGCCGGCGCGCCGGCTGCTGACGACGCTCGACTTCGACCTGGCGGTGTTCGACGTGATGATGCCCGGCGAGGACGGCTTCTCGCTGACCCGATGGCTGCGCGAGCAGCGCGGGACGCCCGGGCGCACGCCGGTCCTGATGCTGACGGCGAGGAGCGAGTCGTCCGACCGAATCGAGGGCCTGAAGCTGGGCGCCGACGACTACCTCGGCAAGCCGTTCGAGCCGGAGGAGCTGCTGCTGCGCATCGAGGCGATCCTGCGGCGCGCGGCGGACGCCAGGCCCCAGGCCGAGGGACCGCTTTCCCTGGGCCGCTGCGCGTTCGACGCCGAACGGGGGGAGCTGAGCTGCGCGGGCGAGCCGGTGCGGCTCACCGAGGCCGAGGTCACCCTCCTGCGGCAGCTCGCCCGCACCCCGCACGAGGCGGTCGACCGGCTCGAGCTGGCGCGCGGCTCGGTCGACCCGTCCGGGCGCGCCGTGGACGTGCAGGTCACCCGCCTGCGGCGGAAGATCGAGGACGACCCGAAGGCTCCGCGCTACCTGCAGACCGTGCGCGGCGTCGGCTATCGCCTGGCGCCCGACTGATGGGGGCGGTCAAACCACTCACCTCCCCCGTCCGGGGAGGCGAGGCGCAGGGGGCGATCCCATGAAGCTCCCCTCCTCCTTCCGCGTCCTGGTGCGATGGCTGAAGCGGCAGCTGCCGGCGACACTGTTTGCGCGGTCGCTGCTGATCATCGTGCTGCCGGTGGCGCTGATGCAGATCGCGGTGACCTACGTCTTCTTTGACGCCCATTGGCAGACCGTGACGGCGCGACTGTCCGAGGGCCTGGCGGGCGACATCGCCTGGGCGGTCGAGAGCTACAAGGAAGACCCGACACCTGAGGCCTTCGCCAAGCTCAGCGAACGGGCGGAGGAGTCCATGAGCCTCTCCATCGCGCTGCAACCCGGCCGCAAGCTGCCGGAGCGCCGGCGCGACCCCCCGGTGCTGCTGGAGGCCTTTTTCGCGCCCATCGACCGCTCGCTGGACCGGGCGCTGAGCGAGCGGATCGACGCCCCGCTCTGGTTCGACACCACCCGTTACCCCGCCTACGTGGACATCCGCGTGGGCGTTCAGGGCGGGGTGATGCGGATCCTGGCGCCTCGCGAGCGGGCGTTCGCGACCCAGGGGCACATCTTCGTCCTCTGGATGACGGTGGCGACGGTGCTGCTGACCGCCATCGCGCTGCTGTTCATCCGTAACCAGGTGCGCGCTATCGAGCGGCTGGCCAATGCGGCCGAGGCCTTCGGCCGTGGCGCGGACGTGGCGGCGTTCAAGCCGCACGGCGCCAAGGAGGTGCGCGCCGCGGCGACCGCCTTCCTGGACATGCGCGCCCGGATCCAGCGTCACATCGAGCAGCGCACCGCGCTGCTGGCCTCGGTGAGCCACGACCTGCGCACGCCGCTGACCCGGCTGAAGCTGGCCCTGGCGCTGGCCGAGCCGAACAAGCGCACCGCCGAGATGAAGCGCGACGTCTCGGAGATGGAGCACATGGTCGACGAGTACCTCGCCTTCGCCCGCGGCGAGGGCGGCGAGGCGGCCGAGGCGGTCCGCCTGCGGCCGCTGCTGGACGCGGTGGTCGAGGGCGCCCGGCGCATGGGGGCGCAGGTGAAGGTGAGCGCCGACCCCGACCTGACGGCGACCGCGCGGCCGAGCGCGCTCAAGCGGGCGCTGGCCAACCTGGTCACCAACGCCGCGGCGCACGGCGACCGCGTGGAGGTGGCGGTCCGCCGCACCGCGGCCGGCCTGGAGATCGTGGTGGACGACGACGGACCCGGCATCCCGGCCGAGCGGCGCGAGGAGGCCTTCAAGGCGTTCGTGCGCCTGGACGAGAGCCGCAACCAGAACACCAAGGGCGTGGGCCTGGGCCTCGCCATCGCGCGGGACGTCGCGCGCGGCCACGGGGGCGACATCCACCTCGACAGCTCGCCGCTCGGGGGCCTGCGCGCCGTCGTGCGGCTGCCGGGATAGCGGCGTTCATCGGGAGTTCACGGGCGACGGCGAAGCTTCCGCCCAGGCAAGGGGGATCCGCATGCGCAACCTGGTGCTCGCCGCCGTCCTGGCGCTCGCCGCCACGCCCGCCTTCGCGGCCGATCCCGTGGAGGGCGAATGGATGAACCCCTCCGGCAGCGGCAAGGTCCGGCTCGCGCCCTGCGCCGGAGGCCGGCTGTGTGGGAACATCGTCTGGCTCAGGAACCCCGCGGACGCCAAGGCCACCGACCGGGCGAACCCAGACCCCAACCTGCGGACGCGCCCGATCATGGGCCTCTTGATGATGTGGGGCTTCAAGCCGGCGGGACCGGGCAAGTGGACCGGCGGGCGCATCTACGACCCCAACACCGGCAAGACCTACGACAGCAAGCTGACCATCAACGCCAACGGGACGCTGAAGGTGGAGGGCTGCATCCTGATGGTGTGCCAGGCGCAGACCTGGCGGCGGGGCTAGCTAGGTCGTGTACTCATCTCCATCCCCCCGTCATCCCGGGCGGAGCGCTCGAAAGAGCGCGCAGACCCGGGACCCAGCCCCTGCGCCCGTAAAGCTGCGCCATGACCGGCGATACGGCCCACTGTTGGAGACGTCTTCCAGGAGCCGCGTCGAGAGCTGTGCGGCTGGGTCCCGGGTCTTCGCGCTCTGGCGAGCGCTGCGCCCGGGATGACGGAGGTTGGGGCGCAGGCGTCGATGTCCGCAACGGGTCGAACGCGGCCTCTGGGGGCTCCGCCGGGAGCAGACCGTCAGCAACGGTGGATTGCGGGCGCCTTACCTCCGCCGCGAAGCGGCAGGAGGGGGACCGCCCGCCGAAGCCGGCGCGAGCCGGCTGGAGAGCGGGGGGTGGAGGGGGCGAGCCTCGACCGCTGAGCGAGATACAGCCTGAACGGTCGCCCCTGCCAGCGGCTCGCCCCCTCCACCACTCGCTCTTCGGCTGCGCCTCGGCGAGCGGTCCCCCTCCCGCCGTCGCTGCCGCGACGGGGGAGGCAAGGCGCCCTCAGCGGGCGTTGCGAGTACACGCCCTTAGGCCCCCAGCTCCCTGGAACGGCGCACGGCGGCGGCCACCGCCTCGCGCAGCAGGGGCGGAAGGCCCGCGTCGCCGAGCAGGACGTCGAGCGCCGCCTCGGTGGTGCCGCCGGGCGAGGTGACCTGCCGGCGAAGCTCGGCCGGTTCGCCGCCGTTGCGGGCCAGCAGGGCGGCCGCGCCGGTCAAGGTGGAGCGGGCGAGCCGCTGGGCCTCGCGCGACGACAGCCCCGCCTCGACCCCCGCGGCCTCGAGGGCCTCGATGAAGGCGTAGAGGTAGGCCGGCGCCGACCCCGACACGGCGGTCGCGGCGTGCATCAGGCTCTCGTCGTTCAGGTCGACGACGGCGCCGAGCGGCTCGAAGAGGGCGTGGGCGCGCGCCAGGGCGGCAGGATCGTCGGCGTAGAGGCTGGCGGTCCCCTGCCCGATCGCCGCGGCGGTGGTGGGCATGACGCGGGCGACGCAGCGGCCCCCGAACGCCTTGGCGATGTCCCGCGACATGACGCCCGCGGCGATGGAGACGACGACCGCGCCCGAACTCAGCCAGGCGGCGGTCTCGCCGGCGGCGTCGCGCCACAGCTGGGGCTTCACGGCCAGGACGACGGTGTGGGCCCGGGCGAGCTCGGCGTCGGGCGGGTTGAGGGTGGCGCCGGCCTGCTCGGCGGCGAGCGCCGCGGGCCCGGGGTGCGGATCGCGGATGATGAGGTCGGCGCCCGCGAACGCCCCGGCGGACAGCCAGCCCTCGATCATGGCGCCGCCCATGCGCCCCGCGCCCAGCATCAGGATCGGCGTGATCATGAGGAGGAGCCTTATCCGACGGGGCGCAAAGGCAAAACCCCGAACGGCGCTCCGCCGGTTCCGATTGACGGTCGTCGTTCGGTCGGCGCGGTGTTCCGCTCTAATGCGTGGTCGCCGACCGGCGAGGCTCAGGCCTCGCCGACGGTCTCGAACATGCAGGCCGCGATGGCTTCCTGCGGGGTCTTGGCGCCCCGCAGCAGGAAGTCGAAGGCCGGGAAGAAGCGGTCGGCGGCCTCGACGGCCACGTCGATCATGGCCGCGGCCTGGGCCAGGCTCGGCTGCTCGCCGGTCATCAGCGCCATCCCGTGGCGGAAGATGATCTCGCCCTCGTCCCACAGCTCGAAGTGGCCGAGCCAGACGCGGGGGTTGATGGTGGCGATCAGCTCCTGCGCCGTCTGGCGCTGCAGCTTGGGCACGTTCAGATCCATGGACAGGCACAGCTGCAGCGTGTCGCCCTCGGGCCGCCACGCGAACCACAGCTCGTAGTCCTTCCAGTCGCCCGCCAGCGTGAAGGCGAGGTCGCCCTCCTCCGTCCGGTCGAACGGCAGGTTCTCCGCGGTCAGGACGTGCTCGACGACGTCGAGGGGATCGTTCGTCAGGACGACGCTGTCGTCCGTCTGGGAGGTGTCCATCACGACCCCTTTCGACACGGACGGGGAGCGGAACGCCACCCCCGAATCGTCCGCAGGTTCGAAGCTAAACTGTTTCTGGAACGAGGTGTCAGCGGGTTCTTGCGTAGCGCGAGCGCGTTTCGCGTCCCGTGCAGCGTTTTCACGACGATTGCGCCGATTTTCCGCTCGATCGGGCCGGTTTGGCCGCCTTCAACGCCTCGATTTCGGCTCGAAGCGCCGCGACTTCGGCCTTCAGCGCTTCGAAATCCTCGCGGCGCACCAGGTCCATCTCGGCCACGAGGCGGTCGGTCTGGCTGCGGAAGGCGGCCTTGGCCTCGTCGCCGGCCGCCTGGGCCAGGCCCATCGCGGCGGTGGTGAGCTTGGCGATCTCGTCGAGGATCGGGTTCTGTGTCTGCATCAGTCTCTTTCGGGTCCTGGGAGGCAGGTCCCTGGTCGCCTCTATATGGCCCTTCGGGGGTGAAAGCGAAGGGCTTCTCGTCTAGACGCATAAGGTCCTAACGCCGCAGAAGGTCCGACAGTGCCGTTCCCAGAGATCGACCCGATCGTGCACATCGGCGACTTCGCCCTGCAGTGGGGTCCTTTCGCGATACGCTGGTACGCCCTCGCCTATGTGGCGGGCATCCTGCTCGGCTGGCGCTACGCGGTGGCGCTGCTGAAGAACGACCGGCTCTGGACGCGGCGTCCGCCGCCCCTCACGCCCGACCAGATGGACGACCTGATCCTGTGGATCGCGCTGGGCGTGATCGGGGGCGGCCGGCTCGGCCACGTGCTGTTCTACACGCCGGCGATGATCTGGGAGGATCCGATCGGGATCATCCAGGTCTGGGAAGGCGGCATGAGCTTCCACGGCGGCGCCATCGGGGTCGCCATCGCGCTCATCGTCTATGCCTGGCGCAACAAGCTAGACCTGCTGCGGATCGCCGACGTGGTGGCGCCCGCCTATCCGATCGGCCACTTCCTGGGGCGCTGCGCCAACTTCATCAACGGCGAGCTCTGGGGCCGCCCGGCGCCGCCGGACCTGCCGTGGGCCATCGTCTTCTGCAACGACAAGATCATCGAGACCTACGGCAAGTGCCACGCCGGGACGGTTCCCCGGCATCCGAGCCAGCTCTACGAGGCGCTGTTCGAGGGGCTGGTGCTGTTCCTGATCCTGCGTTGGGCGACGCACGGGGCGAAGCTGGGGAACCGGCGGGGCGTCGTGGCGGGGCTGTTCCTGGCCTTCTACGGGGTGTTCCGGATCGCCATCGAGACCGTGCGCGAGCCCGACGCGGGCCTCGAGAACCTGCCGCTCGGCCTGACCATGGGCATGTACCTGTCGATCCCGATGGTGCTGGCGGGCGCATGGCTCGTCTGGCGCGGGATGCGCGAGGCGCTGCCGCCGGAGGCCGCGGCCCAGCCCGCCAAGGCATGAGCCTCGCCGACAAGCTGGCGGCCGAGATCGCGCAGACGGGGCCGCTGACGGTGGCCCAGTACATGACGGCGTGCCTTCACGATCCGCAGTTCGGCTACTACGCGACGCGGCCGGCTCTGGGCGAGACGGGCGACTTCGTGACCGCCCCGCTGGTGAGCCAGATGTTCGGCGAGCTGATCGGCGTCTGGGCGGCCTCGGCGTGGAGCCTGATGGGCGAGCCCGAGCGGGTCGTCCTGGCCGAGATGGGGCCGGGCGACGGCACGCTGATGGACGATCTCCTGCGGGCCGGGCGCGCCCTCCCGGGCTTCCTGGAGGCCGCCGACGTCTGGCTGGTGGAAACCTCCGCGCCCCTGGCGGCGCGGCAGGCCGAGCGGCTGGGCGCGCGCGTGCGCTGGGCCCGAAGCCTGGACGAGGTCCCGGGAGGCGCTCCTCTGCTGCTGATCGCCAACGAGCTGCTCGACTGCCTGCCCGCCCGCCAGTTCGTCCGCACCGCCGCGGGCTGGGACGAGCAGGTGGTGGGCGTCGGCCCCGACGGCCGCCTGGCGTTCGCGCGCGTGCCGGCCGCGGCCCCGGTGGCCGACGCCCGCGAGGGCGCCGTGGTGGAGGTGTCCGGCGCGCAGGCGGCGCTGGGCGCGGCGCTCGGCGCTCGGCTGGCGCGGGACGGCGGGGCCGCGCTGCTGGTGGACTACGGCCGCGCAGAGCCGGGATCGGGCGACACGCTGCAGGCCCTGCGGCGGCACGAGAAGGTGGACCCGCTCGCCTGCCCCGGCGAAGCGGACCTCACGGTCTGGGCCGATTTCCCCGCGGTGATGGCGGCGGCCGAGGCCGAGGGCGCGGCCGCGGCGATCCTGACCCAGGCCGCGTTCCTCGCCCGCATGGGGATCGGAGAGCGCGCCGAGGCCCTGGTGCGCGCGCGGCCCGAGAAGGCCGCGGTGATCGGGCGTCAGCTGCACCGGCTGGTGGGCGGCGACCAGATGGGGGAGCTGTTCAAGGTCTGCTGCCTCCACGCGCCCGACTGGACGCCGCCCGGGTTCGAGGAAGCGGCCTGAGCCCGGCGGCGCCGTGAGCCTGATCCCCACACCGCATTTGCAAGGTCCTCCCCCTGGGGGGGAGGATCGGACCACCGGCCTGGCTCCCCGCAAGAGGGAGGGAACCTGCTGGCCCTATGCGATCGCCGGAGAGCGGCGGGGGATGACGCCGCGGGGAATCGGAGCGATGGGAAGGCATGGCCGACCTTCCCGTCCTGACCTCGCCGCTGCTGGACCTGCCCGGCGTCCGCCACGCCTTCTTCACCCGCCAGGGCGGCGTGTCGCAGGGCGTCTACGCGTCGCTGAACGTGGGCGCGGGGTCGAAGGACGATCCCGCCGCGGTGGCCGAGAACCGCCTGCGCGCCGCCCGCCGGATGGGGGGCGACCTGGTCACCGCCTACCAGGTGCATTCCGCCCGCGCCGAGCGCGCCGAGGGTCCATGGCCCGGCAAGCCGCCCGAGGCCGACGCCGTCGTGACCCGGACGCCCGGCGTGGTCTGCGGCGCCCTGGCCGCCGACTGCGCGCCGATTCTGATGGCCGACCCGCAGGCGCGGGTCGTCGCGGCTGTCCACGCCGGCTGGCAGGGCGCGCTGGCCGGCGTGGCCGAGGCGGCCATCGACCGTATGGTCGAGCTGGGCGCGGCGCCCGGGCGGATCCAGGCCGCCATCGGGCCGTGCATCGGCCCCGGAAGCTATGAGGTGGGCCTGGAGTACGTGGCGCGGTTCACCGAGGCCGACCCCGCCTACGCCCGGTTCTTCACGCCCGGCGCCACGGCGGACAAGCGGAACTTCGACCTGCCGGCGTTCGTGCTGGCGCGCCTCCGCGCCGCGGGCGTCGGGGCGTGCGGCTGGATCGGCCGGGACACCTGCGCGGAGCCCGACCACTTCTTCTCGAACCGACGGGCCTTCCGGCAGGGCGAGCCCGACTATGGCCGGCTGCTCTCGGCGATCGTGCTGACGCCTCAGTAGCTCGGGGCGGCCGCGGCCTGCAGCGCGCCGGCCGGCGTCAGCGCCACCCGCTCGTCGCCGAGGATGGCGATCAGGTCACGGGCCGCCAGCGCGTCCACGGCCGCGGCCAGCCGGTCCGGCTGGAAGGCGCCGAAGCGGGCCGCGGCGGCGCACAGGTCGGTCCGGTCCGTCGCCTGGCCTGGACGCAGCTCCTGGAAGCGGGCCGCCGCCAGCACCGCCCATTCGGCGTCGTCGAGCAGCAGCGGCGCCGGCGCGACCGGGACGGCAGGCGCCGCCGAAGGCGCAGGCTGAGGCTGGCCGGGCGGACGCAGCGCCCCCAGCATGGCGGCGGCCATCTCCCGCTCGCCCGAGATGGCCGAGTCGCTGCCGTGCCGGAGCAGGTGTTCGACCTCAGCGTCGGAATGCGCGCGGGCGATGATCTCCAGGTCCGGGTTCACCCGGCGCGCCTCCTCGGTGACCCCGCCGGATTCGAACCCGTCGGGGGCGGTGCAGATCAGCCGCGTCGCCCTGGCCACATTGGCGGTCGCCAGCACCAGCGGATCGGCCGCATTGCCGTCCACGACCTCGTAGCCGGCGTCGCGCGCCCTCTGCGCGGCGGTCTCGCCGACTTCGACCACCACGAACGGGCGGTCCGCGGCGCGCAGCCCCTCGGCGACCGCCGCCCCGACGCGACCGAAGCCCACCACGATCACATGGTCGGTCAGGCCCGTGGCGGCCGGGCGCGGCGCGGGCGGCTGCGACGCCACGATCTCCCGGGGCGCGCCGGGACGAACGCGGCCGATGGCGGCGAAGATCAGCGGGTTCAGCAGGATGGAGACGATGGCGCCGCCCAGGATGAGGTCGCGCCCCTCCTCGGGAAGCAGGTTCAGGTCGACGCCGAGGCCCGCGAGGATGAACGAGAACTCGCCGATCTGCGCCAGCGAGGCGGCGATGGTCAGGGCGGTGGGGCTGTCGTGCCGGAAAGCCCGCACGATGGCGAACGCCGCGACCGACTTGCCCAGCACGATGATGGCGACGGTCGCCAGCAGCGGCCAGAACTGCTCGACCAGCACCATCGGGTTGAAGAGCATCCCGACCGACACGAAGAACAGGACCGCGAAGGCGTCGCGGAGCGGCAGGGTCTCCTCGGCCGCGCGCTGGCTGAGCTCGGACTCGGCCAGGATCATGCCGGCGAAGAAGGCGCCCAGGGCGAACGAGACGTCGAACAGCAGGGCCGCGCCGAACGCCACGCCCAGGGCGATCGCGAAGACGGCCAGGCGGAACAGCTCGCGGGAGCCGGTGTGCGCCGTCCAGTGCAGGATCCAGGGGATCACGCGGCGGCCCACGATGAGCATGAAGGCCACGAAGGCGATCACCTTGCCGATGGTCACCGCCAGGGGAATCACCCAGCCGGTGACGGCGCCGCCGGAGCCGTCGGCGCTCGCCAGCGCGCCGGCCAGGGCGGGCAGCAGGACGAGGGCCAGCACCATCGCCAGGTCCTCGACGATCAGCCAGCCGACCGCGATGCGCCCACGGTTGGTCTGGACGATCCGCCGCTCCTGCAGGGCCCGCAGCAGAACCACGGTCGACGCCACGGACAGCGCGAGGCCGAAGACGAGCCCCGCCACGGGCGTCCATCCCATCAGATAGGCGAGCCCCATGCCGAGCAGGGTCGCCACGGCCATCTGGCCGACGGCGCCCGGGATCGCGATCTTGC
Source organism: Phenylobacterium sp. T106 (assembly GCF_057219735.1). NCBI lineage: Bacteria > Pseudomonadati > Pseudomonadota > Alphaproteobacteria > Caulobacterales > Caulobacteraceae > Phenylobacterium > Phenylobacterium sp. T106. The sequence goes on along the minus strand of NZ_JBXVWA010000003.1, from coordinate 290,600 downwards.
GGACCGACAGCAGGTCCTTGAGCGAGAAGTGCAGCCCCACCCCGAACATCAGCAGGATGACGCCGATCTCGGCCAGCTCCAGCGCGAGCTTCTGATCCGCCACGAACCCCGGCGTGAACGGTCCCACGAGGACGCCCGCCGCGAGGTAGCCGACCAGCGGCGAGATCCGGAAGCGGTGGGCCAGGGCCCCCAGCGCGAATGCGACGGTGAGGCCCGCGACGATGGTGGCGATCAGCGGCGTATGGTGGGGCATGCGGCTCCGTGGCGTGGGCGTCGAAGTGCGGCGTCGGACTTCTGCCTATCGGGAGGCAGCCGCCCTGGCCAATAGAGCCGCCGTGATCGTCGGCGACGTGTTCCCCTGGCGGAAGGGGTGGACTCAGGCGAAGGCGCTGGTATTAGCCCGCGCATCCGCCAAGGGGGGTCCGATGAAGCTGCTCGCCGGCAACTCGAATCGTACGCTCGCGCAGGCGGTCGCCTCGCACCTCGACGTCCCGCTCTGCCGGGCTCAGGTGAAGCGGTTCGCCGACAACGAAGTCTGGGTGACCATCGACGAGAACGTCCGCGGCGAGGATGTGTTCATCCTGCAGTCGACGAGCTATCCGGCCAACGACCACCTGATGGAGCTGCTGGTCTGCATCGACGCGCTGAAGCGCGCGTCGGCGCGGCGGATCACCGCGGTGACGCCCTACTTCGGATACGCCCGGCAGGACCGCAAGACCGGCGGCCGCACGCCCATCTCGGCCAAGCTCGTGGCGAACCTGATCACCCGCGCCGGCGCCGATCGTGTGCTGACGATGGATCTGCACTCGGGGCAGATCCAGGGCTTCTTCGACATCCCCACGGACAACCTCCTGTCGGCGCCGCTGCTGGCGGCCGACATCAAGGAGAACTACGAGAAGCCCAAGGACATCCTGATCGTCTCGCCCGACGTGGGCGGGGTGGTCCGGGCGCTGGCGGTCGCCAGCCGACTGAACGCCGACCTGGCCATCGTGGACAAGCGGCGCGCCGGTCCCGGCAAGAGCGAGGTGGCCAACATCATCGGCGACGTGGCCGGCCGCCGATGCATCCTGTTCGACGACATGATCGACGGGGGCGGCACCCTGTGCAACGCGGCCCAGGCGCTGATGGACGGCGGCGCGTCCGAGGTCAGCGCCTACTGCAGTCACGGCGTGCTCTCGGGCGGCGCCGTGGAGCGGGTCGAGGGCTCGGTGCTGAAGGAGCTGGTGGTGACCGACTCGATCGCCGCCCCGCAGCACATCGGCTCGTCCACGAAGATCCGCTACGTGAGCTGCGCCAGCCTGATCGCCGAGGCGGTCCGCCGCATCGCCAATGAAGAGAGCGTGTCGAAGCTCTTCGACTGAGCCCGGCTGCGCTGACGCTTGCCCAACGCCGCGAACGGCGGGTAAGCCATGGACCCTCGGGGGACTGACGCTGGAATCACCGCTCGCAAGAGGGGAAGGTTGCTGATGCCGTTCCGCCTACCCGTTCGTTTCGCCGCCGCCATCGGGCTCGCCGCCGCCGTGCTGGCGGGCTGCGCCGACGCCCCGACGGTCATCGCCCCGCCCCCGCCGCCGCAGGCTCCGGCCGTGACGCTCTCGCCGCGCCTGGTGGAGCTGGCCAGCGCGTACCGGTCGTACGTCGAGGCGACCAGCGCCATCAGCCCGGCCTTCGCAGACGCCGAGGGGGTGCAGCGCTCGCTGTCCACCGGCGTCGCCTACGAGCCGAATCAGATGGTGCGCGGCGCGATCGCCTATGCCGCCGTGGTGGCCCTGCAGGACCGCGCCTTCGTCGAGGGCGTCCGCGTCTACGCCAAGGACCCGACCCAGCGGGGGCAGGTCGCCTACGAGATCCTGAAGGACCCCGCCTACGCGATCGGCCTCCAGGGCTCCGCCAGCGCGGCCGGCCTGGTGATCGCCACCATGGGCGGCGAGGCCCAGCGCCTCTACGACGGCGGCAAGGCCGTGAAGCAGTCGGCCTACGAGATCCAGAAGCAGCCCTGGTCGAAGTCCGAGGCGCCGGCGCCCATGCGCGACGCCCGGCTCGCCAACGCCAAGTCGCTGTCGACCACGGCCATGCGGGGAGACGTCAACCAGACCGCCCGCCTGCAGCAGGCGTCCACCGGCGCGGCGAGCCTGGGACTTTCGGCCCAGGCGGCGGCGCCGCCCTACACGCCCACCGTCGTCCGCGGCCTCGCCGTGGCGGCCCTGGCGGTGCTGGGCCAGGCCGGCGACGCCAATGTCGACCAGGTCATGGGCCTGATGGCCGAGCCGAACGTCGGCAGCTGCATGAGCATGTCGAAGCTGAACCTCTACCAGTGCCTGGCCGTGGCGCGGCCGCACTACGAGGACGTCTTCTGCCTGGGCCAGCACGCGATGATGGACACCGGCCGCTGCATGATCCGCGCGGCGGGCCTGCCCGAGCCGCACGAGCCCCGTTTCGTCCCCAGCGCGGCCTCCGCCGCCAAGGGCTATCCGGCCAAGAAGCCGCCGCCGAAGAAGGGCCGCCGCAAGAGCTGAGCGGCCTCGCGCGACGACGCCACGGGCCCCGTTGCGTCGCCCAGGGCTTTTGTGTATCTACGCGCACCCAATTCGACCCTCCGGGGTTTGAACCCGCCGCCGCGCGCGCGTCCGCGCGGCGCATTCGTTTTGAAGGCAAGGCCATGGCCGAGATCGTTTTGAACGTTGAAGTGCGCGAGCAGACCGGGACCGGCAGCGCGCGCGCGACCCGCCGCGACGGCAAGGTGCCCGGCGTCCTCTACGGCGGCGGCAAGGATCCGGTGGCGATCTCGGTCCGCTCGAACGAGTTCCGCAAGGCGCTCTACACCGGCAAGCTGCTGGGCCACCTCGTGACCCTGAAGTACGGCCAGGAGACCCAGCCGGTCATCGCCAAGGCCGTGGACATGCACCCCGTGACGGACGAGCCCTGGCACTTCGACCTCTACCGGGTCGACGCCCACCAGGAGATCAAGATCGAGGTCCCGGTGCACTTCGCCAACCAGGACGACAGCCCGGGCCTGAAGCGCGGCGGCTCGCTGAACGTCGCGCTGCACACGGTGACCGTGTCCTGCCACGCCGACGAGATCCCGGAAGAGATCGTCGTCGACCTGACCGGCAAGGAAATCGGCGACAGCATCCGCGTCTCCGACCTGAAGCTTCCGGGCAAGGGCGTGGTGGCGCTCGACGGCGACGCGACGGTGGCCTCGATCGCCGCCGCCAAGGTCGACACCGGCGAGGCCGAGGGCGAGGCCGCCGAGGGCGAAGCCGAGGCCTGAGGCCTGGCGCTCGCGCGGGGGCCGATGTGCTGATCATCGCCGGCCTGGGCAATCCGGGCCAGACCTACGCGAAGAACCGCCACAACATCGGCTTCATGGCCGTTGACGAGATCGCGCGCCGCTGGGGCTTCCCCGCGGCGCGTTCGCGTTTCCAGGCGCAGGTGGCGGAAGGCGCCATCGACACGCCGCAGGGGCCTGTGCGGACCCTGCTGATGAAGCCGCAGACCTTCTACAACGAGAGCGGCCGCGCGGTCGGCGAGGCGGTCAAGTTCTTCAAGCTGGACCCCGCGTTGGACCTCGTCGTGTTCTACGACGAGATCGACCTGGCGCCGGGGCGGTTCCGGATGAAGGCGGGCGGCGGCGCGGCGGGCAACAACGGCGTCCGCTCGATCACCAGCCAGGTCGGACCGCATTTCCGCCGCGCGCGCCTGGGCACCGGACATCCGGGCCAGAAGGAGCTGGTGCACGGCCACGTGCTTTCCGACTTCCACAAGGCCGACATGGCCTGGGTCGAGCCGCTGCTGCAGGCCTGCGCCGACGCCGCGCCGCTTCTGGCGCGGGGCGAGGACGAGAAGTACCAGGCCGAGGTCATGCGCCTCGCCCCCGCGGAGAAGCTCGATCCGCGCAAGCAGGCGCGCGGGGAATGAACAGCTTCAGCGCCCTCTTCGGCGGCTCGCTGTGGCTGCTCGGACTGTCGCTGGTGGTCTCGATCGCGCTCGCGGTCCACGTGGTGCGCACCGGACGCGAACTGTTCTGGCTCTGGATCATCCTGATCTTCCAGCCGATCGGAGGCCTCGTCTACATCGTGGCCATCCTGCTGCCCGAGATGATGGGGGGATCTGGCGCCAAGCGGCTCGGCGCCAGCGCGCGCGCCGCGCTGGATCCCGGACGCGAGTACCGCGAGGCGAAGCAGGCCGTCGAAGACACGCCCACGGTGCGCAACCAGTCCCGGCTGGCGCAGGCCGCCGCTGGACTGGGCCGTCACGACGAGGCCGAACGGCTGTACGCCGAGGCGGCGCAGGGAATCCACGCCGACGACCCGGCGCTGCTCCTGGGCCGCGCCAATGCGCTGCTCGAACTGGACCGCGGCCAGGACGCGCTCGCCGTCCTGGAGCGGCTCGTGGCCGACCCCGAGGGCCATACGCCGGCCGCCACCCTGGCGTTCGGGCGCGCCTACGACGCGGTGGGCCGCGCCGACGAGGCCGAGAGCTTCCTGCGCAGCGCCGCCGAGCGCGTGCCGGGCTTCGAGGGCATGGCCCGCCTGGCCGCCTTCCTGCGCCGGCAGGGACGGCGCGACGAGGCGCGCGACATCGTGGCCGAGCTGGACAAGCGCATGACCCGGCTGCGGGGGCCGTTCCTGAAGGAAGCCCGGCGCTGGCGCGACCTCGCCGCCCGCGACGCCTGAGCCGGAGCGCGCGGCCTTGAGGTCCTTTCCGGAGGAGTTCGAAGCCGTGGTGGTGGGCGCGTCCGGCGGGCTGGGCGATGCGCTGGCCACGACGCTCGAGGCCGATCCGTCTACGGGGCGCGTGCACCGCTTCGGCCGCAGCCGGGGCGCCTTCCTCGACCTCCTCGACGAGGGCTCGATCGCCGCGGCGGCCGCCGCCACCGACCAGCCGCGCCTGGTGATCGTGGCCACCGGGCTCCTGCACGACGGCGACCTGCAGCCCGAGAAGCGCCTGGCCGACCTCGACCCCGAGCGGCTGGCCCGCACCTTCGCCGTCAACACGATCGGCCCGGCGCTGGTGCTGAAGCACTTCGGGCCGAAGCTGCCCCGCGACGGCAAGAGCGTGATCGCCGTGCTCACCGCGCGCGTGGGCTCCATCGCCGACAACCGCAAGGGCGGCTGGTACGGCTACAGGGCCTCCAAGGCCGCGGCCAACCAGCTGGTCCGCACCGCGGCGATCGAGCTGGCGGTGCGCCGGCCCGACTGCGCCTGCGTGGCCCTGCATCCCGGCACGGTCGACACCGCGCTCTCCGCGCCCTTCCAGCGCGGCGTGCCCGAGGGACAGCTGTTCACGCCGGACGCCGCCGCGGCGCGCCTGCTGTCGGTCATCGACGGCCTGACGGGAGCGGACACCGGCCGGTTCTTCGCCTGGGACGGACAGGAGATCCCGTTCTGACCGCCGCGCTGCGCCTCGTCCTCGGCGACCAGCTCACCGACGGCCTCTCGGCGCTGCGGGACGCCGGGCCCGGCGACACCATCCTGATGGCCGAGGTCATGGCCGAGGCCTCGTACGTGCGCCACCACAAGCAGAAGCTGGTGATGGTGTTCGCCGCCATGCGACGGTTCGCCGGACGCCTGCGCGCCCGGGGCCTGCATGTCCGCTACGTAGGCCTGGACGATCCCGCCAGCACCGGGGCGATCGACGGCGAGATCCTGCGGGCGCTGGAGGCCGGGCGGTACGACCGCGTGATCGTCACCGAGCCCGGAGAATGGCGGCTGGCGCAGGCGTTCGAGGCCCTGGCGCTGGCCTCGCCCGTCCCGGTGGAGGTCCGCGCCGACGACCGGTTCATCTGCAACCGCGAGCGCTTCGAAGCCTGGGCCGCCGGCCGCAAGGACCTGCGCATGGAGTTCTTCTACCGCGAGATGCGGCGGGCCACGGGCCTCCTGATGGACGGGACGCAGCCCGTGGGCGGGCGCTGGAACTTCGACGCCGAGAACCGCAAGAAGCTGCCGCGCGGCGTTCGCCCGCCGGACCGCCTCCGAATCGCCCCTGCCCCCGACGTGCGCGAGGCGATGGCCCTCGTCGCCGAGCGGTTCGGCGACCACTTCGGCGACCTCGACACGTTCGGCTGGGCCGTCGACGCCGACGAGGCCCGACGGCTCGCCGACCACTTCATCGCCGAGATCCTGCCGGGCTTCGGCGACTGGCAGGACGCCATGGCGGGGGGCGCGCCGTTCCTGTGGCACGCGCGCCTGTCGGCCGCGATCAACATCGGCCTCCTGGATCCCCTGGAGATCTGCCGGCGCGCCGAGGCGGCCTTCCGCGCGGGCGCGGCGCCGCTCAACGCCGTGGAAGGCTTCATCCGCCAGATCCTGGGCTGGCGCGAGTTCGTGCGCGGCGTCTACTGGCTGAGCGGACCGGACTACGTGCGGACCAACGCGCTCTCCGCCGACCGCGAGCTGCCGTGGTTCTACTGGTCGGGCGAGACCGGCATGGCCTGCGTGCGCGACGTGGTGGAGATGACGCGCCGCCACGCCTACGCCCACCACATCCAGCGCCTCATGGTGACGGGCAATCTCGCCCTGCTTCTCGGCGTCCATCCCGACGCCGTGAACGACTGGTACATGACCGTCTTCATCGACGCCTTCGAGTGGGTGGAGGCGCCCAACACCCACGGCATGGCGATCTTCGCCGACGGCGGCGTCGTCGGCTCCAAGCCCTATGCGGCGAGCGGGGCCTACATCAACCGGATGAGCGACTACTGCCGGGGCTGCGCCTACGACGTCTCCGCCAGGCGCGGCGAGGGCGCCTGCCCGTTCAACCGGCTCTACTGGGACTTCCTGCTGCGCAACCGCGACGTCCTGGGGTCCAATCCCCGGCTGGCGATGCCGTACCGGACGCTGGACGGCATGGCGGGCGAGCATGCGGCGATCCGGGCGGACGCCGAGGCGGCGCGGCTCGAGCTCGGGGCCAGGCCGCGCCGCTAGGGCGCTACATGCGGTGCAGCGCGCAGAGCTTGTTGCCGTCCGGGTCGCGCAGGTAGGCGAGGTACATCTTGCCCATGCCGCCTTCGCGCACGCCCGGGGGCTCCTCGCAGGTGGTCCCGCCGTTGGCGACGCCGGCGTCGTGCCAGGCCTTGGCCTGCTCGGGCGAGCTGCAGGCGAACCCGATGGTGCCGCCGTTGGCGTAGGAGCAGGGCTCGCCGTTGATCGGCAGCGACACGGCGAAGACGCCGCCGTTGTGCATGTAGAACATGCGGTGCCCGTCCACCATCGCGGGGCCGGCGCCCAGGGTGGCCATCAGCGGGTCATAGAATTTCTTGGCGCGCTCGAGATCGCTCGTGCCGACCATGATGTGCGAGAACATGTATGCCTCCTCCGTTCGGGCCCGGACGTTGCGTCCGCTCCGCTGCGGAAGGCAAGGGCTTGTCCTGTGTGCGCCGCGCCATCCCCCCTCCCCCACCAGCGGGCAGGGCCATCGCATATGGCTCGGGAGCGGGCTTCAGCCCCCTCTGGGCCATCGGCCCACCTCCTCTTGCAGACCTTGCCCCGGGGGCAAAGCCAGGTCCGATCCTCCCCCGCAGGGGGAGGGGGACCGCCGAAGGCGGTGGAGGGGGCCGATCCACGGCGCCAGCGACCCCTCCACCCTGCTGACGCAGGGTTCCCCTCCCCTTGCAGGGGAGGACCTTGCAAAGCTCTGCCGAAGGCGGTGAGGGGTTCAGGCCCTCGGGGCCTCATATGCGACAACCCTCCGCCGGCGGGGGAGGAGCGGAGGGTTCGCGCGCTCGAGGCTATGTGCTAATCGCGGCGCCTCGCAAAGGAACCGCTGTCTATCCATGGCCCTCAAAGTCGCCATCGTCGGCCTGCCGAACGTGGGCAAGTCGACGCTCTTCAACGCGCTCACCCAGACCGCGGCCGCCCAGGCCGCGAACTATCCCTTCTGCACCATCGAGCCCAACGTGGGCGACGTGGCCGTCCCTGAGCCGCGCCTGGAGGCGCTGGCGAAGATCGCGGGCTCGAAGGAGATCATCCCGGCGCGGATGAACTTCGTGGACGTGGCCGGCCTGGTGCGCGGCGCCAGCAAGGGCGAGGGCCTGGGCAACCAGTTCCTGGCCAACATCCGCGACTGCGACGCCATCGCCTTCGTCGCCCGGTGCTTCATCGACGACGACATCACCCACGTGGAAGGCCGCATCGACCCGCTGGCCGACCTGGACACCATCGAGACCGAGCTGATGCTCGCCGACATGGAGAGTCTCGAGAAGCGCGTGGTGAACCTCGAGAAGCGGGCCAAGGTGGGCGACAAGGACGCCGCCCAGACCCTGCGCCTCGTCAAGGCCGCTCTGGCCGAGCTGAACGAGGGCCGGCCCGCCCGGGTCGCCAAGGTCGCCGCCGAGGACGAGAAGGCCTGGCGGATGCTTCAGCTGCTCACGTCGAAGCCGGCGCTCTACGTCGCCAACGTGGACGAGGCCTCGGCCGCCGAGGGCAACGCGCTGTCGAAGCAGGTGCAGGAGCGCGCCGCCCGCGACGGCGCCGACAGCGTGGTCATCTCGGCCAAGATCGAGAGCGAGATCGCCCTGCTGGACGCCGAGGAGCGCGGCGAGTTCCTGGAAACGCTGGGCCTCTCCGAGCCGGGGCTGAACCGCCTGATCCGCGAGGCCTATCACCTGCTGGGCCTGCAGACCTACTTCACGGCCGGTCCCAAGGAGGCGCGCGCCTGGACCATCCACAAGGGCGACACCGCCCCGCAGGCCGCCGGCGTGATCCACACCGACTTCGAGAAGGGCTTCATCCGGGCCGAGACCATCGCCTTCGAGGACTATGTGCGCCTGAATGGCGAAGCCGGCGCGCGCGACGCCGGACGCCTCCGCTCGGAAGGCAAGGAGTACGTCGTCCAGGACGGCGACGTGATGAACTTCCGCTTCAACGTCTGACGAACGCCTGCGCCGCTTGCCTGCAGCGCGGGCCTCCGGGCAGTGTGCGCCGCCAGAGGCTTGGGAGGACGAAATGGCCGAGACGATCACCCTGACGGGCGCGGACGGGTTCGCGTTCTCGGCCTACCACGAACCGGCGTTCACGCCCCGCAAGGGCGGCGTGATCGTGATCCAGGAGATCTTCGGGATCGACCGCCACGTGCGCGCCGACGTCGAGCGCTGGGCCAAGATGGGCTACGAGGCGATCGCGCCCGCCATGTTCGACCGCCTGCAGCGCGACTTCCACGCCGAGCACGACGACGCCGGCATCAAGGCCGGCATCGAGAAGGCCCGTGCGACGCCCCTGGAGCAGGCCCTGGGCGACATCGCCGCGTGCCGCGACTTCCTCAGGCAGCACGGCGAGAAGGTCTGCATCGTCGGCTACTGCTACGGCGGCTCGCTGACGTGGCTGTCGGCCTGCAAGGTCGAAGGCCTGGCCGCGGCGTCCAGCTACTACGGCTCGATGGTGCAGGCGAACGCCGCCCTGTCGCCCATGTGCCCCACCATCGTCCACCTGGGCCGCACCGACGCCGGCATTCCGGCCGACGACGTGGCCGCGGCCATCGCCGAGCACCACGGCGAGAAGGTCCCGGTGCACATCTACGAAGGCGCCGGCCACGGCTTCAACAACGAAAGCCCCGAGCGCTACAACGCCGAGGCGGCGGACCTGGCGCGCCACCGCACGCTCGAACTCTTCGACAACGCCTGACCATGGGCGAGACGATCCGGCTCAAGAGCCGCTTCGACGGCTTCGAATTCGACGCCTACCGCGCGCCCCCGGGCGACGCCCGCCGCGGCGGGCTCCTGCTGATCCAGGAGATCTTCGGCGTCACGGAGCACATACGCGAGCTCTGCGACGGCTATGCGGAGGACGGCTACGAGGTGATCGCGCCGGCGTTCTACGACCGGCTGGAGCGCGGCTTCGCCTGCGACTATTCCGAGGCCTCGATCCAGCGGGGCGTGCAGATGAGCCAGGCGACGCCCTGGGACCAGGTCGCGGGCGACGCCCAGGCGGCGCTGGACGCGCTCGGCGGGCCCAGGTTCGTCACCGGCTACTGCTGGGGCGGCGCGGCCACCTGGCTGGCCGCCTGCCGCTGCGAAGGTGTCGACGCCGCGGCCTGCTTCTACGGCCGCCGGATCAGCGAGCTGGTGGACGAGACGCCGCGCTGTCCCACCATCCTGCACTTCGGCAAGACCGACGCCTCGATCCCGATGGAGAAGGTGGAGGAAATCCGAGAGAAGCATCCCGAGCTTCCGATCTACCTCTATGAGGCCGGGCACGGCTTCGTGTCGGACCGGCGGCGCGACTACCATGAGGACTCGGCGCGGCTGGCCCGGTTGCGCACCCTGGCCCTGTTCTCCCGCCATTCGGGCGTCCGCAGCGAGGCCTGAGCCCCGAGACCGGCCAGCGGGTCAGATCTCGATCTCGCGGCGCACGTCCGGATGCCTTTCCAGCACGCGCACCAGCAGCGCCTGGGCGGCCAGGATGCCGATGCCGGCCGCATAGCCCGAGAAGACGCCGGCGGGGTATCGCCCGCCGTTCGCGGCGTTGGAGATCTGCCAGTACATGAAGGCCGCCGCCGCGGTCAGCAGCACCACGCCCGAGAGGATGGACCGGACCGTCTGGCCGAAGCCCGCCCGGAAGCTCATCCAGACGTAGCGGGTCAGCGTCCGGCGCAAGGGGCCGACCACGAGCGGCAGGCCGAGCGACAGGGACAGGAAGACGCCGGGCCAGACCAGCGTCCGCTGCGCGATCAGCGCCGCCTCGCCCGGGAGGTTGTTGAACGCGTGCACGACGGCGCCCGCATAGATGAGCGAGGCCGTCACGACCGTGAGGTCCTCGGTGCGCTTGAAGTTCCGCCAGGCGGGCGTGTGGGCCATGTCCCAATGTAGGGGGCTCCAGGCGGCGGCCGTAAGGCGGAATGCCGCGCGTGTCGCGCTATGGTCGCCGGGTGATGCGCGTGAGTCTCGCCAGCCTCGTCCTGATCGCCGCGGCCCCGGCGTCCGCGGCCGAGGTCGCGTGCCGCTATGACGCAGGCGCGATCACCGTGCCGGCGGTGATCGCGGGCATCGCCGGGGACTACATCCTCGACACCGGCTCGGCGGCCAGCGTCCTGGACGAGACCCAGGCCCAGGCGGCGGGCTTCACCGGATCGACCGCGTCGGGAGACGTCAAGGTGGCGGGCCTGACGCTGCAGGGCCGCCCCCTGCGCGTGGCGCCGCTGGACGTGCGGACCTGGAACCAGCCGACCCCCGCCTCGGGCGTCATCGGAGCCGACGTGCTGCAGGGGTTCGTGGTGGACGTCTCGTATGCGCCCTGCCGCGTGCGCCTCTCGACGCCGGGGACCGCGCCGCCGTTTCTGGGCCAGACGCTCGCGCTGGGATGGGACGCCGGAAGGCCCACGGCCGAGGCGTCCGTTTCCGACGGCGCCCGCGAGCTGGTCGGCCGCTTCGTGATCGCCACGGGGATGAACGCGCCCCTGCGGCTCGCGGACGACCTCGCCGACGCGCCGGGCGCGTCGCGGCCGGACGAGCTCTATCCCGACGGCGTGTGGCTCGCGCGGCTGTCGGTCGTCCGGTTCGGCGGTTCGGTCGGCCGCGACGTCGCCGCCGGGCTGATGAAGCCGGACGGCGAGGCGGCGGGGATGCTGGGCGCCCAGGTGCTCGCCAACTTCCGCCTGCGCTTCGACTTCCCGGCCGGGCGGCTGGTGGTGGCTCCGGCCCGATAGGAAAAGGGCCCCGGATCGCTCCAGGGCCCTCGGTTCCAGTCGCTGATCGGCGCCTAGTGGGCGACGTTGCGCCAGACGCGGCGATAGCTGAAGTACAGGATCACCGTGAAGATCAGCAGGTAGACCATGGCGCCCAGGCCGAACTGCTTGCGCTCGACCATCTTGGGCTCGGCGGCCCACATCAGGAAGGCCGCGACGTCCTTGGCCTGCTGATCGATCGTCGACTTGGTGCCGTCGTCGAACGTCACCTTGTCGGGCGCCAGCTGCGGGGGCATCGCGATGAAGCCGCCGGTCGGGACGTGCTTCGGATCGCCCGTCCAGTACGGCGCCAGGTCGCCGGCGAAGTACTTGTTGTAGTTCATCCCCGGGGTGACCGTCAGGCCGGCCGGCGGCTGAACGTAGCCCGTCAGCAGCGAGTAGATGTAGTCCGGGCCGCCCGCGCGGGCCTTGGCGATGACCGACAGGTCGGGCGGGATCGCCCCGCCGTTGGACGCCGCCGCGGCCGCGTCGTTCGGGAAGGGAGACGGGAAGCGATCGGCGGGCGTCGCCGCCCGCTGGATGGCGTCGCCGGTTTCCGAGTCTATGTCCCCCACCTGGATGTCGGCGGCCAGCGCCTTCACATAGGGGTTGTCGTTCGGGTTCTTGTACTTGGCGTCGTAGAACGGACCGCCCCGCTCACCCAGGTTGCGGAAGGACAGCAGCTTCATGCCGTGGCAGGCCGCGCAGACCTCCCGGTAGACCTTGTAGCCGCGCTGGAGTTGGGCCGTGTCGAACTTGCCGAACGGTCCGGCGAACGACCAGCTCTCGTGGCGGAGCTCGATGTGGCCGCCGGCCGCGGCCGCCGGACCGGCGACGCAGGCGAGCCCCAGGACGGCCAGCGCGATAGCTTTGCGCAGCATGAGGCTCAGCCCCTCTTTTCAGGCGACGCCGTGGCGCCCGCAGGCGTCGTGGCGGGATGCGACAGGACAGGTTCGGAGATGCCTTCCGGCTGCGGCAACGGGGTTTCCGTCAGGCCCAGGACGGGGAGGATCAGCCAGAAGTAGGCGAAGAAGTAGAGCGTCGCCACGCGGCTCAGCCAGACGAAGCTGTTGATGTCCGCGTCGAGCAGGATCAGGCCGCTGGCGGCCCCGATCACCGGATCGTCCGGCAGGCGCGCGCCGCAGAGGCCCAGCACCAGGCAGGCGAATACGAAGATGAAGAAGTAGAGCCGCGCCGTCGGCCGGTAGCGCATGGAGCGCACCTTGGACGTGTCGAGCCAGGGCAGCACGAACAGCGTCGCGATGGCGCCGAACATCAGGAGCACGCCGCCCAGCTTGTCCGGCACCGCGCGGAGGATCGCGTAGAACGGCAGGAAGTACCATTCGGGCACGATGTGCGCGGGCGTCACCAGGGGGTTGGCCGGGATGTAGTTGTCCGCATGGCCCAGGGCGTTCGGGTTGTAGAACACGAAGGCGCCGTAGAGCAGCAGGAACACCGCGATCGCGAAGCCGTCCTTCACCGTGTAGTACGGGTGGAAGGGCACCGTATCGGCCGCCGACTTCACGTTGACGCCGGTGGGGTTGTTGTTGCCCGGCACGTGCAGCGCCCAGACGTGCAGGACCACGAGGCCCGCGATCACGAACGGCAGCAGGTAGTGCAGCGAGAAGAAGCGGTTGAGCGTGGGGTTGTCCACGGCGAAGCCGCCCCAGAGCCAGGTCGTGATCGGCTCGCCGATGATCGGGAGCGCGCCGAACAGGTTGGTGATCACCACCGCCCCGTGGAAGCTCATCTGGCCCCAGGGCAGCACGTAGCCGATGAAGCCCGTGGCCATCATGGCCAGGTAGATCAGGCAGCCGATGATCCACAGCACCTCGCGCGGCGCCTTGTACGAGCCGTAGTAGAGGCCCCGCATCATGTGGATATAGACCGCCAGGAAGAACATCGAGGCGCCGTTGGCGTGCATGTAGCGGATCAGCCAACCGTAGTTGACGTCGCGCATGATGCGCTCGACCGAGGCGAAGGCATGATCCACGTGCGGCACGTAGTGCATCGCGAGCACGATGCCGGTGGCGAGCTGGATGCCGAGCATCAGCGCCAGGATGCCGCCGAAGGTCCACCAGTAGTTGAGGTTCTTCGGGGTCGGGAAGTTGAGCGCGGTGTCGTACGCGAAGCGCACGATCGGAAGGCGGGTGTCGAGCCAGCGCTCGATGCCGGTCTTCGGCTCGTAGGTGGAAGGTCCGCTCATCGGTCTTAGCCCACCTTGATCTTGGTGTCGGAGAGGAAATCCCAGTCCGGCACGACGAGGTTCTTGGGCGCCGGACCCTTACGGATGCGGCCTGAGGTGTCGTAGTGCGAGCCGTGGCACGGGCAGAACCAGCCGCCGTACTCGCCGCCGCCGAAGGTGGGCACGCAGCCCAGGTGCGTGCAGGTGCCGACCAGGACCAGCCACTGGGGCTTTCCGGGCTTGTGGCGGGCGTCGTCCGACTGCGGGTCGCGCAGCTCCGACATCGGCGTCGCCACGGCCTTCTGGATCTCCGCGGCGGTGCGGTTGCGCACGAACAGCGGCTTGCCGCGCCACTTGATGACCACCTGCTGGCCCTCGGCGACCTTGGTGAGGTCGAACTCGATGGAGGCCAGGGCCAGGGTGTCGCCGGCCGGGTTCATCTGGTCGATCAACGGCCAGACCACCGCCACGGCGGCGCCGCCGGCGGCCGCGGCCGCAGCGATATGGATGAAGTCGCGCCGGCTTGGATCGGCGTGCGGGTCGGCGCCCACGACGGTGTCAGCCACCTTGAAGCTACCCTTCGGTTGGGGCCCTGGGCGGTGAGCCCGTGGCCCGAAAGCTGTCGGCCCGCGCCAGACGTCTGGTGGCGAGCCGTTTCGGGGGACGGTCGGAGGCTGGGCACGCTACAGAGGGACCATGCGAAACTCGCGTCCGCGCCCCAATGATTCGTGCCCTGTCGCCCCGGCCACTCCCGATGGCGAGAGGCCTTAGAATGCGTTTGGCGCTTTTTCAACCGGACATTCCGCAAAACCTGGGCGCGGCCCTCCGCCTGACGGCCTGCCTGGGCGTTCCGCTCGACGTGATCGAGCCCTGCGGCTTCCCGCTCAGCGACGCCGCGATACGCCGCGCGGCGATGGACTATGCCGCCCTCGCCCAGGTGAAACGGCACGCCGGCTGGACCGATTTCCGCGCCGCGTCCGCGGGCCAGGGGCGGCTGGTGCTGTTCACCACGCGCGCGGCCGAGCCCTTCCACGACTTCGCCTTCGCCGCGTCGGACATCCTGCTCTTCGGCCGCGAAAGCGCGGGCGTCCCCGAGGATGTGCACGTCGCGGCCGATGCGCGCCTGCGCATCCCGATCGCGCCGGGCGCCCGCTCGCTGAACGTGGTGACCGCCGCCGCGCTGGCGCTCGGCGAGGGCTTGAGGCAGATCAGGGCCTTCCCGGCCGCATCCGCCGCAGAACAGGCCCCATGACCGACACGACCCTGCCCCCGGAGATCCTCGAACGCCGCGGCCGCGCGCAGGCGTGGTTCGAGTCGCTGCAGCGCCGGATCTTCGCCGCCCTGGAAACCCTGGAGGACGAGGCGCCGCCCGAACTCTATCCCGGCCCCGCCGGCCGCGCCGAGTACAAGCCCTGGACCCGCGAGACGGGCGTGGGCGGCGGCACGGGCGGCTTTCTGCGCGGCCGCCTGATCGAGAAGGCGGGGATCCACACCTCGGCGGCGACGGCCCGGTTCTCGCCCGAGATGGCCGCCCAGATGCCGGGCGCCGACAAGGACCCGTCCTACGTCTCGGCCAGCATCAGCCTGATCATCCACCCGCTGAACCCGTGGGTCCCCACGGTGCACATGAACACTAGGTTCCTCTCGACCGCGGAGAGCTGGTTCGGCGGCGGCGCCGACCTGACGCCCATGCTGGACGTCCAGCGCAGCCAGGACGCCGACGACACCAGGCTGTTCCACGCGGCCATGCAGTCGGCGTGCGATCCCTACGACCCCGAGTGGTACCCGAAGTACAAGGCCTGGTGCGACGAGTACTTCTACCTGCCGCACCGGGGCGAGATGCGCGGGATCGGCGGCATCTTCTACGACCGGCACAACAGCGGCGACTTCGAGAAGGACTTCGCCTTCACCCGCGCGGTCGGCGAGGCGTTCCTGGACGTCTATCCGAAGATCGTCCGCGGCCAGATGTCGAAGCCCTGGGGCGAGGATGAGCGCCTGCAGCAGATGGTCCGCCGCGGCCGCTATGTGGAGTTCAACCTGCTCTACGACCGCGGGACCATGTTCGGCCTGAAGGCCGGCGGAAACATCGAGACGATCCTGTCGTCCATGCCGCCGCGCGTGGCCTGGCCCTGACCTTGGCCAGCCTCGCCGAGCGTCTGGGCGGCCGGCCGGACGAGAAGCTGCTGATCGTCAACTGCGACGACCTGGGCAGTTCGGCGTCCGCCAATCGCGCGATCGGCGACGTGGTCGGCCGCGGCCTGGCGACCAGCGCCACCCTGATGGTCCCCTGCCCCTGGGCGCTGGACGGCGTGGCGCGCGCCCGGGACGGCGGGATCGGCGTGCACCTGACCCTGACCTGCGAGTATCCGGCCTACCGCTGGCGCGCCCTGACCGGGGCGGCCTCGCTCCACGACGCGCAGGGCTTCCTGCCCGCGACGATCCAGGAGGTGTGGGCCAACGCCCGACTGGACGACGTGCGCGCCGAATGCCGCGCCCAGATCGAGCAGGCCCTCGCCTGGGGCGTCGACGTGACGCACCTCGACGCGCACATGGGGACGATGCAGCTCGAGCCCCGCTACGCGGCGCTCTACCTGGAGCTTGCGCTGGCCTACCGGCTGCCGGTGCGGATGATCGGCGCGCGGGGCGCGGCGCTCTACGGACTCGACACCCGCGACCGCGCGGCCGAGGCGGGCGTGGTCTTTCCGGATTCGCTCGTCGATCTGTGGGGCCGCGAACGGGGGACCTTCGCCCAGCGGATGGCCGCGCTGCGGCCGGGCGTCACCGAGGTGTTCTTCCATCCGGCCGAGGACGGACCCGAGCTGCGCGGCTACGACCTGCGCGAGGCGGACCAGCGCGCGGGCGACTACGCCGAGATGCTGTCGTCCGGCTATCGCGACGCCATCGCGCAGGCCGGCGCGCGGCTGATCAGCTTCGCCCCGCTGCGCGACCTGATGCGGGCGGCATCATGACGCAGATCCGGCCCTATCGCCCCGACGACCTGCCGGCGCTCTACGAGATCTGCCTGAAGACCGGGGACAACGGCGCCGACGGCACGCATCTCTACGAGGACCCGCGGATCATCGGGGAGATCTTCGCCGCGCCCTACGGCGTGCTGGAGCCCCGGCATGCCTTCGTCGCCGAGGATGCGGCGGGCGTGGCGGGCTACATCCTCGGGACCGCCGACACCCGCGCCTTCGAGGCGCGGCTCGAGGCCGAGTGGTGGCCGGCGCGCCGGGCCCGCTACCCCGACACCGCCCACGTCCCGCCGCGCGAACGCACCCGCGATCAGTGGGACGCCTTCCTCATCCATCATCCGCCGGCGAACCCGCAGGCGGTCGTCGACCTCGCGCCCGCGCACCTGCACATCGACCTCCTGCCGCGCCTGCAGGGCCAGGGCGTGGGCCGGCGGCTGATGGACGCCTTCCTCGCCACCGTCGGCGGGCGGGCGCACCTGGGCTGCCAGGCGCCCAACCTGCGCGCCCAGCGCTTCTACGAAGCCTACGGCTTCCGCCGGCTCGACGACGTTCCGCCCCGCAGCGTCGTGTGGATGGTGATTGGCTAGGGTCACGCCTGAAGCGCGCGCAGGATCGCTCGGATCAGTAGGACCGTCTCCGCTTCAGCCTCCGGGTCGCTGGGCTGACGCCACGCGCTCTGGATGGCCACGACCAGGCGCTCGCCAGGATTGACGTAGATTCGTTGCCCGAACGCCCCCAGCGCCAGGAACGCGCCGGCGTGCATCCCCTCGGCGAACGGCGCCCCGGGAAGCGCCCACCAATGGTAGCCGTAGCCCGCGGGCGAGCCGGGCATGAGCCGCCCGAAGGCCGTGGCCGCGCTGTCGGGCTGGCCAGCCAGGTCGCGCCACCCTGGCGGCAGGACCCGCTGCCCGGCGAACGCGGCGCCGTTCTCCATGGCCAACAGCCCGAAGCGACCGGCGTCGCGCAGGCGCAGGCTGATCCCGAAGCCGCCCAGCTCCAGCCCGTCGTCGGACTCCAGCTGCCACAGGGCGTCGGCCTCCATTCCGGCCGGTCCCCAGATGCGCGCGGCGCCGTAGTCCGCCAGCGGCCGGCCCACTGCGGCCGCGATCACCGCCGCCAGCAGGCAGCTCTCCCCGGTCGAATAGTTGAACACCGTCCCCTGCGGATGCGCCCGCGGCAGGTCGGCCACGAGCTCCAGGATGGCGCCCGGCCGACGTTCACCCATGGCGCGGCCCAGCCGCCGCACGTCGCGGCCGTCGGAGTTTCCGCCCTCGTCCCACGCCACGCCCGAGCACATCCGGAGGAGGTTGCAGATGGTGACGTCGGCGTAGGCCGAACCGCGCAGCCCCGGTAGGTACTGGGCGCAGGGGTCGTCCAGGCTGGCGATCGCGCCGTCGTAGAGCGCCGCGCCCGCGAGCGTCCCGACGACCGACTTTGCCGTCGAGAAGCTGGTCCAGCGGCTCTGCGGCCCGCTGCCCAGCCCGTATCGCTCCAATGCGACCTCGCCGTCCTTGAGGACGAGGAACCCTGCCGTTCGCCGCCGCGCCATGAAATCGTCCACGCTCACGTCGGCGGCGCCGACGCGGAAGCTCCGGCCCTCCAGCGAGCAGGCATGCGGCGGCAAGGGCCGGACCACCGGCCCGCGCCGCATCGCGCGGTGCGGCCAGACCTGGTGCTGGTTGCGGAAGGTCGCAGCCTGGGTCTGCGGCGTCGTGACCATGATGTTGGGCTCGGCGCGCTCGTTCGACAGCTCGGCAGGCATGCGATCCCCCTGTTTTCAAACAGGGAATTGCGCCCCTCCGCCGCAGCGGCAACACAACGTAATTTGGTTTGCTCCGGCCGCCCCGCCCTGGCACGGTTACGGGGTCGCCTACACCTCCAGGAACGCCCGGATCCAGCCGCCCACCCGCGCGCGGTCGTCGGGGCCGCCGAGGCTCTCGAGCGCGCGATCGGCCTCGTCGTCGGCGTAGACCTTTCCCCGGCGCGCCTCGATGAGCGCGGCGGCGTAGGCCGGGTCGAACTCGGGGTGCGGCTGCATGGAGATCGCCGGCTGGTCCCGCCACGCCAGGGCGGCGATGGGCGTGAAGGCGCTCGCGGCGACCACCTCCGCGCCGGGCGGGACCTCCACCACCTGGTCCTGGTGCGAGGCCGGGAGGCGGATCGCGGCGGCGCCGTCCATCCAGGGCTCGTGCGAGACGATGTCGTAGGCATGCTCGCCGATGCCCCAGCCCTTGGGCGACTTGACCACCTGGCCGCCGAACGCCTGCGCCATGGCCTGGTGGCCGAAGCAGACGCCGACCAGCTTCGCCCGCCCCTTCGCGGCGCGGAGGAAGTCGAACAGCTGGGCGATCCAGGGATCGTCCTCGTACACGCCCGCGGCCGAGCCGGTGACGATGTAGGCGTCGCAGGCGTCGGGCCGATCCGGGTACTCGCCCTCGTCGGCGGCGTAGACCCGCCAGTCGTAGGCGTCGCGGCCCAGCAGGTTCATGAACATTTCCGGGTAGGTCCCGAACCGCGGGATGGCCGGCTTCGGCGGGCGACCGGTCTTGAGGATGCCGATGCGCATCAGTAGGCCATGCCCTGGGCGACCGCCTTCAGCTTCTCGATCGCCGAGAACTTGTCGTCGAGGAAGTCGTGGTCGATCCACCAGTCCTCGACCTCCTTCAGCACCTGGCCGACCAGCGGCCCCTTGGGCACGCCGGCCTTCATGACGTCGGCGCCGGTGAGCGGGAACGGCGGCGGCGTCCAGCCCTCGGCCAGGGCGATCAGGCCTCGCCACTGCATGGTCGCCGCCGTCCCCGGCGCGGCCGCCCAGGCCAGCTTGGCCCGGTCGCGCAGCGTCTTGCCGCCGGTCCTGTAGACCTCGCGGCGGATCTCGCGCGGGCTCATCCAGCTCTTCAGGGCCGGCGTCGGGGCGAGGGCCGCCACCAGGCGGTCCCGGTCGCCGTTGGAAAGCCGCAGGCGGGCCGCCAGGCGCCCGGCGGCCACCTGGTCGTCCGGCAGCAGGGCGGCCAGCCGCAGGATCGGCTCGCACTCGAACAGCTGATCGGTCTCCACCGCGACGAAGCCGTCGAAGCGGGCGAGGTTCGCCGGCGTCTTGAGGATCACCTCCAGCACGCCGGTCTCGTGCATGAGCCGCACCGCGTCGCGCGGATCGTCGGCCGCCAGCAGCTTGAGCAGCTCCTTCGAGATGCGCTCCGCCGCCAGGCCTTCGATGCCGTCCCGCAGCCTGGCGCACGCGGCCACCGCGGACGGATCGGGATCGCCCTTCCCGAACCACGCATGGAAGCGGAAGAAGCGCAGGTTGCGCAGGTGATCCTCGCGCAGGCGCTGTTCGGGATCGCCGACGAAGACGATGCGCCCGGCGCGGGCGTCGTCCACGCCGTGGCCCGTGGGATCGAAGATCGTCCCGTCGCGGCGCGCGTAGAGCGCGTTGAGGGTGAAGTCGCGCCGCTGCGCGTCCTCGGCCCAGTCGGTGGTGAAGGCGACGGTGGCCCGGCGGCCGTCTGTGGAGACGTCGCGCCGCAGGGTGGTGATCTCGTGCGGAACGTGGGCGCTGATCGCGGTGACGGTGCCGTGGTCGATGCCGGTGGGCACGGCGCGGATGCGGGCCGCCTTGAGCGCCAGGATCACGCGATCGGGCGTCAGGGTGGTGGCGATGTCGATGTCGTCGACGGGCCGGCCGACGATGGTGTTGCGGACGCAGCCGCCGACGAACCGCGCGCAGTCCGGGCCGCCCTCGGCCTCGAGCGCATCCAGCACCGCCGCGGTCGCCGGCAGGGTCATCCACGGGCGCTGGCCGAGGCTCTCCGTCATGGCCTGGTCCGCTACTGCGCCATCGCCGCGCCGTACAGCCGCTCGTAGAGCGCCCGCAGGATCCCGGCCGTGGCCCCCCAGATGTACTGCTCCGCGTGCGTGGTGGCGTAGAAGCGGCGCTTCTCGCCCGTGGGCAGTTCGCGCTCGTGCTCCTCGTAGTTGGCCATGTCCATGAGATAGGCGAACGGCGTCTCGAAGATGTGCGCCACCTCGGCCGGGTTGGCGGCGAGGCTGAAGCCCGGCCGGATCAGTCCCACCACCGGCGTGATGAGGTAGCCCGTGCCGGTCTGGTAGGGCGTGGAGAGGCCCAGGGGGCTCACGAACCGCGGTTCCAGGCCGACTTCCTCGTGGGCCTCGCGCAGCGCCGTCTGGACGTGAGTCTCGCCGGGATCGCGCCGGCCGCCCGGCAGTGCGACCTGTCCCGTGTGGCGGCGCAGGGTGTCGGCCCGACGGGTGAGCAGGACGTTCACGCCGGCCTCCCGCTGCACCAGTCCGATCAGCACCGCGGCCGGCTTCAGCTCCTCGTGCGGCATGTCCGACCAGCCGCCGGGGCTGAGGTCGAAGTCCGACCGGAGCGGGCCGCCCTCCACCGCATGGTCGTGCAGCGGGTCGAGGTGCTGGGCGAGCCAGTCGCTGAGCTCGTGGACCGGCGCGTGGGCGTTCATGCGCGCCCCAGCGGGAAGCTGGCCCCGTTCGACGCGACCTCGAGCACCGGCCCCTCGGGCGTCTCCCGTTCCTGCGCCATCTCGACGAGTTCGTAGAACACGGGGCGGGTCACCAGCGCCTCCAGCCCGCGGCGCACGTGGACGTACGGCCGGGGCTCGCCGTCCGCGGCCGTCTCGACCCGCAGGGGATTCTCGGGGCCCGCCTCGACCACGTCGCCCACGTTGGTGGTGAACGTAAGCGCGTCGCCCTCGCGGTCGACGCGGACCGCGACGAACGGAGCGTCTTCGACGGTCACGCGCATCTTCTCGACCGGCGTGACCAGCCAGTAGCCGTCGGGATCCTTCCGCAGGACGGTCGAGAAGAGCCGAACCAGCGCTTCGCGCGAGATCACGGCGCCTTCGTGGACCCAGCGTCCGTCGCTCTTGATGACGATGTCGATCTCGCCCGAATGCGCCGGATTCCACAGGTGCACGGGCGGCAGGCCGCGGCCAGGAGCCTGCCTGGCGGCCTGGGCGATCGCGTCGAGCGCGGGCTTCGGATCGTTCGTCACCCGCCGAAGGTAGGGGGCGGCGGGAGTCGTCTCAAGCGCGCAAGGATCTGGCGCGGGGACGGACCATGCCCGCCAGCGCGACGTCCGAGAACCTGCGGCTGAGCACCCGCTTCGGGTCGACCGGCCCCGGCAGATCGACGCCGGGCGCGACCTCGAACCCGACCCGCTGGAAGTACGGCAGGTCCCCCACCAGGACGACAGCCGCCTCTCCGGCGGCCCGGCTGGCCTCGCACGCGCGTTCGACGAGCATCGCGCCCAGGCCGGAGCGGCGCTCGGTCTCCTCCACCGCCAGGGGGCCCAGGAAGACGATCGGCTGGTCGCCGACGGCGACGCGCCACATCCGCACCACGCCCGCGACCTTGCCGCCTTCCAGGGCGCAGAAGGAGAGTTCGGGCGCGAACTCGGCGAACTCGCGGACGCGTTCCGAGGCCTTCGCGAAACGGCCGGGCCCGAAGGCGCGGTCGAGCAGCGCCTCGATCTCGGCGCCGTGGGCGGGGGCTTCGTTGACGAAGATGAGCGCCGGCGGCGGCCGGCAGGGCTGGAGAGACATGGCAGGCTCGAAGAAAGCGGCGACGGTGGGGCGGGTTCCCGCCCGGCAGGTTCGGGTGGCCTCAGGCCAGCGGACGTCGTCGCATTCGAGGGCCCTCCGGGCCGCAGGCCCCGAGGGGGCCCAGTTGGGAGCGCGCAGATAGGGCCTTGCGCCCCGCCCGTCAATTGGATTGCGGGGGCGGGCGGCGCACGGCAGGGTCCGTCACGCCCGCGATGTCCGACACCCCCGCCGACGAGCCTGTCCCCTCCGCCCGCGCCCTGCTCAAGGAGCGCGACTATCTCGTATTCTGGGGCTCGCGCTGGACCGGCAGCTTCGCCGCCCAGATCCAGAGCGTGGCCATGGGCTGGCAGATGTACGCCATCGCCCGCGAGACCCGCTCGGTCGAGGAGAGCGCCTTCCTGGTGGGGATGATCGGGCTGGCGGCCTTCATCCCGGTCTTCGTCCTGACGCTGCCGGCCGGCGAGGCCGCCGACCGCTATGACCGCAAGAAGGTGCTGCTGATCTGCCTGACGGGCGAGATCGCGAGCGTGCTGGCGCTTGCGCTGGCCACCGTCAACGGCCTCGCCTCGCCCGCCCTGCTGCTGGTGATCGCCGCCCTGTTCGGGGCCGCCCGGGCGTTCTTCGCGCCGGCGAACACCGCGCTGGGCCCGATGCTGGTGCCGCGCAAGCTTCTGCCGCGGGCGATCGCCTGGAACTCGCTGGCCTGGCAGACGGCCTCGATCGCGGGCCCTGCGGCCGCGGGCCTGCTCGTCGCGCGCTCGGCGGAGACCGCCTACTTCACCACCTTCGCGCTCTACGGCCTGTCGGCGATGTTCGTGCTGTCCATCCGCGGCAACGCCAAGCCGGACGCCAACCCCGGCTCGCGGTGGCAGCTGATGAAGGAGGGGCTGGCCTATGTGTGGCGGCAGAAGATCGTCTTCGGCGCGATCTCGCTCGACCTGTTCGCCGTGCTGCTGGGCGGCGCGACGGCGCTGCTGCCGGTCTTCGCGCGCGACGTGCTGCACGTGGGGCCGGAAGGGTTCGGCATCCTGCGCGCCGGGCCCGCCATAGGCGCCACCATCGTCGCGCTCTACCTGGCGGCCAACCCCATCCGGCGGCACGCGGGCCCGATCATGTTCCTGGGCGTCGCCGTGTTCGGGGCGGCGACGGTCGTGTTCGGCCTCTCGAAGTCCCTCTGGCTCTCCGTCGTGGCGCTCGCAGTCCTCGGGGGGGCCGACATGCTGTCGGTCTTCGTGCGCCAGACCCTGGTCCAGCTCGTGACGCCGGACCACATGCGTGGCCGCGTCGCCTCGGTGTCGTCGGTGTTCATCGGCGCCTCGAACGAGCTCGGCGAGTTCGAGAGCGGCGTCGTGGCGCGTTTCCTGGGACCGGTCGGCGCGGCGGTGTTCGGAGGCGTGGGGGCCATGGCCGTCACCGCCCTGTGGGCTCGCCTCTTCCCCGACTTGCGCCGGGCCGACCGCCTCGAATAGAGGTCTCCCATTCATTCGGGAGGATTTTCGGTCATGGGCGCATTGGACGGACGCGTCGTCCTGGTCACGGGCGGCGGGAACGGCATCGGGCGCGATTGCGCGCTGATCGCGGCGCAGGAAGGCGCCATGGTCGTGGTCAACGACCTGGGCGGTGGCCTGAAGGGCGAGGACGAGGGCTCCGCGGGCCCCGCCGAGGCGGTCGCCGCCGAGATCCGCGCCGCCGGCGGCCAGGCGGTCTCGAACTCCGACAGCGTCACCGACCTCGACGCCTGCTACGGCATGCTCGAGCTGGCGAAGAAGGAATTCGGCGGCCTGCACGCGGTGATCAATCCCGCCGGCATCCTGCGCGACGTCATGTTCCACAAGATGACCGAGGCCGAGTGGGACGCCGTCATCGCCGTGCACATGCGCGGGTCGTTCAACGTGGCCCGCGCCACGATCGAGCACTTCCGCGATCAGAACGACGGCGCCTACATGTTCTTCACGTCCACGTCCGGCCTGTTCGGCAACATCGGCCAGGCGAACTACGGGGCGGCGAAGATGGGCATCGCGGGCCTGTCGCGGATCATCGCCATGGAAGGCGCGCGCAACAACGTGCGCTCCAACTGCCTGGCGCCCGTCGCCTGGACGCGCATGACCCAGTCGGTGCCCGTGAAGGACGAGGCCGCGGCGGCGCGCCGGGCCGTGATGGCCGAGAAGATCCGCCCCGACCAGCCGGCCCGCTTCTCGGTGGCCATGGTCGCCCCGGCGGCCGCGCACGTCAGCGGCCAGATCTTCGGCTCCTCGGGCGAGAACATCATCCTCTACAGCCAGCCGCGGCCGATCGAGACCTGCACCAAGGAAGAGGGCTGGACGGTGCAGTCGATCCTGGACGAGGCCGTGCCGCAGATGGCGCCCAAGTTCTTCGACCTGAACCGGGGCCCGCTGCCCGGCAACCAGAACCAGCAGCAGAAGCAGCCGGCCTGACGGCGCCTGCGCGCTGACGAACGAGCGGCGGCGGACACCGGTCCGCCGCCGTTTTCGCGTCCGGCGCCCGGCTTGCGACGGGTGGGAGCATGACGCTCGGCCTGTCCCAGATTGGCGCAATGCCCCGCCACGCGGCTCCGCCGCCGCGGATGGACGAGCTCGCCCTCTTCCGCATGGGCTCGCAGGACCGCATCCAGGCCGAGACGCAGATGCGGGTCGAGGCGGCCCGCCGCGACCTCGCCCTCGGCAACCAGGCGCGCGCCGAGGTGCGGGCCGTGGGCGCCTTCATCGACCTGCGCGTCTGAGCCGGGGTTTGGTGAGGCCGCGCGGGTCGGCTATCTAGCCTGCGCCATGAGCCACAACACCTTCGGCCACCTGTTCCGCGTGACCACCTGGGGCGAGAGCCACGGACCGGCCCTGGGCTGCGTGGTCGACGGCTGCCCGCCCGGCATCCCGCTGACTGAGGCCGACATCCAGCCCTGGCTGGACCGCCGGCGGCCCGGCCAGGGCAAGTTCGTGACCCAGCGGCAGGAGCCGGACGCGGTGCGCATCCTGTCGGGCGTCTTCGGCGACGATCGGACCCCGGGGCCCGTCACGACCGGCACGCCGATCTCCATGATCATCGAGAACGTGGACCAGCGCTCGCGCGACTACTCCGAGATCGCCCAGGCGTTCCGCCCGGGCCACGCCGACTACGCCTACTTCGCGAAGTACGGCGTGCGGGACTACCGGGGCGGGGGCCGGCAGTCGGCCCGCGAGACGGCGGCGCGCGTGGCCGCCGGCGCGGTCGCCCGCAAGATCCTGGAGGGGATCACGATCCGCGGCGCGGTGGTGCAGATCGGCCCGCACGCCGTCGACCCCGGGCGCATCGACTACGGCGTCACCGGCGACAACCCCTTCTGGGCGCCCGATCCCGACATCGTCCCCGTCTGGGAGGAGCATCTGGAGAAGATCCGGAAGGCGGGTTCCTCGACCGGGGCCGTGGTCGCGGTCGAGGCGGTTGGCGCGCCGGCCGGCTGGGGCGCGCCGCTCTACGGCAAGCTCGACGCGGAGCTCGCGGCGGCCCTGATGTCGATCAACGCCGCCAAGGGCGTGGAGATCGGGGCCGGGTTCGCCGCTGCGGCGCTGACGGGCGAGGAGAACGCGGACGAGATGCGCATGGGCAACGACGGCCCGCTGTTCCTCTCGAACCATGCCGGCGGCGTGCTGGGCGGCATTTCCACCGGCCAGGCGATCACCGCCCGCGTCGCGTTCAAGCCGACCTCGTCCATCCTCACGCCGCGCCGGACGCTGAACGAAGCCGGCGAGGAGATCGAGCTGCGGACCAAGGGCCGCCACGATCCCTGCGTCGGCCTGCGCGCGGTGCCGGTGGTCGAGGCCATGGTCGCCTGCGTGCTGGCGGACGCGTTCCTCCGGCACCGGGCTCAGACGGGCGGCGCGGCCCATCCCTTGGCAGCCCCCGGCGGTTGAACCGCCCCATGGCGACTACCAGGAGGGGTAAGTCGCTGATCCTGCATCTGAAAGCGGCTCGGATACCGCCGATATCATCGTTGACCGGTCGTATCCGGCTATCCTATTCCAGCGCACTGCTTCACGGTTGACGGCCTCGAAGCGCCAGTACCCCAGCCGGCAGGGAGCCGCGTGCGTTACGACCTCCTCAGAATCCTGCTGGTGGACGACAACCACTACATGCGCATTCTCCTGGCCGAGATTCTGCGCGCGCTGGGCATCACCCAGATCCGCGAGGCCAACGACGGCGCCGAAGGCCTGCAGATGATGCGGGACCACCCGATCGATCTCGTGATGACCGATCTTTCCATGCAGCCGCTGGACGGGATCGACTTCGTGCGGCTGCTGCGCAATTCGCCGGACAGCCCCAACCAGATGGCGCCGGTGATCATGATCACCGGGCACTCGACCCTGCAGCGGGTCAACGAGGCGCGCGACGCCGGCGTGAACGAGTTCCTGGCCAAGCCGCTCACCGCGCGCGGGGTGGTCGAGCGGCTGCACAACGCGATCGAGAAGCCCCGGCCCTTCGTGCGCACAGACGACTATTTCGGTCCCGACCGGCGGCGGCGCAGCGATCCGGACTACAAGGGCCCCCTGCGCCGGTCGGACGACGCCAAGCAGAAGACAGGCTAGAGCGCGAGCGCGCAGCTCTCGCCGATCGTGGGACGCGACACCACGATGCGCGACAGGCCCGGGAACTGAGGCCTCAGCCGCTGGGCGAAGTAGACGCAGAGGTGCTCGAGGGTCGGCCGTTCCAGGCCCGGCTTCTCGTTCAGCAAGCCGTGGTCGAGTTCGCCGGCGACGCCCTTGAGCGCAGCCTCGAGGTCGGCCAGGTCGGCCACCCAGCCCACCGGTTCCTGCGCGGGCCCGCTGACGGTGGCTTCCACGCGGAACGAGTGGCCGTGCAGATTGGTGTAGGGACGGTGCTTCGGCCCCTCGGCCAGGTAGTGGGCCGCATCGAAGGTCGCGGCCTTGGTGATCTCGAACGTGGGCTGGTTCATAGCGGATGGTCGCCGAGGCGGGTCGGGCCTCAGGCGATGCCGAGGTACTTGTGGGTTTGCACGCTTAAACGCCACCGAGGGTGGGCGAGGCAATAGTCTATGGCGGCGCGGGTGTTGGCTTCGCGCTCCGGGCCGTCCATCGGCTGCAGCAGGAACCGCTCGAAATCCAGGTGCTCGAAGCGTTCGGGCGAGGCCGTCGCCTGCGGAAAGACCAGCTTCAGCTCCTGGCCCGAGGTCTGCGCCAGCGGCGCATCGGCCTTCGGGCTCACGCAGATCCAGTCGATGCCCGGCGGCGCCGGCAGGGTCCCATTGGTCTCCAGCGCGATCGAGAATCCCCGCGCGTGCAGCGCGTCGATCAGGGCGGCGTCGACCTGCAGCAGGGGCTCGCCGCCGGTGAGCACCGTCAGCCGCGACTCGGGTCCGCCCGCCCAGGCCGCCTCGATGGCGGCCGCCAGGGCCGCGGCGTCGGCGAAACGTCCCCCGCCCGGCCCGTCCATCCCCACGAAGTCGGTGTCGCAGAAGGCGCACACGGCCGAAGCGCGATCGCGTTCCAGCCCGCTCCAGAGGTTGCATCCCGCAAACCGGCAGAACACCGCCGGCCGGCCCGCCTGACCGCCCTCGCCCTGGAGCGTCAGGAAGATCTCCTTCACGGCGTAGCTCATGACTCGAGCGCCGGACGTCCGTCGGCGACCCAGGCCTCGAAGCCGGCGCGACGGAGCTCGCACGCCGGGCAGGCGCCGCAGCCGAAGCCCCACGGGTGCAGCTCCCCGCGCTCCCCGAGGTAGCAGGTATGGCTCTCCTCGACGGTCAGGGCCACGAGCGGCTCCCCGCCAAGCCCCTTCGCCAGCGCCCAGGTTTCCGCCTTGGTGAGGCGCATCAGCGGCGTCTCGATCCCGAAGTCCTGCGCCATGCCCAGGTTCAACGCCTGCTCCAGGGCGTCGAGCGTATCGCGGCGGCAGTCGGGATAGCCGGAGTAGTCGGTTTCGCACATGCCGCCGACCAGCCGGCCAAGTCCGCGGCGGTCGGCGAGCGCGGCCGCGTAGGTCAGGAACACCAGGTTGCGGCCGGGCACGAAGGTGGAGGGCAACCCCTTCTCGGTGATCGCGATCTCGCGCTCCGTCGTCATCGCGGTGTCGGACAACGCCCCGAAGCTGCGGATGTCGATCATGTGGTCGTCGCCCAGGCGCGGCCCCCATGCGGGGAACTCGCGCGCCAGACGCTCGCGCACCGCCCGGCGCGCCTCCAGCTCGACCGCGTGCCGCTGCCCGTAGTCGAATCCCACCGTCTCGACGCGCGCGAACCGGCTCAGGGCCCACGCGAGGCACGCCGTGGAGTCCTGGCCGCCGGAGAAGAGCACGAGCGCGCCGTCGTTCATGGGCGCCATATGGCGCTTTCGGCCTTCGCAGGGAAGCGACGCTAAGGAAACTTGGGTGTCCGCGGCGCCACACCTCCGCAACGCAATCCCTTACCGGGCAAGGCGTCCGTTGACATAACACCGTCGCATCGCGAGCTTGGCCGCGCCGATTGGGGGGCGCGCCGCCACCCCGTCGGCGTCCGCTATGGCGGCGTATCGGCGATCACGGGCCGCTGACAAGAGCCTGGACGCCCTGGGAGAACAGGATGTCAGAATCTCGCGCTCTTCGGAGCTTGCTGGCTGTTGGCGTTTCCGCCGCGGCCCTCACTGCGTTTGCCGGTCCGGCCTGGTCGCAGACCGCCGGCTCGAACGTGATCGAGGAACTCGTCGTCACGGCGCAGAAGAAGGAGGAAGCCCTCCAGGACGTGCCGATCGCGGTTTCCGCGTTCGACCAGAACGCCCTCGAGAAGTCCAAGATCGACGGCGGCCCGAACCTCGTGCTCGCGGTGCCGAACGTGAACTTCTCCAAGGGGAACTTCACGGGCTACAACTTCCAGATCCGCGGCATCGGCTCGAAGCTGGTGGCGGGCTCGGGCGACGCCGGCACCGGCATTCACCTGAACAACGCCCCGCTGATCGCGAACAACCTGTTCGAGACCGAATTCTACGACGTCGAGCGCGTCGAAGTCCTGCGGGGCCCGCAGGGCACCCTCTACGGCCGTAACGCCACCGGCGGCGTGGTCAACCTGATCACCGCCAAGCCCACGGACGTCTTCGAAGGCAATGTCCGCGGCGAGTACGGCAACTACAACTCGATCAAGGTCCGCGGGATGATCAACATCCCCCTGGGCGAAATGTTCGCGGCGCGCCTGGCGGGCAACTACCTGAAGCGCGACGGCTTCGGCGAGAACCTGGTGACCGGCAACGACGCCGACGACCGCGACCTCTACGGGGTGCGGGCTTCGCTGTCGTTCAAGCCCAGCGACCGCTTCCGCGCCTGGGGCGTCTGGGACCACTTCGAGGAAGACGACAACCGCTCGCGCATCGGCAAGCAGTACTGCACGAAGGACGTGGGCCCGGCCAGCGTCGGCGGCCTGGGCTTCTCGGCGGTGCCGGTGATCGCGCAGATCCAGCGCGGCCTGTTCAGCCAGGGCTGCTCGCCCACCTCGCTCTATTCGGCCAACGCCCTCGGCACCGTGAACTCCCAGGCGACGCTGGGCGGCCTGTTCGGCGCGCTGGGCGGCTTCCAGACGGGTGACGCCTACGCCGGCAAGATCCAGACGCCGAACATCCGCGACATCGAGTCGACCTTCGATCCGATCTACAAGTCGAAGACCGACATCTATCAGTTCAACGCGCAGTTCGACGTCGCCGACAACCTGACCCTGAACTGGCTCACCAGCTACACGTTCTACAAGCTGTACACGCGGCAGGACTACAACCGCTACACGCCCAGCGTGCCGTTCAACACCACGCCGAACCCCGTGAACGCGTTCGCGGCGGTCCCGGGCTTCGCTTCGATCTATGCCGGCCTGTTCCCCGGCGGCGTCATCCGCGACCCGCAGAACGGTCCCTTCAACCGGTTCACCACCAGCGACATCTCGTCGGCCTACACGGAGAACTGGAGCCACGAGGTCCGGCTGCAGTCCGACTTCGACGGGCCGTTCAACTTCAACGTCGGCGTCTTCATGCTGCGCTATCAGGCGACCGGCGACTACTACGTGATGTTCAACACGGGCACCGGCTTCTACCAGTTGAACAACCTGCTCACGACCGGCAACGCCAACTGCGTCGGCGCCGCCCCCTGCGTGAGCATCGACCCGAACGTCGATCCGAACCGCTCGGGCCACAACTACTATGACAGCTACGGCCCGTACGACCTGACCAGCTACGCCGCGTTCGGCGAGTTCTACTGGCAGATGACCGACACGTTCAAATGGACGCTCGGCCTGCGCTACACGGTCGACAAGAAGGACGTCGAGAACCACGGCGTCGTCCTGGGCACGCCCGGCGTCGGCATCGGCGGGCCTGCGCCCGGTCAGCCGGCGAACCTGAAGGCGAAGTTCAAGGAGCCCACGGGCCGCTTCGGGTTCGACTGGAAGCCGGACCTCGACTTCACCAACGACACCCTGGTCTATGCCTTCTACTCGCGCGGCTACAAGGGCGGCGGCCTGAACCCGCCGTTCAGCCCCGGCATCGGCACCGTTCCGCAGTCGCCGACGTTCGAGCCCGAGTTCATCAACGCCTACGAGATCGGCACGAAGAACACGCTGCTCGACGGCACGATGCAGCTGAACCTCACGGGCTTCTACTACGACTACAAGGGCTATCAGGTTTCGAAGATCATCAACCGGACCTCGATCAACGAGAACATCGACGCCCGCAACATGGGCCTCGAACTCGAATCGATCTGGCAGCCGATCGATGGCCTCCGCCTGAACGTCGCCCTCGGCTACCTCGACACC
Organism: Phenylobacterium sp. T106; assembly: GCF_057219735.1. Lineage (NCBI taxonomy): Bacteria > Pseudomonadati > Pseudomonadota > Alphaproteobacteria > Caulobacterales > Caulobacteraceae > Phenylobacterium > Phenylobacterium sp. T106. The sequence goes on along the minus strand of NZ_JBXVWA010000003.1, from coordinate 259,439 downwards.
AAGATCAAGAACGCGACCTCGATCGACACGTTCAACCGGACGCAGGGCAACCCCCTGCTGACGCTGATCAAGTCGGGCAGCGCCTCCAACTGCGTCGTCTCGACGGCGCATGCGGCCCAGGCGCTGGCGATCTCCAGCGGCCTCGTGCCCGGCATCGCCGCCAATCCGTTCAACCTGCTCGGCGTCTGCACCCCGACCACGGCGGCGGGCTTCGGGACGAACATCCTGGGCACCGGCGCGCTCGCGGCGGGCACCAACGTGTTCGGCGGCCTGCTCTCGGAAGGCGTTCCGGTCGATCTGTCGGGCAACGACCTGCCGAACGCGCCGAAGTGGACCATCTCGCTGGGGGCCCAGTACACCTGGACCTTCGGAGAGTGGGACGCGACGCTGCGTGGCGACTATTACCGCCAGACCAAGACGTTCGCCCGGATCTACAACTCCGACGCCGATCGGATCAAAGGCTGGGATAACGTCAACCTGACGCTCACGGTGGAGAACCGTGACCTGGGCGTCGAGGTCGGCGGCTTCATCAAGAACGCCACCAACGAGAAGGCGATCACCGACTTCTATCTGACGGACGACAGCTCCGGCCTGTTCCGGAACGTCTTCTACACCGAACCGCGCACCTACGGCGTCTCGGTCACCAAGCGCTGGTAAGACCCGGCGCAACTCCCAGGGAATGCCTTGTCGGGGGCGGCGGAGCGATCCGCCGCCCCTTCCTTGTGCGAGGGCAGGCGCAGCACGGGCTCCGTCAGTTTCTGCGGCCCGGCGCCCTTACTGTGTAAAGCGTCGATTGACAGGCGCTACTCCGGCGGGCGAGCTTCGTCATGTTGGACGGGGGGCGCGCCGCCACCTCTTCAGCATCCGCGATGGCGGCGCATGGGCGATCACGGGCCGTACAAGAGCCTGGACGCGCTGGGAGGAAATTGATGTCGGAAACTCACGCTCTTCGGAGCTTGCTGGCCGTTGGCGCATCCGCGGCGGCCCTCGTCGCGCTCGCAGGCCCCGCGTGGTCGCAGAGCGCCAGCTCGACCCTGATCGAGGAACTGGTGGTCACCGCCGAGAAGCGGGAACAGAGTCTGCAGGACGTTCCGGTCGCGATCTCGGCCTTCACGAGCGAACAGCGCGACATCGTCGGCATCAACACGGTTCAGGACCTGACGAACTTCACGCCGGGCTTCGTCTACCAGTCGTCGAACGACCGGGCGAGCATGCGCGGCATCGGACGCCTGACCAACGTGCACTCGGTGGACGGCGCGGTGTCGATCTACATCGACTCGCTGTTCACCACGTCGACGGTTCTGGCCGGCGGCCCGCCGCTGGATGTGGACCGTGTCGAAATCCTGCGCGGTCCGCAGGGCACGCTCTACGGCCGCAACGCCATCGGCGGCACCGTCAATGTCATCTCGCGCCGGCCGACCGAGGACTTCTACGCCGAGGTCCGGGCCATCGCCGAGAACTACAGCTTCACCAACCTGCAGGCGGCGGTCTCGGGCCCGATCAACGACAAGCTGCGGTTTCGCTTCTCGGGCTACAAGCTGGACCAGCGCAAGGGTTACTTCACGAACATCGCCGGCGGCCCGTCCGAAGGCAGCAAGCGCGACGAGTACCAGGCGCAGTTCCAGATCGAGGCCGACCTCGGCGAGAACGCCGACCTCTGGGTGTCGTACAAGACTCTCGTCTGGCACAACCGCGGCGGCCCCGGCGCGCGCTCGGGCTATCTCGGGGATCGCTACGAGACGGGACGCACCGATCCCAACTTCTCGATCGTCTACAACTCGGCCCACGCCTTTACGCCCGAGACCGGCCTGAACGGCATCGTGCCGGGCAGCCTGCGCACCGTCGGAACGGGCATCAACACGAACCCGGCGCTCGACGACTCCCGCGACTTCCAGACGAACATCCCGCAGCGGGTGCGCCTGCGCGACGTCAACTCGCTGACGACCAACTTCGTCTACCACCTGCCGACCGTCGACATCCGCTATGTGGGCGGCATCCAGGAGTACAAGTACGACCTCTACGGCGACACCGACGCCACCAACGTCCTGTCGTACCAGATTCCGCTGGCCCCCGGTTCGGTCTGCGGCAATGTCGCCGCCCTGTTCGCGGCCGGACGGTCGACGGTGAACTGCTCGCCGCTCACCGTGAACGCCAACAATGGCTATCACTACTTCGAGTACCCGACCTGGTTCAGCCACGAGATCAACATCTCGTCGACACATGACGGGCCGGTGCAGTGGATCGTCGGCGCGTTCTACTACAACGAGGAATACACCGGGACTGGCAGCACGGCCGACTTCTTCCTGGTCGGCCCCTCTTCGCTGCAGACCCCGGTGCTCGGCGCCGCCCCGAACCCTCAGAATTTCTGGTCGACTGGCAACTACTCGCTGACGACCCGAAGCAAGGCGGTGTTCGGCCAGGTGGACTGGCAAGCGACCGAGACGCTGAAGATCACCGGCGGGCTGCGCTACACCAAGGACAAGAAGTTCGGCACCGAGTTCCGGCGGATCGTCTGCAACTCGGACGCCTGCTACCCGGGCCTCTATGCGGCTCTCGGCCTCGGGTCCCTGGGTCCGGGGACCGCGGCCAACTACGGCAGCCTGCTGGGCAACCTGAGCGCCTTGCCGGCGGTCGGCCAGGCCTTCGGCCTCGGCAATGCGCTGGCGCCGCTCGGCGCTCTCGGCAACGGCGCCTTCGATCTCACCGACACGCTTGCGCCCAAGAGCACGGCGGGACTGATCGAGGGCGTAAAGACGCCGTCGGTCTGCGTCTCCGGCGTCTGCCGCCAGTACGTCATCGGCCCCAACGGCGTCGCCAGCCGCGACCTCAGCGACACCTCGTCGGCGGTCACCGGCACGGCGGGCATCCAGTGGGATCCGGATCCGGACACCATGGCCTATGCCCGCTACAGCCGAGGCTACAAGGCGTTCGGCTTCTCCGCGGGCGGCTTCTTGGCCGTGCCCAAGGCCGACAAGGAGACGGTCAACTCCTACGAAATCGGCCTCAAGAAGAACTTCGGCCGCGCGCTGCAGGTGAACGTCGCGGCCTTCTACCTCGACTACCGCGACCTGCAGGCTCCGGTCGCCGTGCGCGTCGGGGCGACCAACGTCACCCAGTTCGTGAACATCGCGAAGTCCGAGTCCTACGGGGTCGAACTGAGCACGATCTGGCAACCCACCGAGGCGCTGCGCCTGAGCCTGGACTACGGCTACAACCCGACCAACATCAAGAAGAGCAGCCTGCTCGTCGATGTGAACGACAACGTGAACACCGGCGCGGTCAGCGTGGTGGGCAACGCCCTGCCGCAGGCCCCTGAGCACAAGCTGGCCCTGAACGGCCTCTACACGTTCAACATGGACGCCGGGAAGCTGACGTTCGGCGCGACCTACCTCTACCGCTCCAAGTCGTACGCCAACGTGTTCGAGCGCCAGTACAACGCCGCGCCGTCCTGGGATCAGGTGGACCTGCGCGCCATCTGGCAGCCCGAGGACGACAAGTACACCGTCATTGCCTACGTGAAGAACGCGTTCGACACCGAGGGCTACGCGGCGGCGGTCGCGGCCTCCCAGAGGAACAACAATCCGCTGGTGCCCTCCGACCAGTTCCGTAACGGCGCTCGCAACTACGAGCTGACCCCGCCGCGGCTCTACGGCATCGAGCTTCAGTACCGCTTCTGACCACAGCGGCTTTTGACGCCATACCGGGGCGGCGGAGCGATCCGCCGCCCCGTTTTCATGCCCAGGTGGACACCGGCTCTCCGATTTTGAGGATGTGGTATGGGGCGACTGGGATTTCTGCGTTCGCCGAACCCTTATGCGGCAAAGGATCGCGGAGCTGCGTCCGGAATTGTACTCGCAATTCGAAAATGCGGTCTTTCGGCCACAGTGCGTCCGAAAGTCATGCTGCAGCCACGGCATTCCATTTGACGGCTTGACCGCGGCGCCCTGAGGGTCCGCGCCCCGGTGCGCCTCCCCGCGCCCGTTCCGACAATCAGCAGAAACACGGGGCTCGGCGCGTGAGCAGCGCGGACCCCGGGAGGACCTTCATGTCTCGCAAAACCACGCCGGCTCGCGCGGCCCTGACCGCCAGCGCCTCGTTCCTGGCCCTATCGGCCATCGCCCTCCCCGCCCTGGCGCAGACTGCCGACGATGGCGGCGCGGTCGTCGAGGAACTCGTCGTCACCGCCGAGAAGCGTGAGCAGTCGCTGCAGGACGTCCCGGTGGCGGTGTCCGCCTTCACGTCGGAGAGCCGTGACGTTCGCGGGATCACCGGCATCCAGGACTTCGTGAACTTCACGCCCGGCATGAACTATTCCGGCACGGACCGCGTCAGCCTGCGGGGCGCCGGCCGCAACACCTTCTACATCGGCAACGACCCGGGCGTGGCGTCGTACTCGGACGGCTTCTACTCGGCCTCGTCGTCCGAGCTGTTCAAGACGCCGCTCTTCATCGAGCGCACCGAAATCCTCCGTGGGCCCCAGGGCACGCTCTACGGGCGCAACGCCATCGGCGGCGCGATCAACCAGGTTTCCAAGCGGCCCGCGAAAGAGTTCGGCGGCGAGATCCGCGCCAGCTACGGCAACTACGACCGCACGCGCATCGAGGCCGTCGTCTCGCTGCCGGTGGCGGAAAACCTGCGCTTCAAGGTCGGCGGCAGCCAGGACCACCAGCGCGACGGCTACATCAAGAACATCGGCCCCGCGAACGAGGGCGCGACCATCAAGCGCACCTACTTCGAGTTCATGATGGAGGCCGAGCCCACCGAGCGGCTGTCCATCTTCGCCCGCTACAACCGCTCGTCCTGGGACGACACCCTGGGCGTTGGCGACCGCCTGAACAACCTGGTCACGCCCTACGACACCACGCGCGCGTTCGGCCTGATCGGCGCCCTGCAGCCGAACCCGCAGTTCGGCTACGCGACGCCGAATCCCGGCGTCACCGACCCCTACGTGATGAACACCAACACCGACGGCTACGGCCAGCTGCGCGGCAACCACCTGCTCACCACGACGGTGACCTATGACCTCGGCTTCGCGGAGCTGAAGTACATCGGCGGCTTCCAGCAGTACAACTTCCAGACCGGCGGCGACTACGACGGGACGAGCCGGACGGGTCCCATCGCCATCCCGGGCATGGCGGTCCCCTACTTCCCGACCCAGACCACCGACTTCAATGAAAAGAAGCGCTACTACTCGAACGAGGTGAACCTCACCTCGACGGGCGACGGGCCCCTGCGCTGGATCCTCGGTCTCTACCAGTACGAGGAGGAGTACCGTCAGCGCATCCAGCTCGCCAACCCCAACCAGGTCCAGCTGGCTACGCCGCTGACCCTGGCGGGCACGCCGGCGGCCGCGAACCCGCTGCGCAACTTCTTCGACGCCCAGGCCACGCTGAACTCCAAGGCCTACGCGGTGTTCGGCCAGGCCACCTACGAGTTCAGCGACCAGTTCGCCCTGACGGCCGGCCTCCGCTACACCAAGGACAAGAAGTCGGGCACCGAGTTCCAGCGCCTCATCATCCTGTCGCCGGCGATCGCCTTCGGCGCTGCGGCCTTCGACGTGTCGACCGACGCGGATCCCGCCACACCGGGCGTGCAGAACTTCCGCGCGCTGAAGGACAGCTGGGACGCCGTCACCGGGACGCTGAACCTCGACTGGACCCCCGATGCCGACACGCTCGTCTACGGCAAGTACAGCCGCGGCTATAAGTCGGGCGGCTTCCTGCTGGGCACGCTGGCCCCGCAGCCGCAGGCCGACCAGGAGCAGGTGGACGCCTTCGAGCTCGGCCTGAAGAAGACCATCGGCCGCCGGCTCCAGGTGAACGCCGCCGCCTTCTACAACGACTACAAGGACCTGCAGCTGAACCTGTCGCAGCTGAACCCGGCCGGCACGGCGGCGTCCAATAACTTCGTCAACGTCGACGCCGAGGCCTACGGCCTGGAACTCGAGGCGGTGTGGCGTCCGATCGGGGCGCTCGACCTCTCGGCCAGCTATGGCTACCTGCACACCGAGATCACCCGGGGCTGCTGCTTCTACGATCCCGCCGACCCGGGCGCGCTTGACCCCAACGCCACCCCCGCGGGCGGCTCGGTGATCTCGAACGGCACGCGGCTGGTGTTCCAGACGCTGAAGGGCTCGCGCATCTACCAGTCGCCGAAGCACAAGTTCGCGGGCAATGCGAACTACACCTTCGACTTCGCGCCTGGCTCGCTGATCCTGTCGGCCACCTACACCTGGACCGACGAGACCTACTACCAGCCGTTCAAGAGCGCGGCGAACAAGGTGAAGGCCTACGACACCACGGACTTCCGGGTGCTGTGGAACGACGCCGACGACCGCTTCACGATCATCGGCTTCGTGAAGAACGCCTTCGATCAGAACGGCTTCACGTCCAACGGATCGACGACTCCGACGGCGATCTTCGACGTCCCGGGCTCGGGCGTCGCGCCGAACATCACGCAGACGCGGACCGCCATCACGCGGGGCCTGATCCAGCCGCGCACCTACGGGGCCGAGCTGCAGGTGCGTTTCTAAACCTCTGATCTGACGCGACCTTCTCTCCCGCTCGCGTCGACCTTGGGGCGGCGGACCTTCACGGTCCGCCGCCCTTGTTCTTTCTGGCGCGGCCGCCCCTGGAGCCCCAGGCGCCTGCCGGCCAGCGCAATGCACGCACCCGCTGCCCGGATTTAACCTATGGGCAAGCGCTATCACTCAGAATGAGTATTCAGTTTCGTCGCGCCGGCGGGTCATGTCGCTTCCCGACTTCTTCTTCGATCGCGTCACCGCCGACATCCGTCAGCAGATGGACGGCGTGATCGCCCTGACCGAGCAGCTGGCCCGCCAGCGGCTGACGGCGGATGGCGAAGCGTGCCTGGCAAGCGTGGCCGAGGCGGCGGCGGGCGTCAGCCGCATGCTGGACGCTGCGCGCGACCTGCGAAGGACCACCTCCAAGGACGTGCAGTTGGACCTCGAGCCGATCCGGCTCCGAGAGGTGATGGACGAGATCCATGACCGCTGGCAGCCGCGGGCGGCGGCGGCCGGGGTGACGCTGCTGGTGTCGTATGACGGCGAGCCCGAAACGGCGGCCATGGCCGACCGCAAGCGCCTGTTGCAGATCTTCGACGGCTTCATCGGCGAAGCCGTCGGCGCCCAGGCGCGCGGCGCCGTGGAAGCCAGCCTGCAGGCGCGCTCCGGCCCGGATGGCGTGACCCTCCTGGGTCGGGTTCGCGGCCCTCGGGACGGCGGCTGGGACGAGCAGGACGTGGAGGCCCGGATCCGCAGCATCGAGGGTCGGCTGGGGCTGGAGGCGGCGATCGGGGCGATGCTCTCGCGCCGCCTGCTCGCCGGCATGGAAGGCCAGCTGCGGCGGGAAGCCAACGCCGGCGCCTCCGACACGGCCGCCTTCGAGATCCGGCTCGCGCCGGTCGTGGAAGCGGCGGGCGAGGCTCCTGCCGAGGATGCAGGCCGTCCGGCCCACATCCTCGTGGTGGACGACAACGCGACCAACCGCATGGTGGCGCAGTCCCTCGTCGAGATGTTCGACTGCACGAGCGAGGCGGCCGAGGACGGCGAGGAGGCCGTCGAGGCGGCGCGCTCAGGCCGCTTCGATCTGATCCTCATGGACATCAAGATGCCGCGCATGGACGGCGTCGCCGCCACCCGCGCGATCCGCGCGCTTCCCGGTCCCGTCGCCCAGACGCCGATCATCGCCCTGACCGCGAACGCCGACCCCGAGGACGCGGAGAGCTATCTCGCGGCCGGCATGAACGGCGTCGTCGAGAAGCCGATGAAGCCCGAGCACCTGCTCCAGGCTCTACAGGATGCGCTGGCGCCCGGCGCCGCGGCCGCGGCGGCCTAAAGCCCCGTTACAACTGCAACTTTCTTGCTCTGGGCGCCGCTATTGCACGGGCGTCCGCAATGACATAGGTCGCGGGCTGCTGTTTCGGGGTTGGATTATGTCCGAGGCGAAGTCGGCGGCTCAGCCGCCCTCATTGGAGGCCGTGCGCCAGCGCATCGACGCGCTGGACACTGAGCTTCTGCGCCTCATCGACGAGCGGGCTGCGCTCGCCCGGGTGGTCGCCGAGGCCAAGCGCGCGGCCGGCGACGGCGACAAGTTCGGGCTTCGACCCGGCCGCGAGGCGGCGATCCTGCGGCGGCTCATCGCCACCGAGCGGCGGGCCGCCAGTCCGGCGCTGATCGTGCGCATATGGCGCGAGCTGATCGGCGACAGCCTGGCCTCGCAGGGCCCGTTCCATCTTTCGGTCTGGGGCGGGAAGGATCCGGGCCGCGCCGTCGAGCTGGCGCGTCACAGGTTCGGCGCCGCCCCTCCCATGGTGCAGGTCGCCAAGGCCGAGGACGCGGTCGCCGCGGCGCGCACCCGCGGCGGCGTCGGGATCTGCGCGCTCACGGCCGACAGCGCCTGGTGGGGCCGGCTGCTCGCCGAACCCCGCCTAAAGGTCTTCGCCGCCCTGCCGTGCCTGGGCGCCTGGGGTCCCCTGTCGGCGCTCGCCGTGGCCGAGGTCGCCGTGGAGCCCACCGGCGAGGACGTGACCTTCTGGGTCACCGATGCCGCGGGCGCAGCCGACGCCGTCATCGACGCCCTTTCACGCGATGGGGTTGCGGCCGAGCTGCTGGCCGAGGCGGGCGGTCTGAAGCTGTTCGGCCTGGCAGGCTTCTATCAGGCCGAGGATGCGCGGCTCGCCCGCGCGCCGGGGCGCCTCGCAGGCGTGATTGGGGCTGCGCCAGCGCCGCTGGACGTGTAGAGCGTCCAGATTGGTTTCATCTGAAACGAACCCCCATGACCCATACCTCCGAACCCGATGATCGGGCCCGCGCCGCCCGCCCGCTGCCCAAGCCCGGGATCATGGAGATCCACGCCTATGTCCCCGGCAAGGCCAAGGCCGACAGCGGTGTGGAAGCGGTCAAGCTCAGCGCGAACGAGAATGTCCTCGGCTCGAGCGAGAAGGCCCGCGAGGTCTATGTTTCCGCGGCGAGCCAGCTCCACGTCTACCCGGACAGCCGCACGACGATCGTGCGCGACGCCATCGCGGAACACTACCGTCTCGAACCCGAACGGCTGATCTTCGGATGCGGGTCGGACGAGGTCTTCGCGCTGCTCAACCAGACCTTCCTCGAGCCGGGCGACAACATCGTGCAGGGCGAGTACGCGTTCGCGGCCTTCGCGATCGGCGCCCGCGCGTGCCAGGCCGAGGTCCGCAGCGCCCGCGAACCGGGCTACCGGATCGACGTCGACGAGATCCTGAAGTGCGTGGACGGACGGACACGGCTCGTCTTCCTCGCCAACCCCGGCAACCCCACCGGCACGTGGATCCCATTCAGCGAGGTGCGGCGGCTGCATGAGCGCCTGCCGCCCAGCGTGGTGCTGGTGCTGGACGGGGCCTACAGCGAGTTTGCCAACGATCCGGCCTTCGACGACGGCCTCGACTATGCGCGGACGTCCGAGAACGTGGTGGTGACGCACACCTTCTCGAAGCTGCACGGCCTGGCCGCCTTGCGGGTGGGGTGGGGCTATGCGCCGGCCGCGATCGCTGCGGCGGTGGATCGGATCCGGCTCCCGTTCAATGTGTCGATCCCCGCGCAGCTCGCCGCCGTCGAGGCGCTGAAGGATACCGAGTTCCAGGCGCGGTCGATCGCTCACGTCGACCAGTGGCGCGCGTGGCTGACCCAGCAGCTGGGCGGCCTCGGGTTCGAGGTCGTCGGGCCGTCGGCCGCCAACTTCGTGCTCGTGGGCTTCCCTGACAGGCCGGGGCGGACCGCCGCGGACGCCGACGCCTTCCTCAGTGCGCGGGGCCTGCTGACGCGCCGGCTCCTGAACTACGGGATGCCGGATCACCTGCGGATCACGATCGGTCTCGAGGCGCACAACCGCGCGCTGGTCGAGGCGCTGACCGACTTCATCAAGGGCTGAGGAATGAACGAGCCGATCTACGCGAAGATGGCGGTGATCGGCTGCGGCCTCATCGGCTCGTCTGTGGCGCGCGCCGCGCGCGAGGCCGGCGGAGCGGTCGGCGAGATTGCCATCGCCGAAACCTCGGACGCCGCGCGGGCGCGGATCCTGGAGCTGGGGCTCGGCGACGTGGTCACGTCCGACCCGGCCGAGGCGGTGCGCGACGCCGACCTGGTGGTGTTCGCTGTCCCGGTGATGTCGATGGAGGCGGCCGCGCGCGCGGCGGCGCCCGGACTGAAGCCGGGCGCCACGGTGACCGACGTGGGTTCGGTGAAGGCGCATGTGGCGGACGCCCTCGCCGCGGCGTGTCCCGAAGACGTCTTCATCGTACCCGGCCACCCCATCGCCGGAACCGAGCAGTCCGGCCCCGACGCCGGCTTTGCAGAGCTGTTCCAGAACCGCTGGACGATCCTGACGCCGCAGGAGCGCGACGATGCGGCCTATCGCTCGGCCGTTGACCGGCTCAGCCGCTTCTGGACGGCGCTCGGCGCCCGGGTGGAGGAGATGGAGGTCAAGCACCACGACCTGGTCCTGGCCATCACGAGCCACCTTCCTCACCTGATCGCCTACAACATCGTCGGCACGGCTCACGACCTCGAGGGCGTCGCCGAGGCCGAGGTGATGAAGTACTCCGCCGGCGGCTTCCGCGATTTCACCCGCATCGCCGCGTCGGACCCCACCATGTGGCGCGATGTGTTCCTGACCAACAAGGACGCGGTGCTCGAGGTGCTGGGGCGGTTCACCGAGGACCTGCAGGCGCTGTCGCGCGCCATCCGCTGGGGTGAAGGCGACAAGCTGTTCGACCTGTTCAGCCGCACCCGCGAGATCCGCCGCGGCATCGTCGCCATGGGGCAGGAAAGCGCCGAGCCCAACTTCGGGCGCGACCGCGGGAAGCACTGAAGCGCCACAATCGCGAAACACGGCCGCAATGGGCGTGGCGCGAGATCAGGCGACACAAGCTGGAGACACTCGATGCGCAACACGATCCTTGCTGCTGCCGCCCTGCTGGCCGCCGCGGGCGCAGCACAGGCGCAGATGCCGGCCCCGGCCGACCTCATCAAGCGCTGGGACACCAATGGCGACGGCGCGGTCGACAAGGCGGAATGGACGGCGGCGGGGCGGCAGGCCGACCGGTTCGACCTGATCGACGCGAACAAGGACGGCAAGGTCACCGCCGCCGAGCTCGAGGCCGCGATGGCGGCGATGCGCCAGCGCGGAGGCTGACGCGCCCGAACACCGCTGCCAACCCCGAACTGAGCCGTGGGGGCGCGGGACGCCCCCGGGCCGCTCGACGTTCAGCGCCGGCAGACCAAGCTGAAGGTGACACTCGTCAGAGGCGCGGCCGCGGGACCGTTCGGAGCGCCTGCGCCGCCCACCGTCCTGTAGGCCACCCCGTTCTCATCCAGGAAGGCCTGCAGCAGGGTCACGGGGACCGCGAAGTTGATGTTCTGCGGGAACTCGCCGGTGGCTCGCAAGAGGGTTACCTCATCTAGCTTGGACACCGTCACGCCGATCAGCCGCCCGTTCGCATCGACCACGGGGCCACCGCTGTTGCCTGGCTGAATCTGGGCCGAGATCTGGACGAGGCTGCGGTCGCCTTCGGGGCCGCTCAGGCCGCTCACGACGCCCGTGGTGATCTTCAGGCCTGACCCGATGAGGCCGCCCAGCGGATAGCCGCCCGCGGTGAGCGACTCTCCGAGCCGCGGACCGCGATCGCGCAGCATGAGGAACTGGCCACCCGCAGTCGACGTCTTAAGGATGGCGAGGTCGGCCCGCTTGTCGAGCGCGACGACTTTGACGGCGCCCCAACGCGGAGATTCGACCGCCTTGCAGTTCGCGACGACGTGGGCCGCCGTCATGGCGAGCCCGTCGGCCGAGATGAAGAATCCCGTACCGCTGCCGTCGCCGGCATCGTCCTCCGAGCTCCCGGCGGCGTCCGCGCCCTCGGAACCGAGACCCGGCCCCCACCATCCATCTTCGCCGGACGCGCAGTCGACCAGAGCGTCGAGCACGCCATCCACGCCGGAGCCCTCCAGCGTCATATCTGCGATCCGCCGTCCATCCACGGAAATCCGCAGCACCCGCGCAAGCCGGAGCGCCGCCAGCGCTTTCTGGCCGATAGGGCCGTCAAGGTAGAGGTAGTTGTCGTCATAGGACGGCTCGAAGTCGAAAGCATAGGCCTCTGTCGAGAAGAGTCCCTTTCGGCCCGGCTTGAGGGTCTTGTTGGCGCTGACCCCGAAGGAGGTGCCCTCCTTGGTCGTCACCAGGACGATCGCGGGTCCACCCTTCATGGCGGCGTAGGCGGTGCAGGACTCCTCCTCCGCGTTGGCGCGAACCCGCCAGAACCCCTCGGGATTGAGCGCCCCCCGCACGTCCGCGGTCGAAGGCGAGGCCACGCCGGCCCCCCACCACCCCTGCTGGCCCTTCGAACACGCGATGACGGCGTCGAGCGCGCCCTCGAGCCCGGTTTTCTCCACATCGGCGCTGAACACTACGCGGCCATCGAGCTTGACGGCGATCTCGCGGGCCAGCCGCAGCGCCGCGATGGAGCTCTCGTTCATCTCCTCTTCGCTCACCAGTACGCCGCCGCGGCCGAAGGCCGGCGTGAATGAGAAACTATAGGCTTCAGTCGAGAACGCCGCCCGTCGGCCCTTGAGCGGCCGCTTTCCACCCACGGCGAGCGCGAGAGCTCCGTTTTCCGCGTGCAGCATGAACACCTGGCCGGACTCGGCCTCCAAGGTGGCCAGGCAGCTGGTGCTGTCGCTCTCTCCGCGGCCGACCGTCCAGAAGCCCTCCTTGTTGAGTGCGCTCTCGTCTGCCGCCACAGGTCCGGCGACCGCCAAGAGCCCGACGACCAGCGCGGTCAGCAAACTGCGAAACACGGCACACGCCTCCAGATTGAAAGCTCGGCCTTAGCACGCAGCGCGCGGCGAGAACATTAAGCGAACGGATAGCTTGACAGATGGCGCGCGGCTAAGCAGCCAGGAAGGCGCCGACGGTCTCGATCGCCTCCACCAGGGTGACCCGCTTCAGCTCAACCCCTTCAGGCAGGCCGGAGAACAGCCGCGTGGGCGAACTCGCGTCCAGCATGACGAAGCAGCCCCGGTCGTCGGCCCTGCGGATGAGCCTTCCAAAGGCCTGCGCGATGCGGGCGCGGGCGATGGCGTCGTCGTAGCTCTTGTTGCCAAAGCGGGCGCGGCGGGCCTTGTGCAGGATGTCGGGGCGCGGCCAGGGGATGCGGTCGAAGACCAGCAGGCGCAGACTGCGGCCCGGCACGTCGACCCCGTCGCGCACCGCGTCGGTGCCCAGCAGGCAGGCGTCCTCCTCGGCGCGGAAGATGTCGACCAGCGCGCCCACCTCGAGGGGGTCCACGTGCTGGGCGTAGAGGGCGAGGCCGCGATCGGCCAGCGGGGCCGCGATCCGCTCGTGCACCGCGCGCAGGCGGCGAATGGCGGTGAACAGGCCGAGGCCGCCGCCGCCTGCGGCCAGGAACAGCTCGCGCATGGCCGCGGCGATCTGGCGGGCGTCGTCCTTGCTCACGTCGGTGACGACGAGGGCGCGGGCGTTGGCGGCGTAGTCGAACGGCGAGGCCACCTTGAGCGTCTTCGGACGCTCGGGCAGGCGCGCGGCGCCTGTGCGCATCTCGGCCAGGGCGAAGGGGTCCTCGAGCGTGGGGTCGGCCAGCGTGGCGGAGGTGACCAGCACGCCGTGCGCAGGGGCGATCACGGCGTTGGTCAGGGGCTCGGTGGGGTCGATCCAGTGGCGGCGGCAGGCGGCGTCGACGACCCTCCCGAACATCATGTGCGCGTCGAACCAGTCGACGAAGTCGGGGTCGTCCTCGGCGCCCTCGTCGATGGCCTGCAGCATGGCGCGCCAGGCGGGCAGCTGCATGCGGGCGCGGCGGTCGAGGCCCCGGAGGGCGCCTTCGATGCGGGCGCGCTCGGAGGCCGAGAGCGTCTCGGCCTCGGCGTCCATGACGTCCTCGAGCGCCCGGGCCAGCGCCAGCAGCGGCGCCTCCACGGCCGCCAGCGCCGCGGCCGCCTCGCGCGCCGTGTCGCGCACCAGGTCCAGCGCCGGCCGCGCCTGGCACTCCATGCCCACCTCGGACGGCGCCGCCCGCGCGCGCAGCTGCTCCAGCACCGCCACCAGGAACGCCTCCACCGGCCCCAGCGGGTTCACCTCCCCGGTCGGCGGCGCGATCCGGCCGCTCCAGCCCTCCCCCGGCAGCGCCGAGGCCGCCCCGATGCACCGCGCCAGCGCCTCGCGCGCGTCCTCCCGGTCGCCCAGGATGTCGAGCAGCCGGTTCTCCAGGCCCCGCCCGCGCCGTCCCCGCCCCTCCGGCCCCCGGATCCAGCGCCGCAGCTCGGCCGCCTCCTGCCCCGACAGCGCCGCCGAGAACGCCGAGTCGGCCGCGTCGAACAGGTGGTGCCCCTCGTCGAACACGATGCGCTTCAGGTGCGTCGTCTCGGCGTCGCCCTTGGATCCGCGCGCCGCCCGCGCCCCGTCGAACGCCGCCTGGCTCAGCACCAGCGCGTGGTTGGCGATCACCAGGTCCGCGCGCCGGCTGCCGCGGATCGCCTTCTCCACGAAGCAGGCGCGGTAGTGCGGGCAGCCGGCGTGGACGCACTCGCCCCGCCGGTCCACCAGGTTGGCGGGCGAGGCCTGGGCCGCGGGCGGCGTGGCGAACAGCGTCGGCAGCCAGGCCGGGAAGTCGCCGCCGGTCATGTCGCCGTCGCGGGTGGCCCGCGCCCACCGGGCCGCCAGCCCCATGCCCACCAGGTCGCCGCCCCCCGAAACCCCGACGCCCATCTGGGCCGCGTTCGCCTGCTCCTGGAAGTTCAGTAGGCAGAGGTAGTTCTCGCGCCCCTTGCGCACCACGGCCTTCTTCGCCCGCACCGCCGCGTCGGGGTAGACGGCGCGGCTCTCGCGCTCGATCTGGCGCTGCAGCGCGCGCGTGTAGGTCGAGACCCACACCGCCGGCCCGTTGGCCTCGGCCCACAGCGAGGCGGGCGCCAGGTAACCCAGGGTCTTGCCCACGCCGGTCCCCGCCTCGGCCAGCATCATGTTGGGCTCGCCCTCCCGTTCGCGCGTGGCGAAGACGTGGGCGGTCTCGGCGGCGTATTCGCGCTGCGCCGGCCGCGCCTCGTCGAGGCCGGCGGTCTCGAGCAGCGAACGCAGCCGCGCCTGGGCCGCCTCGGGCGCCACGGGCTTGCTGCCCGGCTCGCCGGGCGGCGCCTCGGCCTCCCACTCGGGAATGCGCTGCCAGACGTCGAGGCCGGACGAGCGGAACTGGTTGCCGGCGGGCTGGGACCGCAGCGCGCCGATCGCCGCCGGGCCCCACGGCCAGCCGGCCCGCGCCAGGGTCTCGGCCAGCGCCAGCGCCTCCTCGCGGCTGGGCGTGGGCGCCGCCGCCAGCTCGGCCAGCAGCACGCGCGCGGCCGCGTGCAGGCTGGCGGCCTGCTCTGGCCCGCCCGCGGGCGCCGGCAGGTCCAGCGCCTGGGCCAGGCCCGCCGCGCTGGGGGCGGTGAAGCGCGCGGGCCGCACGAAGGCGAAGAGCTCCAGGACGTCGAAGATGCGCGGCGTGCGCGGCGGCGGGGCTAGGCCCAGGCGCCGCGCCGTCATCGCCGCATGGGCGACCAGCACCGGCGCCGACTGCAGAAGGTCGCGCGCGTCCGGGGGACGGATCTGGGCGGCCGGGCCCTCAGGGGGCGCGAGCGCGCAGCGGGGACCCGGCAGGACGACGAGTGCGGGGGCGAGGGCCAGGGCAGGCGGCGGAGCGGACACCGCCCTGGGCTAGCGCAGAATCGTTGGGAACGGAATGGGAACGGTGAGGGTGGGCGCGAAAGTTCGGCGGTGGAACAACACGGACCGTCCACACTGCGCCCTTAATCCCACGGACAGAGTTTGCCTGGGGGCTGAGCCGTCTCAAGGACGACGCCGCAGGCGTCGCCGCGGCGCGGTCGCGCCGGAGGCGCGATCCTTGACACGGCTCAGCCCCCAGGCTCGCAATCAACCATGGGATCGAAGGACGCCTCCCTGCCCGGTCGGGCAGCGGGGCGGCAGGGTTGGGGGGTAGCGATTGGTCTCCATGCACTGGACGCGACACTGCAGAGGGGAAGCGGGTTGCCTCGACGCACCAAGTTCGGTGAACGTCTGGTTGGAACCCAGCATGGACAGCGGTCTCGAGCGTGTCTGAACCCTCCTCGCGCCTCCTCAATCCCGACGTTCTGACGCGCATCTACGAAGCAGCCGCCCTTCCCGAAGCGTGGCCGGCCATTCTCGGCGAACTGGGTCAGGGCGTGGGCGCCCGCGGCGGCCTGTTGTTCAACATTGGCGGGGCCCGGATGGTGGGATCACGCGACGAGTTGGCGATGGGCAGTGATTTTGTCGCCGCGGGATACATGGACCAGAATCCCCGTCCCCAGAACATTCTGAGACGCCGCACCGCAGGGTTCGATACCGACCTGGACGTGTGCACAGCCGACGAGCTGCGGACGCTGCCGATGTTCACCGACTTTCTGCATCCGCGCGGCTACTTCGCCGCCGCGGGCACGGCCATCCTCGGCGCCGGGTTCGAAGACCTTGTTCTCACCATCGAAGGCTATCCCAGCCATGAGGCGATGCTCGCCAGCGTGCCGACGCTCGATGCGTTGCGGCCGCACTTGGCCCGCGCGGCAGCCTTGTCCGCCCAATTGAGAATGGAACAGGCGCGGGCAGCCGTCGCGGCCCTCGAAGTGATCGATGTGCCGGCCGCCATGCTGTCGGTGCGCGGAAAGCTGCTTGCCGCCAACAGCCTCTTCGGGGACCGGCTGGGCGCTGAGGTCTTCGACCTTCGAGCCGGCGTAAGACTCGGGGACGCCCGCGCGGACGCCCTACTGAAGCGTGTGCTTCGAGCGGTAGAGGTCGGAGAGGTGGTCGGGCGCTCGATCGCCATGCCGGCGACCGAGACAGCAGCCGCCAGGGTCCTCCACGTCGTGCCCGTCTCCGGACTGGCGCGCGACATCTTCACGTCCGGTGCGGTTCTTCTGACGCTGACGTCGACGGATCGTCGGGCGCCCCCCGGAGTCGATCTCCTTCAGGCGCTTTTTGACCTGACCAAGGCGGAGGCCCGCGTTGCGCGGACCCTCGCAGCCGGCGCTACAGTGGCTGAGATTGCACGAGCCACCGGTACATCCGAACAGACTATCCGCGTCCATGTCCGCAGCCTGCTCTCGAAGAGCGGCGTTCGACGGCAGGTGGAGCTGGTGCAGATATTGACCGGCCTCGCGCTGTCGCACACCTAAAATGGCCAGTTGCGAGGTCGCTACCCGACTTTGGGTACGACCGTGCACCGGGTGTACCCAACGAGTGCTCGGGGATTGCGGTGACAGGTCCAGGGTCCTGGGGCGGGGGCTGGGCAAGTGTATCCTTAACCGCCCCCCCAGGCTCCTGGGCATCGCGATGCCTGGGGCGGCGTGTGGCCGGGCGGCGCTCCGCCGCTCAGCAGGCGCGGGATGTGGCGCCGCAGGGGCGCCGGCGGCGCAGGGTTGCGCCGGCAAACCCGAAACCCAGGATCATCAGCGCCCAGGCAGACGGCTCCGGCACGCCGCCGGGCGTCGGCTCGGCGATCCCCGCAGCGTAGGCCAGTCCGCCAACCGTGCTGTCCAGGCCCGTTGCACCGACGAGCGTCACCGCCGCTGTCGTGGGGTCGATCCGGTAGAGGTTGCGGTCACGGTTCGACACCATGAAGAGCGTGCCGAGGTCGGAGTCATAGGCCAGGCCGGCGCCGTTTGCGTTGACGCCAATGCTGCCGATAAAGGTGCGGGCGAGCGTAGCGGGGTTGGTCGCGTAGAGCGCGCCAGCGTTCGAGAGCGTATAGAGGCGGCCGTTGCCCATATCCGCGCCCTCGTAATCCCCGGCCCGGACGTCGCTTGTCACGGTGGTGAACGCGCTCCCGTTGAAGCTGTAGACCGCGAGCACCCCGTCGGTGGTGGCATAGAGGCGGTTGGTCGCCAGGTCGTAGGCGAGGCCTTCCGGCGGATAGAAGAAGCCGCCGACGTGGGGCAGGCCGAAGCTGGCGATCTGGTTGCCGGCGGCGTCAAGTTGTAGGATCTGGGCTTGCGCGGCCGGGGCGCCGGGAGAGGCCGCAAAAAGCGTGTCGCCCGGGCCGACCGCCAGACCCACGTTCTGCTGCAAGACTCCGTTGTTGGCGACGAAGGTCGCGGCGCCGGTGGTCCTGTTCAACCGGTATAGACCCGTGTCGGTGTTGAAGAACAACGTCCCGGCCTGGGCGGCGGGAGCGGCCAACAGGCCGACGGCGATCAGAGACGAAACCCACAGGTGCTTTTGCATTGCCCCCCCAAGGCGCGAGCGCCGGCCCGGCCGGCATCGGCCCACGCTTAAGGGGCGGCGGCGCGGGGCGCATACCCAGTATTGGGTAGGCGGAGAGATGCCCGGCCACGCAGATGCCGAGGCTGCCGGTAGGATCACGGGGACATCAGGATCCCTAACCGGATGCCTCTAGCGAATCCCAGACAGCCCGTGCGCATAGTCTGGCGACGCTTCAACCGAAACGGCGCGTTGCGTGGAAGACTTGTTGGACAGAATCTATGAGGCGGCCGCGGTCCCGGAGATGTGGCCAGGAGTGCTCAGCGCCCTGAAGGACCGTCATGGGGCCAAGGTGGCCCACCTCTTCCGCATCACACCCCACGGTGTGGGCAACGTCTCGGTGGGACATACCCAGGCGGAGTTGGACTTCATGTTCGGCCATCCGCTATTGCGCGAGAACCCGCGACTGAAGGGTGTGGTCGGCCGACAACATGCCGGCTTCCTGTCGGATTCCGACATGTACACCGACGCAGAGATCCGCCACCTGCCCTACTACACCGAGGTGGTGATGCCATTCGGCGCCTTCCCGGGCGTCGGGACGCTGCTGCGCGGGGCCCTGGACGACGCCGTCGTGCTGAGCCTGGAGGGTTTTGCCGGCCACCCGGAAAGCCGCGCGGCGGTCCCCGAACTCGATCGACTGCGACCACACCTCGCGAGAGCCGCCGCATTGGCGTCGCAACTGTACGGACAGCGCGACCGGGCGGTCGTGAACGCCCTCGGGCGCATCGGCGCCGCCGCCGGCGTCCTGGACCGGCGCGGCGTGTTGCGAAGCGCCAACGAGGCCTTCGGGGCCGACCTCGGCGGCCGCTATTATGACCACCGCCAGCGCCTCCGGCTGGACGACCCCGACGCCGACAGGTTGTTGCTGGACGCCCTGCAGCGACTGGACCAGGGCGGATGGGGAAGTCGCTCGATCCCGCTGCCCGGCAACGATCAGCATCCTCCAGCCGTGCTTCACCTCGTGCCCATTCGTCGCGCGGGGCAGGACATCTTTGGCGACTCCGCGATCCTGGCGCTGCTGTGCGAAGCCCGCCCGGGGCCGTTTCCAGGCCTCGATCTGCTTCAGGCGCTCTTCGACTTGACCCCCGCTGAGAGCCGGATCGCCAGGGGGCTGGCCGAGGGGGTCAGCCCTGCCGAGCTGGCCACACGCTTCAACCTGTCGCTCCTGACCGTTCGCACACACGTCCGCGCCATACTGGCCAAAACCGGCCAACGGCGCGCGTCCTCGCTGATTGCGCTCCTGTCGAACCTGGCCATCCCCGCCCAGCCCGACGACAGGTGATCGTCCTCCGCAGGTGCGCAGGTTTCCGAGACGCGACGCCCACCTCGCGCCCGGGGCTCGCCCCCTCCACCATCCGCTCTTCGGCGGATGGTCCCCCTCCCCGCTTTGCGGGGGAGATGCGGCGGGTGGGAAACCTGGGGGTGGTGTCCGGGGTTGCTGAGGCAGGAGGGACGCCGATGACGCTGGAAACCGAGCTGTACCGCATCGAGGAGGGGTTCTGGCTGCTGGGCGAGGCGCATTTCCTGGCGCATCTGGACGCGCATTGCCTGCTGGCCTTTCCCCAGGCCGGCGAGATGCACGGGGTCTTCGACCGGACGGACGTGGCCGCCACGGCGACGCCCTCGAACCGGTGGCGGGACCTGCGGATGAGCGGCCGGAGCCTGCTGGAGGCCGGAGAGGTGGCGATCATCAGCTACCGGGCTGATGTGACGCGCGCCGACGGCCAGCCCTACGCCGCGCTGGTCAGCTCGGGCTACGTGCGCCGGCCCGACGGGTGGAAGCTGGCGTTTCACCAGCATTCGCCGGTTCCGGTCCAGGAAGGGGGCGGTGCGGCCCCGGCGGAGGCTCAGGGGTGATCGGGGTGGGCGTCGCGTCTCGGGCGCACTCTGTATTGATGAGCGTTCGGACGCCGGAAGGTGCAGACCTACTTACGGTAAGTATCCGGAAGACTGTCGATCCAGGCGAGTTAAGGATAACCGATCGTTTACGTTTTCATCTGGAAAACTTTCTCCCAATTTGGGTAATCAGGTCGAGGTAACAGGATTACATTCCCGCGATATGAGTTCTATGTCGCACTGCTGATGACACGGGGGCTGAGTTGCATATCTTGTCGGGAGAGCAGATCCGCGCGGCGCGTTCCATCCTGAGGATGGACCAGGTGGACCTCGCCACCCAAACGGGGCTGAGCGTGGAGACGATCAAGCGTCTCGAGAGCATCCGGGGGCCGATCGGCGCCCACGTCACCACGCTGCGGGCGCTGGTGGCGGCGTTCCGGGAGCTGGGGGTGAACTTCGACGCCTCGCCCGAGGGCGAGGGCGTCTGGCGGGTTCATACGGCGGCCTAGGGGGCGCCCCCTCCACTATCCGCTCTTCGTCGGGGAAGAAGCGATGCGGGCGGCCGGTTTGGGCCCTTCAATCCATGGACGGAGTTTGCCTTGAGGCCGAGCCGTCTCAAGGACGAGCCCGCAGGGCTCGCCGCGGCGCGGCGCGGGCAGGCTGCCCGCGTCCTTGACACGGCTCGGCCCCAAGGCTCGCAATCAACCATGGGATTGACGGGGGGCTCCGCGCCCCTTGGGCGCCGCAGCGGCGGCCCTGGGCGGCGCGCTCAGCGCTTGGGGCTCGCCCCCTCCACCATCCGCGCTTCGGCGGATGGTCCCCCTCCCCCGCGCGCGGGGGAGGAGCAGGGGGCGGAATGTTCTATTTTTGTTCTTGACTCCGCGACACGTTTCCGGCAGGTTATGGGCAGGGTTCGGTGGTGCGCCTGCGGGCGGCTCCGGGCCCTTTTCGTTTCCGGACAGAAGCAGGAGGGCCTCGGATGGAAGAGGAGGTTTTGGCGCGGCCGCCGCAGCGGGGGCTGTTGCGGCGGATGGGCGGGCCGGCGAATGCGGTGCGGTTTTCGGCCACGGTGGCGCGGCGGATCTGCGCGCGGCTGGAGTCGGGCGACAACCTGCGCAACATCTGCCGCGACGCGGACATGCCGCACCGCTCGACGGTGACGGCCTGGGGCAAGGCGCTGCCCAAGTTCGGCGAGGCGATGGAGCGGGCGCGGCGGGCGGCCGGCTGGCACGGCCGCGGCGGGCATCCGCCGAAGTGGTGTCCCTACACCGCCATGGAGGTGTGCCGGCGGGTGTCGGAGGGCCAGCGGCTGCGCGACATCTGCGACGACCCGGAGATGCCGTCGCTGGGGCTGGTGGAGAAGTGGCGGCGCGAGCGGCCGGAATTCGCGGCGGTGATGCGCGAGGCCCGCGCGATCGTGGCCGAGCGGATCTGCGAGGACAGCTGGGAGACGATGCGGGCCGTGACGCCGCAGACCGCGTTCGCCACGCACGTGCAGCTCCTGCACATGCGCTGGATGAGCGCGTGCTTCGACCCCTCGCGGTTCGGGCGGTTCCGGGCCGTGCCGCACGAGAGCGCCGAGGCCGTGGCGGCGCGTGGCGAGCCCACCGAGGTGGTGTTCCGCGCCCGGCGGTTCGAGAAGTACGTGGACGAGACGGGCCGCGCGCGCCTGCGCGAGCTGTTCCCGGACGGGGAGGCTCCGGCGCTGAGCGACGGCCAGGGCGCGGCTGGGGTGAGCGAGCCCCCTGCCCGCGCCTAGCCGCCGCAGGCGAAGCGGGCGAGGTCGGCGGCGGTGTCGCGGCTGATCTCGGGGCAGGCGATGGAGAAGATCTCGGTCCCGTGGATCGTGCCCATGAGCTGGCGGCAGCGGGCGGGCTGGCCGGCGCGCAGGAGCAGCCGGTAGAAGTTCACGCCCTCGTCCCGCAGCGGATCGCACTCGTTGACGCTGATGACCACCGGCGGGAGCCCGCGCACGTCGGCCTCGGTGGCGAAGCCGGGCCAGGCCAGCGGGTTCTTCGCGTGCAGCTGCTCGATGCCGTAGGCCATGGCGCCGCGGTTGTTGTGCAGCTCCAGCAGCAGGCCGTTGTTCTCGACGGACGAGGGGTTGTCGGGGTGGGGCCACTGGCCGGCGATGTAGGGGCACAGGGCGTAGAGGCCCTGGATCAGGCCGATGTCGCCGTCCTTCAGCAGCTTCAGCCCGGTGGCCAGCGTGAGGTTGCCGCCGCCGCTCTCGCCGGCGACGACGATGCGGCCGGGGTCGATGTTGAGCGCCTCGGCGTTCGCCGCCACCCACTTCACGGCCGAGACGCAGTCGTTCAGGCCGGCGGGGAACGGCAGCACCTCGGGCGCGGACGACGGCCGCAGGGCGTTGCGGAAGTCGGGCATCACCACGCAGACCCCGGCGGCGGCGATGATCCGGCCCCAGGACGCGTACATGCCGTTGAAGGCGCTCATGGACTGCATGCCGCCGCCGTGGAGGTAGACCACGCAGGCGAGGCGCTCGGCCGTGTCGGGGCGGATGACCGCGGCCTGGATGGTGTTGCCGTCGGGCTGGGAGACGTAGGTCTCGCGGCGGATGGAGAGGCCGGCGCTCGACGCGTTGGCCTCGCTGTCGCACGCGTCGAACAGCGCCTGCATGGCCGCCTCGGCGGCCAGGGCCGCGGGGGTGTTGGCCTCGGCGATCAGGGCCTCGCGCGAGGCGATGTCGCCCACGGGCGGACGGTCGGGCCAGCCGAAGACCGCCTTGATGCGCGGATCGATGCGCGGGTCGCGGGCGAGCTTGGAGGCGGGCACGTCGTTCATGGCGAAGGTCCTTGGCGTGGGTCCTCGGCACCTTCGCAGGGCGACGACGGGGAAGTCCAGGCCCACGGGGTCGGCGCCGCCCCGTGGTCTTCCGCCGCAAGGTGAAGAGTCGCCGGCGCCCCGGCGGGCCACCTCCGCCGCCTTCGGCTGCTCCTCCCTGCGGGGGTAAGCCGGGCGGGCGTGAGGGGCGGTAGAGCCGCCCCGTTCAACCGCAGAGATCGCGGAGGCGGCGCGGAGGGCGCGGAGATCTCTGCGCGCTCTGCGTCTTCTCTGCGTCCTCCGCGGTTCAACCGAGCGCCTGCGGCGGCCGCAGGGGGGCCGTCGAATCTGCAACGGCTCCGCCACCCCTGATCGGGGGAAGCTGCGGGCCGCGGGCGCCTGTACCCAGGGCGCCGGCGCGGGACGGGCCGCGCACAGTGGCATGGGGCAGTTTCGATGGCGCGCATCACCTACAATCCGGCGACGACGACCGTGAACTTCGGCGACATCGCCGCGCTGCAGATCGGGCAGGCGCAGATCGTCACCTCCAACGCGACGACGCTGGCGGTGCGGACGACGGTCTCCGGGGTGATCAACGGAACCCTCGACGTGGTCTTCACGGGCGACTTCCAGGTCCTGGGCGGCGTGCCGGTGGGCGGCGCGTTCACAGGGCTGCGGGTGGACTTCAACGGCCAGACCCTGCTGACCATCACCGACTTCTCGCTGCCGCTGTCGGCCACCCAGGCGCCCGACCTGGACAGCCTGATGGCCACGATCCTGGGCGGCAGCGACGTGCTCACGGGCGCGGGGCTGGCCGACGTGCTGGAAGGCTTCGCCGGGCTGGACAGCATCGACGCGGGCGCAGGCGCCGACTTCGTGCAGGGCAACGCCGGCAACGATTCGCTGGTGGCCGGCGACGGCGACGACGTGGTCCGAGGCGGCCGCGACGACGACGTTCTGGCGGGCGGCGCGGGCAACGACTTCCTCTCCGGCGACCGGGGCTCGGATACGGTGACCGGCGGAACCGGGGCCGATATCTTCCACACCTTCGCGGGCGCGGGCGTGGACCGGGTGACCGACTTCAACCGCGCCGAGGGCGATCGTGTGGCGGTGCTGTCGGGCCAGACCTACACGGTGAGCCAGCAGGGCGCCGACGTGGTGATCGACCTCGGCAACGGCGACCGCATGACCCTGGTGGGCGTGCAGCAGTCGGCGCTGACCGGCGACTGGATCTTCAGCTTCTGAGCTGGAGCAGGCGCGAGCGGGCGGCGACGGCGGCGACGATCGCGCCCATCAGCAGGGCCGGCGCCACGATGGCCAGGCGCGGCCCGACCGCGTGCGCCAGGACGCCGTAGACGACAGCGCCCACCGGCGCGCCGCCCATCTGGCCGAGGGTGAAGATGGACAGCACCCGCGCCCGCGTCTCGGGCGGGGCGTGTTCCTGGACGAAGCCGCGGCCCAGGGTCATGGCGACCCCGCCGCCGAGACCCCAGGCGAAGTTCAGCGCGCAGAGGGTCCAGAGCGGCATGGGCAGGGCGCAGGCGAGCAGCACCAGCGCGCCGGACGCCAGGGCGGCGAGATAGGCCGCGCCCTTCCGGCGCGGCGCGCCGCGGCGCATCAGCAGCACCGCCGAGACCGTGGAGCCGCCCCAGAAGCAGAGCGTGAAGGCGCCGAGGGCGGTGGCGATCGCCGGGTTCGCGCGGCCGTCGGCGGTGTCCGGGAAGTATCCCTGGACGATGAGCGGCAGGAGCACCGAGAAGGCGCCGAAGAAGCAGACGCCCATGCCGATGGAGAGCAGCAGCACCGGCGCGATCACCGGCGAGGCGAGCACGGCGGCGAAGCCTTCGGCGATCTGGCGGCCGAGGAAGCGGAACGGATGGCCTTCGCGCGGCGGCCGCTCGCCGCTCGCCCGGGGCCGCATGCGCGTGGCCGCGACGCCCGCGAGCCCCAGCAGGCCAGCCTGCCCCAGCAGCAGCGCGGTCACCCCGATGATCGGCGTCGCCATGGCGAGCAGCATGCCGAGGATCTGCCCCACGAACTGGGCCAGGAAGGCGCCGGAGACGGCGCGCTGGATGTTCGCCGGGTCGGGCGCCACGTGGCTGAGGAGCGCGTCGCGGGCGGGGGTGGCGAAGGCGCCGATCACGCCCACGATCAGGGCGTAGGCGATCATCAGGCCGTAGGTGAGCCGTCCGGCGGCGACGGCGAGGCCGAGCCCCAGGAAGGTGACGGTGGCCGCGACGCAGGCGACGACGACGATGCGGCGGCCGTCGGCGCGGTCGGCCACGAAGCCCCCCAGCAGGATCAGCAGCGTGGTGGGCAGCTGCAGGCACATCTGGGCCACGCCGAAGCGGACCTCGTTCTCCTGCA
Source organism: Phenylobacterium sp. T106 (assembly GCF_057219735.1). Lineage (NCBI taxonomy): Bacteria > Pseudomonadati > Pseudomonadota > Alphaproteobacteria > Caulobacterales > Caulobacteraceae > Phenylobacterium > Phenylobacterium sp. T106. The sequence goes on along the minus strand of NZ_JBXVWA010000003.1, from coordinate 234,123 downwards.
GGACCACCCGCACGAGGTAGGGGAAGATGACCATCTGGACGCCGAACGCCAGGAACCAGGCGCCGTGCGCGAAGAGGTAGGCCGGAAAGCCGGCGGCGTTGCGGGCGGTTGCGCCGCTGCTGTTCATCGCCCCACCCCGCTCATGTCCAGGCCGCGAGCCCTCGCCCGAAGCGGCATGGCAGGCCGCGGCCCGGCGGACAAGCGCGACGCCCCGGCCGCGTCGCCGACGCGGTCATTCCGCCGACCGCGAAGCGCCGCGCGGGATGACAGCGGTTGGAGGCAGACGTCCTACAGCGCGAACGAGAAGCCGCCGTTCACGGGATAGACCTGGCCGGTGATCCAGCTGGAGGCGTCGGAGGCCAGGAACAGCACCATGTTGGCCACGTCGTCGGGCTGGCCAGGGCGGCGGATGATGTACTTCTCCAGGGTGCGCTTCAGCCGCTCGGGGTCGCCCTTGAGGGTCCGCTCGACGGCCGGCGTGGCGGTGAGCGCGATGGCCACCGAGTTGGCAGTGATGCCGTAGCGGCCCAGCGAGCGGGCGCAGCTGCGCATGAAGCCGGCCGCGCCCGCCTTGGCGCCCGCGTAGATCTCGAGACCCGCGTCGCCCCAGCGGCTGGCGTCGGAGATGATGGTGACGATGCGCCCGGGGGCCTGGCGCTGCAGCATGCCCGGGATGACCGCCGCGGTGCAGTTCATGACCCCGTACAGGTTGACGCCGATGAAGCTCTGCCAGACGTCGGGGCCGGTCTCCCAGAAGGGCTTGCCCAGTTCGGCCGAGGGGGTCGCGCCCGCATTGCCGGCGTTGTTGACCAGGATGCCGATGGGGCCGAGGTCGGCGGACGCCTTGGCCACCATGGCCTTCACCGCCTCGTGGTTCGAGACGTCGCACTGGGCGGCGACCGCCTTGCCGCCGGCGGCGCGGATCTCCTCGGCCACCGCCTCGGCGCGGTCGAGGACGTAGTCGTTCACCACCACGCCGCCGCTGCCGGTGGCGCCGCCCAGGTGCAGGGCGATCTGGCGGCCGACGCCCTGCCCGGCGCCGGTGACGAGGGCCACGCGGCCCGAAAGGTCGAGGATGTCGGTCATGGATGCCTTCCTGCAGGGGTCTGGAGCCGCGCGAGCGCGAGTATTCCGGCCCTGCCGTGGGGTCACGCCAGAGCCTGGCGCCGGCGCGCTGGCGCGGGGTCGAGTCTGCGCCTACGGTCCCGCGCATGAGGATGCCCGCGCCCGACGATGCGCTGATCGCCCGCAAGGCCGAGATCGTCCGCGCCCTGCGGCGGATCGTGCCCGGCGAGGGCGTGGTGTCGGACCCCGCGTCGCTGGTCCCGTTCGAGAGCGACGGCCTGTCGGCCTATCGGCAGACGCCGCTGGCCGTCGTGCTGCCCGAGACGACGGCGCAGGTGTCGCAGGTGCTGCGGTGGTGCCAGGCGAACGGCGTGAAGGTGGTGCCGCGCGGGGCCGGGACCTCGCTGTCGGGCGGGGCGCTCCCGCTGGCCGACGGGGTCGTGCTGGGCCTGTCCAAGTTCAACCGCGTGCTCGAGGTGGACTACGCCAACCGCTGCGCCGTGGTGCAGCCGGGGGTCACGAACCTGGGGGTCACCGCGGCCGTGGAGGCGCAGGGCTTCTACTATGCGCCCGATCCGTCCAGCCAGATCGCCTGCACCATCGGCGGCAACGTGGCCGAGAACTCGGGCGGGGTGCACTGCCTGAAGTACGGGCTGACCACCAACAACCTGCTGGGCTGCGAGCTGGTGCTGATGAGCGGCGAGATCGTCCGGCTGGGCGGCAAGGCGATGGACGCCGACGGCTACGACCTGCTGGGCCTGGTGACCGGATCCGAGGGGCTGCTGGGCGTGGTCACCGAGGTGACGGTGCGCATCCTGCCGAAGCCCCAGACGGCGCAGGCGCTGCTGCTGGGCTTCCCGTCGGTGGAGGCGGCCGGCGCCTGCGTGGGCGACATCATCGCCGCAGGCGTGATCCCCGCCGGGCTGGAGATGATGGACAATCCGGCGATCCGCGCGGCCGAGGCCTTCGTGGGCGCCGGGTACCCGGTGGACGCCGCCGCGCTGCTGATCGTCGAGCTGGACGGCCCCGAGGCCGAGTGCGCCGAGCTGACCGGCCATGTGCGGGCGTTGGCGGCGCAGCGCGGGGCCGATTTCGTGAAGGTGTCGCAGGACGAGGCCGAGCGGCTGGCCTTCTGGGCGGGCCGCAAGGCGGCGTTCCCGGCCGTGGGCCGGATCGCCCCCGACTACTTCTGCATGGACGGCACCATTCCGCGGCGGGCGCTGCCGCAGGTGCTGACCCGCATCGGCGAACTGTCGGCGCAGTACGGGCTGGGCGTGGCCAACGTCTTCCACGCCGGCGACGGCAACCTGCACCCGCTGATCCTGTACGACGCCGACAGGCCGGGTGATCTGGACAAGGCCGAGGCGTTCGGGGCCGATATCCTGAAGCTGTGCGTGGCCGTGGGCGGCGTGCTGACCGGCGAGCACGGCGTGGGGGTGGAGAAGCGGGACCTGATGGGCGAGATGTTCGACCCCACCGACCTCGCCTGCCAGCAGCGGGTGAAGTGCGCGTTCGATCCCGGCCTGCTGCTGAACCCGGGCAAGGTGTTCCCGACGCTGCATCGCTGCGCCGAGCTGGGCCGGATGCACGTGCACCGCGGCAAGCTGGCGTTCCCGGAGCTGCCGCGGTTCTGATGCCGGACGAGGCGATCAAGGTCCTGAAGCCCTCCAGTCCCGAGGAGGTCTGCGCCATTGTCGCCGAGGCCGGCGCGGCGGCGCGCCACGTGGAGGTCGTGGGCGGCGGCACCAAGCGGGGCCTGGGCGGCATGGACCCGGTCGACGCGGTGCTCTCGACGGCGCGGCTGGACCGGATCGTGGACTATTCGCCCGAGGAGCTGACGCTGACGGCCCAGGCCGGCGTGCGGATCGCGGACCTGGAGCGGCTGGTGGCCGCCAAGGGCCAGATGCTGGCCTTCGAGCCGCCCCGCTGGACGCGGCTCCTGTCGGCGCGCGGCGAGCCGACGCTGGGCGGCATCCTGGCGGCGAACCTGTCGGGGCCGCGGCGCATCCGGGCGGGCGCGGCGCGCGATCACTTCCTGGGCTTCGAGGCCGTGTCGGGCCGGGGCGAGGCGTTCAAGGCCGGCGGGCGCGTGGTCAAGAACGTCACGGGCTACGACCTGATGAAGCTGATGGCCGGGTCGTGGGGCACGCTGGCGGTGCTGACCGAGGTCACGATCAAGGTGATGCCCGCGCCGCGCGCCGAGGCGACCCTGCTGCTGTTCGGCCTGGCCGACGTGCGGGCGAGTGAGGCGATGACCGCGGCGCTGAACGGGCCGTTCGAGGTGTCGGCTGCGGCGCACCTGCCCAGCTTCGCCGCCCGCGCGCGCCCGCTGAAGGCCGAGATGCCGGTGACGGCGCTGCGGCTGGAGGGCTTCGACACGTCGGTGGCGGCGCGGGCCGAGGCGCTCTACGGCGCGCTGAAGGGCTTCGGCCGGATCGACGAGCTCTCGGGCGCCCACTCGGCCGAGTTCTGGGGCCAGATCCGCGAGGTCGAGGCGTTCGCGGGCGACCCGCGGCCGCTGTGGCGGCTCTCGCTGCCGCCGGCCTCGGGCTGGAAGGGACCGCACGGGCTGCCGGGGGACGCGCTCTACGACTGGGGCGGCGGCCTGGCCTGGCTGCTGACCGAGGAGCCGGCGGCGAAGGTGCGGGCGGTGGCGGCGGGCCTCGGCGGGCACGCCCTGCGCCTGCGCGGCGGCGAGGCCTTCGGCCCGCGGGAGGGCGCGCTGGGCGCGCTGCAGGCGCGCGTCAAGGCGGCGTTCGATCCCCTGGGCATCCTCAATCCCGGGCGCATGGAGGGCGCCTGAATTCGAAAACCTGTGCTATCTGGCACGGCCCCCCGGGACGAGCGCCGACATCGGCGCGGATGCAGGGAAAGCCCGCCGAAGGACATGAGCAGCGACGCCGCTTCCGAACTCGACGACCTGCGGCGCCTGGACACCGACCTCGTGGAGCGGGGCGTGCTGCTCAACGACCTGATGTCGGCCAGCCACGACTGCGTAAAGCTGATCGACCGGGAGGGCCGGCTGCAGTTCATGAGCGAGGGCGGCCGCCGGGTGATGGAGGTCGACGACTTCGCCCTCCTGCGCGGCGTGTACTGGCCCGACAACTTCCCTGAGCCGGGGCGCACGGCGGCGATGGCCGCCCTCGCCGCCGCCGCCGCGGGCGAGGTGGGCCGCTTCCAGGCCGAGGCGCCGACCGCGAAGGGGACGATGAAGTGGTGGGACGTGATGGTCTCGCCGATCCGCAGCGGCGACGGCCGTGTCGGACACCTGCTCTCCATCTCGCGCGACATCACCGACATGAAGCGGATCGAGGCCCAGCACGCGCTGCTGGTGCAGGAGCTGCAGCACCGTGTGAAGAACACCCTGAGCGTGGTGCAGTCGCTGGTCCGCCAGACCCTGCGCGCCGCGCCCGATCCGCAGGCCGCGGCGGCGTTGATCGACGAGCGGCTGGCGGCGATGGCGGAGGCCTACGAACTGCTCTTCGCCGCCCACTGGCAGTCGGCCCCGCTGCGCGCGCTGACCGAGGCGACGCTCCGGGTCCCGCGCATCGACCCGGCGCAGGTGGAGCTGGACGGACCGGACCTAACGCTGGCGAGCGGGGTGGTGCTCGGCTTCACGCTCGTGCTCTACGAACTGGCGACCAACGCCATGAAGTACGGCGCGCTCACGTCGCCGGGCGGCCGGGTCTCCATCTCGTGGCGTCCGGAAGGATCGAAGCTGATCGTCGACTGGGTCGAGAGCGGGGGCCCGCCGGTCGCGGCCCCGCAGCGCCTGGGCTTCGGGTCGCGGCTGATCCAGACGGCGCTGCGGGGCGCGGGGCGCAAATCCGAGGTAAGCTACGCGCCTGATGGCCTGCGCTGGAGATTCGAGTCGCCCCTCGAGGGCCTTGCGGCCGACGTCCCGCCGCCGGCCGGTCCGGCCGCCTGACACGCGGGACCCCGCGTGAGGACGGCGTTCACCCCGGCGCAGCTCGCCGATCCGAAGACGGCCGCGTCGGCCGCCGCCATCCGCACCTGCGTGCACTGCGGCTTCTGCACCGCGACCTGCCCGACCTATGTGCTGACCGGCGACGAGCGGGACAGTCCCCGGGGCCGGATCGAGCTGATCCGCGAGATGCTCGAGCACGGCGGCCCGCCGGCGCCGTCCACCGTGACGCACATCGACCGGTGCCTGTCGTGCCTCGCCTGCACGACGACCTGCCCCTCGGGCGTCGACTACGCGCAGCTGATCGACCACGCGCGGGCGCACATCGAGGCGCACCATCGCCGGCCGTGGTTCGAGCGCACCCTGCGGGCGCTGATCCCGGCGGTGCTGACCAACCGGACACGGCTGCGCTGGGCGCTGCGGCTGGGACGGCTGGCGCGGCCGCTGGAGCCGGCGTTCGCGCGGCTGAAGCTCGCGCCCCTGGCGGCGCTGCTGCGGCTCGTGCCGGCGCGGGCCCGGGCCGCGCAGGCGCCCGCGCCGCCGCGCGGCAAGGTCCGCGGGCGGGTGATCCTGCTGCAGGGCTGCGTGGAGCCCGCCATGACGCCGCAGGTCCGCGCCGCGGCGATCCGGCTGATCACGCGGGCCGGCTACGAGGTGACGCTGGCCGAGGGCGAGGGGTGCTGCGGGGCGATCTCCGAGCACCTGGGCCGCGCGGACGAGGCCCGGGCGATGGCGCGGGCCAACCTGGCCGCCTGGGCCCGCGCGGGACGGGTGGACGCCATCGTCACCACGGCGGCGGGCTGCGGCACGGCGCTGAAGGCCTACGGCCGGCTGCTGGGCGAGACGGGGGCAGGCGCCGCGGCCCAGGCCCGGGACGTGCTGGAGTTCATCGCCGAGGCGGGCCTGCCCGAGGTGGTCCGCATCCGCCGCCCGACGGTGGCCTACCACGCGGCCTGCTCGCTGCAGCACGGCCAGCAGATCAAGGCGGCGCCGCCGCGGCTGCTGGCCGAGGCCGGCTTCGAGGTGCGTCCCATCGCCGAGGGCCACCTCTGCTGCGGCTCGGCCGGGGTCTACAACATCCTGCAGAGCGAGATGGCCGGGCGGCTGCGCGACCGCAAGGCGGCGAACATCCGCGCCACGGGCGCCGAGGTGCTGGCCGCCGGCAACGTGGGCTGCATGGCGCAGCTTTCGCCCGCGGTGGACATGCCCGTGGTGCATCCGGTCGAACTGCTCGACTGGGCGACCGGCGGACCGATGCCCGCCGCCATCGCCCCCACGGCCGTGCGGGCCCCGGAATAGACCGCCGCCTCCTCGGAGGGGGCCGCATCGGGCGGCCGCGTCAGAAGCGGCCGGAGACCTGCAGGCCGAGCGAGCGGGTGCCTTCCGGGCCGCCCCGGAACACGCGGACCTCGGCGCGCTGCACGACCCCCGAGGCGCGGCTGCCCTGGAAGAAGGTGCGGGTGCGGTCCTCGGACGGCCCCAGGACGTTGTTGGCGAAGACGCGGACCGTCACCGGCTTCAGCGCCGTGGTCTCGACGAAGAGGTCGAGGCGGGGCTGCGCGCGCTCGTACGCGTAGAGCTCGGCGCGGCGGTACTCCTTGCGGCCGGACCACTGGACCAGGGCCGCGCCCCAGGACGAGGACAGCTCGGGCAGGTTCTGGCGGAAGTTGAGGACGTAGGCCCAGCGCTTGTTGCCGGCGTTCAGGACCGGGGCGCCCGAGGCCGAGCCCTGGCGCTCGAGCGGCACGGAGAATTCGCGGCGCTCGCCGGTGACGGGGTCGGTGACGCGGGTGCGCTGGTAGAGGCCGTTGAAGCGCAGCTCGGCGTTGGGGAGGCCGAACGCGGCGAGCGGCATGGCGCCGCGCAGCTCGATCCCGATCCGCGAGCCGTCGCCGATGTTGCCGTAGGCGTCGAAGCCGCCGATGTCGACGAGGTCGTGCACGTCCTGCACCCGGTCGGCGAAGGCGGCGACCGTGAGCGCCGTGCGGGCGCCGAAGCGCCGCTCCCACTCGACGCGGGCCTTCCAGGCCTTCTCGGGCACGAGGCCGGGGTTGCCCTGGATCGTCGAGGTGTTGACGAAATCGACGGCGCTGGAGAACTCGGCGAAGTCGAGTTGGGCCACGTCGCGCAGCAGGCTGAAGCGCAGGCTGGTCTGCGGGTCGACGGCATAGGTTCCCGACACGCGCGGCTTCACGAAGCGGAAGCTGCGCTGCTTGCGCTGGTCGCCGGTCTGGGTGATGCGCGAGAGCTCGAGGTTGACGCCGGATTCCAGGGTCAGCCGGGGCGACAGCGTCCAGATGTCGGAGGCGAAGACCTCGCCGCGGGTCTCCTCGACCCGGGCGTCCGAGACCGCCAGGGGCACGGGGACCACGGGGCCGCCGCGCGGCTGGTTGGCGATGTCGAGGGTGGTGTCGCGGTAGTTGAACGCGCCCTCGGCCCCGACTTCAAAGGTGTGCGCCTTCGAGGCGGTCCACTTCAGCTGGCCGCGGACGATGCGTTCGCCGCCGCGGGTGGACCGGTCCTGGGTGCGGGTGAGGAAGGCGTTCGGGAAGGTCTGGATCTCGAAGCGGTCGTGCTGGTCGACGCTGGTGGCGGAGACGAGCGTGATCAGCTTGAGCGACAGGCCGCCGTCGAAGCGGCGCTCCCAGTCGCCGCCGAACTCGGCGGTGAAGTTGCGGTCGAAGTCGGAGCGGCCGAGCAGGAACTGGCGCGGCGCGTCCTGGGCCGACACCTCGGCCTGGATGATGTCGAGCGTGTTCCAGGTGGGCGCGGCCTGGAGGCTGAGGTTCACCGAGTCGCGCGGGGTCGGCTGCCAGCGCAGGTTGGCGGCGCCGGTGATCCCGATGTTCTGCGGCTTCTGCAGCTGGCGGCGCGCGCCGGCGGGCGCGGCGGCGGGGCCGGTGGTCAGCCGCTCGCGGACGTCGCCGCGGCCCAGCAGGGTGGGCAGCTGGACGTCGAGGGCCAGGACGGCGTTGGGGGCGAGCGCGATCGAGCGCGACGCCTGGCCGACCCAGCCGATGCGGTTGGAATACTGGATGTGCCGGACGCCCACGGTGTAGGTGGTCGAGCCGCCGCGGCGGCCGGCTTCGCTGACCACCACGTTGACGATCTGCGCCTGGCCGCGGACGTCGACGGCGGCGTCGCTGCCGGAGAGCAGCTCGATGCGCACGACGCTGCCGGCGGGGATGCGCTTCAGGAGCTCGGCGGCGAGGGTCTTGGAGCTGGGCCGCTCGCCGTTGATCAGCAGGTTGCCGGCGGTGGCGCCGAAGCCGCGCCGCTCGTCGCCGTCGCGCAGCTCGAAGCCGGGCACCCGGGCCACCATGTCGGCGGCGGTGACCGGGTTGTAGGGGGCGAAGAAGGCGGCCGGGAAGGACGTCGCGCCGGGCGCCCCTGCGTCGGAGGCGGGCGGCGCGGGCGCCGGGGCGGTCGAGGAAGGCGCCTGGGCGAACGCGGGCGCCGCGAGCGACGCTCCCAGCGCGGCCAGGGACGCCGCCCGCAGCCACGCGGCCCTGCCCGCTCCGATCCTGCCCATGCCATCCCCGCCCATGAGTGAGTCTATTTTTTGTACTCTTAAATTGAACGACGTTCCCGGATGGGTCAATCTCGCCACGGGGCGTCGGCCGCAGGGATGGGATCGCCATGCGCTGGGATGAACTCGACACCGACAACTGCCCGGTGGCGCGGACCATGGCGGTGATGGGCGACCGCTGGACGGTGCTGATCCTGCGCGACTGCCTGCGCGGGGTGAGCCGCTTCGACGACTTCTGCGCGCGGCTGGGCTGCAGCCGCACCACCGTCTCGGACCGGCTGGCGCGGCTGGTCGAGGCCGGGGTGCTGGAGACCGAGGCGTACCAGGCGCATCCGCCGCGGCACGACTATCGCCTCACCGCACAGGGGCGCGACCTGGGCGGGGTGCTGATGCTGATGGCGCGCTGGGGGGAAACCTGGCGGCCGAAGGCGGGGACCCGCCCCCTGCAGCGCCGTCACCGCGCTTGCGGCCGCGCGTTCCAGCCGGTCCTGGTGTGCTCGGAATGCGGCGAGCCGGTCGCCCCCGGCAGCGTCGAGTACGGCGACACGGCGGCGGCGGCGGGCTGACGCGCGCCGCGGGCGCGGTAAGGTGGCGGCGGAACAGGGAGGATCGGGCGATGAGCGAAGGCGCGGGGATCGGGTACGAGACGGTGCTGCCGGCGGGCTGGAGCCGGCCGCGCGGGTTCGCCCAGGCGGTGAAGGCCACGGGGTCGACGGTGCTGCGGGTGTCGGGCCAGCTGGGCCGCGCGCCGGGCGCGGCCGGCGTGGAGGCCGGGGCGTCGCTGGGGACACAGTGGCGGCTGGCGCTGGAGAACCTGATCGCGGTCGTGCGCGCGGGCGGCGGCGACATCGGCAACATCGTGCTGCTGCGGGCCTATGTGACCGACATGGCCGAGTTCAACGCCGGCGGCGCCGAGGTGGGCGCGGCCTGGGCCGCGACGCTGGGCCGCCACTTCCCGGCCATGACGCTGGTGGGCGTGACCGGGCTGGTGGACCCGAACGCGCGGGTGGAGATCGAGGCCGAGGCCGTGTTGGCCTGACGGGCCCCGGCTACTTGTCGGTGAGCGCGCGCTTCGCCTGGGCCTCGACGGTGTCGCGGGGGATCAGGCGGATGGTGGAGCTGGCCTTGGCCAGCACGTTGCCGGCGGGGTCGAGCAGGCGGCCCTCGGCGAAGCAGGTTGCGCGGCCGCGGCGCTCGATCCAGCCCTCGGCGGTGACCCGGCCGGGGCGCGCGGGGGCGAAGTAGCTGACCTTCAGCTCGAGCGACATGGGGGTCATCTCGGGCATCAGGCCGATGGAGGCGTGCGCCATGGCCGCGTCGATCCAGCCGCAGACGAAGCCGCCCTGGGCGACGCCGCCCGAGTGGCACATGTGGGGGCCGCACTCGTACTCGATGGCCGCGCGGCCCTCGGCGTTCTGGAGCACGCGGACCTGGCCAAGGGCGGTCTGCAGGGTGGGCGCAACGGCGTCGGACATGGCCGGAAAGGAGCTTGCGCGCGCGGCTTAGTCAAGGCGGCGGCGCTTGAGTTCCCCGGGAAGGCGGGCAAACTGGACGGCGTGCGTTACGGGTGGAGACCGGGAAGATGGCGTTGGGTGTGGCGGCTCTGGCCGCGGCGTTGATGATGCAGGCGGGGGACCCGGCGGCGGCCGCCGCGGCGGCGAAGCCCGCGAAGGCGGAGAAGGCCAAGCCCGAGAAGGTCTGCGTGACCGAGGCGCAGCTGGGCTCGCACTTCAAGCGGAAGATCTGCGCCACGCCCGAGGAGTGGGAAAAGCGCCGCCAGCGCGACCAGGACGAGATCACCCGCGCCCAGGGGAACCTCCCGAACAACTAGAGGCGGCCGGGGGGCGGAGCCCTGCCCCTTCAGCTGTCATCCCGGTTTCCGCGGCAGCGGAAGACCGGGACCCATACGCGCCAGACTTCGGTGGTCGTGGCGCGGCGGGGGCGGCTGGGGTGGTCCTGAAGCGCGGAGTCTATGGGTCCCGGTCTTCGCCTTGCGGCGAAACCGGGATGACAGGGGGATATGGCGGCGCTCCCACCTTTCAGCTGTCATCCCGGTTTCCGCGCTGGCGGAAGACCGACCCATACGCGCCAGACTTCGGGGGTCGTGGCGCGGCGGGGGCGGCTGGGGTGGTCCTGAGGCGCGGAGTCTATGGATCCCGGTCTTCGCCTCGCGGCGAAACCGGGATGACAGGGGGATGTGGCTGCGCTCCCCCCTTTCAGCTGTCATCCCGGTTTCCGCGCAGCGGAAAACCGGGACCCATACGCGCCCGATCTCGGAGGTCGTGGCGCGGCGGGGGCGGCCCGGGGTTTGCCTGAGCCGCGGAGTCTATGGGTCCCGGTCTTCGCCTTGCGGCGAAACCGGGATGACAGGGGGGCGTTCGCGGAACGGTTTGGCTTGTTGGGGGTTTAAGGGGGTGGGCCCGGGGCGTGCTTTCGCTTGCCTGGACGGGTCGACGACCAGGGAGAGACCCCCATGCGCATGACCCTTCTCATCGCGGCCGGCGCGGCCGCGCTGGCGCTCGGCGCCTGTCAGCAGAAGCAGGAAGAATCCCCGGCCACCACCGATGCGGCGGCGGCGGCGGACGCGGCGGCGGCTTCGGCCCAGAGCGCGGCGGCCAACGCCAGCGCCGCGGCGGCCGATGCGGCCCAGTCCACGGGCCAGGCGATGGAGAACGCCGCCGAGGCCGCGGCCGACCGCGCCGATGCGGCGGCCGACCGGGCGGGCGCGGCGATGGAGTCCACGACGACCCCGCCGCCCGAAAAGTAGGACAGTCAGACTTCGACGTCAGGGCTTCCGGCGGGGCGACCTGCCGGGAGCCTTTTCGTATGCGCGGGCCGTCAGGCCGTGGGGCCGCCGCGGGCCGGGCTGACCCGGCCGTCGTCGAGGTCGTAGCGGGCGGCGACGATCTTGAGCTGCCCGGCCAGCACGCGCGCGCGCAGCGGCGCGGACTGGGCGAAGATCTCCTGCGCGGTCCGCGCGGCGTTCAGCGAGATGGCGGCGTCGACGGTGTCGACCGCGCCCGGCGGGACGGTGCGCACGGCAGGCGCGATGAGGCCGGCCAGAGCGGCGATCCGGGTGCCCTGGTCGGCGGGGTCGCCCTTGCCGGCGAGCGCATCGGCGGTGGCGCGCACGGCGCCGCAGCGCTCGTGGCCTAGCACCATCACCAGCGTCGAGCCCAGGTGGATCACCGAGTACTCGATCGAGGCGAGCACCGCGTCGTCCACCACATTGCCCGCCACCCGCACGGTGAACAGGTCGCCCAGGCCCTGGTCGAAGATGAGCTCGGGCGCGACCCGGCTGTCGGCGCAGGCGAGGATCACGGCGAAGGGCGCCTGGGCCGCGGCCACCTGGGTGCGGCGCGCCAGCGAGCTGTTGGGATGCGACGACTGGCCCGCCACGTAGCGCGCATTGCCGGACATCAGGCGTTCGAGCGCCTCCTCGGGCGGCACGGACGGCGCGGCGTGGTGCGCCGCGGCGGCGGGCGGATGGGCCTCGGCCGCGGGCGCGGCGGGCGCGGCCTTGCCCTTGGGCTTGGCCTTGGGCTTGGCCTTGGGGCGCGGCTTGGCGGCGTGGACGGCTTCCTCGGCCAAGGCGGGCAGCGCGAAGAGCGCGGGAGCCGCGAACAGGAGGGCGCGGCGGCGCGACAGGAGGTTGGTCATGGTCGTCCCCGGATTTGTCGCGCGCGAGCATACGGACGAGAGGTTAGGAAGACCTTTGCCGTGACTGGCGCTGACCGAGCGCGCCGGACGGGCGCTGGGGGCGCGGGTGGACCGCTGGGTCGCCCGCACGCGGGCCGCGGTCTAGCGTCGGGTCGGGGCCGGGTTCCGGCTGGCGCGGCGGGCCGGCCCCCTCTCGCTCCGCGAGCTCCCCAGGCCCGCGCACCCCCTCAGCTGTCATCCCGGTTTCGCCGCAGGCGAAGACCGGTACCCATACGCGCCCGATGACCGTGGCGGCCCGCGGGCGGCGCCTCCCGCGCCTCATCCGGACCCACGGAGTCTATGGGTCCCGGTGTTCCGCTTGCGCGGAAACCGGGATGACAGCCGTGGGGGTGGGCCGGCCCCCTGCGGGGAACTGCGGCTTGGCTGTGGGCGTTGGTTCGCCACGGCCCAGGTCGGGGGACCACGAGGAGCGCCCGCATGTCCCTGGGGACCATTCTCATCATCATCCTGATCCTGGCCCTGATCGGCGCGCTGCCGAGCTGGGGCTATTCGCGCGGCTGGGGCTATTTCCCGAGCGGCGGCCTGGGCCTGGTGCTGGTCATCGTGATCATCCTGGTGCTGCTGGGACGGATCTGACGCCCGCGGGGCGGGGCTCCCTCGCCTCGCCCCCCGATTGCCCTTAGCATCCGCTCCACGCTGACGGGGAGGATGCATGACCGCGACGGAAACCGGGGCTGACGCGCAGGTTCCGCCGGCGGCGCTCTCGCCGCAGCTCACCGCGGGCCAGCGGCTCCGCGCGATCCTCGGCGGCTCGTCCGGAAACCTGGTGGAGTGGTACGACTGGTTCGTCTACTCGGCCTTCGCGCCCTATTTCTCGGCCCAGTTCTTTCCCAGCGACGACCCGCTGACGAGCCTGCTCGGCACGATGGCGACCTTCGCGGTGGGCTTCTTCGCGCGGCCCGCGGGCGCGTGGCTGATGGGGCTGTACGCCGACCGGGCGGGCCGCCGCACGGCGCTCACGGCCGCGGTGGCCCTGATGTGCTTCGGCTCGCTGATCATCGCCGTGCTGCCCGGCTACGAGACCATCGGGATCGCCGCGCCGATCCTGCTGGTGACCGCGCGCATCCTGCAGGGCCTGTCGGTGGGCGGGGAGTACGGGGCCAGCGCCACCTACCTCTCGGAGATGGCCGGGAGGAAGCGCCGGGGCTTCTGGTCGAGCTTCCAGTTCGTGACCATGGTGATGGGGCAGCTGATCGCGCTCGCGATCCTGGCGCTGCTGCAGACCACGCTCTCGGACGAGGTCCTGCGCGACTGGGGCTGGCGCATCCCCTTCTTCATCGGCGCGGCCATGGCCGTGATCGTGTTCTGGGTGCGCGCGCGGATGGACGAGAGCGCCTCGTTCGAGAACTCCAGGGCGCGGGGCGAGGAGCGCGCCCGCACCATGCTGCTCTTCCTGCGTCATCCCCGCGAGACCGTGGCGATCTTCCTGTTCACGGCGGGGGGCTCGCTCGCCTTCTATTCCTACACGACCTACATGCCGAAGTTCCTGAAGGGCTCGGGCGGGCTGCCCGACGCCACGGCCACGGCGATCTCGGCGGGCTCCCTGTTCGTCTACCTGGCCGCCCTGCCGCTGTTCGGCTGGATCAGTGACCACCTGGGCCGGCGCGCGACGCTGGCCTTCGCATTCGGGGGCTGCGCCCTGATGACCTACCCCGCGATGACGGCGCTGATGAACGGGCCGGACCCGCTGGCGGCCTTCCTGATCGTCTCGGCGCTGGTCTTCGTGCTGTCGGGCTACAACTCGGTGAGCGCGGTGGTGAAGGCCGAGCTGTTCCCCGCCAACGTCCGGGCGCTGGGCGTCGCCCTGCCCTACGGCATGGCCGCGGCGATCTTCGGCGGCACGGCCGAGATGCTGGCGCTGGCGTTCAAGAAGGCGGGGCACGAGACGTGGTTCTTCGTCTACGTCTCGGCCGTCCTGGTCATGTCGCTGCTGGTGGTCTTGCGCCTGCGCGAGAGCAAGACGCACAGCCTGATCCTCGAGGACTAGCGGATGGATGGGCTGAACATCGCCGCGCTCGTCCTCTTCGGCCTGGCGTGGCTGTTCTACGAGCCGCTGCTGACCGCGTTCGGCAAGCGCCGCGGCGGCGTGCTGAACACCGATCTCACCGTCATCCGGATCGCCTGGATGCAGAACATGACCAGCCGCGAGGTGCGGCTGATGGACGGCCAGCTGCTGGGCCAGACGCTGAATTCGTGCTCGTTCTTCGCCTCCTCCAACCTGCTGCTGATCGCGGCGGCCTCCGGGGCGCTGTTCGGCGGCCCCGGCACCTTTGCGGCCGTGTCGTCCCTGGAGATCGTGCAGACCTCGTCGCGGGCGCTGTTCGAGATGCAGCTGGCGCTGGTCGTGGCGTGCCTGGCCCGAGGGCTGCTCGACTTCATCTGGGCCATCCGCCAGATCAACTACTGCTTCGCCGCCCTGGGGGCGACGCCCGAGCCCCTGCCCGAGGCCGAGCGGATGGCGTTCGGCGAGGCGCTGGCCCGGGTCATGAACCCGGCGCTCAAGTCGTTCAGCGCCGGCGTCCGCGGCTACTACTTCGCGCTGGCCGCGGGGGCCTGGCTGTTCGGGCCGTGGGCGTTCATGGCCGCGACGCTGGGCGCGGTCGGCCTGCTGCTCTGGCGGCAGCGCTGGTCGAAGGCGGCGCTGGCGATCCAGGCGTTCCGGCGCATGCTGGAGCAGCGCTAGGGCGCGCTCCGATAGGTAGGAACCGGTTCTAGGATCCGAACGCGCTCAAGCTCCGAGGATCAGAGCCCGAATTCGGCGCGGGCCTTCTTCGTCAGCTTGGCGGCCATCAGCGAGTGGGCGGTGGCGAGCCAGCCGGCGCAGTCGTCGGGATCGAGGCGGTCGAGGGCGATGTTCACCCACTGGCCCTTGGCGCAGTAGGGCGCCTGGCGGCCGAGGCCGTCGTGGGTCAGCACCTCGAACCCGATCGGGGTCACCTTGAACGACAGGCCGTCGCCGCAGATGGCGAAGACCTTGCCGCCCACCTTGAAGACGTCGGCGCCGCCCCACTGCACCACCTTGCTGGTGGCCGGCAGCGCCAGGGCCAGGACCTCGACCTCCCCGCGCGTCATCATGCGTCGAGGCCCAGGGCGCGGCGCTGCGCCCGGGTGAGCTTCGCCGCGACCAGGGCGTGGGCCGTGCGCAGCCAGTCGGCCACTTCGGCGGCGTCCTGGGCCGCGAGGTCCTTCAGGGTCACCCACCTGGCCCTCGCCAGGTACTTGGCCGGCTGGGCGCGGCCGGTGGACGTCAGGGCCTCGAACGCGATGTCCGAGGCCTTGAACGACAGGCCGGTGTAGGCGCCGTCGGTGGCGGCGTACATCCGCCCGCCCACGCAGTAGCAGTGGTCGTCGCCCCACTTCACGTCGAGCTCGGTCCCCGGCAGCGCCATGGCCGCCCCGTGCAGCTCGTCCCGCGTCACCGCGCCGCCGTCAGGCCGAGACGCCGACGCCGATCGGGCACGACACGCCCGTGCCGCCGATGCCGCAGTAGCCGTGCGGGTTCTTGGCCAGATACTGCTGGTGGTAGTCCTCGGCGAAGTAGAACGGCCCGGCGGGGGCGATCTCGCTGGTGATGCGGCCGTAGCCCTGCTTCGACAGCTCCGCCTGGTAGGCCTCGCGCGAGGCCTCGGCCTCGGCGGCCTGGGCGTCGCTGGTCACCAGGATCGCCGAGCGGTACTGGGTGCCGATGTCGTTGCCCTGGCGCATGCCCTGGGTGGGGTCGTGGTTCTCCCAGAACACCTTGAGCAGCTGGCCGTAGCTGACGACCCGCGGATCATAGACCACCAGCACCGACTCGGTGTGGCCGGTGCGGCCCGAGCAGACCTCCTCGTAGGTGGCGTTGGGGGTGACGCCCTGCTGGTAGCCCACCGCGGTGACGTGGACGCCCGGAACCTGCCAGAAGATCCGCTCCACCCCCCAGAAGCAGCCCATGGCGAAGTAGGCGGTCTCCAGTCCGTCCGGATAGGGCCCCTTGAGCGGCCGGCCGTTGACGAAGTGGACCTCGGCGGTGGGGATCGCGTGGGCGCGGCCGGGCAGCGCCGTGTCGGCGGTGGGCAGCTCGAGGATTTTCTTTTGGAAGAGCATCAGACGCCTCCGAAGGGGAGCAGGGCCGCGTACATAGGAGGGCGAACACCGTTTTTCATCTTGCCAACGGCAGCCCTTGGTCGACCTGATGGTCTACCATCCGGCCGCGGGAATGAAGGCCCTTCGGCGAAAGAATGCGTCGGGCGCGACGGGCGGGCGGGAAGACGCCGGGCGAGCAGAGACCGGAGACAGGGAGGACCTAGGATGCGGCTCATCAGGACGATGCTTCTGGCCGGCGCTCTGGCGGGCGTGGCCACGGCCGGCGCCATGGCGGCGGGCGGCGGAGGCGGCGGCGGCGGCGGCGGGGCGGCCATGCCCTCGGCCAGCGGCCCGCAGTACGACCCCGCGGAGGAGTTCACCAAGGCCGTCGCGGCCATCCGCGCCCAGGAATACCGCAAGGCCGCCGTCTCGGCCCAGCGCGTCACCGAGGCGGCGCCCAAGAGCGTGGACGGCTGGCGGCTGCTGGGCGTGGCCCAGTCGGGCGCCGGCAACTGGAAGGCCGCGCGCCGGGCCTACGAGCGGGCGGTCAAGCTGTCGCCCGACGACCTCGCCTCCCGCGCCGGCCTCGGCACGGCGCTGGCCAACCTCAAGGACGCCAAGGCGCAGGAGCAGCTCGACTGGCTGAAGGCCAAGGCGGCCGACTGCTCGGGCGCCTGCGACCCGGCCACGCTGCGCGCGCTCACCGCCGAGGTCGAGAAGGCCCTGGCCGCGCCCACGGCGGCGGCCAAGCCGCCCGGGCCCAGCGCGGCGCTGGAAGCCGGCTCGCTGATCTTCGCCGAGGCGGGCGACAGCGCCTATGTCGAGGCCGTGGGCCTGATCAACGAGCGGCGCTACGACGCGGCGCTGGCGTCGCTGGACCGGGCCCGAGCGGCCTTCGGGCCACACCCCGACGTGCTGACCTACCAGGGCTACGCCTGGCGCAAGAAGGGCGAGTTCGCCAAGGCCGAGGCGCACTACCGCCAGGCGCTCGCCGTCGCCCCCGACCACCGCGGCGCCACCGAGTACTACGGCGAGCTGATGGTCGAGCGCGGCGACCGCGAGGGCGCGCGCCGGATGCTGGCCCGGCTCGACCGCATCTGCGCCTACGGCTGCGCCGAGGCCGAGGAGCTGCGCCGTTGGATCGACGCCGGCGGCGAACCCGGGCGCTAGCCTTCGCGCTCGCCCTCGCGGCGGGCGCGGCGCTCGCGGCCGAGGCGGGGCCGCCCCTGCGGGCGATGCGCTGGCTCGCGCCGGAGGCCGACGCCGTGCGCGCGCTCGCCGCCGAGCCCGCCGAGTGCCTGCGCCGGCCGGCCGGCGGCGAGGCCGCGCTGAGCGTGGAGGTGGGACGCGCGGCGTTCCGCACGCCGCTGCTGCTGGGCGGACAGGCCGCGCGGGCGGGGCTCTCCTGCGAGGCCTGCCACCGGGCGGGCCGCGGCAATCCGGACTTCCGCTTCCCCGGCGCCTCGGGCGCGCCCGGCACCGCCGACGTGACGCTCTCGCTGTTCTCCGGCCGCCGGGGCAACGGCGTGCACGACCCCAGGCCCATTCCCGACCTGGCGGGCCCGCGCACGGCGCTGAAGGTGGCGCCCGGCGATCTGGAGGCGTTCGTCCGCGGCCTGGTCGTCGAGGAGTTCGACGGGCCCGAGCCGCCGGCCGCCGTTCTGCGGGGCCTGGCGGACTATGTCCGGTCGCTCGACCCTGCCGCCTGCCCGGGCGGCCGGGCGGACACGGTCCGGATCGACCCGGCCGGGCTGATGGCCGACGCCCGCCGCGCGCTCGCCGCGGCGCGAGCGCTGCACGAGCGGGGCGACCGGGACGCCGCGGCGCTGATGGCCGGCACGGCGCGCGGCCGGCTGTTCCTCATCGACGAGCGCTACGCCGGGCTGCCGGACGAACAGGCCGCGCTCCGCCGCGCCGACGCCGGCCTAGCGGACATCGCGGCGGCCCTGCGTGAAGGCCGCCCCGACGCCCCGGCCCGCCTCGACGCCTGGCTCGCGGCGTCGGCGCCGCTCGAGGCCCGCCTGCGGGCGGCGCAGACGCGCTCGCTCTTCGATCCGCGCCGCCTCGCCCAGGCCGCCAACCGCCGCTTGCCGCCCCGCCCGTCCTGACGGTATATGCCCGCCTTCCGCACCGGGGGGCTCCGCCCCCGCGGCGTGTGGTGAGGTGGCCGAGTGGTTGAAGGCGCACGCCTGGAACGCGTGTATGGGTGAAAGCCCATCGAGGGTTCGAATCCCTCTCTCACCGCCACCTAGTCAGCCGATATCCCTGCTTTTCACTGCGCCCCGCCCCAACCGGCGGACTTCGCGGCGCTATTCCCAGCACAACTCCCGTCAGAGACGCCTCTCCGGGCACCCGATTGGGCCCAGCTGAGCCTATAGATGGGCGGCGTCTCCGCGCGTCTGCGATCTAGTGGAGTTTCCCTGCTAACAGGGAAATTAGCAGGGAATTTCTGCATTCTCTGGCGTCGCGAACCGGATGCCGCGCGGAGATTTCTCCGCAGAGTCTGGCGCCTAGCGTCCGAGACCAGGGAACGAGACCCTCGCGGAGCAGGGAATTTGTAACGCGATGAACAGGGAATTTCCCGCGCAGAGCAGGGAGTTTTTCCAGGAGCAGGGAATTCAGTTCAGAGCCTCGGCCCAGGCCAACTGATCCGGCCAGGACGCTGGCAGGTCCGCCCCGATGATGGCCTGCAGAGTAAGCCCCGGCGGCTGGCGCCCCTCCAGGATCTGGACCTGGAGGTCTGGGGCCAGGAAGGCCAGCTTGATCAGGTTGCGGTCGTAGGCGCTGGCCGGCGACGCGGCGAGGATGGCCTGTTCCGGACGTCCGACCGCTCCGTCGCCGAGCCGGGCCAGCAACTCGTGCGAGGCGCGCAGGGCCTGAGTGAGCACCAGATCGGTCCGCTGATGGGGGTCGGCGCGCCGCCCGTTAACGTCGGTGATCACGATCTTGCCGCCGCGGAGCGCCAGCCGCACGGATTGAATGATCCGCACACGCGCCTGAGTCCCAGCATCGACAAGAACCCTCTGGCCCGCGGCAAGTCGGGCCTGGACCTCGATCGCCGCGTCGGCGGGGTCTACGGGACGGCCCAGCAGCCCCACCGGATCAATCACGACATGCACGCATGTCGGATGGACCTCGACCCGTTCCACCGCGTCTAGAGCGTCTTTAACCGTATCCCGCACCAGACGCTCGATGGCCGCCGCCGGCACACGCCGGATCGCATCGTCCGGCGATGACCGGCACCGTCCCGTCTGCACGCCGGTCGAGACGTAGTAGCGATACACCTGCCCCTTCGCCCCTCGTGTGAACGTCGGGCTCATGGGCTCGCTGTCACCGTCGAAAATCCTGCCGGCCAGCAGCATCGTCGCGCGGCGCAGAGGACGCTCGGCGTGTCGCTGGGTCTGATCCGCCAGCATTCGCTGCACCGCCTCGAATACCTCGCGGTCCACGATGCCTGGATGGGCGCCGGGATAGGAGCGGTCGCGGTGCGGGATCTCGCCGATGTAGGTGCAGTTCTTCAGCAGGTGGAACAACGCGCCGCGGCTGAACGTCCGCGCGCCGCGAGGGACGCCATTGCGCGCAAGGCAGGCCTTCGGCCGCACGCCCTCGGTGTCGAGCCACGCCCGCAGCGCGCTGACGGAACCCAGCTCAAGATACTTCGCAAAGATCAGCCTGACGGTCTCCGCTTCGACGGTGTTGACCACCAGCGCGCGGGTGACGGGGTCCGTGGGCGCGTCGTAGCCTAGCGGCAGCAGGCCACCCATCCACATGCCCTTGGCCTTTGACGCCGCGATCTTGTCCCGGATCCGCTCGCCGGTGACCTCGCGCTCGAACTGCGCAAACGACAGCAGGACGTTGAGGGTCAGACGGCCCATGCTGGTGGTGGTGTTGAAGGCCTGCGTCACCGAGACGAACGACACGCCCTTCGCATCGAACGCCTCGACGATCTTGGCGAAGTCGGCGAGCGATCGCGTCAGGCGATCGACCTTGTAGACGACCACCACATCGATGCGTCCGGCGGCAATGTCGGCCAGCAGCCTCGCCAGCGCCGGACGATCCATGGAGCCCCCCGAGAAGCCGCCGTCGTCGTAGGCCTCGCGCAGCATCGACCAGCCCGCGCCGGCCTGGCTGCGGATGTAGGCCTCGCAGGCCTCCCGCTGGGCATGGAGGCTGTTGAAGGCCTGATCCAGGCCCTCCTCGGTGGACTTGCGGGTGTAGACCGCGCAGCGAAGCCGGGTCGCCATCAGCCCTCCCGCAGTCCGAAGAACTTCGGGCCATTGCGCTTCACGCCGGTGATGGCCTGGGCCACCGCCGACAGGCTCGGGTGGACTTCACCGTTCCAGGCATAGCCGCCTGCGACCCGCTCGACCTCGAAGATCACCCCACGCCACTCGCGCACGATCCGCGCGCCGTCGCCGATGTAGTCGGCGCGCGCGGGCGATCCGGGTCCCTGGCGCAGACGTCGCCGAACGCCCGCATCCAGCCCGCCCAGCGCCTCAGCCTGAATCCGCCACGCCAGCGACAGCCGCAGCAGTTCCGGCGAGCGCACCTTCGGAGGCGGACCATACCGACGCCGCCAGACCTCCCGAAGGCCCTCGAGGTCCAGACGCGCGAGCGCCCGGACCTCTTCGGCGATTCTCGCCCCGCGGCTCATGCCGGGAGGATCCGATAGACGCGCCCGGCCGTCGTCTTCTCGCTGACGACCGCCAGACCTCTCTTCGTCTTCAGGGCGCCGGAGAGAGCACCACGCACCGAATGCGCCTGCCAGCCTGTCGCCTGGCTGAGCGCCTCGATACCGGCGCCCTCGGGGCGGGAAAGCAAGGCGATGACGATATCGATCTTTGGCGTGCGGGCCTGGGCCTGCGGTTCAGGGGTGGTGGTCCTCCGGGCCATGTGCGGCGCTCCGATTGAGGCGGACGCGCCAACCGCGCCCGCTACCGGCGCGAGCCCGGATCGGCGCCGGGCAATCCACACACACGCTCCTTCCTGTGGAGCAGTCCAGCGCCTTCGTCGGATGTTCTGCTTATGTGCTATAATGGCAGCAAGTCATTCAAGGGGAGGGATGATTCGAACGAAGGGGCAGACCAAGATGACAAACGACCAGCAGCTTGAAGTGACCTACCGGCGGCTCGATGAGCTCAAGCCCTTCGCTAACAACCCCCGCCTTCATCCCAAGCGGCAGATCGATCAGTTGGTCGCCAGCATCTCGAACTTCGGCTTCACGAACCCCATCCTCGTCGATCCCGAGCTCAACATCATTGCCGGACATGGTCGCTTGCTTGCAGCTCGGCAGCTTGGTCTCGGCGAGGTCCCGACCATCGTCATCCGGGGGCTGAGCCCCGCGCAGCAGCGGGCGCTGCGGATCGCCGACAACAAGATCATGCTCAACGGCGGCTGGGACACCGACCTGCTGCGCATCGAGCTTCAGGAGATCTCCGCCGAGATCGCGCTTGAGGATCTCGGCTTCTCAGCAGGCGAGCTCAACGTCGTCCTCTCCGAGGGCGTCGACCCCGACGACGAGGTGATCCCGCCAGTCCCGGCTCAGGCCATGACCCAGCCCGGCGACATCTGGATCCTGGGCGATCACCGCATCGGATGTGGTGACGCCCGCGACGTGGCGTTCCTGCGCGAGGTGTTGGGCCCGGGAGAGACCGTGGACGCGGCCTTCCTCGATCCGCCCTACAACGTGCGCATCCAGGGCCACGCCAATGTCGCCTCGAAGCATCGCGAGTTTGCGATGGCTGCGGGCGAGATGAGCGAGGATGAGTTCCGCGCGTTCCTGCGCCAGACCCTGGGCGCCTGCGCTGCGGTTTCTCGCGATGGCGCCGTTCACTTCGTCTGCATGGACTGGCGGCACATGGCCGACGTGCAGGCGGCGGGCGAAGCCGTCTATGGCGACCTCCTCAACCTGTGCGTCTGGAACAAGTCCAACGCGGGCATGGGGTCGCTCTATCGTTCCAAGCACGAGCTGGTCTTCGTCTATCGGGTCGGGCGCGCCCTGCATCTCAACACGGTCGAACTCGGCCGGCACGGGCGCAACAGGACCAACGTCTGGGACTATGCCTCGGTCAACACCTTCAAAGGGCATCGACGCGAGGACCTCGCGCTTCATCCCACGGTGAAGCCGGTGCAGATGGTCGCTGACGCCTTGCAGGACGTGACGCGCCGCGGCGACATCGTTCTCGACGTCTTCCTGGGATCAGGCGCCACCCTGATCGCCGCGCAGCGAACCGGCCGGCGTTTCCGTGGTGTCGAGATCGATCCGCTCTACGTTGATCTCGTGGTCGAGCGCTGGCGCAACCTCACAGGCGGACGCCCCCGGCTGAAGCGTGCGGCGAAGGCGGCCTGAGATGGACGACGATCACGAGGCCGCGCCGGTCGGCTACAAGCGCCCGCCGCGCCACAGCCGCTTCCGCAAGGGGGAGAGTGGAAACCCGCGCGGCCGCCGCAAGGGCTCGGGCATGCGCTCGGCGGCCGAGAAGGTCTTGGACCGCAAGGTCATGGCCACCGTCGATGGGCAACGTCGCAAGGTGCCCATCACCGAGGCGCTGGTTCTGCAGCTGGCGCAGCGGGCGCTCGCCGGGGACCTGCGCGCGACAAGGGATTTCCTGAAGATCGCGGACCAGATGGCGGCGGCCACGCCGGACCCCGGGCGCCGCGGGCCACTCGTGATCACCCGAAAGATCATCGATCCCAAGGACTGCAACCCGGCGCTTGAGGCGCTGGGCGTGATCATCCCCGTTGGCGAGCGCTACAAGATTGCGCCCTGGGTGGTGGACGCCGCGATGGCGCGAAACCCGCCGCTCGGCAAGTCTGACCCCATCCTCATCGCCAACTCGACCCTGAAGCCGGGGGAGAAGCGGCTGGAGCTGACGGTTGACGACCCGCCGAGGGACACCTTGCTGGGTGGGACGCGTACCTGATGAGCCGCGCCAGAGCTTCCGTTTCCACTCAGTCGCCCTGGTCGGAGGTCTCGGCGGTCGTAAGAGATCGCCAGATTTCTGGCTACTGGAGCACGTCTCGCGGGATGGTCTACGTTCGGAGCGGGGCGGGATCAGCGGCCGCGCAACTCGGCGGCATGCCAGCGGCGACGCTGGCCAAGATGCTTCTGCGTGAGATAGCGACCAGGGGCGCAGACAAAGCCTAGGGCAACGTCGCCCTAGCGCCAGGAGCGGACCTTGACTCCGGACCCGAAAGGCGACGTTGAACGCCGGGATTCGACCCGCTGCTAAAACGACTTGCTGGTTCAAGGCGGACCGTTCGTGCAGACCTCGACCGATATGGGTAAATTCCCCGTCGGGAGCTGGGGCCATGAACGAGCCGCCGATAGACGTCTGGGACCTGGCGACTTTCGATGCGGAGCTGGTCGACATCCTCGAGGCCAACGCCGACCTGATACGCGGCTACGTGGACCGCGACATCGAGATTTTCTTGACCTACGAGCGCGCTACCATGCCGGATCGCCCGTTGATGCGGCCGAGCAACGCCTACGCCGCAGGGTTCATGGCCCTGAAGGACGCCCTCGGCGTCGAGATGGAAACGCGCACCATCCGGGCCTGGCACTACACGCGACTGACCGACAGCGAAGCCGAGGCCCTGAAGACCACAGGCGTGGAGATGTCCACGCTCGCTAGCCTGACGGCTCGCCTCGCTGACCGGGTTAGGGCCGGCGATTTCAGCCAGGCCGTCGCGGACGATCTCCTCGCCGCCAGCCCGTTCCACACCGACCAGCTCGGCGGGCGGAAGGACAAGTTCTGGATGACTTCGCATCCAACGGCCATCGACGACAGCGGCGTAGTTCCGCTGATGGCGCGCTGGGGCGGTGAAGTCGCGTCGTTCTGGCAAAAGGACCCGACGCATCTGGCGACGCTGGCGGGCATCGGGCGACGCTCGATCGTCGAGCTGGCGGTGCCACTGGCGCAGACCCGGCACGCCCACTCGGCCGGCGAAGCCGTGCTCGCTACCTTTGCGCGTAGCCGAGGAAGCATCCCCAGCAAGCACGCCTTCGATCTCTACGTGACCTCGCCGCTGCCGGGGTCGGCGATCCTCGCCATCCACACCGAAGTCGACTCTTCGTTCGCTGCCATGGGGGTGTCGTTTCCCGCCGGCTTCGTCGATGTCGATATCGGCCGGTGGAAAGAGCTGACGGGCGAGGACGACTAATGGACCCGGTTGTCTATGTGCGGGCGCTGCATCGGCAGTTCACCTACCTCTGGGCCTTCGTCACCCAGATCAACGAGATAGATACGGCGGCGGCGATCTCGGGCGAGTTCCGAGGGGCACAGGACGCCGGCTGGTCGACCGTGCAGACGGCCCATGAGGTGTTCGAGGAGATGAAGATCCTCTGCACGAAAGGCGAGCCCCTGACCAAGTCGGAGCTGCGGCAAGTCCTCTGTCTCTACGCGCAGCTCGCCGAGGCCGGCGGCGTCTATGAGTGCCTGCTGAACACGATGCAGGTCGCGCAACTGAAGGCCTACAACATGTGGCCTTTCCAGGACCTTGTGCGGGTCCGCCAGCAACCGCGCGCCGTCATCGGTCCGAACGCCAACGCCATGTTCCGGCGGCTCGCGGAGATCGCCGCCGCTATCGGCATGAGCGAGCTGTCCCGCCTGCTAGAAATCACCTTCCGCGACGACATCCGCAACGCGATGGCGCACGCGGACTACATCCTAGGGCCGTTCGGCCTGCGGCTACGTCGCCGCAATGGCGGCGGCCCCGTCGTTGTCGACCACGAGCAGATTCAGGACGCGCTTCAGATCGCGAACTTCTTCTTCGAGCTGCAACAGAGCTTCCGCAATCAGGTCGCCGAAAGCTTCCGACCGGCGCGCACCATCGTCGGGCGCTTCAGCGCCAATCCGCCGATGCCGGTGACCATCGAGTTTGCCGAGGACGGCAGGTTTTCGATTTCAAGCCGCGCCCCAGGGGCGCAGGTGGACGCCGCCTACGAGCGCCAGGAGCGGATTAACAACCGCCTGGGCGGCCGAATGATCGCAGCCTACCTCGCTCCCGGCGCGGACCTTGCGCCCGACCTCGCGACGGCGATCACGGCGGCGGGCTTCGATCCGCTACTGGTCGCCATGGATACTGCCGATGCCTACGACACCCTGACGGCCGAGGTCGAAGCGCACGGACTCTGGGACGCCGCCCCCGACCCGCAGGATGCGGCCGTCCTGATGGCGACCCCATTCGGGTTCCGCTGGATCGCCACGCCTGCCGCCTTCGACGCCTGGCTTCCGTCTGTGGAAGAGATAGAAATCACCTGATCCCATGCTCTCCGTGACCCTCTTTTATTCCTGGCAGATGGACCGGCCGACGAATGTCTGCCGGGACTTCATCCGCAAGGCCTTGGACGAGGCGGCGGCGATCCTCGACGCCAGCGGCGAGATCGCGCTGACCATCGACTCCGATACCCAGGGCGAGCCGGGGACGCCGCCGATCACTGACACGATCCTGAAGAAGATTCGCGGCTGCGACATCTTCTTGGCCGACATGACCTTCGTCGCCCAGGCCGGCGAGAAGCTGATCCCGAACCCGAACGTCATGGGTGAGTACGGCTACGCCCTGCATGCCAAGGGCACGCGACGCATCCTGCTGGTCATGAACGAGGCCTACGGCCCGCCAGGCGAACTGCCGTTCGATCTGCACCACCTTCGCCACCCCGAAGGCTATTCGATTGGCGAGGACGTGACGGATAAGCCGCGCCGCGATGCGCGTACCGCGTTGGGTCGGAAGCTGGCAGACTACATCAAGCTCATCGCAAAGGAGGTGGCCACCGAAACGGCGCAGTTGGAGTCAGATCGCAAGACCGCCCTGACCGACACCTGGTGGAACGCCGTCCAGCAGCGCCCGATCAACAACCGTCCGGCGCTGGTGTCGCCGCCCTCGGCTCTCGTCCACGTCGTCCCGGCTGCAACGCTGGGCGGCACCGATCTCGATCCGCGCGCCGTCAAACCTTTCCGCAGCCTGCTCAAGATCGACGACGATGCGGAGGCGACGACCGGCGCGGACGGCCATCACTGGTGGGCGCACGGCCCGACGCGGACCGTCAGCCGCGGCCCCAATCCAGAGACGTCCTGGTACGGCCGCCTGATCCAGCCCGGCGTCGTCGAGTGGGAGATCAACTTCGGCGAGCGGATCGAGAACGACCCCACCATCGTCGTGAAGGGCAAACGGCTGGAGGCACTGATTGTAAACGCTGTGGACCGCAGCCTTCAACTGGCCGCCGGCCTGGGTATCGCCGGTCCGTCGCTCGTCGGCGCCGTGCTCTACGGTCTGGAAGATGTCGAGCTGTCCGGCCCCTACAAAACTCGCCGCCTCGCCAAGCCAAGCGTCCTCCTTCCGGTGGTGATGGTGCCGGCCGGCGTGATGCAGTGCGGCAACCACCTCCGGCCGACCTTCGATCGCCTTTGGATGTCTGCCGGTTTCGAGGACGGTTCTCCATCTTACGCCGATGGTCATTGGGCGGGGTACGGAGATCGGCAGGCGCGATCTTGATGGCAGCCCCCGACGATCCACCACTGGCGCTCTATCTCAAGTTCCGCGACACGCGGCGCGCACGGTCGCCGGACGGCGAGATGATGCCTTACGACTGGGTTGGCCTGCCTAACCCCATGGGGCCGATGTGGTTGGCCTACGGTCTGATGGTCGAGGAGTTCGCCCGAGAGCTGGCCAACACCGTCAATGAGTTCACCCGCCATATCCGCGACCTCGACGCCTGGGCGGAGGTGGTTACGGGTTTCTCGGACAGCGAGAAACTGGAAGCGGCGATCAGCTTCATCAACCCGGTCGCCACCGTGGCCGTCACCCTGCCAGCGGTGATCAAATCCCGCTTCGCCTTCGCCGCTGCCCACCTTTGTCATCAGGCTAACCAAGCGAAGGACAGCGAGTGGGTCGATGATTTCCCGCTCGACGAGGACATCTGGCCCGGCACGCCGGACACCTACGGCAAGCCTTGGCCGGCCTGGCGCAAACTCAAGCCGCGCCTAGATGCGCTGAACAGCAAGGCCTTCCAACAGGCCACCCGCGACTTTCGCAACACCTATAACCACCGCTTTTCGCCCCGCTTCGTCATAGGTCAAACGCAGATGGTCACGCGGTGCAGGATGCCCTCAGGCCATGTCTGCTACGCCATCGGCGAGCAACCGCCCCTTGATCTGAAACAGATCACCGACCTGCTGGTCGCTGAACGCGACCGCGTCTACGTTGCGTTCAGAGCCTTTCGCGCCCTCGTTATAGAGCAAACCTCCGCGATTGCGGCGAAACCGAGCGTCTAGCCAAAGCTCTAGCGTCGTCGCGTGAGCCGACGCGCTGAGCCCTCATCCGCGCCAGCTCATTGCCAAGGAGCGGAACTTGGGCTCAGGTCGCTAAGCAGACATTGAAGCTGAACTACCACAGCGCCGCGCCTCGCTCTCGTCGTTGGGGTGCACGTTCCGCGCGGCTCCAGATTCCTTCGTCGAGAGCATAGTGGAAGATGTTCCCTATTTGTTCTATTGTTCGTGATGCACGTTCGCCGAGTCGGCGCGGGAGCGACAATCCAAGCTCGCTTGCGCGGGCTGAGCATCCCGGCCTTCGACACTGAATCTTAAGTGTGATTCAATGAACTAGGCTGGGGTAAGAGTGAGTCGGCATGACGGAAAGCTGTATCAAGCGGGACTTCTTGGTCAGTATCCGGCCGACCCACGTCGAGAAGATCGTCGGGGGTCACAAGACCGTCGAACTGCGTCGGCGGTTCTCCGAGGACGTGGCGCCCGGGGCCATCCTCCTAATTTACTCGACCAGCCCGACCCAGGCGATCGTTGGCTCCGCCACCATCAGCGGCGTGGTCCGGCTGCCCTTGGCGGAGCTTTGGGACCACCATGGCGCCGCCGCCTGTATCGACCGCGAAACCTTCGACAGCTACTTCAGTGGGGTGGACGAGGGCTACGCCATCCTGCTCCAGGATGTGAAACCCTTCGCCCGGCAAGTCTCGGCCGCCGCGCTCAAGGCACAGTTCGGTTTCACGCCACCTCAATCCTTCATGTATCTTCGGCAGGAGTACTACCCCCTGCTGAGTGATGAGCGACTTCAAGCTACTCATTGACACCAACGTCTTCATCGGACTGGAGGACCCCAAGCGGGTCGACCCAGCCGCTGCGGAAATCGTGAGGAAGTGCGGCGAGCACGCGGTCGCCATCTTTGTGCACCAGGCGGCACTGCAGGACATCGCGCGCGACAAAGACCAGGTCCGCCGCGAAATCTCCCTCAGTAAGGTCCGCAAGTTCCAGGAGCTGAAAGCGCCTAAGCTGCCCGACAAGGCGACGCTAGAGCAGCAGTTCGGCACCATCCGAAAACCTAACGACGAGGTCGATGTGGCGCTGCTTTATGCGCTGCATCTCAACGTGGTCGACCTCCTGATCACCGAAGACCAGGGCATCCACGACCGGGTCAAGCTGACGCCGCTCGCCAGCCGCGTCCTGACCGTGGTGGATGCGCAAGTCTGGTTGCGCCGGACCTTCGATCCAACGCCGGTCGCCTTCCCTCTGATCGACGACCGCAAGGCCCACGAGATCGATCGCCAGGACGACCTGTTCGACAGCCTTCGGGATGGATATGCGGGTTTCGACGTCTGGTGGGACAAGTGCGTGCAGCAGCACCGGCGTTGCTGGACGGTCACCGTCGACGACCAGCTGGCGGGCCTCATCGTCCGCAAGGACGAGAACCGGGCCGAGGCCACCGTCTCCTTGCCGGGGACGAAGATTCTCAAGATCTGCACTTTCAAGGTTCGGCCGGAATTCCGCGGTGAGAAGCTGGGCGAGCTGCTGTTGAAGCAGGCGCTCTGGTACGCCCAGCGCAATGGCTACGACCTGACCTACCTCACCACCTTCTCAGATCAGGAGACCCTGATCCGGCTCCTGGAATACTATGGCTTCGTCCACACCCTGACACAGCCCGACGGGGAGATGGTGTTCGAGAAGCCTCTGTCGAACGCTCCGCTGACCCCGATTAACGGTGCGGACCTGTTCACCACGGTTCGGACCCACTACCCGCGGTTCGTCACCGGTCCCCCGGCGCAGGTGTTCTGCGTTCCGATCCAGGGCGACTATCACCAGAAGCTGTTCCCCGAGCTGGCCTTCGCTGCGCCGCTGCCCCTGTTTCCCGACGAATCCACTCTGCTGTCGACCGGCGGAGAGCGGACGCCGGGCAATACGATCCGGAAGGTCTACCTCTACCGCGCCAAGTCCAAAGCGATCCGGCCTGGCGACGTGCTGGTCTTCTACCAATCCAAGACCGAGGGCCTCCTCGCTTCCCAGGCCATCACCAGCCTCGGCGTGGTCGAAAGGGTGTCCCAGACGGCGGACCTAGAAGAGCTGATCAGGCTGACCGCCAAGCGTTCGGTTTTCTCTGAGGCGGAGCTGCGCGCAATGATCTCGGTCAAGCCCGCGCCGGTCCGAGTGATCGACTTCCTGCTGGTCGGTCATCTGGAGCCGCCGGTCCCGCTCGCGACCCTGGTGGCGGAGGGAGTCTTCCACGGGGGGCCGCCCCAGTCGATCTGCGCCCTGACGCCAGATCGGTTCG
Source organism: Phenylobacterium sp. T106 (assembly GCF_057219735.1). NCBI lineage: Bacteria > Pseudomonadati > Pseudomonadota > Alphaproteobacteria > Caulobacterales > Caulobacteraceae > Phenylobacterium > Phenylobacterium sp. T106. Next base: position 204,268 of record NZ_JBXVWA010000003.1, on the reverse strand, counting down.
CCCCTATCCGCGCGCGCCTCGACCTCGGCTTCCAGGTATGAGGCTCCCGGTCGTCGTGGCCATGTTCGGCTTATCGGGGGTCGGCAAGGGCTGGATGGCCCGCCAGGTCTGCGCACGTCATCCGGTGGTCTTGCATCTGGAGGCAAGCGCGCTGTTACGTGTAGCCTTGAACCAGACTGGCGAGGCCTTGCGCACCGCGGCGGAGGACGTCATGGCGGACAACCAGCGACGCTTGGCGGCGGCCTTCGCCTCGGCGCGCGCCGCCGAGCCCGATCGGCCGGTCCTGTTCGATGGTCACAGTGTCATCGACAACGGTCGGGGCCTCGTCGATATCCCGGCAGCGGTGATCGCCCCATTGAGGCCGGACCATATCGTCTTCGTCGCCGACACGGGCGCGGAGATCGCCGCCCGCCGCTTGACTGACACACGGCGCCGGCCGTTGCGGACGGCGGACGACCTAGACCAGCATCAGGCACGCGCTCTAGCCATGGCGCAATCCTACGCGGCCGCGCTCAGCGTCCCGTTCGATGAAGTGCAACCCCGCGAGTGGGAGCGGGTCAGCCGCATGTTCGACGGCGACGCCCGAAGCCTCGAGTCGCTGGGCGGAGCTGCGGGTTCTCGAGTTCCTGCAAGGTCTTGGCGGTTGCGGGGAACTCGTTCATCGCGCAGCGCAGGGCGAGACCCCGGGATGGGACATTGACTACCGCGATCCGGGCGGCGCGCTGCATCGCGTCGAGGTGAAGGGCACGGTAGGCGCGGCGTTCACAACGCTCGACCTCACTGCCAACGAACTCCGCGCCGCTCGGGAGCATGCCGACGCTTACTGGATCTTCCTCGTCGCCAACTGCCTGACTGACCGGCCCAGGATCCAGCGGATCTGCAACCCCGCGGCACGCCTCGCGGACGGAGATTGGACGGCGACGCCAGCGCTCTACAGCGTGCGGCTAAGCTGAGCATTTCCGCTCACGCTCGCTAGCAGACCGGCTGCCGGTCACGCCGAGCGGACCCGTCATCCTCGCCTAATGCGCATTCCCCGAAGCCGTACTCACTGTTCAGCTGCGAATTTCCTAACTCGCACCGGGCCTGTTCTCCTGCATCACGGCGCAGGCAGGCGCGGGCTTGCCCATAGGCATCCCGCGCAATCTTCCCGAATCTACGACACGGTGACGCTGTAACCGGCTTGCTCGATGGCCGACGCGATCGCCTCGGTCTGATCGCTGTACTCGACAGTCACGCGCTTCGCGTCGAGGTCCACCGCCACACGAGCGGTCGGCTCCACGCCCTGAACAGCCTTGGTGACGGCCTGCGCGCAGTGTCCACAGGACATTCCTTCAACGTGATAACGAAGCATTCTGGGTCTCCTTCTTTGCCTCGTTCAAGCAGATGGGGCTTCCCCCGATGGGAAGGTCAATGCCTCGAACGAGCAGGCCGCTCGGCCAGCGCACCTGGACATGGATGGCCGGGTAGAGTTCGACGGGCGAGGACGCCGCGTTCCATCAAGGCGAACGCTGGAAGGGCGGCATTGCACGATCAAGCCGGCTGAAAGGGCGAATGCGCGGTGAGCGCGAAGGGGCGCCCGGCGGGGCCAAGACTATCAGAAGTCTGCTCTGGTGAGGTGCGCCAGGCCGTAGGCCGTTTGCTCGCACCTGAAGGCTTTGGGGGCGTCAACGCGAGTCGCCTTACGGCGCTGCCGGTTCTCAGGGGCTTGACCTTCCCATGATGGGAAACTCTATCTGGAGCGGGCATTGAGATTCCGGAGCGACGAAATGCCCGCAACCGCCCTTAAGCCGATCGACATTCCTGTCCTGGGGATGACCTGCGCGAGCTGCGTAGGCCGCGTCGAGAAGGCCATTTCGGCTGTTCCCGGCGTGGCCGCGGCCAACGTCAACTTGGCGACCGAGCGCGCCCGTGTGGAGCTTGCGCCGGGAGGCGACACCGAGGCGGTGCTAACCGCCATCCGCACCGCCGGCTACGAGCCCCTGACGCGGGACGTCGACCTGAAGATCGAGGGTATGACCTGCGCAAGCTGCGTCAGCCGTGTGGAACGCGCGCTAAAGGCTGTTCCGGGCGTCCTGTCCGCGACCGTGAACCTCGCAACCGAGCGAGCCAGAGTTCATACACTCAACGGATCCGGCGAGGATGGCGATCTCACCGCGGCCGTCCAGCGCGCCGGCTACAGCGCAAGCATACCTGGTCAGGAGCGAACCGGCACGGCCGACCGCGAGGCCGCCGCGCGGGAGGCGGAGGTCCGCAGTCTCCGGCAGGCGGTGCAAGCCTCTGCCCTGGCGACGCTTCCACTGTTCGTCGTGGAGATGGCGCGCCATTACATCCCCGGCGCGCACCACTGGATGGCTTCGCTGATCGCCGACCAGACCTGGTACGTGCTGAGCTTCCTCCTGACCGCCTTCGTCCTCTTCGGTCCTGGCCTGCGGTTCTACGAGAAGGGGGTTCCAAACCTGGCGCGGCTGTCGCCCGACATGAACTCCCTGGTCGTCCTCGGGGCCACGGCGGCGTTTGCATATTCCGCTGTGGCGACGTTCGCCCCCGGCGTGCTGCCGGCCGGGACGGCCTATGTCTACTACGAAGCGGCCGCTGTGATCGTGACGCTGATCCTGGTCGGGCGCTGGTTCGAGGCCAAGGCGAAAGGGAGGACGAGCGAGGCCATCAAGCGGCTGATGACCCTGCAGGCCAAGACCGCCCGGGTCGTGCGTGAGGGCCATGAGATCGAGATCCCGGTGGGAGACGTGCTGCCCGGCGATGTCGTGGACGTCCGCCCCGGCGAGCGCCTGCCGGTGGACGGCGAAGTGGTCGAGGGTTCGTCCTTCGTCGACGAGTCGATGATCACCGGCGAGCCGATCCCGGTCCAGAAGGTGCCCGGGGCCTGGGTCGTGGGCGGAACCGTGAACAAGACCGGCGCGCTCCGCTTCCGCGCGACCAAGGTCGGCGCCGAGACCATGCTCGCCCAGATCGTGCGGATGGTGGAGGCCGCGCAGGGCTCGAAGCTGCCGATCCAGGCGTTGGTGGACAAGGTCACCGCCTGGTTCGTCCCCGTGGTGATCGCCATCGCCGTTGCGACCTTCCTCGGCTGGCTGGTCTTCGGACCGCAACCCGCGCTCACCTTCGCGCTGGTCAACGCCGTCGCCGTGCTGATCATAGCCTGTCCCTGCGCCATGGGGCTGGCCACGCCGACGTCCATCATGGTCGGCACCGGCAAGGCCGCCGAGCTAGGCGTCCTGTTCCGCAACGGCGAGGCCCTGCAGACTCTCCGCGACGCACGCGTGGTCGCCCTCGACAAGACAGGCACGCTGACCCTGGGCCGGCCGCGCATGACCGACCTCGAGACCGCTGCGGGCTTCGACGAGAGCGAGGTCCTGGCGCTGGTCGCCGCGGTGGAGCGGCGCTCCGAGCACCCCGTCGCGGAGGCTATCGTGGAGGCGGCGAAGACCCGTGGCCTGGTTGTCGCCCAGGTGGCTGGGTTCGAGGCGATCCCCGGCTTCGGAGCTCAGGCCTTCGTCGGCGAGCGCCTCGTGCAGGTGGGCGCAGACCGCCTGATGAGCCGATTGGGGATCGACGTCTCCGCCTTCGGGCCCACTGGCGAGCGGCTGGCCAGCCAAGCGAAGACCCCGCTCTACGTGGCCATTGACGGACGTCTCGCCGCGATCATCGCGGTCGCCGATCCCATCAAGGAGACGAGCCCTCAAGCGATCGCCGAGCTGCATTCCCTCGGCCTCAAGGTGGTGATGATCACCGGCGACAACCGCCGCACCGGTGAAGCCGTCGCCCGTCAGCTTGGCGTCGACGAAGTGGTCGCCGAGGTCCTGCCGGACGGCAAGGTCGCGGCCGTGGCGGCGCTGAAAGCCCGCTACGGCTCTGTCGCCTTCGTCGGCGACGGGGTCAACGACGCGCCTGCGCTGGCTCACGCCGACGTGGGGATCGCCATCGGCGGCGGCACCGACATAGCCATCGAGAGCGCCGACATTGTGCTGATGCGCGGCGACCTGCGTGGCGTACCGACTGCGATCGGCCTGAGCAATGCAGTGTTGGCCAACATCCGCCAGAACCTCATCTGGGCTTTCGGCTACAATGTGGTGCTGATCCCGGTCGCCGCTGGCGTCCTGTTCCCGGCTTTCGGCCTCTTGCTATCGCCGATGATCGCCGCCGGCGCGATGGCGCTCTCCAGCGTCAGCGTTTTGGCCAACGCCCTGCGGCTGCGGCGCTTCGGCGTGGCAGGCCCGCAGCCGGCGGCGACCATCAGTCTCAATCCCGCTTCCGCCTAGGAGACTCTGCCATGAACATCGGACAAGCCTCACAAGCGTCGGGCGTCTCGACCAAGATGATCCGATACTACGACGAGATCGGGTTGGTGCGCCCGGCGAGCCGGACGGACTCCAACTACCGTGAGTACGATGAGCGTGAGATCAACGAGCTGCGGTTCATCAAGCGGGCCCGGAACCTCGGCTTCTCCATGGAGGAGATCACCACCTTGCTCTCCCTCTGGCGCGACCGCCAACGGCCAAGCCGCGAGGTCAAGGCGATCGCCGACAAGCACCTCACCGACCTGGACGCCAGGATCGCGGAAATGCAGGCGATGGCCGACACCCTGCGCCACCTCTCGCACTGCTGCGCCGGCGACGATCGCCCCGACTGCCCAATCCTGGCGGATCTGACCCAGGGGTCATCCCCTACGGATGGGGCAGCCCACAAGCCTATGCGCCGGGCGCGATCCGCTGCCTGGTAAGCCACACAGTCCAGCCGGAGCTGCAGAACCGTCGGAAGGCGGCTCACAGCCGAAGGCGGATGCGAGTGGCCCCACTCTCAGTTTCGAGACCTGCATACCGGACCAGCTTGACCTTTCCATAATGGGAAGCCCGACGGTTGCCGCAGGAGGCCAAACATGGCGACCGTCCAGCGCGACCCCTCAGCGAAGCCCGCCATGGGCGCCCTCAATTTCGAGGTGGTTGCTCCATGGCTATTCGTCGGCGTCTGGTCGACCGGGTTCATGGTTCCCCGCGCGATCCAAGATCACGCCGATCCAGTGCTCTTTCTCGTGTTGCGGTTCTCTTCGACTGCGGTGCTTTTCGGATTGATTGCCTTTGCCGCCCGTGATCGCTGGCCAGCGGCCCGCGAACTGCCAGTACAACTCGCGGCGGGCGTGTTGCAGGGAATTTATCTGGCGGGGAGCTACTGGGCGATCAGCAAGGGCTTGGGCGCAGGGCTCATGACGCTGATTGGGGGATTTCAACCGCTCGTGACAGGATTGCTCGCCGTTGCCGTGTTGAAGGAGCAGGTCACGTCACGCACTTGGTGGGGGCTGGCTCTCGGCCTCATAGGCATCGGCTTCCTGGTCGGTCCCGCCGAGGGCCAAACCGTCGAGCCCTTCATGGTGCTGGTGGCGTTTGGCGCGGTGCTGGCCTTGACCCTAGCAACGCTCCTGCAGAAGGCCGTCGCGCCGGACAGCCCCCTGCGCCCGCGATTTGCAATTCAGAATCTTGCCGCCACCGTTTTTGTCGTTTCGCTGCTGCCGCTGATTGGAGAGGTGCGGTGGGACGGTGCTTCGGTGCTGTGGCTCGGCCTCGTCTGGTCCGTGGCCGTGATGTCTGGGTGTGGAACTCTCCTGCTCTTCTGGATGGTTCGGCGCGGCGCAGCGACGAAGGCTTCCTCGCTGCTGATCCTTGCGCCCCCCTTGGCCGCCGGGGAGGCCTTCTTGCTGTTCGGCGAAACGCTGAGCCTGATTCAAGTCGCCGGTTTCGCCATCGCGATCAGCGGCGTCCTTCTCGCGCGCCGATAACGCGGTCACCTCGCCCAGGAATTGGGCCGCGCGGCCATTATCGACGATACGAAAAAAATCTCGCAACGACGCTTGACCCTCCCACCATGGGAATCGGCATTGTCAGCGCAAACTCACCGCACGGTAACCGAAGCGGCTGAGACGGCCGTCATGGCCAAGTCCGACAGCCCGTTCCGCTGGTTCGATTCCTCGCCGGAGGTGATCCAGATGGTGGTGATGCTCTACGTGAGGTTCCCGCTGTCGCTGCGCAACGTGGAGGACCTGGCCTTCGAGCGCGGCGTGGACATCTGCCACGAGACGGTCCGCAAGTGGGTGAACCGGTTCGGGCCGATGTTCGCCTCGAAGATCCGTTCGCGCCGGGTCCAGGCTATGCGCCAGCACACCCACTGGCGCTGGCATCTGGACGAAGTCTTCGTCCGCGTGAACGGCGAGCGGCGCTACCTCTGGCGGGCGGTCGATCATGAGGGCGAGGTGCTCGAGTCCTTCGTGACGAGGAAGCGGGACAAAGCCGCGGCGCTGAAATTCCTCAGGAAAGCTCTGAAGCGCCACGGCCCTGCCCAGGTGATCGTGACGGACCGGCTGCGCTCGTATCGCGCCGCGATGAAGCAGCTCGGCAATCAGGACAAGCAAGCGGTCGGACGCTGGCTCAACAATCGCGCCGAGAACAGTCACCTGCCCTTCCGACGACGAGAACGGGCGATGCAGCGGTTTCGACGAATGAAGACGTTGCAGCGGTTCGCCGCCACCCACGCCTCATTCCACAACCACTTCAGCCAGGAGCGTCATCTCGTCAGCCGCCAGGAATATCGAACCCGACGCTCAGCCGCCCTGGCCGAGTGGAAATCCCTCGTGGCCTGAGAGCCCGCGTGGGTAGGGCGGAATGCGCCAAGCTGGAGACAAGTTGAGGTTGGACTGACACCACCCGCTTCTGGATATCGGGCGCGAGCAGCGCCAGTCGGCAGAGCTTCCGCTCGTAGGGATTGGCGGGAGCCACGAATACGCGGCCATCTTCGATGGCGCCGTCGATGCGCCAGCCATGGCGCGCTAACCCGCCGGATCGCCGATGTGCCAGAAGCTGGACCGGCCGACGTCGGAGAGCGCCACGAACTGGTAACGGTGCTGGGGGATGGCGGCGGCGGGCCGGAAGCGGGTGGCCTGCACGCCCTCGAGTTCTGCGATGCCCCGGATCGTGTCCGAGATGTCAGCCATGTCCCGCCCGTAGATGTACGCCACGATATTGAACGCGCCCGTCGTGCGCGCGCAGAGGGCGCAGACGTCCTTGACGGCGATCGCCGAGGTGATCGCCTGCGCGCGGCCGGGGTGAGCCTTGACGTACAGCCATCCGGACACCTGCATCCCGGTCGCCTCGATGTCGACCAGGAGGCCGTAGGTGCAGGCTCCGCTGTCGAGGAGGCGTCGGAGGCGCTTCCGGACCGCGGCTTCGGAGATGCCGAGCATCCTGGAGATGGCGCGGCTGCTCCGGCGCCCCTCCTCCGTCAGCAACCGGATGATCTGGTCGTCCAGGTCGTCGGTGGGCACATGGCTCATAGGACGGCGATGCCCGGCGCCAGGTAGAGCGATCCGAGGCAGAGGGTGATGGTCGCATCTCGCACACCCTCGAGCGCGGCGATGTCATCGTCCACGATCTGCTGGAGGTGGGCCGCGTCGCGCGCGGACAGGAGAACGTGAACCTGCGGCGCGTCGGCGAAGAGCGTGATCGACAGGAGCGTCGGGATCTCCTTGATCCGATCCACCACCGGCCCGACGCGAGACGGCTGGACGTCGATGTCCAGGAGTCCCACCTGGGGAAACTCGGTCGTGTGCAGGTTGCGCTGGATCGAGATGCGCATGACCTTGCGCTGGATGAGGCTTTCGATCCGCGTCGCGATCGTCGGCTCCGAGACCCCGATCAGGCCCGCCAGGCGCTTGTTCGTTATCTGAGGATCGTCATGCAGCGCCTCGAGGATCGCGCGGTCGATCGAATCTATCTTCTTCAAACCTTCCGTCCGCGCTGGGGGAGCAACATGCGCCAAAGAGATGCGCCGCGACGCTTCGTGCGCCGCGGCGCGAGAGGGGAGGTTTGCTAGAAGTTGACGGCGAGCTCAACACCGTAGGTGCGCGGTTCGCCCGGCACGACCGAGTTGTACCCCGGCGACGTGCCCAGCCCGATACCCCCGAGGTAGTAGGTGGTGTCGAAGATGTTCTTCGCGAAGGCCGCGACGGTGACGTTGCTGCCGCCGGCGTTGGCGAGCGCGAGACGGGCGTTCACCAGCTCGTAGCCCTTGATGAGCGTTCCGGGCGCGCTCGTCCGGCCGTAGTTGGAGATGTACATCGACGACTGGGCGTAGACGTCCGCCCGCGCGGTGAGCTGCCCCAAGGCCTCGGGCGTCGGCAGTTCGGCCTCGATGAAGACGCTGCCGGACCGCTTGGGCAGATCCGCGAAGGTGGAGAAGTCGAAGAAGGTGCCGAACAGGGTGTTCGCCGTCGCCCCAGTGTACTTCGCCTTCGTGAAGTTCACGGCCCCGCCGATGCGGACCCCCGGGGCCGGCGAGACCTCGCCGTCGACTTCGACCCCGTGGAAGGTGGCGCCGGGGGCGTTGACCGTGACGGCCGCGGGACCGAAGCCGGGGATGGACACGTAGGCGATCCGCTGGACGTCATCGACCCACTGCTTGTAGGCGGCGATGTTCAGGCGGGCCGGCCGGTCGGCGATGCGCCCCTGGAACTTCGCGCCGAGTTCCACGTCCTCGATGGTCTCGGGCTTGAACCGGTTGCCGCCACCCGATGCGAGCTGGTTGACGGGAGGCGCGTTGTAGTTGAAGCCGCCGCCCCGCCAGCTGCCCCTGTACGTGGCGTAGACGAACCATTCCGGCGTCGCCTGGTACTCCAGGCCCAGGGTCCAGCTCGGCTTCTTGGAGCTGGTGCGTTCCTTCACGTTGCTGGGGAAGACCGGCGCAAACCCGGAGATCTCCGTGAAGCGGATCTTCTCCTGGGTGTAGCGGAGACCGCCCGTCACCTTGAGATTGTCGAGGACGGCGTATGAGACCTGGGCGAAGCCCGCCAGGCTCTCGGTGTGGGCGGCGCCGAACAGCTGGTTCGCCAGCGGAAGCGACGCCGCACCGAAAGCGGGGCCCAGGATCGGGTTCGCCACGGGGCCGAGGTCGAAGTAGCGGAAGTCCTGGCCGTTCAGGCGGTTCTCGAATGAGAAATAGCCGCCGGCGATGTAGCTGAGCTTCCCCTCGAGGGCGGTCCCCGAAACCTGCAGCTCGTCGGACCAGCCGCGCGTGCGGTTGATCGTCGCCACGAACGCGTAGAACGGAAACGGGCTGGAATCCTGGTCGAAGAGCGACAGGTTTCGGTTGAACGAGTAGCCAATGATGTTCTTCAGTTGAGCGTTCCCGCCCAACTCGATGGTGGTGGTGTTCGCGATGTAGTGGGCCCTGGCGTTGAGACCGGTCGGCGCGTCGATGGCCGTCTTGCGGGTTCCGAAGGTGCGCTGTTGCGCGACCGAGCCCAGATAGCCGGTCGCCGGACCGAACGGATAGCGGCTCAGCAAGGCGGCGAACGACCCCTGGCCCGCGATGGTGTCCAGGATCGGGCTGTAGAAGGTGGCGATCGTCGAGACGAGAGGCTGGCCGCGGTTGTCGAGCGACCCGGGCGCATTCGCCGAATAGAGCAACAGCGGATCGCCGTTCCCTTTCGCGCGACTCACCTCAGCCACGAACGTGGTCTGGATTCCCTCCGCCGGCTTCCAGGCGAACGTGCCGCGGGCCGAGGAGCGGTCGATGTCGTTGAGGTCATCGCCGTTGACGATGTTCGTTACGAACCCGTCCCGCTTCTGGATCGACCCCGCCAGGCGCAGCGCCATGGTGTCGTTGAAGGGCAGGTTCACCGCGCCTTCGGCCTGGCGCAGGTCGAGGTTCCCGTAGCGGGCGCGCGCCGAGCCGGACATCGCATCGAAGTCCGGCCGCGCCGTCGTGTAGAGCACCGCGCCACCGGTGGTGTTGCGGCCGAACAGGGTGCCTTGCGGTCCCTTCAGCACCTGCACCGAGGCCAGGTCGTAGAACGAACCCGAGCTGAGGGCCGTGGTCTGGAACTCGTTCACGTAGTTGAGCACGCCCGGCTGCGACGCGCTGAACGCATCGATGGACTGCCCCCGGATCGCGTAGTTGAACTGGCTGCTGCCCTGCGTGGACCTGACCACAAGGCCAGGCACGGCGGTCTGCAGATCGGACTCGGTCGTCAGGCTCCGCTTCGCGATGGCGTCTCCCGAGACGACCGCAACGCTGACGGGCACCCGCGCGAGCGACTCCTCGCGCCGACGGGCCGTCACCACCACCTCGTCCACCTGGGCGACGGCGGCCGCGTCATCCGAAGCCGCCCAGGCGCTTCCTGCGGTCGACAGCGCCGCGATGCTTCCGCCAAGGAGAAGGAAAGCACCCCTTCCGGCCCTGGTCAGCGATCCCTTGGTCACCAGATTGCGCATGGTCTCACCCCCTTCGATTACTTTGTTTGTTTGGTTCTGCTCTCAAGACGATCCGAGGCGCCGGCGCAGGAAGCGGCAGCCCTCGTCGAGGGCCTGGTCGCCCTCGGGGATAAGCGGGTAGAGCCAGGGCCAGACGTGGATCATCTGGCTGCGGATCTGGAGATCCACATTGGCATTCGCGTCACCCAGTGCGGCTGCGAGCTTGATGGAGTCCCCGAGCAAGGCCTCGGCCGTGCCGACCTGGATGAGCACGGGTGTGCGAGCGTTGAAGGCGCCAAAGGCCGGCGACACGAGCGGGTCGCGCCGAGACCCCTCCGGCGCATACCGGTCGGCCATCGCCTGAAGCACGGCGCGGCTCGCGAACGGGTCGATGGGCTCCTTCGCGTCGATCGTGGCGCTTTCGAGCGTCAGGTCCACCCACGGCGACATCAGATAGGCTGCGATGGGCGCCGGAAGCTGGAGCGCAGCCGCCTCGAGCATCAGGGACGCGCAGAGGCCGCCGCCCGCGCTGTCCCCGACGAGCGCGACAGGCTGACCGCCCTCCACCAGTTCGCGGTAGGCCGAGGTGACGTCGTCCAGACCGCCCGGATAGGGCGTCTCCGGCGCAAGCCGGTAATGCAGAAGGACCACGCGGCGCCCTGCGCGAGCGGCAAGGGCGTCTCCCATGTGCTGGTGAGACTGGATCGAGCCGATGGCGAAGCCGCCGCCATGGAGGTACAGGATGACCCCGGGTTCGACCTCGCCTTCAGGTTCGAACCAGCGGCAGGGACGGCCGCCGAGTTCGCCATCGCGGCGCGCGACGCCGGCCAGAGGCGGAAACTGAGCGCCCATCTGGTCATAGGCGTCCCGCATGGCCGCGAGATCGGCGGGTAGGGGTGAGTTCCACAGGGACTCCACGAGCGCCGAGAACTCGGAGCTGACGCGGCCCGACGCCGACTCCGCCATATCGCTTGCGCTTTCCATTTCGGCCGGCCTCAGGAGGCGGTCGCTGGTTGAGTCTGTCCCGCCGGAGCGCCGGCGGCGGAGCGCATCGAGAAGCCGCTGTAGCCCTCGGCGACGACCTTGGCGCAATGCTCCAGCCAAGCCTGCTGGCCGCCCGTGTAGAGCAGCATCTTCCGCCGCCTCGCGGGGTTCTGGTCATCGCTCCTGTGGTTCCACCAGGCGTCGAACTTGCTGACGATCAGCCCTTCGGCGGTCTCGTGGATCCAGTCCGTCCAGGCCGCCTCGGCCGCCGGATCGGCCTCGCACAGGTCGTAGTGGTGCTCGCGCATGTACTTCAGTTGCGCCGTCACGAACTCGACGTTCTGTTCGATGCAGCGCGGCACGTTGCAGAAGGTCGAGCCATTGTGGGGGCCGACCAGCATGAACATGTTCGGGAACCCGTGGACCTGGATGCCCATGTAGGTGAGCGGACCGTCGGCCCATTTGTCCCTCAGGCGCGCTCCACCGACGCCACGGATGTCGATGCGGTCGAACGCGCCGCGGACGGCGTCGAACCCGGTGGCGAACACGATGACGTCGAAGGCCAACTCCTCGCCGCCGACCCGGACCCCGCCCGGCGTGATACGCTCCACCGGGGTCTCGTTGACGTCGATCAGGCGGACCGTCGGCCGGTTGTAGGCCTCGTAGTAGCCGGTTTCCATCGGCACGCGACGCGCGCCGAAGGGGTGATCCTTGGGGATCAACCGCTCCGCCGTCGCCGGGTCCTTGACGCGCTGGCGGATCTTGCGGGCGACGAAGTCGCTGATGATGTTCGCCGCCTCGACGTTGGTCGAGATGTCGTGGAAATTCCCCAGCCACATCGCGAAGCCAGGCTCTTCATAGCGCTGCTCGAAGATCCGCTCCCGCTCTTCCGGCGAGACGTCGAAGATGCTGCGTTCGTCCCAGTCGTGGATGAAGGCCGCAGCCGTGCTTTTGCACTTGGCGAAGATTTTCGGGTACTCGCCTTTCAGCCGGTCCATCTCGCCGGGTTCGAACTTCCGGTTCTTGAGCGGCTTCGCCCAGCTCGCCTCCTTCTGGAAGACCGTGAGCTGGCCCGCGATCTTGGCCACCTCCTGGATCACTTGGACGCCCGTCGCGCCCGTTCCGAACACCGCGACCCGCTTGCCCGTGAGATCAAGTCCGTCCCGGGGCCAGTCGGACGTGTGGAAGCTGCGCCCCTCGAAGGTCTCGCGCCCGGGAATCGGGGGGATGCTCGGGGCGGACAGCACGCCGACGGCGGTGATCAGGAAGCGACACCGCTCGACGGTCCCGTCGGCGCAGGCGACCACCCACGCGTTCGCGTGCGCATCGTAGGTCGCGGCGCTGACCCTGGTGTTGAACCGGATGTCCTTCCGCAGGTCGAGCTTGTCGGCGACGAAGTTGAGATATCGAAGAGTCTCGGTCTGGGGCGAGAACATCTCCGTCCAGTTCCATTCCTGAAGTATCTCTTCAGAAAAGGAGAAGCAGTAAGAGAGGGTTTCGGAATCGAAACGGCAGCCTGGATATCGATTCCAGTACCAAGTTCCACCGACGTCCGAGCCTGCTTCAATAACCAACGTCGACATGCCCAGCTTCCGAAGCATGTGCAGCTGGTACATGCCTGACATGCCCGCGCCGATGATGATCGCATCGTAGGCCAACTCGACCTCCCTCGACTCTTACGAGCGCCGTTAACCGACGCTTCGGGGAATAGCATCGTCGCAAAATGCTCCTCGTCAAGTCTCTCATTTTCGTTTTGCGCACCATTTGCCCGCATAATGTGGAAAATAATTAGGCCGAACAGTGCGATCGCCCCATTCAGGCCCAGCCGCTCCTCTCTCGAGAAAGGCGAGGCAAGCGGGGACGGCGGCGCTTCGGGCCGCGCTAGGGGCGCCGACAGTTGACCCCAGCGGGTCAGAGGAAGGCTTCCCCGTCCTCCTTCAGGCGGCTGCGGAAGTTGGGATCCGACCGGGAAGCGGGGGTTCCCGCCGGCGCCCTCGGCGTCCATGGCGCCCCACTCCGGCAATCGCTTCCCTCCGGCATGAGACCTGTGCCGCCCTCCCGCGCACGCTCGTTGCGGTTGCTGTTCGCTGGCCGCCGTCAACTAGCGAGGCGCACCGCGGCGTTGCTACTTGATGCGACCTCGAGGCCCGACCGGGACAAGTGCTCCGAAGGGCTGGGCCACGTCGGCGGCGAACGCTTCCTTGTTGGCGGCGATCTGAGCCCCGCGTGCCTGCTGACTTGTCGAGACGATCCGCCCGGGCGTCCGGTGTCGCCCCCACCTTGGCCGCGCCGAGATAGCGGATCACAGCTGACCTAGCGGCGCCATGTGCCTTCGCATACGCCGACGCCGTCTCGAACCCGGCTGCAGCCAGTGGCAGGCGGAATCCGCTCGATGCCCTGGCCCGCAAGGAGCTCAGCCAGCGCCCGTTTCGGTGAGGGCCACGGCGCGTCGCATATGAGACAGGCCGATCAGACCGGCAGTCACTCCCACCACGGAGCCGACGCCAATCACCAGGGCGATCGAAAGGCCGAGTTTCGCCTCACTCCCGAAGACATGATCCGTGAGCAGGCCCACCACCCATGGACCGCAACCGTTACCGATGTTCCGGAGCAGCTTTCGAAGAAGCTTCAGCGCGGCGTGCCTTTTCCGCCGCGTCTGCACCAGGACGTCGAGGACCTCGCCTTCGTCATCGACGGCGCGCCACAGCCACATCTTCTGTCCACCGACCTCCCTCCTCTAGGTCCTGTGTAGGCCCACGACTTGAGCGTGGATTCGGTGATGGGCGCACTCTTGACCAGCCGGCGCGATCTTGAGGACGACATGTTTTCTTTTTGTTCTTGACGATCTGCGCCGACGGTCTAGGCTCGCGCACATGAATGCACGCGTCGACATCTCGTCCTTCCCCGTGGGTCAGAATATTGACTACCAGGGCGCGGAGGCCGTGGCGGCGCTCGAGGCTCTGACGACCGAGGCCCGAGCCTTCGTCGACAGCTATCGCTGGGCGCCGCCGGTCGAAGACCTGGTGCTCGCGTTCGGCGTCGGCCCCATCATCGGGCTGTATCTGATGCGGTTCGAGGCGGGCGGAAAGCCGGAAGACCGCGAGCGGTGGGTTGTGGTCGGGGATTTGCCTCGGATGCACTTCGAGACAGACGAGGCCCCCACGCCCGCCCTTGCGCTTACCCGCTACTGCGCGATCGCCGGATACTGGGCTGACAACGTTCTGGCGGGCGCCGATCTTTCGGACAGTTACCCCATCGAGGCTGCGCCGACACCCGAGCATGCCGAGATGTTGAACGGACGGATCGACTTCATCCTCAGGGAACTTGTCCCCTTAGCTGTCTGAGGCGCGCGGCGGAGAATGTTCTTTCGTCCTGCAGAATTGGCGCTCACACAGTATCACCAGCGCCAGTATCACCAGCGGAAGCAGCGGGGCGCTTCCCACGGGTGAGCGACGCCGGCGGTTCACTTTGCTGGCCACGAACCTCGGCTCGATCGCCTCTACCCGCTGCAGTCGAGCAGCGAGCTGCAGTTGTGTCTGTTGCAGGCAAGCCCAGGCTCGACTGTGCACAGCCGTCGAAGCTCTCGGCGCGCGAGACCGTTACGCCGGACCAAGTCGCGCCCACGAATTGCACAGCAGCTGGGAAGATGCCGGCCCGCGCCGATCGTTGTCGGTCCCGGGCGCCTGCAGCCTTCAGCTGCGAGGCAGTCCGAGGGGTCGAGCCAGGAACGGCGCTCGGCCGGCCTCCCGGAATGGGTCGCGCTCCTCAGGCGAGGGCGTCCAGGCTGGGGGAGAATCGTCGGCGGGAGACCGCCTCAACACGGACTGACAGCACCGATGACAGCGCCGATCACGGCGCCCAATGGACCGTTTGGTCACCTGAGGAGCGAACTGTGCTCGCAGCAGGCGAAATGTGACTGAAACGCGTTGACAATCGAAATCGGCCGGTCGGTAACTTTGTTACCAATTTCGGAGTGGGGGTGGGTAAGTGATGCAAAACAGGACTTCTCTGGCAGGTCGCCTGTCATTCGTTTCCGCGATCGCGATCGCTGTCGCATTTGGCCCGGGCGCCGCCGCGGCGCAGACGATCAAGCCGCATTTCGCGACGAAGAAGCCGGGGATGATCACGTTTGGCGGCGACCTCTCCCTGGACACCAACGGCAAGTCTGCGACGGTCTATTCCCAAGGCGCGGTGTCCATCGCCTTCGAGGGCATCAGCCAGTACGACGGCGCCGCTTTTGGCCGCAACTTCATCCCGCCGGACACCATGGGCGCGGTCGGCAAGACCCAGTTCATGGAATTCACCAACGGCGCCGTGGCTGTCTTCGACAAGGCCACCGGCGCGCGGACGTCACTGGTTTCAGATGTCGACTGGTGGGGCGCCGCCGGCCAGGTCGGCTCGAACGGCGATCAGCGCGTACTCTACAACGCGGACGCTGATCGCTGGATCGCGGTGGGCTTCGGCAGCAACGCCAAGGACCTGCAGATCGCGGTGTCAGACACGTCGGACGCGCTGGGCGGATGGAAGTCGACCAAGTTTGAAGGCTACGCCGGCTTCGGGTTCGGCGCCACCGCGGACTACCCGACCCTCGCGATGGACAAGAACGCCGTCTACATCGGCACCAACAACTTCGCGCCGGCCTGTTCGGGCTGCGCCAACAACTTCCGCGGCACGACGTTGGACGTCATCCCGCTCAGCAGCCTGTTCGGCGCAGGTGCGCCGAGCACGATCGGGATGCAGCAGTTCAACACGCCCTTTCCGGGGACGTTCGAGGATCGGGGCTTCGCCATCCAGGGCGTGAACAGCAGCTCGAATTCGACGACGGGGATCGTCGTCGCAGCCTCGCTCTTCAACTACGACAACCTGACCTACAACATCACGAACTCAGGATCGGGATCCGCGTCGTTGACGCCGGTCCAGTACCTTGGCGTCGAAGGGTACACCTCGCCGACACCTGCACATCAACCGTCTGTCGCCATCCCGGGCAACCGGGCCATCATCGACAGCCTGGATGAGCGGATCAGTTCCAGCGCCTGGGAGGTGGATGGGCGAATCTACTTCCTTCACACCGCCAATGAGCTGGGCGGGACCAACAATGTCGTCCGCTACTATGTGATCGACGCGGTCACGAAGGCGATCCTCGACCAGGGCAACATTTCAGAGGCCGGGTACGATTTTTACCAGGGGTCGCTGGCCGTCAACGACTTCGGCCAGGTCGTGATCGCCTACAACCGGTCGGGCCTCAACCCGGCGGACGGCAGCATCAGCTTCAGAGCGCGGACTTACTACACGGATGCGTCCGGCAAGCTGGTCCAGGTCGGCGACGAGCTTGTCCTGAAGAACAGCCTCGTCGACGACTACCACAACGGAAGCCCGTTCGGTGCAGTGGCCGCGGGGCGCCAGCGGTGGGGCGACTACAGCGCCGTGACCGTGGACCCCGAGGATTCCAGCAAGTTCTGGGCGATCGGACAGTTCGCGCGGGAGTACAACCTGGCGCAGTTCGGCCATCCTGGCGGAACCGGCGGCTCGCGCTGGGGCACCTGGATTGCGGCGATCGATTTCGGCCGCTCGATGGGAGCGGTGCCAGAACCTGGAACCTGGGCCATCATGATCCTCGGCCTCGGCCTGGCGGGGACGAGTCTGCGTCGCCGCCGACCGTTCGGCGCCGGCCTATCTGTCGACAGGGTCTAGCTGTAGACTGGGCCTAGCGAACGGGCCGAGACGTCGCAGGACAGGCGGGCATGATGCCCGGCCTGTCCACGCCGTTCCTAAGGAGGTCCACGGTGATGTCGACTAAGCGGTCGGTCGGGATCGCGTTCCTGCACGCGGTCACGGCGGGAATGCTGATCCTGTGCGCACGCGGCGCCGAGGCCGCACCGGGCCCCCTCGCGGGGACCTGGGGCGGGGATCGCGCGGTGCTGACCTTGACCGGTGAGGGCGGACGCCTCGAGTTCGACTGTGGTTACGCCACCGTCGAGGGCCCGGTCACACCCGACCGGAGCGGCCGCTTCCGCGTGAAGGGCCGGTATTTCCCAGCCGAGGCGCGCCTCGTGGATGCGGACGCGCCTCCGGCCGAGACGCCCGTCTGGCTCGAAGGCGCGATCGCGGGGACCAGCTTGGACCTCAGTTTCAAGCCAGCCGCGCCCGCCGCCCACCAGCGGTTCCACATGACCTTGGGACGGTCTCAGAAGCTTGTCCGCTGCCTTTAGGGGAGCGGCAGGTCGGCCCCTTGGCCGCGACCGGCGTGGGCGGAGGTCCGCTTTCCGGATGCGAGCCGAATTCCAGCGATCCGGCGCCGGATAGTGTTGTCGCTCACGTCGATGCCGCGCCAGAGCCTCTCGCCATGCGGCGCAGCGGCTGCTTTGGTGGCGGCATGAGCAGTAGCGCCAGGTCTAGAAGACCGACGGACGATGAGCTTCTGGACGAGTTGCGGCGGTTGCTGGCGGCTCGCGGCAAGCTGAGCTCGAGCCTGATCGAGGCTTCGGAGATCACGCGGGCCCCCAACACCTACATCCGCCGCTTCGGCAGCCTCGTGGAAGCCTATGCCCGCATCGGATACGCCGTGAGCGCGCGGCAGGCCGCGACCTCCGAGAGGTTTCGCCGGAAGCCGGCCTCTGACGGATGACCCGGACGCTCTCAGGCCTCCGGAGCGGCGCGTTCAGCGCCGGCTCTGCGCCCAGGCCACGGCGGCGGCCGCGTGCAGGAGCCTCATCCCGCCTTCGCCCTCGGTGGAGGTCGCCTTCAGACCTTCGATGAGCTGAGGAACCGTGAGCTTCGGGTTCACGGCCAGCATCTGGGCGGCGGCGCGGGACACCAGGGGGGCCGCCATCGAGGTTCCCGACCAGTTGCCTGACATTCCGCCCGGCGTTCTTCCGGCCGCGCCCTCGCCGCGGGCATAGAGGTCCACGCCCCGGCCGAAGGTCGTGAAGCCGGTCGGCTGGCCGTTCTGCCCCGTCGCACCCACGACGATGAGGTTCGGCGCGTCGACCGCCTGGGGGATCGCCGCCAGGGTCTCGTCCGACTGGTTGTTGTTGCCCGCCGCAGCCACGAAGAGAATGTCCGGCGCGGCGGCGATCGCGGCCGTCAAACCCGCCTTCTCCAGGTCGTACATCGCGCGGCCACGCTGCCGGGCCTTCGCCGGATCTGTCTCCAACCCGGTTTCCAGGAGGCGGCGCGCGGCGCCGTCCACCGTCCAGCCCCAGCTCATGTTGACCACGCGGACGTTGCTTGCCCGCATCCGCCTGGCGACGGGCATCATCGCGTCGACGAACCGCTTCGTCTCGGGCTCGGCGGCTTTCACCGGCTTGGGATCGTAGCCCGCTGGAAGAAGGCGCACGTTGTAGATGCGGACATAGGGGGCGCCGTCTGCGATCTGGCTCGCCACGAAGGTGCCGTGACCGCGATGCCCGCTCTCGAAGCTCGCATCGACGTCGTCCCCCTGTTCAACGATCGACGCCTCGCGCGCACGTTGCGCGAACAGGCGCGCCTCGGCCGTGTCGAGCCCGAAGTTCAGGTCGAGCTGGCCCTTGTCCAGCGCCATCGACAAGGCGAGGCGGGGCGCGAGGAAGGCTGACGGCGGCGCGATCGGAAACGGCGTCGGGCGCGCGAAGTAGTCGTAGGTCGGCCCGTGCACGTCATCGACGACGCCGTTGCCGTCGTTGTCGCGGCCATCGACCGGCTCGGACGGATCGACGGCGAGCTGACCGGCGAAGAGGTTGTAGTCGATGCCCGTGTCCCAGACCGCGACCGTCACGGGCCGGGCGCTCGTGAACAGCCGACCTTGAGGCTCTCGCGCCGTCCAGATCTCGCGCGCGGCGTTCGCCTTGTCGTTCGCCCAGGCTCGCCACGCCGCCGACGCTTCGGCGCGGCAGACCGGCAGCTCGGTGGCGCCGACCCGAAACAGAGCCAGCAGCAGTCCGTCCAGCAGATCGACCGACTTCTGCGCCTCAACCGCGGGATCGAACATGCCGACCGCCGTTCCGGCGAAGTAGCCGACGCTCGCGGTTTCCGATTGCGACAGGCGGAGCAGGACCTCGTCGCGCACGACCAGCGGGTCGGTTCCCCGTAGCCGCGTGGCTATCCGGTCCGCGGTCACCTGACAGCGACGATCCGGGCTCGCCTGCAGTCCGGCCGCGATGGCTTCGTTGGCAAGGTGGCCGATCGCCCTGTGCTGCGGCTTGGACATCCGCGCCCGCGCCTCGATCAGCGCCCGCTCGGCCTCCGCAGGGCGCTGCTCCAGGATGGCGATGGCGGCCAGGCCGCTGCGAAGCCGTTGCTCTATGAGCTCGTTCTCGATGCGGCTCTCGGCGAGTATGCGCTCGGTCTCCCGCTTCAACGCAGGCGCCGTCGTCTTCAGGAAGGCCTCGCCGAGAAAGGCCGCGCTCGCGGGCGCTTCCATGGGGAAGCGCGTCGGCGGAAGGTCGCCCTCGTTTCTTATCACCCGCTCTTGCGCGATCGCGGGCGCCGCGATTCCTGCCAGAAGCAAAGAAATCACGAGCCTACGCATAGGGTTACTCCGACTGCCGCGATCACCGCCTGCTGGAGCTTACCCCGTCACCTTCGGACGACAACCAGGCCGGAGCGCGCGGGAGACGCCATGGTCCTGCTCCGCGCCAGGAGCCGGTTCGGGCGCCCCGCCCGGGAGCGGAACCTAGCCTGAGAAGCCCTGCACCCGTCGCAGCCCCTGGTCGCCCGCCGCGATCGTCACCCGGCGGCCCAGCGGGTCCGTCTCGATCATCTCGCGGGCCACGGCGGGATCGTCGGTCATGGCGACGACGCGGGCGCCGGCGGGGCTGCGCGCCACGACCACGCCCCGCGGGGAGGCCTGGGCATAGTCGATCGTGTAGGTTTCCACGGCCGCCTCGCCCTCGAAGCCCTGGTCGAGCGCGGGCGCGGTCCAGGCGTCCACCTCGGCCTGCAGGGGCTTCGAGTCGAACGGCTGGAACGCGCGTTCCGCCGACGAATAGATCCCGACGGAATACTTGGAGAGGAAGCCGCCGTTGGCGCCCACGAACCCGACCGCGCCGGGGCGGGCGCGGAGCCGGCGCACCATCTCGGCGATCGCGTGCATCGAGTAGTTGTTGCCGGCCCCGCCGAAGAACGGCAGGCCGCCGGTCACCGTCAACCCGCGCGGATCGTCGGGCGCCAGGCCCAGGCCGTCGCAGATGTTGAACACGGCGATGGGGAAGCACGAGTAGAGGTCGATGACGCCGATGTCGGACAGGTCCACGCCGGCCGCCTCCAGGGCCCGCTTCGCCGCCGCCACCGACGCCGGCCCGCGCGAAAGGTCCGCCCGCTCCACGGGCGTGCGCTCCTTCACGTCGGCGCCGCCCCAGAGGTAGATCCAGCGGTCCTGCGGCACGCCGAGCGCGCGGGCCTTCCCCACCGAGGTGAGCAGGACCGCGGCGCCCTGGTTGGCCTGGTCGCGGGCCACCATGCGGCGCGGGAAGGGATCGCTGGTCAGCCGGTTGCGCTCGGTCACCGTGGCCAGCGCCTCAGGCGAATAGACCTCGCGGCTCATGGCGTGCGGGTTGCCGGCCGCGACCTGGGTGAAGGGCGCGAAGAGCCGGCCCATCTCCAGGGCGTAGGCGGCGCGGTCCTTGCCCTCGCGCGCCCGCCGGGCGTTCTCGAACATCGCATAGACGCTGATCGGCGTGCGGGCCCCGTGCTGAACGAGCTCGGCCGTCAGCATGCCCTGGGCGTCGAAGCGGCGGTCCTCGACCGCGCCGTCGGCGATCTCGGCCCAGTCGCGCGTTTCGCCCTTCGCCTGCAGATGCCGCACCGTCGAGATCGCCTCGGAGCCCGCGATCAGGGCCATCTCGGCCTCGCCCGCGGCGATGGCGTGCGCCAGCTCGTTGACGAGGTGCTGCGGCCCCTGCCCTCCGACCGCCTCCCAGATCGCCCGCACCGGGTCGGCGCCCACCCGCCGCGCCAGCGAGCGCGGGAAGTTGTTGGACGCCCCGAAGGGCGCCACGACGCGCGGGCCGGAGACCTCGAACTGCGGGATGGCGGCGACCACGTCGATGTGGGCGGCGAGCCCGTCCGCCCCCGCGTCGGCGAGCGCCGCGGCGGCCGCCCGGGCGGCGAGGTCCGCCGGCGACAGCGCGGCATAGTCGGGCGCGTCGATCCGCTCGGACGCCTCGCCCACTCCGATGATCACCGGCGTTCGGTCGCTTACGCTCATGGCTGCCCCTCAAATCCGCAGGACGACGAGTCTATCGTACGTGGCGTTGCGTAAGCCGAGCGGCGACTGGACCTTCCCGCCGTCCACCTCGCGTAAGGGCTCGTCGGAGATTCCCGCTCGCCAGCGGGATATCATGTAGCTATTGTTGCTACATGAACCACGACAGCCGCCTCTCGGGCGTCCTCCACGTCCTCCTGCACATGGCCGAGCACGACGGGCCCGTGACGTCGGAGATGCTGGCGCGCGCCATGAACACCAACGCCGCCGTGGTGCGCCGGACGCTCGCCGGATTGCGCGAACGCGGCTTCGTGCGTTCCGAGAAGGGCCACGGGGGCGGCTGGCGCCTGGGGCGCGACCTCGCCGCCATCACGCTCGCCGACGTCTACGACAGCCTGGGTCGCCCCTCGCTCTTCGCCATCGGGCACCGGGACGCCGACCCGGCCTGCCTGGTCGAACAGGCGGTCAACGTCCACCTCGACGGCGTCCTGCGCGAGGCGGAAGCGCTGCTCCTCGCGCGCCTCCGGGCGGTGACTCTGGCGGACCTCAGCGCCGAGTTTCACGCACGATTTTCGGCGCGCCCCGGCGCGCGATCCCTGGAGTCTTCCCATGGCGGACCAAGCCGACCGTAGCCCGCTGCTGAAGCCTTTCTCCGACCCCGACGCGGTGGCGCGCTACGCCGAGGGCCCGCCACGGTTCGTGCCCGGGTTCGCCGACCTGCATCACATGACGGCGATCCTGCTTGCCGAGCGCGCGCCCGTCGATGCGCGGGTCCTGGTCGTGGGCGCCGGCGGCGGGCTGGAGCTGCGCGCCCTGGCGGCCGCCCAGCCCCGCTGGACCTTCACCGGCGTCGACCCCGCCCCGGAGATGCTGGGCCTTGCGCGCCGGACCCTGGGGCCGCTCGCGGACCGGGCCGAACTGATCGAAGGCTATGTGGACGATGCGCCCGAGGGCCCCTTCGACGCCGCCACCTGCCTGCTGACGCTGCACTTCCTCGACGCCCCGGAACGACGCCGCACCGTCGCCGAGATCCGCCGTCGCCTTCGCCCCGGAGCTCCCTTCGTCGCGGCGCACTCCAGCTTCCCGCAGGACCCTGCGGCCCGGGCGCGGTGGCTGGCGCGCTATGCGGCCTTCGCCGTCGCGCAGGGGGTGGATCGAGAGCAGGCCGAAGTCATCCGCACGACCGTGGACGCGAGCCTCGCCCTGCTGTCGCCCGAGGAGGACGAGGCGGTGCTGCGCGCCGCGGGCTTCCAGGACGTCACGCCGTTCTACGCCGCGTTCACGTGGCGGGGCTGGGTGGCCTACGCCTGACCCGCGCCGACGCCGACGCCGCGCGATCGTCGTCCCCCCTTCAGAAGTCGACGGCGAGCGCCACGCTGGCGACCCGGCCCGCACGCCGTTGCGCAGGGTGAGGAAGCTTGCATCGAAGCCGCGGAGGTAGGCTCCGAAGTTCTGCACGCCTCCGTAGCCGGCCTTCCGCTGGGCGCCCGAGACATTGTCCAGCGCCTCGCCCAGCTGGTTGAGCGACCGGTCCTGGATGAGTTCCTGCGACACCACCGAGATCGAAAGCGGCAGGTCACGCAGTTCGACGTCGGCCTTGAACCCGGTGAGGGTGTCCACCGCCTGGTAGTTCTCGATGTTGCGGCCGGTGACCACGACCGCGTCGAGGGACGCGTCGTCCGCCGCCAGCGCTTCGTTGGCCAGCGACGACAGCAGAAGCACGCCCGCAAAACCCCGTTTCAGAACGCCCATGGAACTCATCCCCCATTCCCATGGGGGCTACTGTTACGTTATATCATTTCATCTGATCAAGCCTGTCGTCCGGGGTCCCGATGAAGTCCTTCGCCGCTGCGCCCGCCGCTCCGCCGGCCCGGATCGCCGCCGGCTGCGGCTTCAGGCTGGATCGCGCCGGACCCGCACGCCTGCGGGCGGCCTCGCGCGCGAGGGTCTGCGGCCAGGTCGCCCGGTTGCGGGACCTCTCAGGGAGCGCCCGCCGGATCCCGTGAGTCGAGCCATGGTCCGGTGGAACAGCGGGTCGGCGGCGACGGTGAGCCCCCTCACCGATCGTCGCCGATTGCTGGTGGGCCTCACAGCGGCCGGGGCCGTCGTCCCGCGCCGCGCGCGCGCCAGCATCGACCCCTTCACCCTCGGCGTCGCCAGCGGCGCGCCCTCGCCGGACGGCTTCGTGCTCTGGACGCGGCTGGCGCCGGACCCGCTCGCGCCCGACGGCCGCGGCGG
Source organism: Phenylobacterium sp. T106 (assembly GCF_057219735.1). Classification (NCBI taxonomy): domain Bacteria; kingdom Pseudomonadati; phylum Pseudomonadota; class Alphaproteobacteria; order Caulobacterales; family Caulobacteraceae; genus Phenylobacterium; species Phenylobacterium sp. T106. The sequence continues at coordinate 180,613 of NZ_JBXVWA010000003.1, read as the reverse complement.
CCTCTCGGGCCCGGTGCGCACGCGCTTCGAGGTCGCGGCCGACGACGGTTTCAGGCGCATCGTGCGGCAGGGCGAGGTCTGGGCCACGCCTCAGGACGGCCACGCCATCCACCTCGAGGTCGGCGGCCTGCCGCCGGACCGTCCGTACTGGTACCGGTTCGACGCGCTGGGCCACGCAAGCCCGGTCGGACGGGCGCGGACCGCCCCGGATGTGGCGGCCGACAACACGCGCCTTCGCTTCGTCGTGGCCTCGTGCGCCCATTGGGAATCCGGCTGGTTCAGCGCCTACCGCCACATGGCCGCCGAAGCGGCCGACCTGGTGCTGTTCCTCGGCGACTACATATACGAGTACAGCCATCGCCCGGAGCGCCAGGGACTTGTCCGGCGGCACGATCGCCAGGGCGACGCGGTGACGCTGGCGGACTACCGGAACCGCTACGCCCTCTACCGGACGGATCCCGACCTGCAGGCCCTGCATGCCGCGGCGCCATGCCTCGTCACCTGGGACGACCACGAGGTGCAGAACGACTACGCCAACCGCTGGTCGCAGGACGCCTCGACGCCGGCGGCCGAATTCCTGCGCCGGCGCGCGGCCGCCTACCGCGCCTTCTACGAGCACATGCCCCTGCGCCCCTGGGCGCGGCCGCGCGGGCCGGACATGCGGCTCCACGGCCGGACCCGGTTCGGCCGCCTCGCCGAGTTCACCGTGCTCGACGGACGCCAGCACCGCTCGCCCCAGCCGTGCCAGACCGCGGCGTCGCGGCGTGGCCGCGTCACGCTCTGCGACGAGATGGAGGATCCCCGTCGCTCGATGCTGGGCCCGCGGCAGGAGCGCTGGCTCGAGGAGCGGTTCCGGCGCGCCGACGCGCGATGGAACGTGGTCGCCCAGGACCTGGTCGTCGCGCGCCTGGAGCAGACCGCGGCCGACGGCCGCGTCGGCCACTACACCGACGGGTGGGACGGATATCAGGCGAACCGAACCCGGATGCTTGGGGCGCTGGCGGACGCGCGGACGCCCAACCCGGTCTTCCTGGCGGGCGACATCCATTCGTTCTGGGCCAACGACCTGAAATCGGACTTCCGCGACCCCCGCTCGCCCACCGTGGCCGCCGAGTTCGTGACCACCAGCATCACGGCCGACAACCCGGGACGCGGCCTGGCCGACGCCGAGGCCCGGAACCCGCATGTCCGGTTCCTGGACCTGCGGTCGCATGGCTACCTCGTCGGCGACCTCGGACCGCAGCGCCTCGACGTCGCCTACCGGAAGGTGTCGGACCGGCGCGACCCGAACGCCACGGTCTCGACCCTCCGGCGCTTTGCCGTGGAGACCGGGCGGCCCGGCATCATGCCCGCGTGAACCTCGCCCGCCAGCGACACCCTCAGATCCCCGGGCCCGGCGCCCGGAATGACGCCTTCGCGCCGTGTCGCGTCCGCAGCCGCTCCCACGCCAGGGCGCCCACCACGGTCAGGGCCATCGCCACGCCCAGGCCGGTGAACAGACCCTCGGACAGCTCGGCCGAACCCGCGACCAGGCGGCCGGCCAGGGCGTAGGCCGCCATTCCGAACGACAGGGCGACGATCAGCCAGCCGACGCCGCGGCGATAGCGCCGCACCCGCTCGGCGTCGCCGCGATCGCGGAGCAGCCTCGCCACGATGTGGCTGTCGGCGGTGTCGGTGAGGATCATGCCGGCCGCGAAGACGGCGGCCACGGCCACGGCGCCGCCGAGGCCCGCCGTCGAGGCGGCGGCGAGACCCCAGGCCGCGGCCTGGGTGGCGGTGTCGAAGACCAGGCCGAACACGATCCCGACCGTCACCACCGCCAGCGGATGAGAACTGGTCCGTAAGGCGCGCGGGACCAGGCCCTGACGCCACCCGACCGGCGTATAGGCCCCGGCCCGCTGGAGGGCCCGCAGGTTGAGGGCGCCCACCAGGACCAGCAGTCCGATGACCGCCCAGTCGGCGGCGTCTGTCGCCCACGCGGGCCAGACGAACCGGGGCGCGACGATGGCGAAGCCCACGGCCACCACGGCCACGGCCAGGCTATGGCCGACCGCGAACAGCGTCCCGGTCCACGGCGCCCAGCGGGGCCGCTCCTCGGTGGCGCGCAGGGTCAGGTTGTCGATCACCGCGATGTGGTCCGGGTCCAGGCCGTGCCGCAGGCCGAGGAGGAGGATCAGCCCCAGCGCCGGTCCGGTGAGCAGGGCGGGCTCGCTCAACGGACCGCGCAGGCTTCGAAGCCCGCCTTCAACTGCGCCGCGGGCAGATCCCGGCCGATGAACACCGCGCGCGACACGCGCGCCTCGTCGTCCCGCCAAGGGCGTTGCAGGTCCACGTCCAGCAGCATGTGCACCCCCTGGAAGACGAGCCGGCGATCCTGGCCCGCGATGTGGAGGATGCCTTTCCAGCGCAGGATGTCCTGGCCCTGCTCGGCCGCGATCGAGGAGACCCAGGCCCGGGCGCGGTTGGAATCCAGCGGCCGGTCGAGCCTCATGGACACCGACGCCACCGCCGCGTCGTGCTCGTGATCGTCTTCGCCCAGGAAGCCCGGCTCGATCTCCAGGATGCGGTTCAGGTCGAAGGCGCCCTGGTCCAGCACGTCCGCGATGTCGACGGCGCAGTTGGTGGTCGGGACGATCCGCGCCGTCGGGTTGATGCGCCCGATGAGGGCCTGAAGCCGCGCGACCTCCTCGGCGGACACGAGGTCGACCTTGTTCAGCAGGATGACGTCGGCAAAGGCGACCTGCTCGGCGGCCTCGTGACTGTCGCCCAGCCGCGCCTCGAGGTGCTTGGCGTCGACGACGGTGATGATCGCATCGAGGCGGGTGCGTTGGCGGACGTCGTCGTCGACGAAGAACGTCTGCGCCACCGGCGCCGGATCGGCCAGTCCCGTCGTCTCGATCAGGATGCCGTCGAAGCCGCCCTTGCGCTTCATCAGTCCGTTCAGGATGCGGATCAGATCGCCGCGCACCGTGCAGCAGATGCAGCCGTTGTTCATCTCGAACACCTCTTCGTCGGCGCCGACGACGAGGTCGTTGTCGATCCCAAGCTCGCCGAACTCGTTGACGATCACGGCGTAGGTCCTGCCGTGGTCTTCCGAGAGGATGCGGTTCAGGAGGGTGGTCTTCCCGGCGCCGAGGTAGCCGGTCAGCACCGTCACGGGTATCGGCCTGCGCGGCTTCATCTCAGTGGTCTCCCGCGGGGCACAGGCGCCCGCTTTCGCCGACGGCCGGTCCTTCACCGAAGTGAAGGCGCCGGCGCCGCCAGTTCCAGATGTGCGCCGCGGCCAGGCCGAGGCTGCCGGCGACCGTGAGCCCGGTCTCGGTCGCCTCGCCGTCGGCCAGGAAGGCGCCCAGCGCGAGCAGGACGAGGCCGCCGGCCGCCAGGCCGAGCACCGGTGCCCGGCGCACGCCGCTCTTGCGCCCGGTCAGCAGCGCGAGGCCGGACAATGGGGCGGCGATCAGCACGAACAGCGCGTGCACCCATTCGATGTCGGCCCACGCGCCCAGCGCCGGCAAGAGGGCGGCGGCCAGCGGCAGCAGCAGGCAATGGGCGAGGCACAGGCCCGACAGGCCGATGGCCGATCCGTCCAGCAGGTGACCGGCGGGACTCATGAGGAATCCTCCTCGGCCGGATCGCAACGGAAGCGTGGCAAGGGTGCGCCCGGGCCGGGCTCGCAGCAGTCGCAATCGCGGTGCAGGGCGAGCATGATCCGCTGCAGCGACTCCGGGTCGAGGCGATTGAGCAGGCTGTCCGGCGACCGCAACGTTCGCCCCCTCCAAGACTGTTATGTTATAACATTGCATATCTGAGCGCCGGTGCAACGGGAAACCGGCGCGGCCGGACAGGACGCGCCGGACACGGCGTGGCGTCATGTCCGCGACGGCTGCGAGATATGGAGCGGGCGGTCGTCGCCCGCGGCGGGACGTCTGGCGGGACCTACGCCGGGCGAGCGTCCCAGATGCGGTAGAAGATCCCGCCCTCGTCGTGGCCGCCGAGCCTCAGCGTGCCGCTGATCACCTTCACGCGGTAGTCGAAGCCCAGCCCCGCGGGCGACTTCACCTCGATGAACTGCATCGGGTTCGGGTTGAGATGGAAGGGGCAGTCCGGCGGGTAGGCCAGCAGCACGAAGTGCTTCTGCAGCGCCCCGTTCTGCAGCGGCATCATGTAGCCGGCCACCTTCACCACCTTGCCGTCGAGGGCCTTCACCCCGGGCGGGAAGATGGGCTTGGAGCGGATGTAGCCCTTGGCGTCGGTGCGGGTGATCTCCCGGGTCGATTCGAGCAACGACCAGGCGACGCCGCCGGGCGGCGTGTCGGCCGGCTTCCAGACCGCCTCGCTCGGCGCTGCGGGCCGCGGCTGCGGCTGGAGGGCCGCCGCGGCGGGGCTGGCCACGAAGGCGAGGGCAGAGAGGCCAAGAGTTCGGCGGTCGATCACGACGACGGTCCTCAAGCGGCTTGCGACAGGGTTCGGGCGATGTCGACCCGGAACACCCGCAGGGCCGGGATCAGGGCGGCGGCGGCGCCGGCCGTCAGGGCCGCCGCGACGATCAGCGCCTCGGCCGGTTCGAAGCGCCATGCGGTCAGTCCGATCTCGCCCAGGCGCTCGAAGCTCGCGGCGGCCGCAGCCACGACCCCGTGGCCCAGGGCGAGTCCCAGGATCGAGCCCGCAGCGGCGAGCAGCAGGCCCTCGGACAGAACCTGGCCGAAGATGCCGGCGGGCTTGGCGCCCATGACCCGCAGCATCGCCATGTCGGCCTCGCGCTGGCGAAGCGCGGTGTAGAGCGCCACGAAGATCGAAAGCCCTCCCGTCAGGAGCAGGAGGAGCGCGAAGGCGCGGACGGCGTCGAGGCCGACGCCCACGAGCGACAGCAGGCGCGCCGTCTCCACCGCGGGGACGGCCGCCTGCAGGCCAGTCTGACGGTTCACGAAGGCGGGCAGCCGGACGGCGGCCAGCGCCGATCGATAGCGGACCAGGATCGCGGTGACCTCGGGGCGCAGCTCCTGGACCTGCCGGCTCGCGTTCGCCGGCGCATGGTCGTGCGCGTCGTGGTCATGATCGGCGTCCGCATGCGCCCCGTCGCCGCGCCCTTCGTGGCCGTCGTGGTCGATGCCGTGGACGTCCCACACGCTCTCGACCGACGTGAGGATCAGGCGATCCAGGACCGTGCCCGTCGGCCGCAGCACGCCGACGACCCGGAACGGATGGGCGTCGTGCTCGCCGCCGCCGCCGTCGCCGAGGCCGTGGGAGCCCAGGAACTTCTGGCCCAGCGCGGCGCCCGTGCGCCGCGCCACCTCGGCGCCGAGGACGGTCTCGCCTTCGCCCGCCCACAGCCGGCCCTGCGCGAGGCGGCCGCCGTAGTGCTCCACATAGGCCGCCTCGGTCCCGACGATCCGGAAGCCGCGGAAGTTGTCGCCGAGGGCGACCGGGATCGCCTTCGCCACCGTGGGGTCGCTGCGCAGCGCCTCGAGCGTGGAGAGCGGGATGTTCCCGGTCGGGACGTCGGCGTGGTAGACGCTGGAGAGGATCAGCTGCAGCGGCGAGCCCTTGGCTCCGACCACCAGATCCACCCCCCGGGCGTCCCTGTCGAAGCGCTCCCCGAGCTGGGACGAGAACAGCACCAGGATCGTCAGCGTCGCCACCGCCAGGGTCAGGATCAGCACGTTCAGCGCCGTGTTGAGCGCCCGGTCGCGCAAGTAGGCGAGCGTCAGTCCCGAGAGCGTCACGCCGCCAGCGCCACGGGCTCGAGTTCGACGGTCCGGGCAAAGCGTTCCCGGATACGCCGGTCATGGGTCGCGATCAGGAGCGTCGAGCCCCCGGACTCGGCGCTCGCCAGCAGAAGGTCGATCATGGCGCCCGCATTGGCGTCATCGAGCGCCGATGTCGGCTCGTCGGCCACGAGCAGCGCCGGGCGGGCGCACAGGGCGCGCGCGATCGCCGCCCGCTGGCTCTCGCCCTGGCTGAGTTCGCGGGGGCGCGCATGAGCCCGATGGGACAGGCCGACCTGGGCGATGAGGCGGTCGATCTCGGCCTCGTCGCTGCGCCCTCCGGCCAGATGCTGCGCGAGCGACAGGTTCTGCCGGACCGTGAGGGCGGAGACGAGCCGGAGGGTCTGGAACACCAGGCCGATGCACTCGCGCCGCAACGCATCGCGCGCGGCGGGCCTGGCTCCCGTCATGGGGCGGCCATCGATGAACACCTCCCCCGAGGTGGGCGTCACCAGGCCCGTGAGGATGTTGATGAGCGTCGTCTTCCCGCATCCGGACGGACCCAGCAGGACGGTGTGCTCGCCCCGCGGCATCTCGAAACCCGGCAGGTCGAGGATCGTCCGCTCAGCGATCCTGTGCGTCAGCCGGCGCGCTTGGATCAACATTGGAAATCCGCTTCAGCTCAGCCTTGTCGGCGGCGGCCGCCGACAGGGACGAAGGGGCTTCGGCCTCGATGTCGAAACGCGCGAGGAAGCTGCGCCGCGCGGTCTCCATCGCCTGCTCACGCTCGGCCTCGGCGCGCGCGCGCATCGCGAGGATCTCTCCGTAGTCGCCGCCCTCGTAGCCGCTGTATCGGCCGAAGAAGCCGCCCCCGTGCTCGTCGCAGGCGCTGGCCGGCCCCGCGACCAGCAGCGCCGCGCCCAGGATCCCGATCAGCCGCATGCCGCAACTCCTCAAGACGATATGATATAACGTACCATCAAGAGGCTCGGCCGCGCAATGCTCCGCTGGAAGACGGGGTCGCCGGGGCCGCTGCGACCGCCGAGGGCCGCCGATGCCGCCCGATGGCGCGCGCCGCCAACACCGAGGTTGATGCGAACACGGATTCCGATCTACCAATGTGAATCAGAGTTCCGATTTCGGACGCCGCTGCGTCCAACGAGGTGTCGCGATGCTGGTTACCAATGCGGTGCAGCCGGGTGGCGAGCAGGCCAAGGCCTTCTTCAGCGGGCCGGAAGACGGCCGCTTCGTCATGGTCAACCTGCTGAAGTTCAAGCCCTTCGCGGAGTACGCCGACGGGTCGGACGCCCACATCACCGGCGCCGAGGCGTACGCGCGCTACACGGTGGAGGTCCGCAAGCTGCTGGCCTCGTACGGCGGCCGTTCGATCTACTCGGGCGCCGTGACGGGCATTCTGCTGGGCGAGGTGGGCGAGCTCTGGGACATGATCGCGCTGGCGGAATACCCGTCCCTCGCCGCGATGAGCGAGATGATGCGGTGCCCCGGGATGCAGGCCATCTCCCACCATCGGCACGCCGGGCTGGCCGGCCAGCTGAACATCCGCACGCGGCCGCACGTCCGCGACGAGGTCGTCGCCGAAGCCCCCTGAGGCGACGGCGCGGCGCGGGCGCGGGTCCGCAGCGCGCGGCGACGGGAGGCCCGTCCGGCCCACACGGGGAGGCTCGAAGATGATCCAGCGCATCAAGTTCCGTCTTGCGGCCTCGGCTGCGGTCGCCGCCGTCCTGGCGGCCGCCGCAGGCGCGTCGCTCTCCGGAGGCGCCCGGGCGCAGGCGCCCGCCGCGCCCAAGGCCTTCGGACCGGCCGAGGTCGGTCCGCCGATGGAGATCGCCTGGCAGCAGGGTCCGGATCGCCCGCGCGGCGGGCGTCGTCCGCCCAACATCGTGCTGATCGTGGCCGACGACCTCGGCTACAACGACCTGACCGTGAACGGCGGCGGCGTGGCCGGCGGCGCCGTGCCCACGCCCAACATCGATTCCATCGCCCGCGAAGGCGTCAACTTCGCCCAGGGCTACGCCGGCCACGGCACCTGCGCGCCGTCCCGCGCGGCGATCCTCACGGGGCGCTACCCCACCCGCTTCGGCTTCGAGTTCACGCCCGCGCCGCCCGCGCTGGGCCGGAACATGCGGACCTTCAACTACGGCATCCACAACGGCGTCTCCTTCCCCGAGCGGGAGAAGGACATGATCCCGTTCGCCAAGATGGGCCTGCCGCAGACCGAGATCACCCTCGCCGACCTGCTGCAGCGCGCGGGCTACCACACCCTGCACTTCGGCAAGTGGCACCTGGGCGAGGCGCCCGAATTCGGCGCGACCCGGCGCGGCTTCAAGGAGAGCCTGCTGACCAGCGGCTCCATGTACCTGCCGAAGGACGACCCCCGCGTCGTCAACTCCATGCAGGACTTCGACCCCATCGACCGCTTCCTCTGGCAGTCGATGCCGTTCTACGCCCAGAAGGACGGCGGTCCGGGCTTCCGGCCCAAGGCCTACCTGACCGACTACCTCACCGACGAGGCGGTGAAGGCGATCCACGCCAACCGCAACCGGCCGTTCTTCGCCTATCTCGCCTACAACGCCCCGCACACGCCGCTGCAGGCGACCAAGGCCGACTACGCGGCCCTGTCGCACATCAAGGATCACCGGATGCGGGTCTACGCCGCGATGATCCGCGCCCTCGACCGCGGGGTCGGCCGGGTGCTGCAGCAGCTCGAGGAGGATGGCCTGAAGGACAACACGCTCGTGGTGTTCGTCAGCGACAACGGGGGGGCGGGCTACGTCGGGCTGCCCGACATCAACCGGCCCTTCCGGGGCTGGAAGCTGACCTACTTCGAGGGCGGCGTCCGGACGCCCTATCTGATGCGCTGGCCGGCCGCGATCCCCGCCGGGTCCGCCTATCGCGCGCCCGTATCGCACTTCGACATCTTCGCCACGGCCGCCGCGGCGGCCAGGGTCCCGCTGCCCCGGGACCGGGTGATCGACGGCGTGGACCTGGTCCCCTACGTCACCGGCAAGGCCCGGGGCCGGCCCCACGAGAACCTCTTCTGGCGCAGCGGCGACTACCAGGTCGTCCGCGCCGGGGACTGGAAGCTGCAGGTCACCGGCCGGCCGGACAAGGACTGGCTCTTCGACCTCGCCAACGATCCGACCGAGCGCATCAACCTGGCCGCGGCCATGCCGGGCAAGGTGGCCGAACTGAAGCGCCTGCTGGCCCGGCACAACGCCGCCCAGGTCAAGCCGCTCTGGCCGCAGCTGGGTCTCTCCCCCGTCATGCTCGACCACACCCTGGCCGAACCCCAGACCGCCGAGGACGAGTACGTCTACTGGGGCGGCTGACCGCGCCCCGGCCCGGCCGCGCCGCGGCGCACGCTTCGAGCGTTGACGTCTGGCGCTCCCGATGTGGCATGTTAATGCCTGTCGGGCGGGACAATCCGGCCCCCGGACGCGGGCCTCGTCCGCCCATTGGCATGTCAGCGGAAGGGGTTAGAGAATGGCGCGGTTCTCGGGACTTGGGGCGGACATGGGCACGCTGTCGCGGCTGTCCGACGCGCGGACCCGCTCCATCAGCCCCGAGAACTTCACCGGCGAGAAGGGCGCGGGCGGCATGGCCGTGGAGGGGACCGGGGCGGTCCCGGCGCGCGACCTCGGCCAGGGCTGGAAGGTCTCTCCGTCGGTGGAGATCGCGGCCGGCGAGACCTTTCTGCTGGGCGAGATCACGGGCCAGGGCGCGATCCAGCAGATCTGGATGACCCTGGCGCGCGGCAAGCTGCGCCATGCGATCCTGCGGATCTACTGGGACGACCAGCCGCACCCGTCGGTCGAGTGCCCCGTCGGCGACTTCTTCGCGAACGGATGGGAGCGCTGGGCGCAGGTCTCGTCCCTGGCCGTGTGCACGAACCCCGGCCGCGGGTTCAACTGCTATTGGGAGATGCCTTTCCGCCGGCGCGCGCGGCTCACGCTGACGAACCTCAGCGCAGAGGCCATCTTCTGCTACTACCAGATCAACTACGTCCTCACGGACGTCCCGGAGGACTGCGCCTACTTCCACGCGCAGTTCCGGCGCAGCAATCCCCTGCCCTACAAGAGCGTCCACACCATCCTCGACGGGGTCACCGGCGAGGGCCATTTCGTCGGCTGCTACATGGCCTGGGGCGTCAACAGCAACGGCTGGTGGGGAGAAGGCGAGATCAAGTTCTACCTCGACGGCGACGGCGCGTTCCCCACCATCTGCGGCACGGGCACCGAGGACTACTTCTGCGGGGCCTACAATTTCGATCCCAGCATTCCTCTCCGCATCGGCCGCCCGGGCCTGGAAGCCGGGCGGGCGCCGCCCTCGGCGTACGTGGAGTTCAACACGCCCTACGCCGGCCTGCCGCAGGTGATCCGCCCCGACGGCGTCTACGACTCGCAGCAGCGCTTCGGGCTCTATCGCTGGCACATCCCCGACCCGATCCGCTTCGCCAGCGACCTGCGGGTGACCATCCAGGCTCTGGGCTGGCGGTCCGGCCCCGAACGGCGCTACCTGCCGCTGCAGGACGACATCGCCTCGACGGCCTTATGGTACCAGACGCTGCCGACGGCGCCGTTCCCGCCCCTCCCCGACAAGGACATCCTGGAGGTGGTGTGACGGGAGCCCGCGGGACGCCGGGGGACGGTAGGGATCATCTCCGCCGCGGACGTCCGCGGCGCGTCGCGCGTCCGCCGCAAAGGCGCTAAGGGTGTCGGGATGGTGCGGGCGGTCACAGGCGTCGACGGATCCAAGGCCGAGCGGGTGTACCGGGAGCTTCGCCGGCGCATCCGCGAGCTCGCGCTGCCGCCCGGGACGCCCCTGCGGAAGGACGAGCTTGCGCTGGAGATGGGGGTCTCCCGCGCGCCGGTGAGCGAGGCCATCGCGCGGCTGGCCGACGAGGCGCTGGTGGACGTCTTTCCCCAGCACGGCAGCTTCGTGGCCCCGATCAGGCCGGACGACGTTCGCGAGAGCCTGTTCATCCGCACGGCGCTGGAGGTGGAGGCGACCCGGCGGGTGACCCAGCGGGCCGACGCCGCGCTGGTCGCGCAGCTGGAGGAGAACATCGCCCAGCAGGCCGAGGCCCTGGAACGCGGCGACCTGGCCGCCTTCTACGACTTGGACGAGGCGCTGCACTCGACGATCTTCGCGGCGCTGAAGTCGCCGCGCGCGCTGCGCCTGCTGGACGCCGCCCGCGCGCCCCTCGACCGGCCGAGGCGCCTGCGGCTGCCTAAGCCGGGGCGCCCCGAGGCGACGCTGTCCGAGCACCGTCGCCTCGTCGAGGCGATCGCCACGGGCGACCCTGAATACGCCGCCGCCGCGATGCGCGCCCACCTGGCGATGGTCTCGAAGACGGTCGAGATGGAGCTGGCGGAACTGGCGGAGACGGGCTCCGGTCCTCAGGGAGCCTGATAGGCCGTCCGCGTGACGGTGAAGAACTCGCGGGCGGCGCGGCCCTGCTCGCGCGGGCCGTAGCTCGAGGCCTTCATGCCGCCGAACGGCGCGTGGTAGTCGACCCCGGCCGTGGGCAGGTTGATCATCGCCATCCCCACGCGGGCGTGACGCTTGAAGTGCTCGGCGTGCTTCAGCGACCGGGTGAACAGGCCGCCGCACAGGCCGAAGCGGACGCGGTTCAGCGTCTCCAGGGCGGCCTCGTAGCCGTCCACCGCCATGACGCCCGCCACGGGGCCGAAGACCTCCTCCTGGGCCAGCGGGTCGTCCGGCGACATGGAATCGAAGAGGACCGGGTCCACGAAGCACTCGGGCGCGGCGGCGCCGCGACCGGCTTCGACGGGTCGCCGGCCGCGGGCGGCCATGGCCGCGATTCCGTCCTGGACGGCCGACTTCTGGCGCGCCGAGACGAGCGGGCCGACCTGGGTCGCGGGATTGGAGGGGTCGCCGATCCGCAGGGCGCGCATCCGCTCGCCGACGCGGGCGACCAGCGGCGCGAGGACCTGCCGGTCGACGATGATCCTGGAGGTGGCGGTGCACCTCTGGCCCGCGGCGAAGTAGGCGCCGTTCACCACCGCGTCGGCGGCGGCGTCCAGGTCCGCGTCGGCCAGGACGATCAGGCCGTTCACGCCCCCCATCTCGGCCTGGCAGCGCGCGCCCCGCGCCGTCACCGCCTCGCGCACCACGCGGCCGGTCGCCTCCGAGCCGGTGAAGGAGAGCGCCTCGAGCGGCGCCGCGCAGAGGGCCTGCCCGGCGCCGCCCGCGCCCAGGACCATGTTCACCGCGCCCGCCGGCAGGCCGGCGCCGGCGATCACCTCCATCAGCGCTGCGGCGACGGCCGACGCATGCTCGGACGGCTTCCAGACCACCGCGTCGCCGTAGGCCAGCGCGGGCGCGATCTTCCAGGCCGGGATCGCGACCGGGAAGTTCCACGGGGTGATGGCGCCCACCACGCCCACGGGATCGTAGCTCACCTCCACGGTCACGCCGGGCCGCACCGAGGCGTAGCGCTCGCCGACGATCCGCAACGCCTCGCCGCCGAAGAAGCGGAAGAGCCGGGCCGCCCGCATCACCTCGCCCTGCGCATCGACCACGGTCTTGCCCGTCTCGCGGGCGATCAGCAGCCCGAGGTCCGATCGCCGCGCCATCAGCGCCTCGCCGATCGCGTGCAGGGCGTCGGCCCGGGCCTCCACGCCCGACAACCCGGGCAGGGCGGCGTTCGCGGCCGCCACGGCGTCTCCGACGTCATCGGCCGTCGCCTCGGGGATCCGGGCCACCACCTCGTCGAGGCGGGCCGGGTTGCGCTGCTCCAGCACGGGCGACGCCGGGCGTGCATGGCCGCCGATGTGGTGGGCCAGGTCGAGCGTGGACATGATGCCTCCTAGAGCGTTGCGCCGATCTGCCAGGGCACGAACTCAGCCGCGCCATAGCCGAGGCTCTCGCTGGCCGTCGGCTCGCCGGACGCCACGCGCAGCATCAGGTCGAGGATCTCGGCGCCTTTCTCGGCCACGGTAGCCTGCTGGGTGGCGATCGCGCCGCAATCCAGATCGATGTCCTCGCGCATGCGCTCGTAGACGTCGGTGTTGGACGACAGCTTGATCGACGGCGACGGCTTGCAGCCGAACGCGGACCCGCGGCCCGTGGTGAAAGCGATGAGGGTGGCCCCGGAGGCCACCTGCCCCGTGGCCGAGCAGGGATCGAAGCCGGGACTGTCCATGAACACCAGGCCGCGCCCGCTCAGCGGCTGGGCGTACTCGATCACGTCGTTCAGCGGCGCCGTGCCCGACTTGGCCACCGCCCCCAGCGACTTCTCGAGGATGGTCGTCAGCCCGCCGGCCTTGTTGCCGGGCGACGGATTGTTGTCCAGCTCGACGCCGTGTCGCGCCGTGTAGTCCTTCCACCAGGCGATCCGGGCTTTCAGGCGCTCCGCCACTTCGGGGTCCCGCGCCCGCGCGTACAGCAGGTGCTCGGCGCCGTAGACCTCGGGCGTCTCGGACAGGATCGCCGTCCCGCCCAGCGCCACCAGGCGATCCACCGCATTGCCCAGCGCCGGGTTCGACGTGACCCCCGACCAGGCGTCCGAGCCGCCGCACTGCAGCCCCACCACGAGCTCGCCGGCCGGGCATTCCGAACGGGTCGCCGCAGCGGCGAGGGGGATCAGATCCGCCAGGCGCTCCAGCCCCTGCTCCACCGCCCGGCGCGTCCCGCCGGCGTCCTGGATCGTGTAGGACTGGAAGGCCGGGTTCTGCGCCAGGCCGTAGTCGCGGATGAACACGCCGACCTGGAGGACTTCGCAGCCCAGCCCGACCAGCAGGACGGCGCCGAAATTGGGGTTCGCCGCCGCGCCCCACAGCGTGCGCCGCAGGATCTCGAAGCCCTCGCCCGATCCCGCCATGCCGCAGCCGGACGTGTGGGCGATCGGCACGATCCCGTCGATGGTCGGGTGGTCCGCCAGGAGGCCGCTCTGGGTCGCGCGCTCGGCCAGCAGCCGCGACACGGTCGCCGAGCAGTTCACCGACGTCAGGACGCCGATGTAGTTGCGCACGCCGACCTTGCCGTTGGCGCGGCGGAATCCCTGGAAGGTCCGCGCGCCGCCCGGGCCCGACAGCGCCGGCGTGGGCGGGGCGACGCGCCGCAGATCGCTGGCGGCGAGGTTGTGGCTGTGCACGTGGGCGCCCGCGGCGATGTCCGAGACGGCGACCCCGATGACCTGGCCGTACTTCAGAACCGCCTCGCCCTGCCGGATCGGGCGCGCCGCCAGCTTGTGGCCGCCCGGGATCGGTCCGGACGTCGCGACGCCTTCCGACGGGATCGCCACCCCCGACGCGATGCGGCGCGCGGCGATGACGACGTTGTCGCCGGGGTGAAGCCGGACCACCGCCGCATCCGCCGTGTGGTGTCGAGTCTCCAACGCGTCGCCCTCGCCGGTAAAATTTCTATTCCGCGAAATCGCTCCGGAGTTTCGCAGATTGACGGCATGAGCGCCGCCGCTAACATGTCAGCATATGCCGACCTTCGACCCGCCGTCTACGATCCACACGCGAAGCGACGGCGTGGCCACGGCGCAGCCGCGGCGCAGCCTTCCGCTGCGCAGCGGGCGGGTCCTGGACTTCACCGTCCTCGGCTTCGGGGCCGCCCCGATCGGCAACATGCATCGCGTGATGTCCGACTCCGAGGCCGAGGCCACCGTGGAAGCCGCCCTGGACGCGGGCGTCCGCTACGTCGACACGGCGCCGCTGTACGGACGCGGCCTCTCCGAGCGGCGGGTGGGGCGCGTGCTGGCCCGCGGGCCGGACGACATGATCGTGTCGACCAAGGTCGGCCGCCTGCTCGAGCCCTGCGCCGCCGGCGAGGCGACGCGCGACATCTACCTCGCGGACTCGCCCGCGCGCATCCGCTTCTCCTACACCTATGACGGCGTCCTGCGGTCGTTCGAGGAGAGCCTCGCGCGGCTGGGACGCCATCGCGTCGACGTGCTCTACGTCCACGACATCGAGGCGGCCGCCCATGGCTCGGAGGCGCTCGCGGAAATCCGGATGCGCGAGCTGCTTCACGACGGCGGCTGGCGCGCCCTCGACGAGCTGCGGGCCTCCGGCGCGGTGGCGGCGATCGGGGCCGGGGTGAACAGCATCGCCCCCTGCCGACGGCTGCTGGCGGACGCCGATCCCGACCTGTTCCTCCTGGCCGGCCGCTACAGCCTGCTGGACCAGTCGGCGGCCGACGACCTGCTGCCCGACTGCGCCGCCCGCGGCGTCGGCGTGGTTATAGGCGGCGCCTTCAACAGCGGAATCCTCGCGACCGGACCAAGGCCCGGGGCGTACTTCGACTACGCGCCGGCGCCGCCCGGAATCCTGGCCCGGGCCGCCGAGCTGGAGGAGATCTGCCTGCGCCATGGGACCCCGCTCGCCCAGGCGGCGCTGCAGTTTCCGCTGACCCACCCGGCCGTCGTGTGCGTGGTGGCGGGCGCGCGCACGCCCCAGGAGGTCGCGCGCAACGTCCGCGCCGTGACAGCCCCGGTCCCTGCCGCCCTGTGGGCCGAACTGAAGGCCGCCGGGCTCCTGAGCGAGGCCGCGCGGGTCCCTGAGGCGTCCGCATGCTGAAGGGCCTCGACCCCCGGCTCGGCCCCGACCTGCTGGCGGCGCTCCGCAGCATGGGGCACGGCGACGAGATCGCGATCGTCGACGCGAACTTCCCCGCGGCCGCCCTGGCGGCCCGCCTGTGCCGCGCCGACGGCCATCCCGCCACCGACATGGCCGAGGCCATCCTCAGCGTGCTCCCGCTCGACGACTTCCAGCCGTGCGCGGCCTTCACCATGGCGCCCGTGGACCCCTCCGAGCCGGCGCCCGAGGTGGTGCGGCGCTTCGCCGAGATCGTGGCGGAGGCAGGCCAGGCCGGCCCGCCCCAGCCGCTGGACCGGCATGAGTTCTACGCCCGCGCGCGGCGCGCCTTCGCCATCGTCGCCACGGGCGAGTCCCGGCTCTACGGCAACCTCATCCTGGTCAAGGGCGTGATCCGGCCATGATCCGGATCGACGCGCATCAGCACTTCTGGCGCATCTCGCGCGGGGACTACGGATGGCTGACGCCCCGCCTCGAGCCGATCTACCGCGACTACCTGCCGTGCGACCTCGCCCAGCACCTGACGGCGTCCGGCGTGGACCGCACGATCCTGGTGCAGGCGGCGCCGACCGCCGCCGAGACGGACTTCCTGCTCGACCTCGCCGGCCGGACGCCGTTCGTGGCCGGCGTGGTGGGCTGGATCGACCTGGAGGCGCCCGACGCCCCCCGGGCCGTCCGCGCGTTCGCCGCCCGCCCCGGGGCGCTGGGCCTCCGGCCGATGCTGCAGGACCTCCCCGACGACGAATGGCTGCTGCGCCCCGGACTGGCCCCGTCCTTCGCGGCCATGGCCGAGGCGGGGCTCACCTTCGACGCGCTCGTGAAGCCCCGGCACCTGCCTGCGCTGAGACGCTTCCTCGAGCGGAATCCCGACCTGCCGGTCGTGGTCGACCACGGCGCAAAGCCCGACATCGCCGGGTGCGAGCACGCCGCATGGGCCCAGGCGATGCACGCGCTGGCGCGCGAGACGCACGCCGTGTGCAAGCTTTCCGGCCTCGTCACCGAGGCGCGGCCCGACTGGACCGTCGCCGACCTGCGGCCCTACGCCGAGACGCTGCTGGAGGCGTTCGGCCCGTCGCGCCTGATGTGGGGCAGCGACTGGCCGGTGGTGAACCGCGCCGCGGACTACGGCCGCTGGGCCGAGGCCACCGAGATCCTGCTGTCCGACCTCCCCGAGGCCGACCGCGCCGCGATCATGGGCGGGACGGCGCAGGCGTTCTATGGGGTTCAGCCTTGATCCGCGCCGAGGACATCCTCCCTGACGACGGCTGCGCCGGCACGCTGGTCGGCCGCATCTGGATGGACGGCGATGCGCCGGGGCCCCGCCCGGTGGCGGTGCGCGACGACGGGCTCTTCGACCTCTCCGCGCTGGCGCTGACGCTCAGCGATCTGTTCGAGATGCCCGATCCCGCGGCCCAGGTCGCCGCGACCCCGGGGGTGCGGCTGGGCAGCCTCACCGACGCGCTCTCGGCCACGTTCGACGGCCGTCCCGCGCTGCTCGCGCCCTGCGACCTGCAGGCGATCAAGGCGGCCGGCGTGACCTTCGCCCACAGCCTGCTGGAGCGCGTGATCGAGGAGCGGGCCGGCGGCGACGCCCGGGCGGCGGCCGCCCTGCGCGCCGACCTGGCCGAGGCGCTGGGCGACGAGATCGCGAACGTAGCGCCCGGCTCCCCGGCCGCCGCACGGCTCAAGGCCACCCTGATCGCCAATGGCCTGTGGTCGCAGTACCTGGAGGTCGGCATCGGCCCGGACGCCGAGATCTTCACCAAGGCCCAGCCGATGTCGGCCGTCGGCGCGGGCGCCCAGGTCGGCCTGCATCCCACGTCGCAGTGGAACAACCCCGAGCCGGAGGTGGTGCTGGCCTGCTCTTCCGCCGGGGCCGTCGTGGGCGCGGCGTTGGGCAACGACGTCAACCTGCGCGACATCGAAGGGCGCAGCGCGCTCTTGCTGTCGAAGGCCAAGGACAACAACGCGTCCTGCGCCATCGGCCCCTTCGTGCGGCTCTTTGACCGGACATTCTCGCTGGACGACGTGCGGGCCGCAGAGCTTCAGCTGACGGTGACGGGCCAGGACGGCTATGTCCTGCGCGGGTCCAGCTCCATGCGCCGGATCAGCCGCGATCCCCTGGAGCTCGTGCGCCAGACCTGCGGCCCGGAGCACCAGTATCCGGACGGCTTCATGCTGTTCCTGGGCACCCTGTTCGCGCCGACCGAGGACCGCGACACGCCCGGCGGCGGCTTCACGCACAAGGAAGGCGACCGGGTCGTCATCCGCGCCGCGAAGCTGGGCGCGCTGTCCAACGTGGTGACCACCAGCGACCAGGCGCCGCCGTGGCGGTTCGGCGCCCGGGCGCTGATGCGTTCGCTGGCCCGCCGCGGCCTGCTGTGATGGCGCCCGCGGGAGCCGGCCCATGAGCGCGCCCGACCGGCTGAACGACGGCGGGGCCGCCGCGCCCCGGCTCCGCAAGGACATGAACTACGTGACGTTCCTCGAGCTGCCCGCCTGGTCCGTCGGGCCCGGGCCGCAGCCGGACGAGGTGATCGCCGCGCTCAGGGCGGCGAACGTCGAGGGCGTGCAGGCGCGAGATCCGTCGCCCTACCTGGCGGCCGGGTTCCGGGCCACGGGCATGGGCCGCATCCTGTCGCCCGCCGACGCGGAGCCGATCGCGCGCCGGGGCGCCGAGCTGGGCCTGGACGCCACGACCATCCACCTCGGCGACGGCCTGGAGACCGACGCCGACGCCGACCGCCTGCTGGGCGCCATGCTGGAGGCCGCCGCGCGTCACGGGCATCCGATGCACCTCGAAACGCACCGGGCCACGCTGGCGCAGGACATGCGGCGCACGCTGTCGCTCGTCGAGCGGTTCCCGGAGGTGCGCTTCACCGCCGACCTCAGCCACTGGTACACGGGGCTGGAGATGACCTACGGCGACTTCGACGCCAAGCTGGCCCGCCTCGGCCCCGTCTTCGAACGCATCCGGATGATCCACGGCCGGATCGGCGATCCGGGCTGCTTCCAGGTGGGGATGTCCGTCGACCCGCAGCGCGAGGCCATCCGGCACTTCCGGCAGATGTGGCGCCAGTGCTGCCTGGGCTTCCTCCAGGGCGCCGCGCCCGGCGACGTCCTGCCCTTCGCCGCGGAACTCCTGCCCGCCGCCGTCATGTGGCAGGGCCGCCGCGCGCCGCTGTACTACGCCCGCCTGGCGACCGGCCCCGACGGCGAACTGCGCGAGGAGTCCGACCGCTGGTCCGACGCCGAGCGGCTGTGGGAGATCGCGTCGGACGCCTTCGACGGGGCGCTGGCGTCCACTGCAGGCCCCGCGGCCGTCCAGGCGCTTACCTGACATTCCAATTGCGCGCCGGTCTCGGCCGGGCTTCGGCCGAGCCCCGACGAGCGGCGCTGCGCAGCCCTCATCGCAAAAATGTTAGTGGACACTAGATTTTTTCGTCAGACGATTTACCTAGTGGTCTCTAGGGATTTCTGAAAGGCCGCGGAGTCGGCCGGAACGGGTTCGACAGGCGCGCCGCCGATCCGGCCGCGCCTCGCGTGGAACGGGATGTCGGCACGGGGCCGGGAGGGACGAAAGATGAGCAGGAAACTGGCGCTTCTGATCGGGGCGGCGGTCGTCGGCGCGGCGGCATCGCCTGCGGCGGCGCAGGACGCCGCGGCGCGCGGAGCCACGGTGAGCGAGGTGGTGGTCACCGCCCAGCGTCTCGAACAGAATCTTCAGCAGGTGCCCGTGGCGGTGACCGCCGTCGGCGGCGAGGAGCTGCAGAGCCGCAAGCTCAACGACCTCAACCAGATCCAACTGGTGGCGCCCAGCTTCCAGACCACCACCGACAACGCCTTCTCGCTGCGCGGCATCGGCAGCAACATCTTCCTTCCGACGGTCGACTCCAGCGTGGGCGTGATGGTGGACGACGTCTCCCTGGGCGTGCCGCTGTTCCAGAGCAACGGGGTCTTCAACGACATCGCGCGGATCGAGGTCCTGCGCGGGCCCCAGGGCCTGCTGTTCGGCCGCAACGCCTCGGCGGGTCTCCTCAGCGTCGTCACCAACCGGCCCCGCCTGCGCGAGACCAGCGGCGCGCTCGGACTGGAGTACGCCAACCGCGACACGGCCGACGGCGGCGACTTCGGCGCGGTCGTGCGCGGCACGCTCAACCTGCCGGTCGGCGAGAACGCCGCGCTGCGCATCAACGTGCTGGGGTCGCATCAGGACCCGATCGCCAAGGCCATCGTGACGGCGCCGGCGGGTTCGCACATCGACCAGACCCAGAAGCGGGTCGCCGGCCGGGTGAAGTACCTGTGGGAGCCGTCCGACGCCACCAGCCTCTACGCGGTCGCCGACTACAGCCGCGAGCGTGGGGTCGGGGGGATCTGGGACCGCACGCTGCGCACCCTGGGCGCCGGCACGTACGCCGCCGCGCTCAACCGCATCGGCGCGACGCCGGGGCCCGAGAACCTCCGCTACGGGATCGACTCCGCGTCGGGCAACTTCCGCAGCGTCGACACCTACGGCGTCTCGCTCAGCGTGTCGCACGAGCTGTCGCCCGAGCTGACGCTCTCGAGCATCACGGCGTGGCGGCGCTACGACCTGCAGCTCAACCTGGACACCGACTACTCGACCAACAACCTCTTCAACACCAACCGGAACGGCTCGAACAACCGCCAGTTCACCGAGGAGCTCAGGCTCGCGTTCGACTACGATCGCATCGACGGCCAGGTGGGCCTGTACTACTTCGGCTCGGTCAACAACGGCCACACGCAGCTGTTCGCGAACTTCGGCTCGGGCATCCCCAATTTCTTCGGCGGCGACTTCGACTCGCGCAACACGGTCGACAGCGCAGCCGCCTTCGGCCAGGTCAACTTCCACGTCACCGAAGCGCTGACGCTCATCGCCGGCGCCCGCGTGACCCGCGACAAGGTGAAGGTGCGCATCGCGCAGGACTTCGGAACCTACGTGAACGGCCCCGGCCTCTACGGTCCGCGGGGCAACTTCCGCTTCGCCGAGTCCCACACGGACCTCAGCTACAAGGTGGGCGGGCAGTATCAGTTCACCCCGGACGTGATGGGCTACCTGACCTACGCCACCGGCTACAAGGGTCCGGCCTATCCGCAGAACCTGGGCTCCACGGCCTTCAATCCCTACATCGCCCCCGAGACGGTGAAGGCCGTCGAGGGCGGGGTGCGCTCGACCGTGCTCGACGGCCGGCTGCGGTTGAACGTCGCGGGCTTCTACAACAAGTTCAGCGACTTCCAGACCCAGACCTACGATCCGGTCGCGGCGCTCTTCCGCCTGGCCAACGCCGGGGGCGTGCGGTCACAGGGCGTCGAGATCGACGCGGTCGCGCGTCCGACCGAGTTCCTGACGATCAATTTCGGCGCGAGCCTGATCGACACCGAGTTCACGGACTTCGTGACCACCTGCTACCCGGGCCAGACGGCCGCCCAGGGCTGTGTCGCCGGGCAGTTCCAGGCGAAGGGCCTCGCGCCGGCCAATGCGCCCAAGTTCACGACCACCCTGCAGGCGCTCTACGACATCCCGGTGGGCGCCAACACGCTGACGGTCGAGGGCAACTGGTTCCACCGCTCCGGCGTCAACTTCTCCCCCAACGGCGACCCGGGGACGAAGCTCGGCGACGTGGACATCTTCGGGGCCAGCCTCACCTACCGGTTCAACGAGCGCTACCGCGTGTCGGTCTTCTGCAAGAACTGCGCGGACAAGCACGTGCCGAGCTTCCTGTCGCACGTGACCGCCGACGCCCTGGCGATCCTGCAGTCCTGGAACTTCAACTCGGTGCGCACGATCGGCGCCTCGTTGGACGTGGAATTCTAAGCCGCCCGAACCTCCCCTCGGGCGGGCACTCGAGGCGATGGAGCCGTCGCGGCTCCATCGCCTCTCACTCTCGACGCACGTCATGGAAGGCCCTGCGGGCCACGCCGCCGGCTCTTGGCATCCCAGGCGAAGTCAGCGCTAGATTTCGAGATGACCGAGGAATCCCCGGACGCTCCCCCCACCTCAGAAGGCGTCGCCGCGCCCGGGACGCGCCAGCAGCGTGGGCGCAAGCGCCGGGCGGAGATCCTGCAGGGCGCGCGCAAGCTCTTCGCGCAGCGCGGGTTCCGCGGAACGAGCCTCGCCATGCTGGCCGAGGAGATCGGCATCACCGACGCCGGCCTGCTCTACCACTTCCCGACCAAGAACGCGCTCCTGCTCGCCGTGCTGGAGGAGACCGACCAGGAGCAGGAAACCCGCATGGCGGGCGACCTGGACACGGCCGACGCCAGCTACATCGCCTCGTGGGCGGAGTTCGGCCAGGTCCTCGAGGACGACCCGGTGCTCACGGCCCTCGACGTGCTGATGTCGGCCGAGCACCTGGAGACGACGTCGGACTTCAACGAGTACTTCCGGCGGCGCTACGACACGTTCCGCAACCGTCTGGTCCGCTCGTTCGAGGCCGGGCGCGCCGCGGGCGTCTACCGCAACGACTTCGACCCGCACACCGAGGCCGTGCTGATGCTGGCGACCCTCGACGGCCTGCGGCTGCAGTGGTTGCTGAGCGACGGGCGGATCTCGATGGCCGACGCCATGCGCTACTTCATCCGCCACATGGAAGCCCGCATTCGGGCGTGAGCGCTGAGCCGGGGTTCGGACCGGTCTGTGGCATCGCCTACGGCCCCTAGGCGGCCTGCGTCCGCGCCGCCGCCCGCCGGGCCAGGATGAGCGCGCCGTCCTCGGGGGCCGCGGCCGGCGCGGCCAGCGTCGCATCCGGGCGCGCCTCGGCCAGCCGCTCGGCGATGGCGGCGATCAGCGGGGCCCCGCCCTGCGCGATCGTGCCGCCGCCGAAGCAGGCCTGGAACGGCCCGGGCCCCATCCGCGCCGCCATGGCCGCCGTCGCCACGACGTAGTCGTCGACCGCCCGCGCCACGAGCCCGGCCGCCGCCGGGTCGCCGGCCTGCCAGGCCGCAAACACCACCGGGCCCAGCTGCAGGACCCGTTCCTTCGCCCGCGGATCGCGCATCATCCAGCGCGGGAAGTCCTCGCCGCTGACGCCGCAGTGCGCCAGCACCTGGTCCCGGAGCGCCGTGACCGGCAGGCGGCCGTCCAGCATGCGGGCCACCAGCGGCACGGCCTTCAGCCGAACGTCGAAGCAGTCGGCGATGCCCACGCTGTCGAACACCGCCTCGCCGCCCAGCTGCGCGCGCCAGGCCATGGTCACCTCGGTGCCGTGCTGCACCAGCGTGGCCCGCTCCTGCGTCGCAGCGCCGGCCAGCGCGACGACGCTGTCGTTGACCAGCAGCAGCCGTTCGGCCGGCAGGTCGAGCGCGGCGGCGACCCGGCGATGCTGCTCCGGGAACTCGTCGGGAAAGTCGACGCCGCTCAGCCCGATCGCGACGTGCGCGAGGGCCGCCCTGTGGGGCGCGAGCTCGTCCACCACGCGCCGCAGCACGGCGAGCGGCCGCGCCTCGGGCAGGCCCACGACGGCGCTGGGGTCCGTCCGCAGCCGGTTCAGCACCCCGCCGTCCAGCCCGCCCGAGACGGCCGCGGTCTTGGTCGCGCCGGCGTCGATGCCGATCACCAGCGACGGCGTGGTCCTCACGCCGCGAGGCCCGCTTCGGCCGCGTCGAGCTGGGTCCACAGCGGCGCGCAGTCGACGATGCGGTTCTCGGCCAGCGCCCGGTCGATCGCCATCACCGTCAGGCCGGCCACGAGCGAGTCGGTCACCGAGACGGGGAAGGCCCGTTCACCGTCCAGCGCGGCGACGAGGTCGCGCGCCATGGCCTGGTCCGCGCCCCCGTGGGAGTCGCCGACCGGCCCGCGCCAGCGGAAGGTCTCGATGGCGTCGCGCGTCTCCAGCGGCGTGACCACCATCGTGTTCTGGACGAGGTCGATCGTGATCGCCCCGCGGGCGCCGATCAGGTTCCAGCGGCGCTCGGGGGCGGCCGCGCTGGTGTTCGAGTGGAAGGACAGCCGCACGCCGTTGGCGTACTCCACGATCGCGACCTGGTGATCGGTGACGTCCATGTCGGCCCCGCTGATGTCGGGCGCCGCGTTCCAGCCGGAGAGGCGGCGCAGGATCGCCGGACCCTGGTCGCGGGACACGTTCGCGGTGTCGGCGGTGAAGATACGGCGGCCGCCGAAGCTGGCCACCCGGCTCGGCCGCGCGCCGACCATCCTGCCGAGGATGTCAAAGTCGTGGCAGACCTTGTCCAGCATGTACGAGCCGCCCCACTCGACGCGGCGGCGCCAGTTGCGGGCGAGGTAGGCCCCGTGCGCGGGCGGCAGGTGCTCGGTCGCGTCGATGGAGATGATGTCGCCGATCACGCCGTCGTCGAGCCTCTCCAGGGCCGTGCGGACGATCGGCGCCGAGCGCGCGACAAGGCCGACCAGCACCCGCCCGGCGCCGCGCTCGCGCACCAGCCGCGCCGCCTCGAACGACTCCGCCTCGGTGCGCACGATGGGCTTCTCGATGAAGACCATGCCCGGGTGGTCCAGGCTCGCCCTGAGGTGCTCCAGGTGGAGGTGGTTCGGCGAGCCGATCATCACAAGATCGAAGGGACCGTCGGCCAGCAGCGCCGGCACGTCAGGGTAGGCCGCGCCCGCCTCGATGCCCTGTTCCGCCAGCAGCGGCAGGCCGACCGGCGCGGGATCCACGTAGCCCGGGAGGTCGAAGTCCCAGCCCTCGGCGCGCGCGGCGCGCAGCAGCATCCCGAGCCGCATGCCCAGGCCGATGACCGCGATCCGATGTCGTTTGCGTTGCTGCATGGGAACTCCAGAAGCGTCGGGCAGGCCCGGGTCCAACGGACACTTAGTGGTCACTAGGTGTTTTGACAACCGGCTTTGAGCCGGGGGCCGACGCCGCTTCCGCCGCCGCGCCGTCCACCAGGATTCGGGGGTTGCGGCAGGCGTAGACGACGCTCGCGGGCCACGACGGGCTGAACCGGTCCAGGCTGCGCAGGCGCTGCAGCGCCGGCCCCTTGTGCGCGCCGTGCAGCATCATCGCCGCCGCCCGCGAGTGGCGCGCGATGGTGCCCAGACCGATGCTCACGCCGTGGGTCGGGACCTGCTCCAGGGACGTGAAGTCCGGGAAGGTCGCCAGGTTGTCCTGCCGCGTCTCCTCCGCCAGCGCGACGATGCGCGTGGTGCTGTCCAGGGGCGTGCCCGGCGGATTGAACGCCACGTGCCCGTCCGTCGCGCCGGAGGCCAGCAGGAACAGGTCGATCCCGCCCAGGTCCCCGATCAGCGCGTCGTAGGCGGCGGGCGCGTCAGGCTCCGGGACATGGAGGTTCTCCGGCGGCAGTCCCGGCAGCGACGCCACGACGTGGCGCATGGCGAAGCCCGCGCAGCTGTGGTGGGCGGACGTCGGCACGCGCCGCCAGACCTCGCTGTCCCGCACGAGGAACTCGTCCATCAGGATCAGGTGGAGCCGGCCGAGGTCCAGGCCGCGCGCCCCGCGCGCCAGCGCCTCGTACACCGGCAGCGGCGTGCGGCCGGCCGGGCAGCCCAGGACGTAGGTCCGCCCCGCCGCCTCGGCGTCGCGCAGGCCGGCGAGGATCTCGCGCGCCAGGCTCTCGCCCATCGCGTCGGCGGTCGGAAGGATCTCGGTGGCGATCATGACGCGCGGGCGAAGGGCCGGTAGTCGAGGGTGTCGACCTCGATCCGCCCGCTCCGGACCTCGACGAAGGGCTCGCCGTCGCGCACGCCGACCAGCCCGTAGCCGGTCTCGGTGGCGAGCAGGGCCGAGACGTCGCCCGGAACGGCCGGCGCCAGGGTCAGCCGCCGGCGGCGCGCGTCGTAGTCCTGGCCGGTCATCGCCTGCAGCAGCGACCACGAAGACATGGCGCGCCCGTACCAGTGCCCCCACTCGAACTCGCTGAACGGGTTGCGGACCCGGCCGTCGTATCGGGAGCGGGCCGCCCGCACGATCTCGAGCCCCGCATCGACCTCCCCGCACAGGATCAGGTGGGCGGCGACCTGGTACTCGATGCCCGTCCACGCCTCGTCGCTGTAGACGAACGGGAAGTGCGGGGCCGCGCCGTGGGGCCAGCTGCAGAGCAGTAGGGCCGACTCGTCGCCCAGCGCGTAGGCCGGCCGCTGCGGGTTGGCGTGATCGCGGAGCGAAGGCCGGAAGTTGTAGCGGTGCACGGCGCGAAGGTGCGAAGCGACCTTCCCGGCGTCGAGGCCGGTCGCCAGGCCCGACACCCGCGCCATCCACTCGCCCACGACCCCGTCCGAGAGGCAGCCCCCGGCGTACTGGTACTTCGGCCCCTCGCGCTCGATGCTGACGCGGGTCTCGGCCGAGATCCGCCCCTCGAGGGCCCGCTCGTCCCACCGGACCTGCTGGATGAAGTACTCGCCGTTGAAGAGGTCGCCTTCCAGCCGCGCGGTCGCCTTTTCGGAGAGCGCCCGGTAGCGATCCGCCGGCGCGCCCACCGCTTCGGCCATCTCCGCCGCGGCCCGGAGGGCGGCGAGGTAGATGGTCCCGGCCATCCCGTCGGGGCCCCAGAACTCGATGTCGTAGGTGTTGTGGTGCGGCTCGGTGAGCCAGCCGTCCTCACCCGGGTCCCAGGTGCGGATCGCGTAGTCGAGGCTGGCCGCGACGCGCGGCCACAAACGCCTCAGCCACGCGTCGTCGCCGCTGATGCGCCAGTCGCGGTAGGCCTTCACGATCCCGCCCAGCTGCCCGTCGGCCGCCGGACGCGCGCGCCGCGGGTTGGGCCGGATCGGAAGCTGCGCGCGGAAGTTCTGATGGCCCGTCTCGTCCTGGTTCACGAAGAGCTCGGTCTCGCGCAGCGTGCGCTCCAGGGCCGGGAACAGGTGCGCCATCGACTGGGCGTAGTTGAACACGTGGGTGCACGAGCCCTCGAAGCTGCCCTCGTTGTCGGCGCAGCCCTCCCACATGAAGATCCGGCCATCGGCCTGGCGCTCCACGGTGGGCGACTTCAGGATGGTCAGGTTGGCGCTGACGGCCTCGAGCACCTCCGGCGGCAGGACCTGGTCGGCGAGGCACGTCGCGAACGCCTCGGACTCCCGTCGCAGCCGGTCGTAGTTGTCGGCCCAGAACGCGGCCAGCGCCTCGCGGCTCTGGAAGCGGCCGGCGTACCAGGGGACGTGCGTCTCGGTCCCGTCGTGACGGCCTTCCGGGTCGAACGGCCCGCCGCCGCGCCGCAGCGACGTCTTGGGGACGTACCACGAGAGCCGGACGCCGACGCGCCGGCGCTCGCCCGGCGCCAGCACGAACGGGACATAGAGGCTGCCGCCGTCGCTGGACGCGCCCTCCTCGTGCGCCCCCGCGGGCGGAATCCGACCTTCGGCGACGCCGCGCCAGAGGTCGGTCACCGGGTCCCACCAGCCGCCGCGGAACCAGCGCGCGCTGGCCACGGTCTCGGGCGCGTCGCAGGCGATGCTGAAGGCGCCCTCGTCCTCGGGCCGCTCGTCGCCGGCGGACTGCCAGAGCGTGACCTCTTGGCCCGAGGCGGCGACGCCGGCGGGCGCCGTCGCGCCGGCCACGCGCATGAAGTTCCGGGCGTGGAACGAGAGGATGACCTCGGCCGGCTCCGGCGAGCGGTTCTCGATCTCGTACTCCAGCCCGGCCACCGGCAGGCTGGAGGCGTCGGCGTCGCCCGGCACGAACGGGCTCCAGCCGACGACCCGGCAGGCCAGCGGCCCCTCGCCGGGATCCAGGGTCAGCGTGGCGAACGGGAAGCGCGCCTCGAACGCGGCGCCCGGGAAGCGCGGGAGGCCGAACGTCTTGCCCTGCTGGCCCCGTCCGGTGCCCGTCGAGTCGGGCCAGGGGAAGGTGACCTTCCATCCCGGCGTCGGGCCCTCGAGCACGCGCGCGCCCTGCCCCGCGGCCGTCGACCACCGCACCGCCGCGAACACGAAGGGCTCGTTCAAGAGCGCCGGCGCGTTGCGGACGGACACCGCCGTCAGCGCCCCCGCGCCCGACAGGCAGACCATGCCCGCGCCGAGTCCCCCCAGCGGAAAGGCCACCCGCTCGGCCGTCGGTCCGGCGTAGGCCAGCGGGGCGCAGTCCTCACTCACATCCGTGTCCTTGACCAATTACTTAGTGACCACTAACTTTCTGCCAGCCCTTCGGTCAAGCGTCGAGACCACCCCCATGCCGTTCCCCGCCCCGACCCAGAGAGATCTGGATTTCTTCGCCGAGCATGGCTGGCTGGTGGTGGAGGACGCCATCCCGAAGGCCGACCTCGACCTCCTCGAAACCAAGTGCGAGAGCCTGCTGACCGACAAGGAGCGCCTGGCCTTCGACTGGGCCTGGGACGAGAGCGAGGATCGCGAGAACCGCTCGTTCCGTATCGTGCAGTCCTGGCCGTCGCTGGTCTGGAAGGAGATCGCCGACCAGCCCTACCGCAAGTGGCTCGTCGACTTCGGGTCGGCGCTGATGGGGAAGCCCATGGCCTTCTGGTACGACCAGTACCTGGCCAAGCCGGCCGGCAAGAGCGTGCCCACCGAGTGGCACCAGGACGAGGGCTACTGGGGCCGCGCCCTCGAGGACAAGGGGGTCACCTGCTGGATCCCGCTGCAGGACGTCGACGCCACCAACGGCTGCATGCACTTCATCGACCGCGGCCACCGGGACGGCATCCTCGAGCATCGGCGCGTGGAGGGCATGGCCAGCGACCTTCTGATGTGCTCGCCGGACGAAAGCCGCACGGTGGTCTGCCCGATCCGCCGCGGCTCCGTGACCTTCCACCACTCCAAGACACCGCACATGACCACGGCCAACGTCTCGCGCGGCTGGCGCAAGGCGGTCGCCAACCACCTGTCGGCGGTGGGCGTCGAGGGCGAAGGCGATCACTACCCCTGGCGCGTTCACGTCAATCAAGGTCTCGACCTTCCCAAGCGGGACGGGTGACCGGATGGCCCGCATCCTGGCGGTCCACGCCCACCCTGACGACATCGAGATGCTGGCGGCGGGCGCCCTGGCCCTGCTCGCCCGCAGCGGACATCACGTCACCCTCGTGACCGCCACCGCCGGCGACTGCGGGTCCGCCGAGCACGAGCCGCACGAGACGGCCCGCATCCGCATGGCCGAGGCCGCCGAGGCGGCGGCTCTGATCGGCGCGGACTACCGCTGCCTCGGCCTCCCCGACCTGGGCGTCTTCAGCGACGATCCCACCCGGCGGCGCGTGACCGAACTGCTCCGCGAGGTCCGGCCCGACGTCGTGATCGCGTCCTCGCCGGTGGACTACCACCCGGATCACGAGGCCATCGGCCTGCTGGTCCGGGACGCCTGTTTCGCCGCCCCGGTCCCCAACTACCGCACCGGCGACGCCGCGCCGCTCGAGGGCATTCCGCACCTCTACCTCTGCGACCCGATCGG
Source organism: Phenylobacterium sp. T106 (assembly GCF_057219735.1). Lineage (NCBI taxonomy): Bacteria > Pseudomonadati > Pseudomonadota > Alphaproteobacteria > Caulobacterales > Caulobacteraceae > Phenylobacterium > Phenylobacterium sp. T106. The sequence continues at coordinate 151,975 of NZ_JBXVWA010000003.1, read as the reverse complement.
CGGCCACGACCGCACGGGCGGGCGGGTCGATCCCGAGTTCGGGGCCGACGTCGCCGCGGCGTTCGAGGTCAAGCGCGCGATGCTCGCCTGCCACCGCAGCCAGGCGGCCTGGGTCGCCAAGCAGCACGGCATCGACGACCACGGGGCCTCCATGGAGGCCTGGACCCGCCGGCAGGGCCGGCTCTTCGGCGTCGAGCTGGCCGAAGGGTTCCGGCAGTACCGCCACCAGCCCTACCCCACCACGCCGCGCCTGCAGGAGCTGCTCGGCGGCGCTCTCCTCGCGGCCCGGCCCGCGGGCGGCGCCGCGTGACGGCCCAGTCCCACGCCGGGGGCGCGCCGCCGCTCAGCCTCGGCGTGCGGCTCGGGTACGGCTTCGGCTCGCTGGCGTACGGCGTCTCGGCCACGGTGCTGTCGGGCGGGGTGCTGCAGCTCTACTTCAACCAGGTGATCGGGCTCGAGGCGGCGTGGGTCGGCATGGCGCTCGCCCTGACCATCCTCGTCGACAGCGTCATCGACCCGATGATCGGCCGCTTCTCGGACAACCTGCGCACGCCGCTGGGCCGCCGGCACCTGCTCATGTACGCCTCGGCCCTCCCGGCGGCGGTGGGGATCATCGCCATGTGGCACGCGCCCGAGGGCCTGGGGACCGTCGGCCTCCTGGCCTTCATGGTCGGCATGCTGCTGTTCGTGCGGATCGCGGTATCGTTCTACGAGATCCCCTCGCTGGCGCTGGCGCCGGAACTGGCCCCCGCCTACGACGAACGCACCGCCCTGATCGCGTGGCGCTACCTCTTCATCTACGGCGGCGCCGCCGCGATGAGCGCGATCCTCTACCAGGTCTTCCTGCGCGAGGACGCCGCCAATCCCCTGGGCGTGCTGAACCGCGAGCGGTACGCCGAATTCGGGCTCTTCGCGGCGGCCGTGATGTTCTTCGTGATCATCGTCGCCACCCTCAGCACGCACGGCCGCATCCGCCACCTGCACGTGCCCCCGGTGCGCAAGGTCACGATCCGCGAGACCGCCGGCGAGATGCTCTTCATCGTCCGGCAGCGCCCGATGCAGTTCCTGATGGGCACCACGCTGCTCAACGGCTTCGGCGGGGGCGTGCAGTTCGGCCTGCAGGCCTATTTCTCGCTGCACTTCTGGCTGCTGAAGCCGCAGCAGATGGCCTATGTGCTGTTCGTCTCCCCGTTCGCGGCCATCGCCATGCTGTGGGCCGCGCCGCGCATTTCCGCCCGCATCGGCAAGACGCCGTTCCTGATGTGCTGCTACATCGGCTGGGCGGTCAGCTTCAGCCTCCCCTTCGTGGCGCGGAGCCTGGGGATGACGCCGCCCAACGGCTCGACCGCCCTGGTGGTCATGCTGGTGGCCGCCGCCTTCTTCGCGACCGCCTTCTCGATCGGCTTCCTGGTGATGTTCAATTCGCTGCTGGCGGACGCCGCCGACGACGTGGCCGTCAAGTCGGGCCTGCGATCGGAGGGCGTGCTCTACGGCGCGTTCGGCCTGCTCGACAAATGGGGCGCCGCCCTGGGCGCGGTGGTCGCCGGCGCGCTCCTGAGCTGGGTCGCCTTCCCCGCGAAGGCGCTGCCGGGATCGGTCGACATGGGGATCATGAACCAGCTGGTCCTGATCGCCGTGCCGCTGATCGTGGGCGGCAACATCGTGGCGATGTTCATCGTCTCCCGCTTCCCCATCAACCGCGCCGCCCACGAGGCCAATCTCGCGGCCCTGCGCAGCCGCGAGCAGGTCTCCGCGGGCGGGTTGTAGGGGCGGCGGCGCCAGGCTAGGCCGGGGCGCCGCCTTCGTAGAGGGTGACGACGCAGGCGCCGCCCAGGCCCAGGTTGTGCTGCAGCCCGAGCCGCGCGCCCTCCACCTGCCGCGCGCCGGCGCGGCCGCGCAGCTGCTGGACCAGCTCGTAGCACTGCGCCAGGCCCGTCGCGCCGAGCGGGTGCCCCTTGGCGAGGAGCCCGCCCGACGGGTTGACCACGTGGCGACCGCCGTAGGTGTTGCCGCCATCGGCGATCAGGCGCTCGGCGCCGCCGGCGGGCGCCAGCCCAAGCGCCTCGTAGCTGAGCACCTCGTTGACGGTGAAGCAGTCGTGCAGCTCCACGACCGGGATGTCGGCCGGCTCGACCCCCGCCGCGGCGTAGACGGCGTCCGCGGCCCGGCGGGTCAGCCCCATCCCCACCGCCGCCGTCATGTCGCCGGCGAAGCTGTCGGCCCGGTCCGTGGTCATCGCCTGGGCCCGCAGGCGGACGGCGTCGGAAAGAACATGCCGCCGGGCGAAGGCTTCCGACACCACGACGGCCGCCGCCGCCCCGCAGGTGGGCGGGCAGCACTGCAGCCGCGTGAGCACAGGCTCGAACATCATCGGGCTCGCCATCACCGCCTCGACGGTGAGCGGATCGCGGAACACCGCATTGGGGTTGTTCGCGGCGTGGGCGCGCGCCTTGACGGCGACGCGGGCGAAGGTCTCGGGGGCGACGCCGTAGGCTTCGGCGTAGTCCCGCCCGGCGCCGCCAAAGAGCCGCAGCGCGAGCGGCGCGTCGCTCGCCCCGTGACGGCGGTCGGCCACCTCCAGGAACGGTTCGAGCGGGCTCGGGCGATCCTCGAAGGTCTCGGCGATGGCGCCGGCCGGCATCTGCTCGAAGCCGAGCGCCAGGGCGCAGTCGACCTCGCCGCTCTCCACCGCCTGGCGCGCCAGGAACAGCGCCGTCGACCCCGTGGAGCAGTTGTTGTTGACGTTGACCACCGGGACACCCGTGAGGCCGACCTCGTAGGCGGCGCGCTGGCCGCTGGTGGAGTCGCCGTAGACGTAGCCGGCGAACACCTGCTGCACCCGATCGTACGCCAGCCCGCAGTCGGCCAGGGCGCCGCGGGCCGCCTCGGCGGCCAGCTCCGTATAGGGCCGGGCCTGGCGTGGGGTGGCGAAGGGGGTCATGCCCACGCCGGCGATGCGGACGGAGGGACGCGTCATAGGGCGGGAACCTTGTGGAACCAGGGCTGGGCGCGCTCGAGCTGGCCGGCCAGGCGGAACAGCAGCGCCTCGGCGCCGCCGCGCGCCACGAACTGCACGCCGATGGGCAGGCCGTCGTCCGTCCAGGCGAGCGGCACGCTCATCGCCGGCTGGCCGCCGACGTTGAACGGCTGGGTGTTGGGGATGAAGCTGTAGAGCCGCTCGGCGTAGTCGGAGAGATCGGCCGCGTTCATGTCGATGCTGCCCTTCGGCTGCGGCGGCTTGCCGTTGGTGGCCAGGAGCAGGATGTCGTAGCGCTCGAAGAAGGCCGCGAGCCGGCGGCTGAGGGCGTGCAGATGCTGGATGGCCTGGGCCACCTGGACGCCGCTGAAGCCCAGGCCCGTCTGGTAGATCTGCCAGGTCAGGGTCTCGACCTCGTCCTCGCGGATCGGCGCGCCGCGGCGGGCCGCCTCGTTCTCGAGATTGGCCGCGGTGGCCGAGCTGACGGCGGTGTTGGCGTGCAGGGCCATCTGCTGGAAATCGACGTCGGGCCTGGCTTCCTCCACGTGGTGGCCCAGCGCCTCGCAGAGCCGGGCGGCGTCGCGCACGGCCTTCACGTTCTCCGGGAACAGCTCGCCCCAGATCAGGGCGTCGGTGGTGAAGCCGATCCGCAGGCGGCCGGGGTCGCGCCGCACCTCGGACGCGAACGGACGCGCCGGCGGCTCCAGCCAGTAGGGGTCCCCGGGCTGCGGCTGGCAGGCGATGTCCAGCAGGGTCGCGCTGTCGCGCACCGAGCGGGTCAGGGCGTGCTGCACCGAGAGGCCGCCCCACCCCTCGCCCGCCGGCGAGAGCGAGACCCGGCCGCGCGACGGCTTCAGGCCGAACAGGCCGCAGCAGGAGGCGGGCGTGCGGATCGAGCCGCCGCCGTCGCTGCCGTGCGCGGCGGGCACGATGCCGGCGGCCACCGCCGCGGACGCCCCGCCCGAGGAGCCGCCGGGCGTGACGGCCTCGTTCCAGGGGTTCAGCGTGGCGCCGTTCGCCACCGGCTCGGTCACCGTGGCGATCCCGAACTCGGGCGTGTTGGTCTTGCCGAACAGCACCAGGCCGGCCCTGCGGTACGCGGCCACGATCGCGCTGTCGTTCTCGACCACCAGGTCCCTGAAGAGCCGCGATCCGGCGCCCGTGGGCTTGCCGGCCATGTGCACCGAGATGTCCTTGATCGGATAGGGCACGCCCTTCAGCGGACCGTCCGGCAGGCCGGCCTTGATGGCCGCGCGCGCCTCGGCCTCGTAGGTGGCGATCACGGCGTTCAGGCGGCCGTTGACCGCGTCCATGCGCGCGAGGACCGCGTCCAGCAGCTCGTCGGGGCTAACGTCGCGGCGCGCGACCCGCTCGGCGAGCCCCACGGCGTCATGGCCGCGGAAGTCTTCGAAGTTCATGACGCCTCCAAGGGGGGTGCGGAAACGGTTTGCGCCGGCGGGGACGGGCGCGCGGCGCGCCGGTCCAGCCGGCGGCGCACGATGCCGTGACGCCGTGCATCGAGCGGGAAGGTCAGGAACATCCAGGCCCCGAACAGGAAGAACGGGATGGGCGCCAGACAGTAGACGTACCGCAGGGCCTGCAGCGCCTCGGGCGCGTTCGGGCCGCGGGGATGGAAGCCGGCCGCCTCCAGCAGGGGCAGCGTCGCGCCGACCGCGATGGCGGGCGAGATCTGCGAGAAGAACGCCCAGAAGCCGAAGAACAGGCCGCCGCGCGACTCGCCGGTCTTCAGCGTGTCGTAGTCGATGACGTCGCCCATGATGCCCAGCGGCAGGGTGAGGAACGCGGCGCTGGTGATCCCCAGCACGGCCATCAGCGCCACGAACAGCCAGCCGTCGCCGGGCCTGAGCTGGGTGGCGAGCAGGCCGCTGAGCGAGATGGCGACCAGCAGCGACAGGCCCGCGGCGCGGTGCTTGCCGATGCGCCGGCTGACCGCCACCCAGAACGGCACGCCCGCCAGCACCGCGCCGAACGACGCCAGCAGCGTCGGCCCGATCACCTCGGGCTGCTTGAGGTAGTGCGAGATGAAGAAGACCAGGGTGGCGTTGGTGATGCCCGCGCCGATGTTGAGCACCACATAGCCCGCGCACAGCAGGCAGAAGGGCCGGTTCCGCAGCAGGCTCCTCAGCGCCGGAAGCCACGGGGACGGCGTCTCGGGCGGCGCGAGCCGCTCGGGCACGAAGCGCAGGGCGGCCCAGGCGGTCAGGGGGGTCAGGATCACCACCGTCCAGCCCATCACCGCCATGGTGTAGCGGTCGATGCCGTGGCCCTGCAGCGCGGTGACGGCGGGGACGGACGAGGCGACGACGATGCCCAGCACATTGGCGCTCTCGCGGAAGCCGGCGACCTTCGAGCGGCCGTGGTAGCTCTGGACGATCTCGGCGCCCCAGGCAGCGTGGGACAGCCCCAGCATCGAGGCGCCGAAGTAGATCACCGCGGTGGCCATCAGCAGCCACCAGCCGCCGATCTGGGCGGGCGGCATGAACACCAGGACCGCGCCCACCATGCAGATCGGCGCGCCCAGGGCGATCCAGGGCTTGCGGCGGCCGTACTTCGACCGCGTCCCGTCCGAGAGCCGGCCGAGGAACGGGTCCACGACCATGTCGAACAGCCGCGAGACCAGCAGGAACCCGCCGACCACGCTCAGGCTGAGGCCCAGCTCCTGGGCGTAGAACGCCGGCAGCAGGGCGGTCAGCGGCACGAACAGGAACGACATCGGGACCGCCGGGAGGGCGTAGACGGCCAGCCGCCAGAACGGAAGGTCGCGGTCCGCGCCGTCAGCGGCCATGGAACACCGGCGCGCGGCGCTCCTGGAAGGCGCGGACGCCTTCGAGGCCGTCGCGGCTCGAGAAGGCCTCGACGATGCCGACCGCTTCCCGGCGCAGGTGGGCGGCGTACTCCGGCCGGATCGACTCGCGCAGCAGGCGGCGCGCCGCAGCGTAGGCGGCGGTCGGTCCCGCGGCGAGTTCGCGGGCCAGTTCGCCGGCGCGGGCGCCCACGGCGCTGTCGGGGACGACCTCGGTGACCAGTCCCTGGTCCCGCGCCTCCGCCGCGGTCAGCGTCGGGTTCAGGTAGGTCAGCTCCAGCGCCCGCCGCAGGCCCACCAGCCGCGGGAGCGCCCAGCTCGTGCCGCCGTCGGGCGTCAGGCCCGAACGCGTGTAGGCCATCACGAACCGCGCGTTCTCGCCCGCGATGACGAGGTCCGCGGCCATGGCGAGGCCCAGCCCGGCCCCGGCGGCCGCGCCGTGCACCGCGGCCACCACCGGCGCGTGGAAGGCGAAGAGCCGCTCCAGCCCGGCGTGCAGGTCGGCGATCAGGCCTTCCACGTAGCGCGCGGCGCCCAGCCCCTGCTCGGCGAAGCTGGTCAGGTCGCCCCCGGCGCAGAACATCCGGCCTTCGCCCTGCAGCAAGAGGGCGCGCACGCTCTCGTCGCCGTCGAGCGCCTCCAGGGTCTCGCGGAACGCGGCGGCGAGCGGCGCGTCGATGGTGTTGGCGGAGTCCGGCCGGTTGAGCGTGAGGACGGCGACCGCCCCGTCGCGGGTGAGTCGGACGGGCGGCCCGCCCGGATCGGCCTGGGCGTCGAGACTGTGGGTCATAGGGCCCTGCCGATGATGTCCTTCATGATCTCGTTCGCGCCGCCGTAGATCTTGGCGACCCGGCTATCGAGCCACATGCGGGCGATGGGGTACTCGAGCATGTAGCCGTAGCCGCCGTGCAGCTGCACGCAGGCGTCGACGATCCGGTTCTGCTGCTCGGTGGACCACCACTTCAGCATCGCCGCTTCCGAGGCGTCGAGACGGCCGGCCATGAACTTCGTCACGCACCGCTCCAGGAAGGTGCGGCAGACCACCGCCTCGGTGCGGGCCTCGGCCAGTCGGAAGCGGCTGTTCTGGAAGTCGATGATCCGCTGGCCGAACGCCTTGCGCTCGCGGGTGTAGGCGACCGTGTGGTCGATGGCGGTCTCCATGAAGGCCTGCGCGACCACGCCGGTCATCAGCCGCTCCTCGACCAGCCGCTCGCCTAGCTGGGCGAAGCCGCGTCCCTCCTCGCCGCCCAGCAGGGCCGAGGCGGGCAGGCGGACCTCGTCGAAGAAGATCTCGGCCGTGTCGGCGGAGAACTGGCCCATCTTGTCCAGCGGCGCGCCGCGGCTGAAGCCCGCCAGCCCGTCCGTCTCCACGAGGAACAGGCTGATCCCCGCCTCGGCCTGGGCGGCCAGCACGATGAGGTCCGCCGTGGCGCCGTGGCTGATGAAGGTCTTCTGACCCGAGATCACGTAGTCGTCGCCGTCGCGCCGCGCGCGGGTCTTCATGCCGCGCAGGTCGCTGCCGGCGGAGGGCTCGGTCATGGCGATGGCGCCCAGCCACTCGCCGGTGGCCATCCTCGGCAGCGCGCGGGCCTTCTGCGCCTCCGAGCCGTACGCCACCAGGTAGGGCGCCACCACGTCGTTGTGCAGCGAGATCATGGGCGCCACGACGCCCGCCTTCACCTGTTCCTCGGTGAGCACGATGGCGTGCAGCAGGTCGCCGCCGGCGCCGCCGTACGCCGGGTCGATGCGCGGGCAAAGCAGCCCCAGCTCGCCCGCGCGACGCCAGATCGCGCGCGGGACCATGCCGGCCTCGTCCCATGCCTCGCGGTGCGGCGCGCACTCGGTCTCGAAGAAGCGCCGCGCGGTCTGGCGCAGCATCTCGTGGTCGTCCCGGAAGGGCAGCGACGTCGCGGGCGACAGGCCTGGCGCGGAGGGGTGCGTGTTCATAGCGCCCGCCCGATCAGGTCCTTCATGATCTCGTTCGTGCCGCCCGCGATGCGGCCGAGGCGCACGTCGGCCCAGCGGCGCGCGATCGGCGTGTCGCGCATGTAGCCGTAGCCGCCGAACAGCTGCAGGCACTCGTCGATCACCTCGCAGCACCGCTCAGTCGTCCACCACTTGGCCATGGCGCCGGCCTGGGCGTCGAAGCGGTTCTCCACGAAGAGGTCGATGCAGCGCTCGAGGTAGGCGCGCGCCACGGTCGCCACCGTCTTGCACTCGGCCAGCTTGTGACGGACCGCCTGGTGGTCGGCCAGCTTCCGGCCGAACGTCTCGCGGCTGCGGGCGTAGGCGACCGTCTCGTCGACGGCGCATTCCATCTGCACCACCGCCGACATGGCCATGATCAGCCGCTCCTCGGGGAGCCGCTGCATGAGCTGGTAGAAGCCCCGCCCCTCGACGCCGCCCAGCAGGTTCTCGGCCGGCACGCGCACGCCCTCGAAGAAGAGCTCGGAGGTGTCCTGCACCTTGTTGCCCACCTTCTTGAGGTTGCGGCCCAGGGTGAAGCCCTCCGCGCCGGGCGTGTCGAGCAGCAGCAGGCTCACGCCGCGCGCGCCGGCGTCGGGATCGGTCTTGGCGGCGACGACGATCAGCTCGGCGTTCTGGGCGTTGCTGATGAAGGTCTTCTGGCCGTCGAGGACGTAGTGGTCGCCCTCGCGCCGCGCCCGGGTGCGGATCCCCTGCAGGTCCGAGCCGGCCCCGGGCTCGGTCATGGCGATGGCCGAGACGATCTCGCCCGACGCCATCTTCGGCAGGTAGCGCCGCTTCTGGTCCTCGGTGCCGTACAGCTCGAGGTAGGGCGCGATGATGTCGGAGTGCAGGTAGAAGGCCAGCTCGTTGAAGGCGGCCCGCGTCTGCTCCTCCATGATGACGAAGCCGTGCCAGAGGTCGCCGCCGGCGCCGCCGTACTCGGGCGAGACCTTCGGGCACAGGAGCCCGGCCTCGCCGGCCTTGGTCCAGAACTCGCGCGGCGGCTTGCAGGCCTTCTGCCAGGCGACCCGGTTGGGAACGCACTCGCGGTCCAGGAACCGGCGCACGTCGGCGCGGAAGATCTCGTGCTCGGGCGTGTAGTACGGGGACTCGATCATGCGGCCTTGGAACTCTCCGGTCCGGGGCCGCCGCGCTGCGGCCCCGGCGACAGGTTTCGCGCTCAGAACGTCTTGCGCAACTCGACGCCGTAGGTGCGGCCGAAGCCCGGCGCGCGGGTCGTGATCTGCGCCCGCGGGAAGGGGAACAGCGAGCCCGAGCCCAGCACCTTGTCGTTGTTGATGTTCTTGCCCCAGAGGTAGGCGCCCCAGCCGCCGTCCTGCGATTGCACGCCCAGGCGACCGTTGATGGTGGTCAGCGCCTCGATGTTCAGCCGCGTGGTGGCGTTGGGCAGCAGGTAGCTGCTGCTGCGATGGTTCAGGTCGCCGCGCACGTACAGCTCCAGGCCGTCGGCGACCGGGTAGGTGTACTGCGCCCCCAGGCTGCCCGTGTACTTGGGCGTGAGCTGGAAGCGCTCGCCCTCCAGCGCCGGGCTGGTGGGGAAGCTGTCGTACTTGGCCTTCAGGTAGGCCGCGTTGGCGTCCAGCAGCAGGTTGCGCGTGGGGCGCGCGGTCAGCTCGATCTCGAGCCCGCGGCTGGAGGCGGTGGCGGCGTTGCGGATCAGGAACGACAGGCCCGTGAAGATCTGCTCCTGCTTGTCGTTCCACTTCAGGTAGAAGGCGGCCAGGTTCAGGCTCAGGCGGCGGTCGAAGAAGTAGGCCTTGTACCCGGCCTCGTAGTTGTTGACCGTCTCGGGATCGAAGCCCAGCGGGTCGGCCGCGTTGAACGGCGGCGAGATGACGTCGGTCTGGAAGCCGCCCGCCTTGAAGCCGCGGCTGTACTTCAGATAGGCCGTCTGCTCGTCGGTGAAGTCGTACGAGACGCTGACGTCGCCGGTCCAGCGGCTGTCCTTGTAGGTGTCGCGCACGGCCGGGATGCGAACCGCGAAGTTCGAGATCAGCAGGCCGTTGGGAAGGTTGAGGAACGTCTGGGTCGGGACCTGGCTGTAGAAGAAGTCCTTCTTCTCGTGGGTCCAGCGGATGCCGCCGGCCAGGCGCACCTTCGGCGCGATCTGCCACGTGCCCGAGGCGAAGGCCGCGTAGCTCTTGGCGTCGATGGTCGAGAAGGTCTGCGCCCGCTCCCCGCCGAAGCCCGGGATCATGCCGCCGGTCAGCAGCACGGGCATCTGGGCGCCCAGGTGGATTTTGCGGATGTTGGTGGTGTTCTCGTCGTAGTAGTAGGCGCCCAGGATCCACGAGAACGGGCCCTCGCCGGTCGAGGTCAGCCGGAACTCCTGGCTGAAGTTCTCGCCCTTCTCGTCGCGGCCCACGTCGAAGGCGTCCAGGGGCAGGCCGTCGCTGTCGTCGACGAAGGTGGCGATGTAGCTGCGCCAGGCGGTGATCGAGGTGAACTCGGCGCCGCTGAAGCTGTAGTCCAGCCGGCCCATGTAGCCCCAGAGCTCGCGGTGCGCGTCCTCGGGGTTGTTCAGCTGGACGACATTGTCTTCCGCGTCCTGCCGCGGGATCGCCGCCAGGACCGCCGGGGTCGGCGCCGGGAAGTTGGCCGGGCCGGTCTCCAGCGCACTGGTGCCGCTCTCCGTGAAGTAGTCGGCCGAGAACCGCAGGCGCAGCTGCTCGCTGGGCCGCGACGCCAGCACGAGGCGCAAGCCGTCCGAGTTGATGTCGTTCAGCTTCTCGCCCGTGACGGTGTTGCGCATGTAGCCGTCGCGCTGGCGGTGGGTGGCCGACAGGCGGACCATCAGCAGGTCCGGCACGATCGCCCCGGCCACGGTCGCGCGGCCCTGGATGAAGTCGTAGTTGCCGTAGCTGACGTCGCCGAAGGCGGTGAAGGTGTTGGACGGCTCGGCCGTGACGATGTTGATCGCCCCGCCGATGGTGTTCTTTCCGTAGAGCGTCCCCTGCGGCCCGCGCAGCACCTCGACCCGCTGGACGTCGTTGAGGATGGTGTTGAACGTCGGATCGCGGCCCTGATAGACCTCGTCCACGTAGACGCCCACGGCGGGCGGGAAGCCGGCGTTGATGTTGCTCTGCGAGCTCACGCCGCGGATCTGGATCACCGGCGAATTGGTGCCCGGCGTCATGGTGACGTTCGGCGCCTTGATGGCGATGTCCGTCACGAAGCCGGCGGTGATGTTCTGGATCTCGGCCGCGCCGACGGCGGTGACCGCCACCGGGACCTTGATGTTCTCCTCGACCCGCCTCTGGGCGGTCACCACCACGGTCTCGACCGTGGCGGCCTCGGTCTCAGCCGCCGTCTGTGCGAGCGCAGGCCCGCCCATGACGAGCGCCAGCGCCGCGCCCGACAGCAGCGCCCCGCGCTGGGTTCCGCGCGCGAAACTCCCGTTCCGATCCGACATCTCCGTCGCCCCCTCGTTGGGACGGCCTTTGCGGCTCGTCCAACCTCAAGGACACGGCGTTCGGCGGAACCCGCCATTCCGCGTGGAGGGCGCGGTTCAGGCCTTGGCGGGGGTGGGCGCGCGGAAGGGCTCCTCGCCCTCGGCGTAGCTCTTCTTCACGCCCGCGTGGATGCCGCCGGGATAGACGGGCAGCCCGTAGACCTCCATGCAGTGGCTGTGCTGCAGCTGGTGCAGCGCGAAGGCCGTCTGCATCGCGGAGTGCCGGCCCTGGGCGTCCTGGGCCGAGTTCACGGCGAGCTTCGCCATGCGGGTCGCGAAGCTGGGCTGGCGGGCGATCTTGCGGGCGAGCTCCAGCGTCGCCTCGGGCAGCTCCGCGCGCGGCACGACCCGGTTCACCATCCCCAGCTGCCGGGCTTCCTCGGCGCCGATGGGATCGCCGGTGAGCAGCATTTCCTTGGCCTTGCGCGCGTTCATCTCCCACGGGTGGGCGAACCACTCCACGCCGGCGATGCCCATGGCGACGGTCACCTCGATGAACTGGGCGTCGTCGCTGGCCACGATCAGGTCGCAGGGCCAGCACAGCAGGAGGCCGCCCGACACGCACTTGCCCTGGACGGCGGCGATGGTGACCTTCGGGATGTTGCGCCAGCGCTCGGACAGGCCGGTGTACAGCTCCTCCTCACGCGACATGCGGCCCTCGGCGCCGGGGCGGCGGTGCTGCTGGTAAGGCGTGACGGGCGCGTAGCGCTCCTGGTTGTCGTGGTGGTTGGTCTCGCGGATGTCGTGGCCCGACGAGAAGTGCTTGCCGTTGGCGGCCAGGATGATCACCCGCACGTCGTCGTCGCGGGCGGCCTGGTCGAACGCGGCGTTCAGCTCGTAGAGGAACTGGCTGTCCTGGGCGTTGGCGGCCTCGGGCCGGTTCATGACGATGCGCGCGATGCCCGGCTCGGGCGTCTCGTAGATCATGTAGTCCCAGCTCACGGGTTCCTCCTGCCGCCTCACGCGGTCATTTCGGCCAGTTCATTGTGCATGCCGTAGAAGGCCGGGGGAACCTTCGAGCGGTCGCCCTCGTGCTTCACCTTGCCGAGGCGCGCGCCCTCGGCCTGCTGGCGCTGGTACTCGTCGGTCGTGCCCGGCTCGAGCTTCATCCGCGCGAACGGCAGGATGAAGTGGTAGTCGGCCACCGTCTTGATGTCGGCGTCGTCGATCTCGCCGTCCGCGAAGACCGTGACCTTGCCGCCCGCGATCCGGCAGTGCCAGGCGATGCGCCCGTCGCCGCCGGCGTCCAGGTGCGGGGGCACGCCGGTGAACACCTCGCAGATGCTGAGCGTCGTGTCCGGCCCGGCGAGGGCCGTGTAGCGGTCCAGCATCGACCGCAGCGCGGCCAGCCACTCGCGGCTGGCGAATTCGACCTTGCTCATGGCGTCCTCAACCGTACTGGCTCTGATAGGCGGCCCGGACCAGGGCCATGTTCTCGAGCTTGGGGCCCTCGGCGCGGTAGCCCTGCCAGGCGTTGCGGCCGAGCAGGCGCGCGAGCTCGGGACCGTGCGGCGCGATCAGCGCGTCCGGCATGTCGTCGTAGCTCTCGGCCGGGTTCATGTAGTTGCGGCAGAAGGCCGTGGCGATGTGCGCGCGCACCCCGTCGCTCGTCTTGGGGTAGGTGCAGTGCCAGGTGTTGCCGGTGAAGACCGCGAGCGACCCGGGCCTGGCCATGACCGGCGTCACCATGGAGTCGTCCATGCCGCCGCCGATGAACTTCGGCTGCTCGAACTCGGTGGGATGGCGGCAGTTGCGATGGCTGCCCGGGATCATGCCCAGCGTGCCGTTCTCGGGGGTGTAGTCGGTGAGGATCCAGCTCACGTTGCAGACCGCGCCATAGGCCGGCAGCGGGGTCGGCACGCCCACCGAGTCGGTGTGCATGTGGGTCGAGCGCGCGGACCCCTCCTTCACGAACGCCACCATGCTGAACAGCCTGTAGCTCAGGCCCATCATGTAGCTGCCCATGGTGCGCACCGCGGGGTTCATTAGCGCCTCGACGAAGACCGGGTCGCGCTCCAGCAGGTGGAACAGCTGCCGCCCGTAGGCCGGCTTCTCGGCGTCCGAGTGCTTGTTGAGCTCGACCGCGAGGTCGTCCTCCTGCCGGGCGATCTCCATCACCTTGTCGAGCAGGCGCTGGGCGAAGCCGGCCGGGGCGCCCGTCTTCTCGGGCTCGATGACCGTGAAGCCGAAGGTCTCCAGCTCGGCGATGTTGGTCTCCAGCCCCAGCTCGCGGGCCTTGCGGTAGACACCGGCCATGCCGGCCATCGACTTCCAGTCCTGGATTTCCATCGCAGCTCACCTCCCGGAGGCGGGGTGCGCGCCTCCCTCATTGCAAGGACACGCCCGGCGGGCGGACCCGCCAGGCCGGCTCAGCTCGGCGGCGACGGCCGGAACACGCGGGTCAGGACGCGCGACTGGAAGCGCCAGCCCTCGTCCGTCCGCCGGAACACGTCGGCATACTCGCCCACCGTCGCCGGCAGCGCCACGGGACGGATCCCGGCCGCGTCGGGCTCGGCGGCGCTGTTGTAGACGGTGAGGTAGCAGGAGCCGGTGGCGCGGTCGGCGTCGACCACGTGCACCACCGGGTTGGTCATCACGTGGCGCATGGCGATCCCCTGGTCGGCCAGCGCCTGCATCGAGGCCCGGATGGCCGCGTGTCCCACGAAGGCGGGCGCCTCGGGGACCGCCACGGAACCGTCCGCCGCGAAGAGCTGGGTGAAGGCCTCCACCTCCCCGCGGTCGGCGTGGACGCCATAGAGCATCTGCAGCTTCTGGCAGGCGTGCTCGATCAGCATCCGCTCGAGCTCGGTCACCTCAGTTCACCCGCCGTTCGTGGCCGGCCCAGTAGGGCTCGCGCAGGTCGCGCTTCAGCACCTTGCCCGAGGCGTTGCGCGGCAGGGCGTCGACGAAGTCCACCGACTTGGGGACCTTGTAGCCGGCGATCCGCTCGCGGGCCCAACCCACGATGCTGTCGGGATCCGCGGCCTGGCCCGGCTTCAGCGCCACCACCGCCTTCACCGCCTCGCCCCACTTGGCGTCGGGCACGCCGATCACCGCCACCTCGGCCACGGCGGGATGGCCGTAGATCGCGTTCTCCACCTCGGCCGGATAGACGTTCTCCCCGCCGGACACGATCATGTCCTTCACGCGGTCGCGGATGAAGAGATAGCCGTCCTCGTCCAGGTAGCCGGCGTCGCCGCTGCGCACCCAGCCGCCCTCGCGGATCACCCGCGCCGTTTCGTCCGGCTGCTTCCAGTAGCCGCGCATGGTGGTGGGCGCGCGGATGCAGATCTCGCCCACCTCGCCGGTCGGGCGCTCGGCGTCGCTCTCGGGGTCCAGGATGCGGATCTCGGCGCCCGGGATCGGCTTGCCGGCGGACCGCATGCGCGGGTTCCCGGCCACGTGGTCCGCGGCCGGCAGGTAGGTGACCGCGCCGCACGTCTCGGTCATGCCGTAGAGCTGGACGAACCCGCACCCGAAGGCGTCCACCGCCTTCTGAAGGAGGTCCAGCGGGATCGGCGAGGCCCCGTAGAGGAAGTCGGTCATCGAGGCGAAGTCCGCCCGGCTGACGCCCGGATAATCCAGCATCATCTGGATGGTGGTCGGCACCAGCACCGTCTTCGAGACCCGGAAGTTGCGGATCGCCTGGATCACGGCGGCGTTCTCGAACTCGCGCAGCACCACGGTGAAGGCCCCGGCGTAAACGCTCACGACGCCCCAGCCCGTGCCGCTGATGTGGAAGACCGGCATGGCCACCAGGCTCACGTCGTCGGAGTTCCACCTGTTCCACGACATGTCCGGCCCGAAGGCGCCGGGGTTCGCGCCGGCGTAGGCGTTGAACGCGAAGAAGACCCGGTGCGCCAGCTGCACGCCCTTCGGCCGCCCGGTGGTGCCGGAGGTGTAGAGCTGGATCGCCACGTCGTCGGGATCGACCTTCACCGTCTGGTCCCCGGCGCCCTGGTGGTCGCGCCATCCGGCATAGCTCTCGTGGCCCGGCGCCCCGCCGTCCATGGCGATGATCTTGCGGATGCCGGGGACCTCCGCCGCGGCGTGGCGCCCCAGCGCCAGGCAATGGTCGTCCACGAACAGCAGCTCGGCCTCGGCGTCGCGGACGATGTAGACCACCTCGGGCGCCGCGAGCCGCCAGTTCACCGGCGCCAGCACCGCGCCGATGCGGGCGGCGCCGAACAGGAGCTCGAAATAGGCCGCCGAGTTCTTGCCCAGGTAGGCGATGCGCGAGCCGTGCCGGACGCCCTCGGCGAGAAGCCCGTTGGCCACCTGGCTCGTCCGGCGGTCGAACTGGGCGTAGGTGAGGGTCTCCCCCTCGAAGTGGAAGGCCGGCGCGGCGCCGCGCGTGCGGCCGTGGAAGCGCGGCGCGTCCGCAAGCGTGCGGATCTCGGGGAAGTAGGCGATGGGCGGCGCGTCGAGAGCGTCAGACATGGCCATTCCTCCTGTGCGCGTCAGGCCGCGAGCGCCTGGCCGGCGCCCGATGTCCAACCCGCCAACGCCTCGGCGCAGATGCGCTTGCCGCGCACCAGGTGCTTCTCCAGCGTGCTCACCGAGATGCCGAGGCTATCCGACATCTGCTTGTACGACAGCTCCTGCAGCGTCCTCAGCTCGATGACCTCGCGGCAGCGGGGCGGCAGGCTCGCCAGAGCGCTCGCGTAGGCGCGGTCCCGCTCGCGCGAGATCAGGTCCTCCTCCGCCGACGGGGTCGGCGCCGGCGGCAGCGCGGCCTCGCGCGGGATCGGCAGGGCGCGGTCGATCACGCCCGAGCGGCGGCTGCGGACGCGGTTCAGCGCGAGCCGGTAGGCGGTCTTGAACAGCACCGCGCGCGGATGGTCGTAGGCCGAAAGGTCGCCGCACCGATGCAGGCGCAGGAACGCCTCCTGCGCGACGTCCTCGGCGTCCGCCGGCGCCTTGAGCAGGCGCGTGAGGTATCGCCGCAGGCCCTCGGCCTCGCTTCGGTAGAGCTGGCTCAGCAACGCGTCCGGGCTCGCATCTCCGCGCGCTGCCGACGCCACGCCCACGCCCCCCGCCACGCAGCTCGCGACCGTCTCCACGAACGCCCCCCCGCCTCCGGCTGCGGCGTCGTTCGACTCGCGGGTCGAACTGACAACCGATCGGTAGATATGTCATCTCTCTAGTCGAATGACTGTCAATGGGTATTATCGGCTAGAGGGGCGTTCGGGTTTGCGCCGGAATGGGAGTTGGGATGCCGAAGGCGACGCCGAAGCGGCCATGGGGCGAGGCCATCCAGGACCGTGGCGAGCAGTTCGAACTGAAGCGACAGGTGGTGCTGCGCACCGCGGCGCGGATCTATACGCAGCGCGGATTCCACGAGACGACCCTGGCCGACATCGCCGACGAGCTGAACATCTCCAAGCCGACGCTCTACTACTACTTCCGCAGCAAGGACGAGATCCTCTTCGAGTGTCACCGCCTGGGGATCGAGGCGATCACCGACGGCGAGACGCCGATGCCGCCGCCGGGCTCCGGCACGGCCCGCGAGCGGCTGCACGAGTTCCTGCGCCGCTACGTGCGGATGGTCGTGGACGACTTCGGCACCTGCCTGGTGATGACGGGGACGAATGCGCTCGGGCCCGAGAACCGCGCCGAGGTGGTGGGCGGGCGACGCCAGATCGACGGCATGCTGCGCGAGATCCTGGAAGAGGGCGCGCGGGACGGGACGCTCGTCTGCGACGACGTCAAGCTGACCTCGATGTTCGTCTTCGGGGCCATGAACTGGATTCCCCACTGGTACCACCGGGACGGGCCGGTCAGCGTCGAGGCGCTGAGCGAGCGGCTGATCGCGTTCGTCGACCGTGCGGTGCCGCCGGCGCGCCCATGACCGCCAGCGCGCTCGAAAGTCCGCCCGCCAGCCTCTCGACCGCCGCCGCCGAAGCGCTGGCGCTCGACGTCTACGGACTGGCCGGGCAGGCTCGGCCCCTCGTCAGCGAGCGCGACCAGAACTTCCACCTGCGGGCCCGCGACGGCGCCGAGTACGTCCTGAAGATCACCAACGCCGCCGAGGACCCCGCCGTCTCCGAGATGCAGACTCTGGCGCTGCGGCACGTGGCGGCGGCCGACCCCGGCGCCGCCGTCCAGCGGGTGGTCCCGACCGCCTCGGGCGCGCTCAGCGCCGTGCTGCCCGGGCCGGCGGGCGACCAGATCGTCCGGCTGCTGACGTTCCTGCCGGGCGTCATGCTGCACCGCGCGGCGTCGACGCCGGCGCAGCGCCGTTCCCTGGGGGCGGCCCACGCGCGCCTGACGCTGGCCCTCCAGGGCTTCTCCCATCCGGCCCAGGACCACGTGCTCCTGTGGGACCTGAAGCAGGCCCCGTCGCTGCGGCGCCTGCTCCCGTTCGTGGGCGACGCGGGTCGGCGCGCCCTGGCCGAGGCGGCCCTGGATCGCTTCGAGGCTCGCGTCGCGCCCGTCCTTCCCGGCCTGCCGGCGCAGGTCGTCCACAACGACCTGAACCCCCACAATGTCGTGGTCGATCCCGACGACACCGACCGCGTCTGCGGGATCCTCGACTTCGGCGACATGGTCGCCACGCCCCGGGTGTGCGACACGGCGATCGCCGCGAGCTACCAGCTGGCGCACGGCCTCGAGGCGCTGTGCGACTACGTGGCCGCCTACCACGCCGCCCTGCCGCTGGCGCCCGCCGAGCTCGAGACGCTGTACGATCTCGTGGCGATGCGGATGGCCACTTCCGTGCTGATCTCGGAGTGGCGCGCCGGACGCTACCCCGAGAACGCCGAGTACATCCTGCGCAACCATCCGGCCGCCGTGACCGGCCTCGAGCGGCTGGCGCACGCCGGCCGCGCCGCGTTCGACGCGGCGGTCCGCGCGGCCTGCGCAACGGAGCTCCGCCGATGACCATGATCAACGCCTACGCGGGCGCCGCCGAGGGCCTCTCGCCAGAGGCGCAGGCGCTGATCGCCCGGCGCGAACGGGTCCTGGGACCCGCCTACCGCCTGTTCTACGAAGAGCCGCTGCACCTCGTGCGCGGCGAGGGCGTGTGGCTCTACGACGCCGAGGGCGCGGCCTATCTCGACGCCTACAACAACGTCGCCTCGGTGGGGCACTGCCACCTGCGGGTGGTGGACGCGATGGCGCGGCAGGCGGCCGTGCTGAACACCCACACGCGCTACCTGACCGACGGCGTCGTCGCCTATGCCGAACGGCTGGCGGCCCTGTTCCCCGCCCCCCTCAGCCAGGTGATGTTCACCTGCACGGGCAGCGAGGCGAACGACCTGGCGCTGCGCATCGCGCGGGCGCGGACGGGCGGAACCGGCGTGGTGGTGACCGAGCTCGCCTACCACGGCGTCACCCAGGCGGTGGCCGAGCTCTCCCCGTCGCTCGGCGCCTACGTGGCGCTGGGGCCGAACGTGCGCACCGTGCCCGCGCCGCGGGGCGGGGACGCCGGCGTGGCCGAGCGCTTCGCGCGCGACGTGCGCGCCGCCTTCGAGGACCTGCGGGCGGCCGGGCATGCGCCCTCGGCCCTGCTGGTCGACACCATCTTCTCCAGCGACGGCGTCTACGACGGCCCGGCCGGATTCCTGGCCGCGGCGGCGGCCGCCGCGCGCGAGGCCGGGGCGATCTTCATCGCCGACGAGGTGCAGCCCGGCTTCGGGCGCACGGGCGAGGCCTTCTGGGGCTTCCAGCGGCACGGCGTGGTTCCCGACCTGGTGACCATGGGCAAGCCCATGGGCAACGGCCATCCGGTCGCCGGCCTCGTCGCCCGTCCCGAGGTGCTGGCGCCGTTCGGGCAGAGCTGCCGCTACTTCAACACCTTCGGCGGCAACCCGGTCTCCTGCGCGGTGGGCATGGCGGTGCTGGACGTGATCGAGGACGAGGGCCTGATGGCCAATGCGGCCGCGGTGGGCGCCTATCTCAAGGCCGGGCTCGAGACGCTGTCCCGGCGCCGGCCGCTGATCGCCGAGGTCCGCGGCGCCGGCCTCTTCCTCGGCGTGGAGCTTGCGCACGAGGGACGGCCCGCGAGCGCCGCCGCCGCCCAGGTCGTCAACGGCCTGCGCCGCCGCCGGGTGCTGGTGAGCGCCACCGGTCCGCACGCCAACATCCTGAAGGTGCGCCCGCCGCTGGTGTTCACCCGCGAGCACGCCGACCTGCTCCTGGACGCCCTCGACGACGCCCTGGGCGAGGTTGGTTGAACCTTCCGGCCGCGCCGGGAACCACCTGCGCCGTCCGCGCCTTCCTCCCTCCGCACAAGGAAGGAGCAAGCATGACCGCGGACAACACCTACGGCGTCAGCGAGATCGTCGGCTCGTCGGAGACCTCGATCGACGACGCGATCCGGCAGGCGATCACCAAGGCGTCGGAAAACCGGCGGCACATCCGCTGGTTCGAGGTCAAGGAGGTGCGCGGGCATGTCGAGGGCAGCCAGGTCGCGCACTTCCAGGTCACCCTGAAGCTCGGCTACAGCCTCGAGGACTGACGGCGCGCCTCAGGGCCCCGTCAGAACCACCCGCGACACCGCGTCCCGGCGCGCCGCGGCCTCCGTGAACCGCAGGTCGTCCCAGCCCTTCCGCGAATAGAGGCGGGTCTGGTCGGCCGCGTGCGGCGAGTCCGGATTGGTGGACTGGGAATAGCTCAGCACGCCCTGGCTGACGGGGCCCTTGTCGGTGAACTCCACCGTCATGATCCAACTCGAGCCGTGGCGGATCTTGGTCCAGCCGAGGCCGGGCTTCAGGTCGACGGGCGTGATCACGTTGAACACGCCTTCCGGCCCCGGCCCGCCGTGGATCGGGATGCGCTCGCCCCCCGCCCGAGGCTCGGTCTGCACCTGCCGCAGCGGGGCGTCCATGGGAATGCCCAGCGTCCGAAGCTGCTTCACCGCCTCCACCAGGGCGGTCAGCACCTTGGGGTCGTCCACATCCAGGGTGTGCGGCGTGTCGACCGGATCGGCCGGATCGAACGGGACCTTGAAGACGAGGCCGCCCTTGTCGGCGAACAGCCGGAAGACGTGCGCGCCGCGGCTGTCCAGGTCGACCTTCAGGTCCCAGGCCTCGAGGGCTCGGCAGGCGTCGGCGAGGTCCGGGTGCGGCCCGGACGCGGCCTTGCGGCAGAGCCCGACCAGCCGGTCGCGGGTGATCTCGGCGCCCAGGTTCCGGTTGTTGAACAGCACGCCCTGGACGCTGGCCAGGTCGAACTTCGCCGCGCCCAGGCCGTCACGCCCGGCTAGCCGGTCCTCGATCAGCTTCAGGCTCAGCCGCGTGCGCAGGGATCGCGCGGTCGCCTCGTCGCCGAGGATGCGCGGATAGCCGGTCAGCGGCGCCTTGGGGTTGGTGAGCCAGTAGCTGTCGTTGGAGTTGCTCGTGTAGTCCGAGCGGAAGAGCTGCGGCAGGACCTGGGGCGGGAAGATGCCCGGGGCGACCGCGCGCGGGTCGGAGTCCCAGTCGCAGGCGGCGCGCGAGCCGTCGAGGATCGGCAGCCGCTGGGTCCACCACAGCGTCCTGGCCATCTCGGAAACCGTGCAGGCCTCGGCCTTGGCGTCCGTGACATAGGGCAGAGCGCCGACGTCGCCGTAGTAGGCCTCTCCCGAGGCGTCCACGGCGGTCGTGTTGAACCCGGCGGCCTGGAACTTCGCCAGCGTCGCGGCGAGCTGGCGGACGCTGCGGGCCTGGTACATCTCGAGGTACTGGTCGATCCCGCGCAGGTCGGGGCCGGCGTCGCGGACCGCGTAGGCCCGCTGCGCCGTCCAGGGCGTCGCCGGGGGCCCGGCGTTCTCCACCACCTGGCCGAACCGGGTGCCGTAGAAGGTGCGCGTGACCGGCGTCAGGCCGCTGTCGGTCTTCACCTGCACGGTGACCGCCGTGCGCGTCATCGGGACGGACCGGCCCTCGTAGAGGTAGGCGGTGGGGTCCTTCGGATCGAGCGTCAGTTCGAACAGGCCGAAGCGGCGCGCGGTCGAGACGGTGTGCGTCCAGGCGATCCAGCGGTTGTGGCCGATGCCGATCGTCGGACTGTTCTGCAGGCCGGCGCCCACGATGTTGAGCCGGCCCGGGATGATCAGGTGCATCCTGACGAAGCGGTTGATGCCGTCCCACGGATAGTGCGGATTGCCCAGCAGGACGCCCCGGCCGCTCTTCGTCGCCTCGCGCCCGAGCGCATACGCATTGCTGCCCTGGCCCTCCGGAACCGGCGAGCGCTCGGCGGGCGCCTGCAGGCCGGGCAGGTCGGGCGCGCCCGGCGGCGCGGCGGCGACGACGCCGGCCATGAAGGTCGGCTGCTGGGTGGCCACGACGGACCGCCAGTAGTCCATCTCGTCGTACGTACGCACCCAGGCCGCGCCGCGGCAGCGGGCGTCCGGCAGGTTGGCCACGCCCACGTCGCGGACGTAGCGGTTGATCCCGGCGATGAAGCCGCGGGCCAGCGCGCGGGCCTGCGGCGAGGGCTGGCCGCGGCCCGCGAGCAGCGCCTCGAGCCGGCCCGTCTGGATCAGGTGCTGGTGGTAGAGGTCGCTGACGACGTTGGCGTTCTTCTCGCCCGGCCCCAGGTAGCGGGCGCGCTGGGCGTTCACGGTCATCTGCCGCTCGGCGAAGTCGCAGAAGTTGTCCTGCGCCGAGGCGTAGCCGCCGCCGTAGCCCAGGCCGCCGTAGTCGCGGGCGATCACGTGCGGCGCCCCGTAGGCGGTGCGGATCACCTCGGCCCGGTACCTGGTCTCGGCCGCCCCGGCCGGCAGCGCGACCAGCGCCGCCAGCATCCCCGCCACGATCGTCCGGCCCATCACGTTCCCCCGCTGTTTTCGGCAGGGTAGAGCCTCGCCCGCCCGGACGGAACCGTCACCAGAGGTGCGGCAGCTTCGCCGCCAGCCACTTCGCCAGGGCGGCGTTGACCTCGCGCGGCTTCTCCTGGGCCATCCAGTGGCCCGACTCCACCACCGCCTCCGTCAGGTCGGCGCAGTTGGCGCGCATCGGCTCGGGCAGCCGCGAATCCAGCGTCTCGCAGATGTAGTCGTAGGCCGCGTGCAGGAAGAGCGCCGGCATCTCCAGCCGCGGGTTGGCGCGGGCGGCGAAGGCCATGTTGGCCGGGCCGTTCATGTACCAGCTGTCGGGTCCGAAGAAGCCGTTGCGGCCGAGGGACTCGGCGTAGGCGTCCTCGTCGGCCTGGGTCAGCACCGTCTCGTCGCGCGGCACGTCGGGCGGCGCCGCCCCGCCGAACCAGCCGTTGTTGGCGCGGGTGAACGCCGTGCCCGCGGGCTGGCCCTTGCCGGCCGGGCTCCCCGCCCGGAACGCCAGCTTCACGAACGCCCGCGGGTTCGCCTCGAACCCCGCGCAGGCCGCCGCGAAGTTCTCGCGGTAGTAGAGCATGTAGTCCCACTGGCCCGCCGGCAGCTCGGCCTCGGGATAGATGTCGCGGTTCACCAGCGGGATGATCGTCTCGGGCGCGAAGCCGTCGGGCATGTAGGGCACGCAGAGCGTCGCCACGCCGTGGGTCCGCTCGGGGTGATGCTGGGCGAGGCTCCAGGCGACGGGCGCGCCCCAGTCGTGGCCGACCCAGACGGCCTTCTCGGCCCCAAGGTGGTCCAGGAGTTCGATCATGTCGGCGGTGGCGTGCTCGACGGCGTAGTCCTCGTGCCGCGGGTAGACCGAAGAGCGCCCGTAGCCGCGCATGTCGGGCGCCACGGCGTGGAAGCCCAGGCCGCCGAACACCGGCAGCTGATGCCGCCACGAGATCGAGAGCTCGGGCCAGCCGTGGATGAAGACGATCGGCGTCGCCCCCTCCGGGCCGGCGGCCAGGTAGACGCTCTGGTGGCGGGCGCTCTTCGCGACGCCCTCGCGCACGGCGGCGCTCAAAACTCGTCCTCGATCGCCGAGCGGAAGTTCTCGAACACCTCGCGCATCTTCTGGTCGGGCTCCATCTCGGGGTGGGTCTCCTCGGCTTGCGGCGGCGCGCCCGCGGTCAGCCGGCCCACCACGGCGCCGTGCTGCACCAGCACGACCTCCTCGCCCTCCGGCAGGTCGGTGAGCAGCGCCGCGACGCGCGGCGGCAGGTCGTCGAGGTCGAGGCGGGCCATCTCTGCTCCTTGGGCCCCATCCTAGACCCGGTTCGGCCGCGCGGGTAAACGGGCGCGCATGGCCTACCGCTCGCTGCGCGACTTCATCGCCAAACTGGAAGCCGCCGGCGAGCTGGTGCGCGTGACCGAGCCGGTCTCCACCGTCCTGGAGATGACCGAGATCCAGCGCCGCCTGCTGGCCACGGGCGGCCCGGCCGTCCTGTTCGAGAACCCCGTGCGCGCCGACGGCCAGCCGTCGGGCATGCCCTGCCTCGTCAACCTGTTCGGCACGGTCAGGCGCGTGGCCATGGGCGTGACCCTCGAGGGCAAGGAACGGACGACCGCCGGCGAACTGCGCGAGGTGGGCGAACTCCTGGCCTTCCTGCGCCAGCCCGAGCCGCCGCGCGGCCTCAAGGACGCCTGGGACATGCTGCCCCTGGCCCGCACCGTGATGGGCATGCGCCCCAATGTGCGCAAGACCGCGCCGGTGCAGGAGGTGGTCTGGAAGGGCGACCAGATCGACCTGTCGAAGCTGCCGATCCAGACCTGCTGGCCCGGCGAGCCCGCGCCGCTCATCACCTGGCCCTTGGTGGTCACCAAGGGGCCGTCCGACTCCCGGGAGGACGACTACAACCTCGGCATCTACCGCATGCAGGTGATCGGCAAGGACCGCACCATCATGCGCTGGCTGGCCCACCGCGGCGGCGCCCAGCACCACCGCCGCTGGAAGGCGGAAGGACGGCGCGAGCCGCTGCCCGCCTGCGCCGTCATCGGGGCCGACCCGGGCACGATCCTGGCCGCCGTCACGCCGGTGCCCGACACGCTCTCCGAGTACCAGTTCGCCGGCCTGCTCCGCGGGGCCAAGCTCGACCTCGTGCCGGCGAAGACCGTGCCCCTGATGGTTCCCGCCCAGGCCGAGATCGTGCTGGAGGGCCTCGTCCACCTCGACGAGTACGCCGACGAGGGCCCCTACGGCGACCACACCGGCTACTACAACTCGGTGGAGCGCTTCCCGGTGTTCGAGGTGACCTGCGTCACCCTGCGCAGGGACCCCATCTACCTGACCACCTTCACCGGCCGCCCGCCGGACGAGCCTTCGGTCCTGGGCGAGGCGCTGAACGAGGTGTTCATCCCGCTGATCCGCCAGCAGTTTCCCGAGATCGTCGACTTCTGGCTGCCGCCCGAGGGCTGCAGCTACCGCATCGCCGTGGTGTCGATGAAGAAGGGCTACCCGGGCCACGCCAAGCGCGTGATGATGGGCGTCTGGAGCTACCTTCGGCAGTTCATGTACACCAAGTGGGTGATCGTCGTGGACGACGACATCGACGCCCGCGACTGGAAGGACGTGATGTGGGCCATCTCCACCCGGATGGACCCCGCCCGCGACATCACCGTCGTCGAGAACACCCCCATCGACTACCTGGACTTCGCCTCGCCCGAGAGCGGCCTGGGCTCGAAGATCGGGCTCGACGCCACCAACAAATGGCCGCCCGAGACCCACCGCGAGTGGGGCGAGAAGCTGGGCATGGATCCGGACACGATCGCCGCCGTCACGGAAAAGTGGGCGAAGCTTGGCCTGCCCGGCGATGGCGCGCCGGTGGACTGAGGTAAGGTCGCGCATGGACCCTCTGGCCTCCGCCCACGCCGCCGCCCTCTGGGCCGGCCTGAACGTCGTGCTCCTGCTCGTGCTGTCGGTGCTGGTCACCCGCCAGCGGCGCAGGCACCGGGTCGAGATCGGCGACGGCGGGGTGCCCGCCCTGCAGCAGGCCATCCGCGCCTTCGGCAACGCGGCGGAGTACGTGCCCGCGGCGCTGGCCGGCCTTGCGATCCTGGCGCTCGTGGGCGCGCCCAGCCTGCTGATCCACCTGATCGGCCTGGTCTTCTTCGTGGGCCGCGTGGTGCACGCCGTGGGCCTGTCGCGCTCGACGCAGGCCACCTGGCTCCGCGCCGCCGGCGCCCTGGCCACCTGGGTCAGCTACGTCGCCATCGCCGCCGCCCTGCTGTTCTACGCGATCCCCTGAGGCGCCCTGAAAAGCCCTCCTCCTCGATGGAGGAGGGTTGGGTGGTGGTGTGGCCCCACCATTGCCGAGTGTGCGTATGAGGCGGCGTCGCCGCACGCGCACGAACCTCTGACGCTCTGCGCACACCACCATACCCGGCCTTTCCTCCGTCGAGGAGGAAGGGAGGGAAAAGCCCCGGCGCCCGTCGACGCGAACCCCAGCCTTGTTCGTCCGCCCTGCGTCCGCCATATCCCGGCGATGGACGAAAACCTGCTGAACGACGTCGTGGCCGCCGCGCTGAGGGCGGGGGCCGACGCCGCCGAAGCCGTGGGCGCGGAACGCCGCAGCCTGTCGATCACCGTGCGCATGGGCGACCTCGAGGAGGTCGAGCGCAACGAGTCGCGCGACCTCGGCCTGCGCGTCTTCGTCGGCAGGCGGCATGCCACCGTGTCGGGCTCGGACATCTCGGCGGACGCCCGCGGCAAGCTGGTCGAGCGCGCGGTCGCCATGGCCCGCCTCGCGCCCGAGGATCCCTACGCGGGCCTCGCCGACCGCGAGCACCTGGCGCTGGACGGCATGCCGGACCTGGACCTGTTCGACCCGTCCGAGCCGTCGGCCGAGGCGCTGGAGGAGCGCGCCCGCGCCGCGGAGGCCGCCGCGCGGGCCACCCCCAGGGTGATCAACACCGACGGCGCCTCCGGCTCGTGGTCGGCCGCCCGGTGGACCATGGTGACGAGCGGCGGATTCACCGGCGTGCACCGCGCGTCGGGCTTCTCCATCGGCGCCTCGGCCATCGCGGGCGACGAGGCCGGCATGGAGACCGGCTACGACGGCCGCTCGGTCCGCTGGCAGGCCGACCTGCCCGAGCCCGAGAGCCTGGGCGCCGAGGCCGGCCGCCGCGCCGCCGCCCGCCTGGGCGCGCGCAAGATCGCCTCCACCACCGCCCCGGTGATCTTCGAGAACCGCCTCGCCGGATCGCTGATGAGCCCTCTGATCGGCGCGATCTCGGGCCCGGCCATCGCCCGCGGGGCCTCGTTCCTGAAGGACAAGCTGGGCCAGCAGGTCTTCGCCAAGGGGATCGTGATCCGCGACGACCCGCATCGCCTGCGCGGCCTCGGCTCGTCGCCCTTCGACGACGAGGGTGTCCGCAACGGGCCGCGCAACCTGATCGACGACGGCGTGCTGACCACCTGGCTCCTCAACTCGTCGTCGGCCCGCCAGCTCGGTCTGCAGACCACGGGCCACGCCTCCCGCGGCCTGGCCGGCCCCCCCGGCGTCTCGACCTCGAACCTGACCTTCCTGCCCGGCGAGAAGAGCCGCGAGGCGCTGATGAAGGACGCGGGCGCGGGCCTGCTCGTCACGTCGATGTTCGGCCCCTCGCTGAACCCCAACACCGGCGACTGGTCGGTGGGCTGTTCCGGCTTCTGGTTCGAGGACGGCGAGCTCGCCTACCCGGTCACGGAGATCACGGTGGCGGGCAACCTCATCGACATCTTCCGGCGCGTCACGCCCGCCTCGGACCTGGAGATCCGCGGCGCGTCCAACGCCCCCTCGCTCATGGTGGACGCCCTCGCCATCGCGGGTCGATGAGCGACGACCTGCGCCTGATCCTGGACGCGGCCCGCGAGGCCGGCGAGCTGGCCCGCGACATCCGCCGCAAGGGCCTGGAGGTCGAATACAAGGCCGACGACCACAGCCCGGTCACCAATGCGGACCTGGCGGCCGACGACCTGCTGACCCGCCGTCTCCGCGCGGCCCGGCCCGACTACGGCTGGCTCTCGGAGGAGACCGCCGACGATCCGCAGCGGATGGCCCACCGGCGCATCTTCGTCGTCGACCCGATCGACGGCACCCGCGCCTTCCTGAAGGGCCGCCCCTGGTGGTCCGTGGCCATCGCCGTGGTGGACGACGGCGTCCCGACGGCCGCCGCGGTCTACGCGCCCGAGCTGGAGGAGATCTACGCCGCGGCCGCGGGCCAGGGCGCCACCCGAAACGGCGCGCCGATCGCCCCGACCGCGGCCGCGCGGCTCGAGGAGGCCCGGATGGCCGGCGACCCGGTGGTGTTCGCCCACTGGTCGTGGCCGACCCCCTGGCCGGCCACCATGTCCGTCGAGCAGCGCAGCTCCACCGCCTACCGCATGTGCGCGGTGGCCGCCGGCGAGTTCGACGCGGCGGTCGCGCCCGTGCGCAAGTCGGACTGGGACGTGGCGGCCGGCGACCTCATCGCCCGCGAAGCCGGCTGTTTCGTCGGCGACCACACCGGCGAGGGCTTCCGCTTCAACCGGGCGCGGCCGTCACAGGCCAGCCTGATCTGCTCGACTCGGGCGCTCGCCCCATTGATCCTGGAGCGGCTCCAGCATATGGGCCC
This sequence comes from Phenylobacterium sp. T106, assembly GCF_057219735.1. NCBI lineage: Bacteria > Pseudomonadati > Pseudomonadota > Alphaproteobacteria > Caulobacterales > Caulobacteraceae > Phenylobacterium > Phenylobacterium sp. T106. Next base: position 124,344 of record NZ_JBXVWA010000003.1, on the reverse strand, counting down.
GCGAAACTGATTTCATCTGAAACGAACCCCCATGCCCCACAGACAGCTCCTCCACCTCGTCATCGGCGGCGAACTCAAGGACCTCGACGGTCCGCCCGAGTTCAAGGACCCCGGCCAGATCGACTTCGTCGGCGGCTTCGCCAGCTACGACGAGGCCGTGAGGGCCTGGCGCGCCAAGGCCCAGCAGACCGTCGACAACGCCCTGATGCGCTACTTCGTGCTGCACGCCCACAAGCTCCTGACCCCGGGCTCGGACGACGACGAGCACTGACGCCTCCTTCCCTTCCCGCATCGCGGGAAGGGGGGACCGCCCGCCGAGCCCGGCGCCGCCGGGCGTAGAGCGGACGGTGGGAAGGGCAAGCGGCCGGCAAGGCCGTCCGACCCCCATCCGTCCTACTCCCGCCGCAGCACGCTTTCGGTCAGCACATTGCCCCACATGTTCGTGCGGAACTCGGCCTTCATGCCGGCCGGGTCGTACATCGGGCTCTGCACCCACTCCAGGAAGCTCATGCCCGCCGGCTCGCCCTCGGTGAGATAGCGGGCGAAGGTGTAGTCCAGCACGCCGGTCTTGCCGTGCCGGATGTGCAGGTAGCGGATGTGCAGCTGGTCCAGCGCCTCCCGGATCGTCCGGCCCTTCCGGAAGTGCATGTACAGCACGCTCATGATCCCGGCCCGGTCCGCGCCCGACTTGCAGTGCATCAGCGCCGGGTACTCCAGCGTCTCGAACAGCCGCTTGGCGCCCAGCACGCGCTCCCGCGAGGGGACTTCCCGCGACGTGATCGTGAAATCGACCAGGTTCAGCCCCAGCCGCGCGCAGGCGTCCTTCTCCAGCGCATGGAAGCTGGCGTCGAACCCGCCGCGCAGGTTCACGATCGTGCGGATGCCGCGGTCCCGCCAGGCGGCGATCTGGTGCGGCCAGGGCTGGTTCGCCCGCACCAGCTCCTCGCTGATCCAATGCGCGTTCGAGAACCCCAGCCGCAGGTAGGCGTGGTCGTTCCAGAGGTAGTCCGCATACGCCTTCGCCCGCCCGAGCGGCGTGGTGAGGTCGAAGCGGGGCTCGGCGGCGCTCATCGCCGCTAGGTAGGCGAGAATCCGGTCCGCAGCCAGCCGCGCCCCCGAGGGGTTGACGGCGCCGCTTCTTATGTTCTACTTTTGTTCCGATGTCGCAGGACGCCGCCCGCACCGATTTTGAGCTCCGCATGGTGGAGGCGATGGTCGACTGCGCCTTCGAGCTGGGGCGGCGGGTCGGCGAGGCGGCGAAGACCGAGGCCAATCGAAGCCGAAGCCTGCCGCTCTACGATGTCTTCCACCGCAGCTTCCAGGCCGTGCGCCTGGGCATCCGCCTGTGCCTGGCCCTGCGCGCCGGCCGCATGGCCCCTCTCCGCCCCGCCCCCGTCCAGGCCTCCGTCCAGGCGATGGACGCCGAGCGCGAGGACGAGATCGAGGTCGAGCGGCTCGAACGCGGCGACCCCGTCGAGCGCGAGCGCGAACGGGACTATGAGGCGGTGAGCCTGCCGAAGTTCATTTCGACGCTCGGCCTGGTGGCCCGCGAGACCGCCCGCGCCGACGGCGTTCCGGCCGATGTCCGCACGCGGAACCTACCGGCCCTCGAAGCCCTCCTCGCGAGGGCCGACGCGGCGCAGCCGCAGCCGGCGGCCGCGGCCGCGACGGTGCTGGACCGCGCCCCGCCCCCGGCGCCGCGGGCGCGATCCGCGCTCCTCGGCTCCACGGCGCCCGGCCTGCGCCTCAAGCCCCCCTGGCCCAGCTGACCCCTTCCCTTCCCGCCCTGCGGGAAGGGGGGACCGCTCGCCGCAGAGCGAGCGGCGGGGCGGGCAAACCGCCCACCGCGACGACGTCGCCGCAGACCGCCTGACCGTGGCCGCCCGCGGGTCGCGGGCGCACGCCCGTGCGTGTGCGCCCGCGTTCGTTCGTGATCGAGACCGATCCCGGCTCACGGGCCGTCGCGCGGCCCGGCTTGACACTGTGGGCGCAACGTCCGACCCCAGGCCCATGAGCGTCCCCGCCCCGCCGGAGCTTGGCGCCCGCGCCCTCGTGGCGCGGGTGGCGCGAAGCTATATGGCGCCGCGCTGGCGCGGCTGGACCGTGGCCATGCTGGCCGCCGTGGTGGTGGCCTACTGCTCGGCCGAGCTGGTGCGGATCATCGAGCCTGCCACCAACGACCTGCTGGTGTTCCACAAGCCGGGGGCGCTGCTCTGGATCCCGCTCACCATCGCCGCCCTCGCCGTCGCCCGGACGGTCGCCCAGATCGTCCAGGCCACCCTGGTGAACCACATCGGCAACGCCGTGGTGGGAGACGTCCAGGTGCAGCTCTTCGGCCGCCTTGTCCGCGCCGACCTCGCCCACCTGCGCAGCCGCCACACCGGCAGCTTCGTCGCCTCGGTGCTCTATGACGCCGGCCTGATCCGCGAGGCCGCCACCGCCGGGGTGGTGAACTACACCCAGAACCTGCTGATCTTCGTGGGCGCCGTGGTGGTGATGGTCGCCAACGACTGGTTCCTGTCGCTGCTCCTGATCGGGGTCGCGCCCCTGGCCGGGGCGATCATGCGGCGGTTCTCCAGGCGCACGACCAAGGCCGCGAAGGGCGCCATGGCCGAGACCTCCAACCTCTCCTCGGCGATCATGGAAAGCCTCGACGGCGTCCGGGTCGTGAAGATCGAGAACCGCGAGGCGCACGAGGAGGCCCGCGTGGCCGAGGTGGTCGCGCGGCGCCAGCGCCACCTCACCAAGGGCGCCAACGCCCGCGCCCGGGCCGCGCCGGCCACCGAGCTCCTGATGACGCTGGTGGTGGCCGCCGTGTTCGCCTACGCCGGCTGGCGCTCCACCGTGGGCGAGATGAACGCCGGCGCCTTCTTCTCGTTCGTGGCCGCCCTCACCATGGCCAGCCAGGCGCTGCGCCAGCTCGCCAACCTGCAGACCGTCTTCGCCGAAGGGATGGCCGCGGCGCGCCGGCTCTTCGCGGCCCTCGACGTGGAGCCCGAGGTGCGCGAGCGGCCGGGCGCCCAGCCGGTCACCCGAGCGGACGGCCATCTGCGCCTCGAGAACGTGGCCTTCTCGTACGGCGGCGACGGCCCGCCGGCGCTGGACGGCGTCGACCTGGAGGCCCGGCGGGGCGAGACGGTGGCGCTGGTGGGTCCCTCGGGCGGCGGCAAGAGCACCATCCTGAACCTGATCCCGCGCTTCTACGACGTGAGCGCGGGGCGCGTGACCCTGGACGGCATCGACGTCCGCGACGTGGCGCTGGCCTCGCTGCGCGACCAGATCGCCCTCGTCACCCAGGAGCCGTTCCTGTTCGACGACACCGTCCGCGCCAACATCGCCTATGCGCGCCCGCAGGCCGCGGCGGCCGAGATCGAGGCGGCGGCGCGGGCCGCGGCGGCGCACGAGTTCATCTGCGACCTGCCGGACGGCTACGACACGCTCGTGGGCGAGGCGGGGGCCCGGCTTTCGGGCGGCCAGCGGCAACGGATCGCCATCGCCCGGGCGTTCCTCAAGGACGCGCCGATCCTGCTGCTCGACGAGGCCACCAGCGCCCTGGACACCGAGAGCGAGGCCCAGGTGCAGGCGGCGCTGAAGCGGCTCATGGCCGGCCGGACCACCATCCTGATCGCCCACCGCCTGTCCACCGTGCGCGGCGCCGACCGCATCTATGTGGTCGATCGTGGCCGCGTGGTCGAAACCGGCGATCACGCGACGCTCGTGAAGAAGCGCGGACTCTACGCCCGGCTCGCCAGAAGCCAGGACCTGGAGGCGGAGCCCGCCGCGTGAAGGCGCTGCTGCGAAACGGTTCGGTCCAGGCCTTCCTGGGCTGGGTGCTGGGCAGCTACCTGCGGCTGGTGCTGCGCACCGTCCGCTGGCGGCACGAGAACCTGGCCTGCGTCGAGCCGGTGCTCGCCGACGACACGCGCGGCGCCATCGCCCTCTTCTGGCACGGCCGCATCCCGCTGTGCCTCGCCACCGCGCCGCAGTGGTGGCGCAAGCGCACCAAGTGCCTGATCTCGCCCAGCGCGGACGGCGAGTTCGTGGCCCGCGCGCTGGACATGTCCGGCTTCCCCGCCATCCGGGTCTCGTCGGCCAAGCCCGGCGACACCGCCAAGATGCGCCAGGCCATCGCCGCCATCCGCGAGGCGACGAACTGGGTGGCGGGCGGGGGCGCGCTGGTCGTCACGCCGGATGGTCCACGCGGGCCGAACGAGGTGATCGCGCCCGGCGCCCTGCAGATCGCCCGGCGGTCCGGGCAGCCGGTGTTCCTGATGGGAATCGCCGCCGCGCCATCGGCCCAGATGCAGGGCACGTGGGACAAGGTGATGTGGGCGGCGCCCTTCGGGCGGGGCGCCGTGGTCTGGGACGGCCCGCTGCACGTACCCGCCGATGCGGACGAGGCCGCCATCGCCGCCCTGATCACGGAATGGTCAGGCCGCCTCTCGGAAGCCACCCGCCGCGCCGAAGCGCTGGTCGGGCGCTGAGCGTTACCTGGTAGCGGATTGATCGCTCCGGCGGGCGGTGAGACATAGGCCCCGATGGCGCACGCCCACCCGCATCCCGCGCGCGACGGCCACGAGCATGGGCATGAGCACGCTCACGACCATGGCCACGCCCACGGTCACACCCACGGCCACGGCGGCGGGCATGGCCACGGCCACCACCACCATCATCACGCCCCGAAGGACATGAGCTGGGCCTTCGGGATCGGCGTCGTGCTCAACACCGCGTTCGTGGCGGTCGAGGCGGGCCTGGGGTTCTGGACGGGCTCCATGTCGCTGCTCGCCGACGCGGGCCACAACCTGTCCGACGTCCTCGCCCTGATCCTGGCCTGGGGCGCCGCCGTCCTGGCCCGGCGGGCGCCCGCCGGACGGCGCACCTATGGCCTGCGCAAGGCCACCATCCTGGCCTCCCTGACCAACGCCGTGCTGCTGCTCGTGGCCGTGGGCGCCATCGCCTCGGAGTCCATCCACCGGCTGCTGCAGCCGGCGCCGGTCGAGACCGGGCTGGTCATGCTGGCCGCGAGCTTCGGGGTCCTGGTCAACGGCGCCACCGCGCTCCTCTTCATGCGCGGCAGTCACAGCGACCTGAACGTCCGCGGCGCCTTCCTGCACATGGCGGCCGACGCGGGCGTCTCGCTGACGGTCGTCGTCGGCGCCTTCGTCATGAGCCGCACGGGGCTGGCGTGGATCGATCCGGCCCTGGGCCTCGTGATCGCCGGCGTCATCATGCTCGGGACCTGGAGCCTGCTCCGCGACTCCGCCGACCTCGCCCTGGACGCTGCGCCGCGCGCGATCGACGTGGACGAGGTGCGCGCCTGGCTCAGCCGCCAGCCGGGCGTCGAGGGGGTCCACGACCTGCACGTCTGGGCGCTCTCCACCACCGAGACGGCGATGACCGCGCATATCCTCCGCCCCTGCAGCGCGGACGACGGCGACAGCTTCCTGCGTTCGACCCGCGAGGGTCTCTCGCACCGCTTCGCGATCGGCCACGTGACCCTGCAGGTGGAGACCGAGGGCGGCTGCGGCCTCGGCTGCGCGAAGGTGGCGTGACCCCGACCCTGCCCCTGGCGCTGTACGGCGCGGCCACCCGCGTGCTGGAGCCCCTGGCGCCCGGGGTCCTGCGCGGTCGCGCCCGCCGCGGCAAGGAGGACGCCGCGCGGCTGGGCGAGCGCCTCGGCCGCCCCACGGTCCCGCGCCCCGACGGTCCCCTCGTCTGGCTGCACGGCGTGAGCGTCGGCGAGACCACGTCGCTGCTGCCCCTGATCGCGGCGCTCCGCGCCCGCCGGCCGGAGCTGGCGCTGCTCGTGACGTCCGGAACCGCGACGGCCGCCGCGCTGCTGGCCCGCCGGCTGCCCGCGGGTGTGATCCATCAGTTCGCGCCGGTGGACGGGCCGGGCGCCGTCCGCCGGTTCCTCGGCCACTGGCGCCCCGACGCCGGGGTCCTGGTCGAGAGCGAGCTCTGGCCCAACCTGATCCTCGGCGCGCGCGCCCGCGGCGTGCGCCTGGCGCTGGTGTCCGCGCGGATGACCGAGGCCAGCGCCCGGCGCTGGGCCCAGTGGCCGGCGTCGGCGCGGACCGTCGTGCGGGCCTTCGACCTCGTGCTGCCGCAGGACGAGGCGACCGGCGCGCGGCTGTCGGCGCTGGGCGCCAGCCCCGGTCCGCGGCTGAACCTGAAGCTGGTCGGCGATCCGCTGCCCGCGGACGCCGCCGAGCTGGAGCGCCTGCGCAAGGCCGTGGGCGGCCATCGCGTGGTCCTCGCCGCCAGCACCCACCCGGGCGAGGAAGACCTCATCGCCCGCGCCTTCCACCAGGCGGCGCCGGATCTCGGCGAGGCGCTCCTGGTCGTGGCCCCCCGGCATCCCGAGCGGGGTCCCGCGCTCGCCGAGCAGCTCGCCGCCACGCGCCGCGGCGCCGGCGAACTGCCGACGGGGGGCGTCCACGTGGCCGACACCCTGGGCGAGCTCGGGCTCTTCTTCCGGCTGGCCGACATCGTGGTGATGGGCGGCGGCTTCGCCCCCGGCGTCGGCGGCCACAACCCCCTGGAGCCCGCCCGCATCGGACGCCCCATCCTGACCGGGCCTCACGTGTTCAACGCGGCCGAGGCCTATGCCGGCCTCTTCGCCGAGGGCGCGGCGATCGCGGCGGCCGACGCCGACGCCCTGGCGCGCCACCTACGCGGCCTGCTGGATCATCCCCGCATCGCGCGGCGGATGGGAGAGGCCGCCTTCGCCTACGCCGACCGCCAGGGCGCGGCCCTGGACGAAGCCTACCGCCTCCTCCAGCCGCTCCTGCCCGCATGAAGCTCACCACGCCCCGCTGGTGGTACGAGCGACGCCCGCGGACGGCGCCGCTGCTGAGAGCGCTGCTCACGCCCGTCTCGTGGATCTGGGCCTGGGCGACGGCGCGGCGCATCGCGCGCGGCCGTCCCGTCGATCCCGGCGTCCCGGTGGTCTGCGTGGGCAACCTCACGGTGGGCGGCGCCGGCAAGACCCCGATCGCGCGCGAGATCGCCCGCCGCCTCGGCGCCGCCGTCCTGACGCGCGGCTACGGCGGATCGCTGGCCGGACCCGTGCGCGTGGACCCGGAACGCCACGGCGCCGCCGAGGTGGGCGACGAGCCGCTGATGCTCGCGAACGACCTCCCGGTCTGGGTCGCCCGCGACCGCGCGGCCGGAGCGGTCGCGGCGGCGCAGGCGGGCGCTGCGGTCCTGGTGATGGACGACGGCCATCAGAACCCCGCGGTCCTGAAGTCACTCAGCCTCGTCGTCGTGGACGGCGAGACGCGCGGCGAGGAGTGGCCCTTCGGCGATGGCCGGGTCTTCCCCGCGGGCCCCATGCGCGAACCGCTCGCCGCCGGGCTCGCCCGCGCCGACGCCGTCGTCGTCCTGCTGCCGGTCGGCCTGGATGCGCCCGATCCCGCGCTGCTGGCCCAGCTCGGCGACCGGACCGTCCTGACGGCGCGGCTGGCGCCGGCCGCGCCGCCGCCCCCGGGCCCGCAACTGGGCTTCGCCGGCGTGGCCAAGCCCTGGAAGGTCGAGCGCGCCCTGGCCGACGCGGGCTGCCGCCTGGCCGACTTCGCGCCGTTCCCCGACCACCACGTCTTCCGCGAGTCCGAGCTGGCCTGGCTGGCCCGCCGGGCCGAGCGGCTGGGCGCGGGGCTCGTCACCACCGAGAAGGACTGGGCGCGCCTGCCGCCCGCCTGGCGGACGCGCGTCGCCGCCTGGCCCGTCAAGGCGGTGTTCGACGACGAGGCGGCGCTGGCCGCCCTGCTGGACCGCGTACGCGCCCGCTAGCGCAGCACCCGTTCGGCCGGAACCGTCTCGCTCAGCGCGCGCCGGCGAGTTCGGCGAACTTCCAGCTCGTCTCGGCGAGGCCCAGCACCCGGTCGGCCTGCTGCGCGGCGTGCGGGCTGTTGGCCGTGCCGTCGCGCACCCGGCCCACGATCCCCTGCAGGATGCCGGCGAGGCGGAAGGCGTTGTAGCTGAAGTACCAGTTGAGGTCCGGCAGGCCGCTGCGACCGGTGAGGCCGCAGTAGTACTCCACGGCCTCCTCGCGCGTCGGGATCCCGTGCGCCTTCAGGTCCGGGATCTGCGAGATCCCGCCGTTGACCCAGTTCATCAGCAGGTAAGTGAAGTCCGCGAGCGGCTCGCCGAGGGTCCCCAGCTCCCAATCGAGCACCGCAGCCACGCGGTTCTCGGTCGGGTGGAAGATCATGTTGTCGAGGCGGTAGTCGCCATGGACGATGGACGTGCGCTCCTGCTCGGGCGCCGTCTTCGGCAGCCATTCGATCAGGCGCTCCATCGCCGGGATGTGGACCGTCTCGGACGCCTTGTACTGCTTGGTCCAGCGGTCGACCTGGCGGGCCATGTAGTTGCCGGGACGGCCGTAGTCCTCCAGGCCCACCTTCACGTAGTCGGTGTTGTGCAGGTCGGCGAGGGTCTTGATCTTGGCCAGCACGATCTCGCGGCGCTCGGCCGGCGAGTAGGCGGGCAGCGACTGGTCCCAGAGGATCCGACCCTCCACCATGTCCATCACGTAGAACATGGTCCCGACGACGCTCTCGTCGGTGCAGAGGCCGAACGGGCGTGCGACCGGGAAGCCGGTGGGATAGAGCGCCGAGATCACCTTGAACTCGCGGTCCACCGCGTGCGCCGACGGCAGCAGCTTGCCCGGCGGCTTGCGCCGCATGACGTACTTCCGGTTCGGCGTGACCAGCTGGTAGGTCGGGTTCGACTGGCCGCCCTTGAACTGGCGCACCTCCAGCGGGCCCTGGTAGCCCTCGACGTTGGCTTCCATCCAGCGCGCCAGCGAGGCTTCGTCGAACCGGTGGGTCTCGGCGACCTCTTTCGTGCCGGTGTTGAGCTGCTCGCGCTCCTGCTCGGCGGTCAGGGCTTCGGCCATGGTCTCTCCCCAGCTCGTACGCTTGTTTGGACGTCTTTTAGCCGGGTGCGCCGAGGGGGCAAGGCTTGACGCCCCGGCACGACGGCCGCACGTGCCCGGCATGGTCGAGGACGTCACGTCGATGATCGAGGTCGCCGCCCCGCGGGAACGCGTGTGGCAGGCCCTGAGCGACCCTGCCCAGGTGAGCCGCTGGATGGGCTGCCTCGGATTTCGCGGCGAGGCCGGGCACGTGTTCTACCTGCAGCCCGACCGCGCGCGGCGCGCGGCCGGCGACGTCGCGGGCGCGATCGCCTGCCGCATCGAGGTGCTGGACCGCCCCCGTCGGCTTTCGTTCAGCTGGGGATTCCCCGACGTGCCGGACACCTTCGTCGACATCCGCCTGCGAGAGATACCGGGAGGCACGCACGTGCGCCTGGTCCATTCCGGCTGGGACCAGTTCGATGACCGCGAGACCGAAGACGTGCGCGGCGGGCTGGGTCACGCCTGGCACGCCGTGGCGCTGCCGGCGCTGAAGGCGGTGGCGGAGGGGGGCTGAGGCCCCGCCCCCAGGATCACCCCGTAGTCAGCGGAGGGCGCGCCAGCCGATGTCGCGGCGGCAGAAGCCGTCGGGGAAGTCGATGGCGTCCACTGCCGCATAGGCCTTGTCGCGGGCTTCGCGAAGCGTGGGGCCGACGGCGCAGACGTTCAGGACGCGGCCGCCCGCCGCGCGCATGACGCCCCCGGCGTCGCGCTTCGTGCCGGCATGCAGCACCACCACGTCGGGCCCGAAGTCGGCGTCCGCGCCGCGGATCTCGCCGCCGGCCGTGGGCTTGTCGGGATAGCCCTTGGCCGCCACGACGACGCAGACGGCGCTCTCGTCCCGCCACTTCGGCGGCGGCATCTCGGCCAGCCGCCCCTGCGCGCAGGCGACGAGGTACGGCACGAGGTCGCTCTCAAGCCGCAGCATGAGCACCTGGCACTCCGGATCCCCGAAGCGGACGTTGAACTCCACCAGCTTCGGCCCCGCGGCCGTCGCCATCAGCTCCACGAAGAGCGCGCCCCGGTACGGCGCTCCGTCCGCCGCGATGCCCGCGAAGGCCGGCTCCACGAGCCGCGTGCGCACCTGCTCGACCAGCTCGGGCGTGAAGACCGGCGCGGGCGAATAGGTCCCCATGCCGCCTGTGTTCGGGCCCTGCTCGCCGTCGTAGGCGCGCTTGTGGTCCTGGGCCCAGCCGAAGACCATGGAGTCCTTGCCGTCGCACAGGGCGAAGAGGGAGCCGATCTCGCCCTCCAGGAACTCCTCCAGCACCACGCGGGCCCCGGCCGCGCCGAAGCGGCCGCCGAACGCGTCGTCGATGGCGGCCTCCGCCTCCGCCCGGGTGGGCGCGATGACCACGCCCTTGCCGGCGGCCAGGCCGTCGGCCTTCACCACATAGGGCGGCTCGAACCGATCGAGGGCGCGCCGCGCGGCCTCCGCGCTCTCGCACACGGCATAGGCCGAGGTGGGCAGGCCGTAGCGGTCGCAGAAGGCCTTGGTGAAGGCCTTGGAGCTCTCCAGCTGGCCCGCCTGCGCCGTCGGGCCGAAGCAGGGGAATCCCGCTGCGGTCACCGCGTCGGCAAGCCCCGCGGCGACCGCCGACTCCGGCCCGATCACCACGAGATCGGCGGCGATCTCGCGGGCGAGCTCCACGAGCGCGGGGACGTCGGTGGCGGGCACGTCCCGCAACTCCGCCTGGGCGGCCATGCCGGGGTTCCCGGGCGCCGCCACCAGGCGTGTCACCAGGGGAGAGGCGGCGATCTTCCAGGCCAGCGCATGCTCGCGCCCGCCCGAGCCCACGAGGAGGATGTTCATGGCAGGCGGCTTTGGCGTGGGAGGACCGGGCGGTCAAGGCGTCTGCGGCGCGCGCCGGGACGCGGAACCAAACGCCAAGCTGCGCCGTTACGGCGCTTGGGGGGGAGTGCTGGTCGGCGATCGACGGGCCCATCCTCCTCAGACGGGCTGCTGCGGACCGAACCCGCCGCCGGCAGTCCGGGCCCGAACTCCGTACCTGCGGCCGCTGACCGCCAGCGGTCGCGCGCCGCCGTTCCAGGATGTCCATGTCCGCTTCCCGCGTCCGCATCGTTTCGCCGTTCGAATCACGGGTGGACGTCTGGACGACCCTTGGCCTCGTCGCCGTGCTGCTGTTCTTCCTGATCAGCGGCTCGGTCTCGTACCTGAACGTCGCGGAACTCCAGGCGAACAATGCGCGCATCCGGCAGTCGCATCGCGTCATCGTGGCGGTGGACAACCTTCGGTCCCTGATCCAGGACGCCGAGACCGGTCAGCGCGGGTATCTGCTGACCGGCGATCCCCGGTACCTCGAACCCTACCGGCTCGCCGTCACGAACGCGGCGGCCGCGCAGGATGAAGTGGCGGCGCTGACCCGCATCAGCCCGGTGCAGCAGCTCAACGCGATCCAGTTGCGGCGAAGCATCGACGCCAAGCTCGCGGAGCTGAAGTCGACCATCCTGCTCCGGGAGACGGAAGGTCCCGACGCCGCCCTGGCTGTCGTGCGCGGAGACCAGGGTCGCGCGGAGATGGAGGCCATCCGCACCCGCCTCGCCGCCATGCGGCAGGAGGAGCAGCGGGTCCGCGAACTGCTCATCGCGGAGATGCACCAGGCGCAGCAGGCGGCCGTCCTCAGCATCGCGCTCTCCGGGCTTCTGGGCGCGGCGCTGACCGTCCTGGTGTTCACCCTCATCCGCCGCGACGCCCGCGCCCGCGCCCGCCAGGCCTGGCTGCAGTCGGGTCAGGTCGAGCTCGCGGACGCGATGATGGGCGACAAATCGATCGAGCAGCTCTCCGACGCCGTGCTGGCCTTCCTTGCCCGCTACGCCGGCTGCCAGGCGGGCGCCCTGTTCAAGGGGCATGGCGGGGACTTCCGGCTCGTAGCGACGTTCGGCGTGCCCGACGGCGCGGCCATTCCCGAGCGTTTCGCGTCCGGCGAGGGCCTGCTCGGCCAGGTGGTCGTCGAGCGCCGGCCGATCGTCGTCCGCGACGTGCCGGACGGCTATCTCACGATCGGTTCGGCGTTCGGCCGCGGCGCCCCGCGCCATCTCCTGATCGCGCCCGCCATGGCCGACGGGGTGGTCAACGCCGTGGTCGAGCTCGGCTTCCTCGAGCCGATCGAGGACCGCGTGCTGGACCTCCTGGCGCAGAGCGCCGCCGCCCTCGGCGTGGCCCTGCGCTCCGCCCGCTACCGGACACAGCTGCAGGAGGCGCTGGAGGAGACGCAGCGGCAGTCCGAGGAGCTGCAGGTTCAGAGCGAGGAGCTCCGCGTCTCCAACGAGGAGCTGGAGGAACAGGGCCGCGCGCTCAAGGAATCGCAGGTGCGGCTCGAACAGCAGCAGGTGGAGCTGGAGCAGACCAACAGCCAGCTCGAGGAACAGGCCCAGACGCTCGCCGGCCAGCGCGACGAGCTGGAGCGGACGGCCGCGGCGGTCGAGCAGAAGGCGCGCGAGCTCGAGCAGGCGAGCCAGTACAAGTCGGACTTCCTCGCCAACATGTCGCACGAGCTGCGGACGCCGCTGAACTCGCTGCTCATCCTCTCCAAGCTGCTGGGCGACAATCCGGATGGGAACCTGTCGGAGGACCAGGTCCGCTACGCGCGGACGATCCAGTCTTCCGGCAACGACCTGCTGACCCTCATCAACGACATCCTGGACCTGTCGAAGATCGAAGCGGGACAGCTCCAGATCCAGGCCGAGGATGTTCCGCTGCGGCGGCTGGTGAACGACCTGCGCGGGCTCTTCCAGCCGGTGGCGGACCAACGCGGCCTGACGTTCGAGATCGATCTCGCGGACGACCTTCCCGAGACCGTCGAGACCGATCGCCAGCGCCTGGAGCAGGTCCTGAAGAACCTCCTGTCGAACGCCTTCAAGTTCACCGAGAAGGGCGGCGTGCGGCTCGCCTTCGCGCGCGCCGGCGCGGACCGCCTCGCCGTGGCCGTCAAGGACACCGGCATCGGGATCTCGGCGGAACAGCAGCAGGCGATCTTCGACGCCTTCCGGCAGGCCGACGGGACGATCAGCCGGAAGTACGGCGGCACGGGCCTGGGGCTGTCCATCTCGCGCGAGCTGGCGCGGTTGCTCGGCGGCGCCATCGACTTGAAGAGCGCCCCGGGCAAGGGCAGTACGTTCACGCTGTCGATCCCGTTGGCGTTCGATCCTGCGCGGGTGGCCGCCTGGGAGCCCCCGACGAGCGCGCCGGCGGCGCAGACGCCCCCCGCCACCGAGCCGCTGCCGCAGCGCAGACGCCCGGCGCCGGCCCGACGGGTGAGCGACGATCGCGAGGCCCCGATGGACGGCCGCAGGGTGCTGCTGGTCATCGAGGACGATCCGAGCTTCGCCGACATCGTCTGCGGCCTCTCCCGCGAACTCGGATTCCGCTGCCTCGTGGCCGGCACCGCCGAGGAAGCCCTGGAGCTCGCCGCGGAGTTCAAGCCGCACGCCATCGTCCTGGACGTGGGCCTTCCCGACCAGTCCGGCCTCACGGTGCTGGACCAGCTCAAGCGTGACGACGCGACCCGCCACATCCCGATCCACGTCGTCTCGGGCGCCGACCACAGCCAGACCGCGCTGTCCCTGGGCGCCGTGGGCTACCTGATCAAGCCGGTGCAGCGGGAGCAGCTGGCCGAGGTGCTCCAGAACCTCCAGTCGAAGCTGACGCGCACGATGCGGCGGGTCCTCATCGTGGAGGACGACGACGTGCAGCGCGACGCCGTCAGCCGCCTGCTGGCGTCGGGAGACGTGGAGACGGTGGGGGTCGGCACGGCGGCCGAGTGCCTGGAGATGCTCAGGTCCCAGACGTTCGACTGCATGGTGCTCGACCTGTCGCTCCCGGACGCATCGGGCTTCTCCCTGCTCGAGACGCTCAGCCAGGGCGACCACGCCTTCCCGCCCGTGATCGTCTACACGGGCCACGAGCTTTCCGCCGACGACGAGCAGCGGCTGCGGCGCTACTCGAACTCGATCATCATCAAGGGCGCGAAGTCGCCCGAGCGGCTGCTCGACGAGGTCTCCCTGTTCCTGCACCAGGTGGTGGCCGAACTGCCGCCCGAGCAGCAGCGGATGATCCGGAAGGCGCGGAACCGGGACGCCGTGCTCGAGGGCCGGCGCATCCTCATCGTCGAGGACGATGTCCGGAACGTGTACTCGCTCACCAGCGTTCTGGAACCTCGCGGCGCCTCGGTGCAGATCGCCCGCAACGGGCAGGAAGCCATCGATGCGCTCGCGCAGTCCGCCGGGGGCTCCGCGCCGGCGATCGATCTCGTGCTCATGGACGTCATGATGCCGGTGGTGGACGGGCTGGAGGCGACCCGCCGGATCCGCAGCGATCCGAAGTGGGCCGACCTGCCGATCCTCATGCTGACCGCCAAGGCGATGCCGGACGACCAGGAGCGCTGCCTCCAGGCCGGCGCGAACGACTACATGGCCAAGCCGATCGACGTGGACAAGCTGCTGTCGCTCGTGCGCGTCTGGATGCCCCGATGAGCGCGGCGCTGCGGGAGCCGGGCGTCGAGGACCTGGAAATCGACCTGCTTCTGGAGGCCCTCTTCCAGCGCTACCACTATGATTTCCGCAGCTACGCCCGCGCCTCGATCAAGCGCCGCCTGGTCCAGGCCCGCGACCAGCTGGGCTTCACCAGCATCTCGGCGATGCAGGCGGGCCTCCTGCACGACCCCGCCACCCTGGGACGGCTCCTGGGCTACCTTACCGTCCAGGTGAGCGAGATGTTCCGCGACCCGAGCTACTTCCGGGCGCTCCGCGAGAAGGTCCTGCCGCACCTCAGGACCTATCCCTCGCTCAAGGTCTGGGTCGCCGGCTGCAGCCATGGCGAGGAGGTCTACTCGCTGGCCATCCTGTTCCGCGAGGAGGGGCTGGAGGACCGGACGATCTTCTACGCCACCGACATCAATCCCGCCGCGCTGCGCGCCGCCGAGGCCGGCGTCTACCCGCTCGAGCTGGTGAAGAAATTCACCGCCAATCACCAGAAGTCCGGCGGGCGGTCCTCGCTCTCGGACTACTACACCGCCGACTACGGCCGCGCGATCCTCGACAAGTCGCTCCGCAGCCGGATCGTCTTCTCGGACCACAGCCTGGTGACCGACGCGGTCTTCGGCGAGATGCACCTCATCTCCTGCCGCAACGTGCTGATCTACTTCGACCGGGCCCTGCAGGACCGGGCCATCGGGCTCTTCCACGGCTCGCTCGCGCGCAAGGGCTTCCTGGGGCTGGGACTGAAGGAGAGCCTGCGGTTCTCGAGTCACGCAGGCGCCTTCGCCGAGTTCGTGCGCGAGGAGAAGATCTACCAGAGGCGCGACCCATGACGCGCCCCACCCCCGGAGTGGTCGCCATCGGCGGATCGGCCGGCGCCGTCCAGGCGCTTCTGCGCATCCTGCCGACCCTGCCGGCCGACTTCCCGGCGCCGATCCTGATCGTGGTGCATGTGCCGCCGGACCGGGAGAACGCCCTCGTCCCGCTGTTCCAGAACAAGTGCAGGGTGGGCGTGAAGGAAGCCGAGGACAAGGAGGTCGCCCAGCCGGGCGTCGCCTACTTCGCGCCCTCCGACTACCATCTCCTCGTCGAGGCCGACGGCAGCCTGTCGCTGTCGTCGGACGAGCTCGTGAACCTGTCGCGCCCTGCGATCGACGTCCTCTTCGACAGCGTGGCCGACGCCTTCGGGTCCGCGGCCTCGGCGATCGTGCTCACGGGCGCGAACCACGACGGCGCGGCCGGGCTGAGCGCCGTCGTCGCCGCCGGCGGACACGCCGTCGTGGAGGATCCGGCGGAGGCCTATGTGGCCGCCATGCCCGAGGCCGCGCTCCGGGCCTGCCCCGGCGCCACGGTGCTGCGGCTGGACGCCATCGCATCGCATCTGTCCAACCTGAGGGCGCCATGACCACCGCGAGCGCGCCCATCCACTTCCTGCTGGTCGACGACCTCCAGGAGAACCTCCTAGCCCTGGAGGGGCTGCTGCAGCGCGACGGCCTGGTCTGCCTGAAGGCGCGCTCGGGCGACGAGGCGCTGGAACTGCTACTGAGGCACGACGTGGCGCTGGCGCTTCTCGACGTCCAGATGCCGGGCATGGACGGCTTCCAGCTGGCCGAGTTCATGCGCGGCGCCGAGGTCTCGCGTCACGTCCCCATCATCTTCCTGACGGCCGGCACGGCGGATCGTCAGCGCCGGTTCCGCGGCTACGAGGCCGGGGCGGTCGACTTCCTGCAGAAGCCCATCGAGGCGGACGTGCTGCGCAGCAAGGCCAACGTCTTCTTCGACCTGCACCAGCAGCGCCGGCAGATCATCGCGCAGCGCGATGAGCTCGAAGCCCTCGCCGCGGCGCTCCAGACCGCCGACCGGCACAAGAACGAGTTCCTGGCGGTCCTCGGTCACGAGATACGCAATCCCGTGATGGCGCTCAGCGCCGGGCTCCACTTCCTCCGGCGTCGGAAGGACCCTCAGAAGACGGACGAGATCCATGCCCAGATGGAGCGGCAGGTCGCGCACCTGACGCGCCTCGTGGACGACATGCTGGACATCTCGCGGATCGACCAGGGCAAGATCGCGCTGTGCAAGGACACCGTGGCGCTTCAGACGGTCCTGGAGTTCGCGGTCGAGGCCAGCCGGCCGCAGATCGACGCGGCGGGCCACACCTTCACCACGCACATGCCCGCGGCTCCTGTGAACCTGCACGCCGATCCCACGCGGCTTGCCCAGGTGGTCAGCAACCTCCTCAACAACGCGGCGAGATACACCCCGGCCGGTGGGCGGATCGCCCTGAGCGCGCGGGTGGTGGAAGGCTTCGCGGAGATCGACGTCTCGGACACCGGCATCGGCATCCCGCCCGAGATGCAGTCGAAGATCTTCGAGCTCTTCGCGCAGGTGAAGAGCCCGACGGAACGGGCCCAGGAGGGGCTCGGCATCGGGCTCGCGCTCGGCAAGCAGCTCATGGAGCTGCACGACGGAACCATCTCGCTCACGTCCAGCACGCCGGGGGCGGGCAGCACCTTCCGGATCCGTCTGCCGGTGCTCGAAACCTGATCGGAACGACCCACAGGGAAGCGCGTTCAGGTGGGGCGAGTGAGCTCCCCCCGCTACCCGCGATCGCCGCATCCCCGCCGACCTGGCGTGGGACGCGCGCAGAGAGGCCTTCGGCGGCGACGCCGGAGGCCTTTTTCGCATCCCCGCGGGCCTCTCCAAGGCGATATCGGGTTCGGCGACCGGCGGCCTTGAGTCGCAACCCCACGGCGCCGAGGTTGCGATAGTCTGGCGACCACAGCGGCCGAACGACGGGAGACGGGATGGCCAGTCCGAAGATCGACGGGCCCGAGGCCGCGCTCGAGCGACAGGTCGAACGCGCGCGCGAGATCGAGCACCGGGTCAAGAACACGCTGCAGCTCATCTCCTCCATCGTGCTGCTGCAGGGCCGCCGATCGGCCGACGAAGGCGCGAAGGCGGCGCTTCGGGCCGTCCAGCAGCGGGTCGCCGCCGTCAGCGTCGCGCACCGTCATGTGGCCTGGGCCGACGAGCGCGAGGAGGTGGAGCTGGCCGCCCTGGTGCGCGAGATCGTCAGCGACCTGGCGGGCTCGGCCGGCCGCGAAGGCGTGGACATCGATCTCGACCTCGACGCCGTGACCATTCCGGGCCCCCAGGGCGCGTCCGTCGCCCTGCTTGTCAGCGAGACGGTGGGCAACGCCCTGCGCCACGCCTATCCCGACGGCCGCACCGGCCGCGTGCGGGTAGCCCTGCGGCGCACGGCGACCGGGTTCGAGCTATCCGTGGCCGACGATGGCGTCGGCGTCCCGCCGGGCGCGCCGCCGACCGGCTTCGGCCTGACCGTCGCCCAGCTGATGGCGCAGCAGCTCCGCGGACGACTGGTGACCGACGTGGCGCAACCCGGCGTCCGGATTTCCGTTAGCGTTCCCATGGACAGCGACGCCGCACGGGGCTGACGCCGTGATTTCGATCGCCGACGTCGTGGGCACAGGCGCCGCCTTGTGCTCGATGACCAGCTTCGTGCCGCAGATCCTGAAGATCTGGCGCGAGCGCGACGCGACCTCGGTCTCGCTGCGCATGTACGCCGTGACCGTCACGGGATTCTCGCTGTGGATCGCGTATGGCGTCATGACGAACGCCTGGCCGGTCGTGGGGGCGAACACCGTCTGCCTCGGCCTCTCAGCGACGATCCTGGTGCTGAAGTGGCGCTTCTCCCAGCGGGCCGCGCCGGCAGCGTGATCGCCGAGAGCCGGCCAGCGGCCACGGCGCGCTAGCCATGGGCGGCGGGTGGCCTTAAGCAGCCGTTTCCTGCGGTTGAAGGGCTCGGGATGACTGATCGGTTGCAAGCGGCGCAGGCGGCCCTCAACGCGGGGCGCCGGGATGAGGCGATCGAGCAGCTGATCGCAGCCGTGACCGAGGACCCGGCCCGCACGGTTCAGGTCTACCGCGTCCTGGCGGTCCAGCTGTACAACGCCAACCGGTTCGAGGAGGGGGTGCAGTTCGCCGGCCAGGGCGCGCAGCGCCACCCCAAGGACTACGACCTCCTCAACACCTACGGCGTCCTCCTGCGCAAGGCGCGGCGGCAGGCCGAAGCCGTGCCGGTGCTGGACGCCGCGATCCGTCTGCGGCCCAAGGACCCGGCGGCTCAGCAGAACCTCGGCAACGTGCTGCTGGATCTCAAGGAGGGCGCGAGGGCCGAGGCGCTCTTCACGAAGATGGTGCGCGCCGATCCGCGCAATGCCGAGTACCATCGCCAGCTGGGCCGCGCGCTGCTGCAGCAGGGCAAGATCGATCCCGCCGCGACCCGCTTCCGGACCGCGATCAGCCTGAAGAAGGACCTGATCGACGCCTGGCTCGACCTGGTCGGCACCCTGAACGAGGAGTTCCGAACGGCGGAAGCCGAGGAGGTCCTCGACCGCGCGATCGCCGCCAACCCCGGCAACCAGCGGCTCCTGGAAGGCAAGGCCATGGTCCTGCGCCGGTCGGGCCAGATGCGCCGCGCCGAGCAGTTCCTCACCGACCTCCTGCCGGCGAACCCCGACGCAGCGTGGCTGCATTTCCAGATCGGCTCCCTCGTCGCCGACATCGACCGAGCGCGCGCGACCGCGGCGCTGCGGCGCGCCGTCGAACTCGACCCCGACCGGCTCGACTACTCCACGTCGCTCGTCGAGAGCCTCGAACGGACGCGTCACGGGGACGAGGGCGGACACATCGAGGAGGCCTACCAGCTCGCCCTGAAGCTCCTGCCTCGCAGGGCCGAGTTCGGAGACGCGGCCAAGAAGATCATGACCGAGGTCTTCGTGCGGGTCGCCGACTTCGACTCCCAGGACCAGGTGGGCGACTTCAAGTCCCTGGGCCGCGGCTGGGCCTCCAGCGGACGCCATACGGCGCTTCTGAAGCAGCTGTCCCGCACCCACACGCACGAGGACCGGCTGGAGCTCGTCGAGCAGCACCGGATCTGGGGCCGCGATGTGGAGAAGGCGGCCGCGCGCCGGCCGATCAAGCGTCCGCCGCCGAGGCCGAAGGGCGGCAAGATCCGCCTTGGCTTCATGTCGTCAGACCTGCGGCAGCACCCGGTCGGATACTTCGCGATGCCGCTGTTCGACCACGTCGACAACGAGCGCTTCGAGGTGTTCGTCTACTCCTACTACCTGGGCCAGGAGGACGCGGCGCAGCGGCATATCGCCGAGCGAATCTCCGCCTATCGCTGGTGGCCCGACATCGGGATCGGGCAGGCGGCCGAGAAGATCGCCGAGGACCAGCTGGACATCCTGATCGAGCTGGGCGGCTCGACGCACATGAACAAGCTGGAGGTCATGGCCTACCGGCCGGCGCCCATCCAGGCGTCCTGGCTGGGCTATCCGCATTCGGCGGGGCTGGAGAGCATCGACTACTTCATCTGCGACCCGTTCAGCCTTCCCACGGACCCCGCCTACCTCATCGAGAAGCCGCTGGTGATGCCGAAGACATGGCTCGCCCTGGGCGACGCCTTCTTCTCGGACCGCAACGAGATCACCCCCGGCCTGCCCTGCGAGCGGAACGGCTTCGTCACCTTCGGCACCGCCAACAATCCGCACAAGTACAGCCGAGAGGTCGTCCAGGCCTGGGCCCGAGTGGTCGCCGCCGTGCCCGGCTCCAGGTTCGCCTTCGTGAGGCCTGAGGGATCGGGCGCCAGCTTCCGCCGCAACCTGGCCGCCCTGTTCGCGCGGGAGGGGGTCAGCGAGGATCGCCTGGTGTTCCACGCGGTCCGCGGGCGGCACATGCCCTACTACAACGAGATCGACATCACGCTGGACCCCTTCCCGCTGACCGGCGGCACCACCACGACCGAGAGCCTGTGGATGGGCGTGCCGCTGGTGAGCCGCGTGGGCGAGGCCTTCCACGAGCGCCTGAGCTATTCGATCCTGTCCAATGCGGGGCTCGGGGACCTCTGCGTGAAGACGCCCGAGGAATACCAGACGCAGGCGGTGGCGCTGGCGGCGGACCTCGACCGTCGTCGCGAGATCCGGGCCAACATGCGCGAGGCGTTGCGCAGGAGCCCGCTCGGCCAGACCCAGCAGTTCGCCCGCGACTTCTACGACCTGATCCATCGCGCCGTGAGCGAGCACCGGTAGGGGCATGACTGACCGTCTGTCGGCGGCGAGAGCCCTGCTCGCGGCGGGCCGGCGCGACGCGGCGATCGCCGAGCTGGAAGCCGCCGTCGCCGAAGGGCCGCAGGGCATTGCGGTCTGGCGGATGCTGACGGTCCAGCTCTACAACGCCGGCCGCTTCGAAGCGGTCGAACAGCGCGCGGCCGAGGGGCTCGCCCAGCATCCCGGCGACTACGAGATCAGCAACACGCGCGGCGTCGCGCTGCGGCGGCTGAAGCGCCTGCCCGAGGCCGCCGCCGTGCTCGAAGCCGCCACGGCCATCCAGCCCCGGACCACGGCCGCCTGGCTCAACCTGGGCAACGTGCTGATGGACATGGGCGAGGCCCGGCGCGCCGAGGCGGTCTACGCCGAGCTTGCGCGCCTCGAACCTCAAGCGCCCGCTCACCCCTGGCGCCGCGGGCGGACCCTGTGGCGGCAGCAGCGGTTCGCCGCGGCCGCGGACGCCCTGCGCGAGGCGCTGGCGCTCGACGCGGACCACGTGGACGCCTGGTCGGACCTCGCCGCGGTGCTGCTTGCGGACCAGAAGCCCGCCGAGGCGCTGGCGGCGCTCGAGGACGCCATCCGCCGGCGACCCGCCGAGCGCCGGCTGCTGGAAGAGAAGGCGGTGCTCCTGCGGCGGACCGGCCGGGCCGTCCAGGCGGCGGGCTTCCTCGAGGCGGTCGAGACGATCGACCCCAATGCGGCGTGGATCCGCTACCAGAGGGGCCTGCTGTACGGCGATCGGAACCGCGCGGCCGCCAATGCCGAGCTGGAGGCGGCCCACGCGGGGGCCCCCGGCAACGTCGACTACGCCATGGCGCTGTGCGAGGGGCTGGCGCGCGACCGCTCCGAGACCGAGGGCCAGAGCCTGGACCGCGCCTACCGCCTGGCGCTGGACCTCGCCGCAAAGAAGCCCGAGCCGGGCAACAAGATCCTGAGCGAGGTGCTGGGCCGCGCCTGCGACTTCGAAGCGGTGGAACGCCTGGGCAGTTTCGCCGAGATGGGGCGCAGCTTCGCCGGTAGCGGACGGCACGCGGGCCTCCTGGATCAGCTTCCCCGGGTGGTGGACGATGCCGACCGCCTGGAACTGCTGGCGCAGCACCGGCTCTGGGGCCGGAACACCGAGGCCTGGGCCGCGCGCGCGCCGATCTCGCGGCGGGGACCGCGCCCATCCGACGGCCGGCTGCGCCTGGGCTTCCTTTCGTCGGACCTCCGGCGGCATGCCGTCGGCTACTTCGCCCTCCCGCTGTTCGAGCATCGGGATCCGCGCTTCGACCTGCATGTCTACTCGTTCTACCCGGGCGGGCAGGACGACGTTCAGGCGCGCGTCCGGGCGGGCGCGGCGGCCTTCCGCAGCCTGCCTCACCTGTCGGCCCGGGACGCCGCCCAGGTGATCGCGGACGACCAGCTGGACCTCCTCATCGAACTGGGCGGCTCGACGCAGCACAACCGGATCGAGGTCATGGCCTTCCAGCCCGCGCCCCGGCTGGCGAGCTGGCTGGGCTATCCGCACTCGGTCGGGCTCTCCAACATCGACTGGATGATCTGCGACCCGCTGAACGCGCCGCAGCGCCCCGAGCTGATGATCGAGCGGCCGCTGCCCCTGCCCACGTCGTGGATCACGCTGGGCGAGCACGCCTTCACCGACGAGACGCCCGTGACCGAGGCGCCGCCGTCCGCCCGAAAGGACTTCGTCACCTTCGGCACGGCCAACAACCCCTACAAGTACAATCGTCGGACGCTGCAGGCCTGGGCGCGCGTGGTGGCGGCCGTGCCGGGGAGCCGGTTCATGGTGGTGCGCCCCGAGGCCGCCTCGGCCGCCTTCCGCGCCAATATCGAGCGGGCCTTCGCGGCCGAGGGCGTGGAGGCGGGCCGGCTCCTCTGGCGCGCTGTCCGCGGCCAGCATCTCGCCCATCTGAACGACGTCGACGTCTGCCTCGACACCTTCCCGCTGACCGGCGGCACGACGACGACCGAGAGCCTCTGGATGGGCGTGCCGGTCGTGAGCCTTGCGGGGCCCGCCTTCTACGAGCGCCTCTCCCGATCCATCCTGACGAACGCCGGGCTCGGCGACCTCTGCGCCGACGATATCGAAGGCTACCACGCCACCGCGATGGCGATCGCGGCCGACGAACCGCGGCGGCGCGAGCTGCGCCGGACCCTGCGGGCCAGTCTGCGGAACGGCCCCCTGGGCCGCACGGCGGAATGGGCGCGCGACTTCTACGAGACCGTTTGGACGGCCGTGCGGGGACAGCCGGAAAGCCGGGGCTGAGGCGCGCTACGAGGAACCGGTCGGGCTTGAGCGTGTTGGCTGCGGTCGAGCCGGGAGTCGCGCGCCTGGACCTCGCCGCGGCCGGCCCGCCGCAGACGGCCGACCGGAGCCCGGATGTTCGAGTTCTCCAGCTACCACTTCCTCCTGGCGGCCGTCGGACTGGCGATCATCCTCGCCTACTGGCTGCCGCGCTTCGTGTCCGGCCGCGAGCCTGCGGCGTCGGCGTTGCTGATCGGACTTGGCTGGCTGCTGTTCGGCTGGATCGAAGGGGGCCCCGAGGCGATCAGCCCGATCGCCGCGCCCAAGCCCTGGGAGGTGGTCAGCGAGCTCTGCGTCATCGTGGGCCTGTTCGGGGTGGGCCTGCGCATCGACCGCGTCTTCGACCTGCCGCGATGGGGACCGACCATCCGACTGCTGGCCATCGCCATGCCGCTGACCATCCTGGGCGTCGCCACGCTGGGGTGGCAGGCGGCCGGCATGACCCTGGCGGGCGCGCTGCTGCTCGGCTCGGTCCTCGCGCCGACCGATCCCGTCCTGGCCGGCGACGTCCAGGTGGGGCGGCCCACCGAGGGGGGCGAGCACCCCGTCCGCTTCACGCTCACCACCGAGGCCGGGCTGAACGACGGGCTCGCGTTTCCCTTCGTCCACCTGAGCCTCGCCCTGGGCGCAGCCGCCCTGACACCGCAGCTGCTCGGCGACTGGGCGGCGCTGGACGTGGCCTACCGCATCGTCGTGGGCGTGGTCTGCGGCGTCGGGGTCGGCTGGCTGCTGGGCAAGGTGCTGTTCGAATTCCCGCGCGAGAACGCCCTCGCCGAGACCGAGGCCGGCGTGTTCGCGCTGGCCGGGGTCTTCGTCGCCTACGGCGTGACCGAGCTGGCCGAGGGCTATGGCTTCATCGCCGCCTTCGTGGCCGGCGTCAGCCTGCGGCGCGTGGAGTCGGAGCACGCCTTCCACGTCCGGCTGCACGACTTCTCCGAGACGATCGAGCACGCGCTGACGGCGATGCTCCTGATCGGCCTGGGGGCGGCGATGCCGGCGCTTCTGAGCGCGCTCGACGCGACGGGGGTCCTGATCGCCCTGGCGCTGGTCCTGGTGATCCGGCCGGTCGCCGGACTGGCTTCGCTGGCCGGATCGCGGCTGCGCGGGCGCGAGCGGCTGGTGGTCGCCTTCTACGGGGTGCGCGGGGTGGGTTCGATCTACTACCTGAGCTACGCGGGCAGCCACATGGAGCTCAAGAACGAGGCCGAGCTCTGGGCGATCACGGCCCTCACGGTCCTCGTCTCGACAGTCCTGCACGGCTTCTCCGCCGCCTTCGCGGTCGAGCGCGCCACGGGCGAGAAGCAGACCGACTGAGGCCCTACAGCCGGAAATACTCCTTCAGCAGGTCGTCCGGCCGGGGCTGGAAGGCCAGGTCCGTCCCGCTCGAGCGGAACGCGATCACGCCCGCCGGCACGGTCTTGTTCACCGCGCTCGTCCCTTGGCTCAGCACGGCGTCGTCGCCGATCACCGAGCGGCCGATCACGGCGCAGTTGGGGTAGATCACCACCCGCTCGCCGATCACCGGGATCTGGTCCTTGTGCCGGCCCACGGTCGAGTTCTGGTAGAGCACCAGGTAGTTCCCGTAGGTGGCCTTGGCGAGCACGATGCCCACCGAGTGGCCGATGTAGAACACGGGCGGCATCTGGATCTCGTAGAACAGGTCGATGCCGTTCAGCGCCTTGTTCATCAGGAACAGGCGCGTCGCCGCCGCCGTCTCGCCCGAGCGCCGGTACATGGTGTTCGAGAGGTAGTAGAGGAAGATGCAGTGCTGCGAGCTCTGCAGCACGTTGAACTGGTCGGGCCGCCAGGGGGCGCAGGCGTTGATGCACACGTGCATCCGCTCGAGCGCCTCGTCGATGTGGGCGTCCACCGCCTTGCGGAACTCGCCCTCGCGGCCGTCGGGCACGATAGCGGCGCACTGGGCGGTCAAGTAGCCGATCAGGCTTTCGCGAGTGTGGTCCAGCAGCTTCACGCGGACAGCCCCTCCAGGTAGGCGGCGATCACATCCTCCACCGGCCGCGCCTCAACGCCAAGGCCGGCGAGACGCTCCACCGAGGCGTTGGGCGGCGGCGGCGGGCTGGCGTCGCGCGCGAACTTCACCCAGAAGCCGCGGGCCTCGAAGCAGCGGGCGATCTCGGCGTTGGTGGTGAGCCGGCCGGCGGCGACGTTGTAGACGCCCTCCCCACGCTCGGCGATGGCGATCAGGGCCGCGACCGTGTCGTCGAGGTGGATGTAGTCGCGGGCGATGTTGGGGCTCGAGTCGAGCGCGAGGTCGCGGGTCGACCGCGCCTGGATCAGCCACTCGGAGAGGAAGCCCGGGGCGCCGTCGGCCCAGTCGTAGACGTTCGACAGCCGCGCCACGGCGCCGCGGCCGCCCGAACGCGCCAGGGTCAGGTTCTCGCCCAGCGCCTTGGAGAGGTCGTAGACGCGGCGGGGATCGGCCGGGTCGAAGACGAGAGGCTCGGCCTCGTGGACCAGCGCCTTGCGCTGGCCATCGTAGAGCCGCGTCGAGGAGCAGTAGACCAGCCGTTCGAAGCGCCCGGCCTCGATGATGCGGCTCACCAGGGTGGCGTGCGCCTCGACGGTGTCGAACGGGCGGCGGTCGTAGTCGGCGGTGAGGCCGGCGCAGTAGAAGACCGTTCCGAGTTCGCGGGTCAGGACATCGGGATCGCCCTTCGAGGGCGCCCAGACGGCCCAGCCGTCGGCCCGCAGCCGCGTGACGAGCCGGGCTCCGACGAACCCGGCCGCGCCGACGACGGTGGCGGTTCTGGAGGTCATGAGCCCGCCCTGCCGATCGCGCCGAACCCGCGACCGATGCTCCCCCTCAGGGGGAGGTGGCTCCGAAGGGGTCGGAGGGGGGCGGCCCGCGGCGCCAGCGGCCCCTCCACCGGGCTTCGCCCGGTTCCCCTCCCCTTGCAGGGGAGGACGGAGACGGTCTCAAGGCTGGTCCTCCCCCGCAGGGGGAGGTGGCCCCGAAGGGGCCGGAGGGGGGCGGCCCGCGGCGCCAGCGACCCCTCCACCGGGCTTTGCCCGGTCCCCCTCCCCTTACAGGGGAGGACCGGGGCGGCGGCGGCCATTAGAGCCCGCCCAGGGGGTGGTGGAGCTTGGGATCCTTGTGGCGCAGGTACTTGGGGCTGACGCCCTTGACGATCGAATAGCCGGGCGCGTCGAACACCTTCGGGTCCTTCACCGCCACCATGTTGAAGCCGTGCGGCGGCCCTTCCAGGTAGATGTCGTCCATGGGGATCAGCTCGATCGGCTTGCCCGCCAGGTCGTAGTTCGAGTTGAAGTCGCGCAGGCCGTAAAGCGTGTAGCCGTGGCCGGTGAGCAGCTTCGCGATCTCGGTGTTCGCCAGCCCGTTCGACCAGTCGACGTAGTGGCGGTGGACCTCGAACAGGATGGCCGGCGCCTGCCCGGCCGGCTGGGCCAGGAACGACGCCGCGCCCTTGAGCGCGCCCAGCTCGGCGCCCTCGATGTCGAGGACGATCAGGTCGAGGCGGTCGACCCCGGCGGCCGTCAGGTAGTCGGCGATGGTCACCGTCCGGAACGTGTCGTCGCCGGCTTCCGCCACCTCGGCGTTGGCGAAGCTGTCGTAGCCGACCAGCTTCAGGTTGGTGGTGGAGTCGTGCCAGAGCCCCTCGGGCCGCGGCCGGATGTTGGAGAGCCCGTTCAATTCGGCGTTCTTCATCAGCATGCCGCGCTGCTGGGTGTTGGGCTCGAAGGCGTGGACGACGCCGCCGTTCCCGGCGATCTCGCGGGCGATCAGCACGGCGTGGTCGCCGAAGTAGGCGCCGCCGATGACCACGTTCTTCGCCCCCTTGGCGAGGTTGACCAGGATGCGGCTGGTCATCGGCTCCCACGCGTGGTCGGGCGCCTCGGGCTCGGACATCACGAAGTCGCGGGCGATCTTCGAGCGGTAGAGGAACTCGAACGTGACCCCGCTGGACAGCGTCTTCCGCACGACCTGGTCGTCGTCGTAGAGCGCATCCACCAGGGGGCCGGTGAGCGTCTCGCGCACATCGACGCCGGGCGCTTCGATCCCGTGCTCGAAGGCGATGAGCTGGCGGATGAAGGCGGCGCGCCAGTCGTCCACTTCGCCGATGCGGGCGAGGGCTTCGAGCGCCTTGGGGTCGGGCATGAAATCCAGTCCGTGTGTTGCGGGGCCTCTCTAGCGCGGATTCTCCGCGAGGTGGAGGCTGGGCGGGCCACGACCCGGGTGAGGCGAACCACACGAACCACCCGAACGCGCCGCCCTTCGCGATCTCTCGAGGGCTGTCATCCCGGTTTCCGCGCAGCGGAAGACCGGGATCCATAGACTCGGTGGGTCCGGGCGAGACGCGGCGGCGCCGCCCGCGGGCCGCCACGACCATCGAGCGCGTATGGGTCCCGGTGGTCGCCGGAGGCGAAACCGGCACGACAATGAGTTGGGGGTGGGGAGGCGTTGTCACCGACCACGCGGCGGCCCGGCTCGGGGCATGATCCCGCCGTTCGTGTGATCCATGTGGTCCGTGGCTGGCTTTATCGCGCTTCGCGCGGGACGCGGGGTGTCAGCTGGATCGGCCCGATGGATCGATGGCGCGCGCCGCATCCGGCGAGCCTCACCCGACGCGTTTGCGACCTGGATTCGAGCGCTGAAGGGAAACCGCCGACAACATGCGCCTCCGTCGAAAGACCGACAGACCGGCGCGGCGCAGCACTCTAGGCCGGAAAGAGACGACGACGAGCCTGGGAGCTGCATGGTGGACAGCAAAGGCAGGATCGACCGGGCCCTGTTCCACGCGCGGGTCGAGGCGATCAAGGTCGATCCGGGCTTCGCGGCGGCCAAGACGAAGTTCTGCCGCGACGTCCCCGCGAGCCGGCTGCACGGCTGGTTCCGGCACACCCTGTCCGCGGATACCGGCGCCTTCGCGCTGGGGATCGCCATCATCGGGCTGAACCGGCTGGACCCCGAGGGCGGAGCCCCGGTGAAGCTGGTGACGGGACCGCTGGCGTCGGCCGGGTTCGCCAGCCCCAACCGCGTCAAGGCGCTGATCGACCAGATGCTGCACGCTGGGCTCCTGGAGGTGTCGCACAACCCCAGGGACCGGCGGCGGCGCAAGCTGGCGCCTACCGAGCGCTACATGAGCGCGCACCGGGAATGGTTCGAAGCCGTGCTGGCGGCGGTGGGAGAGGTGTTCGAGCTGCCGGCCGCGCCCGACGTTCTGGCGAACCGGCCGGGGCTGGTGGAGAGCTATCTGACCGGCGTGATGCTGCGGCACCTGACCGACGGGTTCACCCTGATGGAAGGCATGCCGGAGGTGGACGCCTTCATGCAGCGCCGGCACGGTTACCTGCTGCTGCTGGAACTGGCCGGGCAGCAGGCGGGACAGGTGGAGATCGCCCGGGGACGGCTGGCCGAGCGCTACAAGGTCTCCCCCGCCCACGTCGCCGGGATGCTGGCGTCGGCCGAGCAGAACGGGTGGCTGGCCCGCAAGCCCCTGTCGAGCGAGGTGGAGCTGAGCGATGCGTTCGCCGAGGCGCTCGATACGTGGATCGCGCGCGAGCTGGCCATCGTCGGCATGTGGATTGAGGCCAAGTACGGGGCGCGCGAGGCCGCGAAGAATTGACGCCCTTTTTTGAGGTTGAGACGGAGGGCCTGCGGCGAAACCCTGAGCGTCGATCGGAGACGCCCGCCATGACCCAACATTCTGATGATATTCGGCAATCGGCCAGTGCTCGCAGGCTCGCCGCGGCGGGCTGGGTGGCGGTGGGCGCCATGGCGGCGGCAGCGTTGATGGCCGCGCCCGCGCAGGCGGCCGTCACGTTCCGGACGGTGGAGCGTACGTTCTCGCTCTCCGACCAGACCCTCATCAACCAGCAGACGATCTTCGCGGCCGAGAACGTGAGCGACCGGGGGGACGGGTGGTTCCGCGTCTCCGGCGCGGTCACGGCGACCGGCAGCCAGGTCTTCAGCCTGCCGGGGGCCGACCCGTCTCTGGGCATGCTGGAGAGCGTGACAGTCGAGATCGCGTCCGAGAGCGTCTGGCGGGCGGGGGTCACGGGGGCCTCCCTGCCCAGCAAGCCCAGCACCCTGCTGCTCTTCGGCATCGCCAACATGGTGCTCGAACTGGACGGCGCGGACCTCTACAGCTCGCCGCGCGGCGGCAGCCTCAACTGCATCATGTCCGGGCTCGGCACGTGCATGATGAACGTCAACGAACCGCACACGGCGACCTTCACGCGCGCGCTGGATCCGGCGGACTTCACGGACGGGACCGGGGGCCTGTCGCTGGGCTACCGGCTGCGCACGGCATGGGGCGGCGATTTCGCCGGCGCGCCGCTGGCGAGCATGCTGAACAAGCTGGACTGGAGCGGCACGTTCCGGGTCACCTACGGCTATGCTGCCATTCCCGAACCGTCGACCTGGGCCTTGATGATCCTGGGCTTCGGTGCGGCCGGCGCCATGCTGCGTGCAAGGTCCCGCAACCCAGCGGCGACGCGGTAAAGGCGTCGCATCACCGGCGGGCCCCTCCCCCGCCTCACGAGGCGCGCCGGCGGCGGGTTTCGCTGGACTGACCTAGGGGTGGCGCCCCTCTCTGCGGGCGGCGCAGGCGCGTGGAGGTTGGCGTGAGGCTGGAAGCGAGCGAAGCGGACGAGGCGTTCCGGGCGGTGGTGCGGGCGTACTTCGCCACGGAGTACCCGCAGGAGATCCTGGCGAAGCTGGCCAATGGGCAGGTGCTGGAGAAGGCGGACCTGGTCGCCTCGGAGCGGGCCATGAGCGCCAAGGGGTGGCTGGCGCCGGGGTGGCCCGAAGCCTACGGCGGGACCGGCTGGACCGTCTCGCAGCGGTTCATCTTCGACGAGGAGCTGGAGCGCGCCGGGGCCCCCAACGTCTCGCCCATGGGCCTGCTTTACGTGGCGCCGGTGATCTACACCTTCGGGACGCAGGCGCAGAAGGACCGCTGGCTGGGCGACATTCTGGCGTCGCGCACCTTCTGGGCGCAGGGCTATTCCGAGCCGGACTCGGGCTCGGACCTCGCCTCGCTGCGCACCCGGGCCGTCCGGGAGGGCGATCACTATGTGGTCGACGGCGTGAAGACCTGGACCAGCAACGGCCACTACGCCGACTGGATCTTCTGCCTCGTCCGCACGTCCGACGAGGGGAAGAAGCAGGCGGGCATCACCTTCCTCTGCATCGACATGGCGACGCCGGGGATCGAGGTGAGGCCGATCATCACGATCGACGGCGGCCACCACCTCAACACCGTGACCTTCACCGGCGTGCGCGTGCCGGTGGAGAACCGGATCGGCGACGAGGGCCTGGGCTGGACCTATGCGCGCCACCTCCTGAACCACGAGCGGACGTCGTACGCCCACGTGGCCGGGAAGCGGCGGCAGCTGCAGGCCCTGCGCCAGGCCGCGGCCGACGCGCCCTGGGGCGACGAACTGGCGGCGGCCTCGGCGCTGCGCCGCCGCACGGCCGAGACCGAGATCCAGCTGCTGGCCCTGGAGATGACGACGCTGCGGGCGCTCGCGCCGCTGACCAATGGCGAGGCGCCCGGGGACGAGGCCTCGATCATCAAGATCGCCGCCACCGAGACCGCCCAGGCGGTGACCGAGCGGGGGCTGGAGCTGGCCGGGCCGTACGCCCAGCCGTTCTTCGCCGACCGCAGCGGGGCCGGCTGGCGCGACGGGCTGGAGGACATCCCGGCCTTCGCCGCCCCGACCACCGCGAGCTACTTCTTCACCCGGGCCCAGACCATCTACGGCGGCACGACCGAGATCCAGAAGAACATCATCGCGCGCCAGCTCGGGCTGTGAGGGAGGCGCCGGTCGTCGGCAAGGGCGCCCTACCCGCCGGTCACCCAGTCGCGGAGCGCTGACGCAAGAGCGTCCGGGGCGTCGAGGGCCAGGGCGTGGCCGCAGTTGGGGAAGCTGAGGCGGCGCACCGGGGCGTTCACGAGGGCGGCCTCCAGCGCGTCCTGGTAGACGGGCGGCATCACGGGATCCTCGTCGCCCCCCAGGATCAGCACCGGCGTCGTGACGCGGCCCAGCCCCTGGGTGAAGTCGAGGGCGCGGGTCTCGCGGCCGAAGAAGTCGAACAGCAGCGGGACGTTGGTGACGGTGCGCGCCTCGACGTCGGCGTCCATCTTGCGTGAGGTCGTGTAGAGCCGGCGGCAGTGGGCGACGAAGGCTGCGGTGGTGTCGGGGCCGGGGTTGGCCGCGAAGGCCGCGAACGCCTCGGCGGCCGCGTCCCCGCCCTGGCGGCGGAACCCCTCGGCGGAGAGGGCCGCGTCGAACCGGGGACCGGTGCCGGCCATCACCAGGCGCGCGGCGTGGCCGGGATGGCGGATCGCGTAGGCCTGGGCGACGTAGCCGCCGAAAGAGTGGCCGAAGACGATGGGCTTCTCGATGCCGAGCGCCTCGCACAGGCCGCGCACGTCGTCGGCCCACTGGTCCATCGTCCAGCGGGCGGGGTCGCCCGGTTCGCTGCGGCCGCAGCCCCGGTGGTCGTACACCACGACTTGGGCCACGTCGGCGAGCGCGGCCACCATGGGCAGCATGTGGGCGTGGTCCGTGGGCCCGCCGTGCAGGGCCACCACGGTGGGCCGCTCGACCGTGCGCGGCCCGTCCGGCGCCAGCTTCGGACCGAGCACTTCGACGAACAGGCGCACGCCATTGACGGACACGAACATCGGCTTCTCCCCCGGTCGCGGCGGCCCTGGATGCGCCGCTCGCCTTTCGTCGCCCGTGAGGTAACCGATCTGGGCGGGGCGGGGCCAGGGTCCGGACTCCGCGGGCCGCCCCGTCGGCCCCCTTCGGGGCCTCTGGGCAAGGGCGCGAAAGCGCTCGTCCTCCCCTGCAGGGGGAGGGGGACCCTGCGCAGCAGGGTGGAGGGGTCTTGAACGCCCCGGGGTCGGCCCCCTCCACCGCCTACGGCGTCCCCCTCCCCCTGCGGGGGAGGACCGAGGCCGCGAGCGGGCGGCGGCGCAGCCGAGGGCTTGCGGGATGGGCGCATTCCTGCTGAGCAGGCGGCGTCCGGGGTGGCCGGACCGCTTGTCTCGGAGACGACCCATGCCCGGCCTTCGCCCCGACATCGATCCCGAGGGGCTGCTGGAATTCTCGGTGGTGTTCACCGACCGGTCGCTGAACCACATGAGCGCGGCGTTCCAGGACGTGATGCGCGACATCACCGGCACGCTGTGCGAGGTGCACCGGGCCGACCGCGCGGTGATCGTCCCGGGCGGCGGCACCTACGCCATGGAGGCCGTGGCGCGGCAGTTCGCGACCGGCCGCAAGGTGCTGGTGGTCCGCAACGGCTTCTTCTCGTACCGCTGGAGCCAGATCTTCGAGGCGGGCGCGATCCCGGCCGAAGAGATCGTGCTGAAGGCGCGCCGCCAGGGCGAGGGGCCCACCGCGCCGTTCGCGCCGCCGCCGATCGAGGAGGTGACGGCGGCGATCCGGCGGGAGCGGCCGCAGGTGGTGTTCGCGCCGCACGTGGAGACCGCGTCCGGGATCATCCTGCCGGACGCCTATGTGGCGGCCGTGGCCGAGGCCACGCACGCGGCGGGCGGGCTGTTCGTGCTGGACGGCGTGGCCTCGGGCTGCGTCTGGGTGGACATGGCGGCGCTGGGCGTCGACGTGCTGGTGGGCGCGCCGCAGAAGGGCTGGTCGGCGCCGCCCTCGGCGGGCCTGGTGATGATGCGCGAGGCGGCGCTGGAGGCCTGCCGGGCGGCCAGGTCCACCAGCTTCGCCATCGACCTGGGCAAGTGGCTGACCATCACCGAGGCGTACCTGAACGGCGGCCATGCCTATCACGCCACCATGCCCACGGACGCGCTGCGCACGCTGCGCAACGCGATGGCCGAGGCGCGGGCGATCGGCTTCGAGGCGCTGTGCGCGGCGCAGTGGGACCTGGGCCGGCAGGTGCGGGCGCTGCTGGCGGAACGGCAGATCGCCTCGGTGGCGGCCGAGGGGTTCGGCGCGCCGGGCGTGGTGGTGGCCTACACCGACGACCCCGAGATCCAGACCGGCCGCCGCTTCGCCGCCCAGGGCCTGCAGATCGCCGCCGGCGTGCCGCTGATGGTGGACGAGGGGCCCGACTACCGCAGCTTCCGCCTGGGCCTGTTCGGCCTGGACAAGCTCAAGGACGTTCCGGCCAGCGTGGCCCGCCTGCGGGCGGCGCTGGACGGGGTGGCGGCGGGCGCGCGCTGAGGTCCGGCCCGCGTTCGAGATCAGCGGACGGAGTGCGGGCCCTACCGGTAGTCGGGGTAGCCTGCGTCGCGGTCGGAGATGAGCTGCGGCGGCGCCGGCCAGGCGATGCCGAAGGCGGGGTCGTCCCAGCGGACCCCGGCGTCGTGGCCCGGGGCGAACTTCGGGGCGATCTGGTAGAGGACGTCGGTGTTCGCCTCGAGCGTCAGGAAGCCGTGGGCCACGCCCGCCGGGATGTAGAGCGCCATCAGGTTGTCGGCCGAGAGCTCCTCGGCGATCCATTGGCGGTGGGTGGGACTGCCCGGCCGGAGATCGAGCGCCACGTCGAAGATGCGCCCGCGGGTGACCCGCACCAGCTTGGTCTCGGCGTGGGGGGCGGGCTGGTAGTGCATGCCGCGCAGCGTCCCCGCGTGCGGATTGCACGAGAGGCTGGTCTGCGCGGGCGAGAACGGAATGCCGGCGGCGGCGAACTCGTCAGGACAGTGCAGGCGGGCGAAGGCGCCGCGCTCGTCACGGTGCGGCTCGGCCGCGACGCGGAAGACGCCGGCCAGCTTGGTGCGCGAAAACTTCAATCTTGAAGCACCTGGGTTTCGGGCGACGCCACGACGAAGCGACCGCCCCAGTCGGCGATGAAGGCGAGCTGCCGCGTGATCTCGTCCTTGAGGTTCCAGGGCAGGATCAGGACATAGTCGGGGCGCGTGCGGCGCACCGCCTCCGGGCTGCGGATCGGCACGTGGCTGCCGGGCAGGTAGCGTTCCTGCTTGGCGGGATTGGCGTCGTAGACCTCGACGATGTCGTCGCGGGTGACGCCACAGTAGTTGAGGAAGGTGTTGCCCTTGGCCGCCGCGCCATAGGCGGCGATCGCCTTGCCGTCGTCGCGAGCCTCGGCGAGGAAGGCCAGGAAGCTGTCGCGCACCGCCTCCACCCGGGCGGCGAAGCCGTCGTAGGTCTCGATACGGCCGAGGCCCGCCGCCGCCTCGGTGGCGCGCAGGCTCCGAAGGGCGTCGGTCTCCTCGTGCCCTGAGGCCTGGTGGCAGACGAAGAGCCGCAGCGAACCGCCATGGGTGGGCAACAGTTCGACATCGAAGGGCCGCAGGCCGTGGGCGTTCAGGACCTGCTCCACGGCGACCAGCGACAGGTACGAGTAGTGCTCGTGGTAGATGGTGTCGAACTGCACCTTCTCGATGAGGTTCAGGAGGTGCGGGAATTCGAAGGTGAGCACCCCCTCGGGCTTCAGGACATGCCGGAAGCCGCTCACGAAGGCGTTCAGGTCGGGGACGTGGGCCAGCACGTTGTTGGCGGCCATGAGGTCGGCGCGGTCCCCGCGCGCGGCGAGGGCGGCGCCGGTCTCGGCATTGAAGAACACCACATCGGTGCGCACGCCGATGGCGCGGGCGGCCTCGGCGGTGTTGGCGGTGGGCTCGACGCCCAGGACGGGGATGTCCTTGGCCAGGAAATGCTTCAGCAGGTAGCCGTCGTTGCTCGCCACCTCGACCACCAGCGACTCCGGGCCCAGGCCGAACCGCTCGATCATGGCGTCGGCGTAGCGCCGGGCGTGCTCGACCCAGCCGGGCGAGAACGAGGAGAAGTAGGCGTAGCCGGCGTCGAAGATCGCCTCGGCCGGCACGTCGTGGTCGGCCTGCACCAGGAAGCAGCGGTCGCAGACGCGGGTGTGCAGCGGGAAGACCGGCTCGTTCCCGGCCGCCAGCTGTTCGGGCGTGAGGTAGCTGTTGGCCAGCGGCTGCAGGCCGAGGTCGAGGAAGGTGCGCGTCAGCGGCGCGCGGCAGAAGCGGCAGGCGGGCGTGGTCATCGGCGCGCTTCGTACCCTTCGATCTGCTCGACGC
Organism: Phenylobacterium sp. T106; assembly: GCF_057219735.1. Lineage (NCBI taxonomy): Bacteria > Pseudomonadati > Pseudomonadota > Alphaproteobacteria > Caulobacterales > Caulobacteraceae > Phenylobacterium > Phenylobacterium sp. T106. The sequence goes on along the minus strand of NZ_JBXVWA010000003.1, from coordinate 89,454 downwards.
ATAGCCCGAGGGGGCTCTCGCCGGCGGCCTCGCGGGCGTACCAGTCCATGGTGAGCGCCACCGCCTCGGGCGCGTCCAGGCGGCTCTCGAAGCCCAATGCGCTCCGGGCCAGCCCGGCGTCGATGGCCAGCGCCCTGGCTTCCAGCGAGTTCGGGTCGGGCTCGTGGATCCACGGCTTGCCGCCCAGCGCCTGGACGCCCAGGGTCGCGAGCTCGCCCACCGTGACCTCGGGCCCGCCCGGCCGCGGGCCGAAGTTGACGGCGCGCGGGGCGTCGGGCCGCGTGGCCAGGGCCTCGATCAGCGTGAAGTAGCCCGCCAGGCAGTCCAGGACGTGCTGCCACGGCCGCGTCGCTTCCGGATGGCGCAGGACGACGGCCTCGCCCGCGCGGGCGGCGCGGACGATGTCGGCCACGAGGCGATCGCGCGAGAAGTCGCCGCCGCCGATGACGTTGCCGCCGCGCGCCGAGCCCACCGCCACGCCGGGGAAGTAGCTGCGCGCGAAGCTCTGCACCACGATCTCGGCGGCGGCCTTGGAGGCCGAGTACGGATCCTTGCCGCCGAGCGGATCGCCTTCCACGAACGCCCGGCCGGAATCGTTGTTGGCGTAGACCTTGTCGGACGTGATGACGAGCGCGGCCTGAAGCGCCGGCTGGGCGCGCAGGGCCTGCAGCAGGTGCGCCGTGCCCATGACGTTGGTGTCGAAGGTCCCGACCGGGTCCTCGACCGAGGTCCGCACGATCGCCTGGGCGGCCATGTGGAGCACCAGGTCGAAGCTGCGCCCGCCGACGACCGACTCGAGCGCGGCGGGATCGCGGATGTCGAGGAGGTGCGACTGCACCAGGCTGTCGACGCCGGCCAGGGTGAAGAGGTTGGGCTGCTGGTCGGGCGGCAGGGCGACGCCGGTGACCTCCGCCCCCAGCCGCGAGAGCCAGATCGCGGCCCAGGCGCCCTTGAAGCCGGTGTGTCCGGTGAGCAGGACGCGCTTGCCGCGCCAGAAGCCGGCGTCCGGTGCCGCCGCGCTCATCGGCGCCATGGCGCCTCGCCCGAGGCCCAGAGCGCCTCGAGGATGTTCTTGTCGCGCAGGGTGTCCATGGCGGCCCAGAAGCCGTCGTGGCGCCAGGCCATGAGCTCGCCGTCCGCGGCGAGGCCCTCCAGCGGCTCGCGCTCCCAGATGGTGGGGTCGCCGTCGATCCGGTGGAGCACCGAGGGGTCCAGGACGAAGAAGCCGCCGTTGATCAGGCCCTGGTCGCCCGGGGGCTTCTCCACGAAGCGGTCCACGCGGCCGTCGTTGATCTCCAGCGCCCCGAAGCGGCCGGGCGGCGCCACCGCGGTGATGGTGGCGGCCTTGCCGTGGGCCTTGTGGAAGGCGGCCAGCGCCCCGAGGTCCACGTCGGAGACGCCGTCGCCGTAGGTCATGAAGAACGGCTCGCCGGGGTCGAGGTAGCCCGCCACGCGCTTCAGACGCCCGCCGGTCATGGTGTCGGCGCCGGTCTCCACCAGGGTCACGCGCCACGGCTCGTGGTTCGTGGCGTGGTACTCGATGGACCCCTTCGCCAGGTCGACCGTGAGGTCGGCATTGTGCAGCACGTAGTTGGCGAAATACTCCTTCACCACGTAGCCGCGGTAGCCCAGGCAGACGACGAAGTCGTTGAAGCCGTACGACGAGTACAGCTTCATGATGTGCCAGAGGATCGGCCGGCCGCCGATCTCGATCATCGGCTTGGGCTTGAACTGGCTTTCCTCGGAGATTCGCGTGCCGAGGCCGCCGGCCAGGATCACTGTCTTCATGCGTTCGGCCTTCGCCCCGTTCGTGACGCCCTCATAACGGACGCCGCCCGCCGCCGCCAGAAGCGCCCCGAAATCCGGCTTGCCCGAAGGGTCGGAGCGCGGGATGGGAGGTCATGGCCGCGCCGCGTCCCGCCCCGCTCGTGAACTTCCTGGTCGCCGGCGTGCAGAAGGGCGGCACCACGGCCCTGTTCGACTACCTCTCGGACTACGGGGACATCGCCCTGCCTTCCGAGAAGGAGCTGCACTTCTTCGACGACGAGAGCCAGGACTGGAGCCATCCCGACTATGACGGCTACCACGCCCGGTTCCCCCAGGTCGGCGGACGGCCCGCGGGCGAGGCGACGCCGATCTACGCGTACTGGCCGCGCAGCCTCGAACGGATCTGCGCCTACAACCCGGCCATGAAGCTGATCCTGGTGCTGCGCGACCCGGTGGAGCGGGCGTGGTCGCACTGGCGGATGGAGACCGCGCGCGGGGCCGAGACGCGGCCGTTCGGCTGGTGCGTGCGCGAAGGCCGGCAGCGCTGCTTCGACGGCGAGCCGTGGGGCCATCACCGCGAGTTCAGCTATGTGGAGCGCGGCTTCTACGGCGAGCAGCTGGAGCGGATCTTCGAGACCTTCCCGCGCCGCCAGGTGCTGCTGCTGACATCCGACGGCCTGCGCGCGGACCCGGGCGCCGCCCTGGGGCAGGTGCGGACCTTCCTCGACCTCCCGCCGGCCCCGCCGCCGCCGCCCCGCCGCAGCCACGTGGGTCCGGACGCGGGCGTCCCGGACCCCGCCGACGTCGCCTTCCTGCGCCACATCTACGCCGCCGACGCCGAGCGGCTGGCGGCGCTCACGGGGATCAGGTTCGGCTGAGCGCCGGACATACTCTGGCCTCCGCGCCGTAACAGGGTCTGCCGATGACGCGCCTCGCCCTTCCCGTCCTGGCTCCCATGGCCCTGCTGCTCGCGAGCGCGGCGCCCGCCGGTCCGCCGCGGTTCGGCCTGCCGGTCGCCTGCGAGCCGGGCCGGACCTGCGAGATCCAGCACTATGTGGACCGCGACCCGGGACCCGGCGCGAAGGACTATCGCTGCGGGCTCCAGAGCTACCAGGCGCACACCGGGGTCGACTTCCGGCTGCCGGACATGGCGGCGATGCGCCGGGGCGTGGCGGTGGTCGCCGCGGCGCCCGGGACCGTGCGCTACATCCGCGACGGCGTTCCGGACCAGCCGCCCGGGCGCGCGACGGGACCGCAGAACGGCTGCGGCAACGGCGTGTCCATCGACCACGGCGGCGGCTGGCTGACCGTCTACTGCCACATGGCGAATGGCAGCATCGCGGTGGCGCCGGGACAGGCGGTGGCCGCAGGCCAGCGGCTGGGCCGCATCGGGATCACGGGAAACAGCGACTTCCCGCACCTCCACTTCGACGTCCGCCAGGGCGACAAGGTGATCGACCCCTTCGCGCCGGACATGGCGGCCGCCTGTCCGGCCGGTCGCTCCGGGCCGATGTGGACCGCCGCCGCCGCGGCGAAGCTCGCCTACCGGCAGGGGGTCGTCCTGAACGCGGGCTTCACCGACGCCCAGCCGAGCGCCGAGGATGTGGAGGCCGCGACCGTCAGGCCGTTCGCCGGCGCCGCCTCGCCCTGGATGATCTTCTACGTGCGCGCCATCGGGCTGCTCCCTGGCGATGAGGCCGAACTGGAGCTGAAGGCGCCCGACGGCGCCGTGCTGGCCACCGTCCGCCGCCCGCCGCTCGCCCGCTGGCGGGCGCAGGACTTCAACCTGATCGGCAAGCGCCGCCCCGCGGCAGGGTGGCCCAAGGGGGTGTATGTGGCCGACTACCGCGTCTGGCGGTCCGGCAAGGTCGCCGTGAGCCGCCGCCTGCAGGTGCGGCTGTAGGCAAGCGGCGCTGCGCCCTCACCCCTTCAGCCGATGAACCTGTCCTCCCCTTGCAGGACAGGGCTATCGCAGGGGCGGTGGAGCCGCCCGATGCAACCGCAGAGATCGCGGAGGCGGCGCGGAGGGCGCGGAGGTCTCCGCGCTTTCTGCGTTCTTCTCTGCGTCCTCCGCGGTTCAATCGAGCGCCTGCGGCGCCTGCAAAGAAGGCCATCGGCCATATGCGATATCCCTGCCGTGCGGGGAGGGCCGGCGAGGCTGCCGCTTCCGTCGAACCCTGTTGAACGACTCGTGATCTGCGGGCGGCTAGGCCTCGGTGGAGCTTTCGGCTAGCTTCCGCCCGTCAGCCTAGCTCTCCAGGGCTGTGTCGCTTTGGCCGGACGATGGACCGACGGGTCTGCGTCCGGCCTATTGCTTTTGGGCCTTCGGCGATCGCCTGGGCCTACAGCGTCAGCCGCCGAGGTCGATGCGCACGATGTCGTGGCGCGCCAGCCAGAGCAGGCTGCGCTCCAGGAAGTTGCTGCGGCCCGGAGGGACGAGGTCGCGCAGGCGGGCCACCGGCGTGGGACCATGCTGCACGAGATGGGCGAAGACCAGCTCCAGCTCGCTGGCGCTCGCGCGGTTGAAGCGGCTGTAGACCGCGAGGGGCGCGTCCAGCCGCGCCAGCGCCGTGGTCCAGTCCCAGCCCGCCACCAGCGAGACGACATCGGCGCGTCCGATGTGCCGGGTGGGATAGCCCGCGAAGAGCGTGAAGGGGTCCGGGCGATAGGGGTCGGACATGGGCGCCGGGTCAGGCGGGGCGGCGCGGCGACGGGCGTCCTGGTCGGCCCACAGGGCCTGGTACTGCGGGATGATGGCGGACCAGTCGAAGACGGCGCGGGCCTGGCGGCGCGCCTGCTCGCCCAGCGTGCGGCGGAGGTCGGCGTCCTCCACCAGACGCGCGATGGCGGCCTCGGCGGCGTCCAGGTCCACGGCCACGTACTGCGCGGCGGCGCCCACATAGTTGTCGTAGGCCAGCCATCCGTTGGCGAAATAGTCGGCGAGGTCGCCGCCGAAGTGGGGGCGCGGCGCGATGGTGGGGACCCGGAAACCGTCCAGGCCGTCGCGGACGGTGTCCTTGTAGCCGTCCCAGTCGGTGACGACGCAGGGCAGGCCCGCCGCCATCGCCTCGATGGGCGTGAGACCGAAGGTCTCCTGGATGTTGTCGGAGAAGCTGATGAAGAAGTCGGCGACCGACCAGATGGAGAAGCGCACGTCGGGCGGGCGGCCGTCGATCTGGCGGTAGTGGACGGACGGACAGAGCTTGCGGGTCTCGCCGTGGAAGACGTCCTCGGTGCCGGCCGGCTCGATCCAGCCCGAGTTGACCCAGTAGATCGGCTTGCCCGTGCGCCGCGCCGCGCGCTCGAGGGCCATGGCCATCAGCGCCGGGTTCATCTTGGCCTTCACCTGGAAGCGCCCGACGTAGAGCGCGACGACCGCGTCCTCCGGGATGTCCAGCTGCTCGCGCCAGCGCTTGCGGTGCTCGGGCGAGGTCTGGAAGTCGTCGGCGTTGACCCCGAGCGGGATAGTGACGCGCTGTGGCTCGGGCCGCCGCCGGGGGCCGTGCAGGTCGGCCAGGTAGTCGCGCATCATCGAGAGCTGGGTCTCGACGGCGTTGCGCACGGCGCTCGAGGTGCAGATCAGGGCGTCGTAGTCGTGCAGCGGGGCGATCAGCAGGTCGCCGATCATGCGCATGACGCGCCCCGTGGCGGTGGTGTGGGTGACGCCGGTCAGCGCGTAGAGGCGCGAGCCGTAGCGGCGGCGCTTCCAGGCCTCGGCGTCGATCTCGGGCGACGGCACGTTCAGCACGCCAGCCTCGCTCAGGCGCGCGCGCGCGGTCTGGGGAATCCACGTGATCGGCCGCGTCGGCGCCTCGATCCGCGTCACCAGCGCATCGAGCTCCTCCTGTGGACGTCCCGCGACATTCCAGAAGTAGAACCGGTCGACGTCGGCGTGGCGGACAAAGCCGCGCAGGAAGCTCTCCCCGGCCGAGTGCCGCCCGAGCAACGTCTGGCCCGTGGTGTCGAAGCCGTTGGGGTGAAGGAAGATCGCCGCGTTGGACATGCGTGGCAGCGCTCATACCCGCACTCGCGGGGCGGAACCACGGAAAAGGCGACGGACGGGGGCGGCAGCGGCTGCGACCGAGGAACCGGTCCTTCCCCCGCGGGGGGAGGGGGACCGCCGGAGGCGGTGGAGGGGGGGCTGCCTGCGGAGCCAGAGACCCCTCCACCATGCTGCGCATGGTTCCCCTCCCTTTGCAGGGGAGGACCGAAGCGCACCCAGCCGTCCAGAATCGCAGAGCGGCAAGGGGCCGGATGACCCGGCCCTGCGACCGAGGAACCGGTCCTCCCCCGCAGGGGGGGACCGAGGCGGGGCCACCCGTCGGGCCCGGCGCGTCAGGTTGGCGCGGGGGCCACTGCGAAGACGCGGTCGCTGTAGCGGGCCAGTTGCTCGGCGGCGGCCGGGCCGGCGGCGGCGACCTTGGGGCGGTAGGTGTCGATCACCTCGTCCAGGGCCTCGACCACCTCGGCGCGCGTGGCCGGGCGGCCTTCGCGGAACCAGGCGACGCGCGTGGGGTCGCCGATCTCGTACAGGCGGGTCTTGCCGTCACGATGGAGGGTGGGGCGGAAAGCGGGGGTCGCCCAGACCACGCAGACCCCGGGGTTGTGCTCGGCCATGCCGCCGGGGGGCGTCACCTCGGCGGCTTCGAGGCCCTTGTGGCTGCGCCGCATCCGCGGCCGGGTGAGGAAGGGGCAGGCCGAGGCGGCGAAGCAGCCGCAGTCCCAGTGAGACGCGGGCTCGGTGGTCACGCGGTTGAAGGCCGAGGTGGGGCCCATGACATAGGCGCGGTCGCCGGCGAGGGGCTCGCCGCAGATCCAGCACAGATCCTTGAGGACCGCAGGCCCCAGGCGCGCGCGGTCGACCACGCGATGGTCGGGTTTGCCGTCGATCCAGGCCGCGAAGAACGGGACGGGAAAGCCGCGATGGTCCACCGGCAGGCCGCGGATCCGTTCCGGGGCGTCGGTGTAGCGCGGCGCCCGCAGCGCCTCGCCCTGGGCGTCGTCCTGAGGATGGGAGCCTGTCTTGTCCACCGTTCCACCCGGCCTGTGCATGTCGCCCGACCATACGGCGCGCCAGCCCTCAGCGGGAGGGGGCTCTGCGCTCGAAGGGCAGGCTCTGGGGCCTCCGCGGTTCGATAGAGCGCGGGGGCATTTGCAAGGTCCTCCCCTGCAAGGGGAGAGCCTGCCCCGGACTTGATCCGGGGGGGACCCTGCGTCAGCAGGGTGGAGGGGTCGGTGGCGCTGTGGATCGCCCCCCTCCACCGCCTGCGGCGGTCCCCCTCCCCCTGCGGGGGAGGATCGGACCACGGGCTTAGCTCCCTCCTGGAGCAAGGTCTGCAAGGGGAGGAGGGCCTAAAGTCCACGCGATCACCCTGCCTTGGAGGGGAGGACCGTGCCGCCCGGCGGGCGGGGCGCCTTGTTCGAGGCTGGGGCGCCCAGAATCCCAAAAGAAAAGGGCCGCCCCGAGGGGCGGCCCGATCCTTTGAGCTTGGCTCGGTCCCGGCTTAGAGCGGGATGTTCGCCGCGCTGATGTCGGCGAGCGTACGGCCCACCAGCACCACCGCGTCTTCGGCCGTGCCGTTGTCACCAGCCGTGTCGACGAACACAACCGTGTCGGACCCGACCTGGATCACGACGTAGTTGTTGCCGCCCGCGATCTGGGTGTTCGCCAGAGTGAGGGCCGCGTCGTAGGTCGAGGCGGTGAGTTCGATGTAGTTCACGCCGTCGGTAGCCGTGCCCTGACCGAAGTGCAGAGCGTCGGTCGACTGCCAGTCGAGGATCTGGTCCAGCGAACCGGCGGTCGTGCCCGACGAGCCGTTGGTGAAGTCGAACAGGTCGTTGCCGTTGCCGCCACGGAGGAAGTCCGTGTTGGCGCCGCCGACGATCGTGTCGTTGCCGTCGCCGCCGTTGAGCGTGTCGCCTTCCGAACCACCGTCGAGGCTGTCGTCACCGCCGCCCGCGTCGATGTTGTCGGAGTTCGCGCCGCCCTGGAGGACGTCGTTGCCTTCGCCACCCGTGACCACGTCGTTGTCGGCGCCCGCGTCGATCGAGTCGGCGCCGTTGCCGCCCGAGATGACGTCGTTGCCGGCCGCGCCCGTGGCCGAGTCGTCGCCATCGCCCAGCGTGATGCTGTCGACGTTGGCGCCGCCGGTGACCTGGTCGTTGCCCGCACCCGCGTCGATGGCGTCGTTGTTACCGCCAGCGTTGCTGATGGTGTCGTTGCCGTCGTCGCCGGTCACGATGTCGGTGCCGGCGCCGGACACGATCGAGTCGTTGCCCGTGCCGCCGGAGACGGTGTCGTTGCCAGCGCCGGCGTCGAGGGTGTCCGTACCGTCTTCACCCAGCACGAAGTCGTTCCCGGTCCCGGACACGATCGAGTCGTTGCCGATGTTGCCGTTGAAGACGTCCGTACCCGCGGCAGCCGCGGTGTTGGTGATGGTGTCGTTGCCCTGGCCGCCGAGGATGGTGTTCGTCCCGGCGTTGTTGGTGGTGATGCTGTCGTTGCCGCCGTTGCCCTGGATGTTGCTGGCCGTCGACCCGGTGTTGCCGCCGGTGACCGCCTGAGCGATCGTGTCGTTGCCCGCGCCGCCGTCGGCGTCGAGGTTGGCGTCCGTCACGTTGATCGTGTCGTCGCCGTCGCCGCCGTCAGCGATCACCGCCGAGCCTTCCGCCGAAGCGTTGACCAGCGAGTCGTTGCCGGCTTCACCGAACAGCTGGTCGGAGCCAGCGCCGGACGACAGGGTGTCGTTGCCCAGGTTGCCGTTCAGGAAGTCGTTGCCCGCGCCGCCGATCAGCGAGTCGGTGCCCTGACCGCCGAGCAGCGTGCCCGTCGAGCTGGCCGCGGAACCGTCGATCGAGTCGTTGCCCAGGTTGCCCTGGCCGAAGTTCGAGCCCGCGCCGAGGGTGATCGTATCGTCGTCGCGGCCGCCGTAGACGGTGTCGTTGCCCGCGCCGCCCTGCAGCGAGTCGGTGCCGGCGTTGCCCTGGATGAGGTCGTTGCCCGAATTGCCGTCGAGGCTGTCGTTGCCCTCGCCGCCGTAGAGGCCGTCGCCCGTCACGGCCTGGCCGGCGCTGGTGTTGTTGCCGGTGTCGCCAACCTGCAGCACCGAGCTGTCGGGGAAGATCGGGAATTCGCCGGCGAAGGTGCCGGGGAACGTCACGGTCTTGCCGGTCAGGCCCGAGATGAGGGTGATCGTCGCGGCCGACGTGGCGGTCGCGGGGTTGAAGCGGACGGTCGTGATGTTCGCGCGCTCGCCGGTCTGGCCGAAGACCAGGTTGTCGGTGGCCGCGTTATAGGACGCGGCCTGCGCGTCCGTGATCGTCTCGAAGAAATAAGTCGCCATTAGTCTCTCCAGTCTGTGTCACACGGACCCCTGGCACGCTTGACCCCCATCCCCGATGGAGCAGTCCCAGCGGTCCATTACCCCAAGCGCCATAGCACGGCCACGGCGTCAGGTTAGACGAGCCCGAGGGGAGACGTATCGGAACACCGCCAAATACGCAACCTGAAAAAGCCCCCGGAATCCCGACGCCTGCGGGTGTGGCGCCGACGCCTCTACTCCTCGCGGAAGGCGTCTTCCAAAGTGTCCGTAATTGGCGAAATGATGAAGCCCATAACGGATCGTTTACCGGTCACGATGAGCGCCGTGGCGGGCATGCCGGGCGTGAGCTGCACGCCCTTCTTGAGCTTGCCCAGTTCGGTCGGCGGGATGCGGAGATCGACCCGGTAGAACGCGGCGCCGTTCTTCTCGTTGGTGATGCGGTCGGCCGAGACCACCGTCACGCGGGCGTCGAGCGAGTCGTTGAACCGCTGGTTCAGCCCGGTCAGCTTGACCTTCGCCGGCATGCCGACACGGACCTCGTCCACCTCTTCCGGCTTGATCATGGCGGTGACGGTGAGCGGGACGCTGGAAGGCACCACGTCCATCAGCACCTCGCCCCCGCCGACGACGCCGCCGACCGTGAACTGGGTGTTGTTGAACACGTAGCCGTCGACGGGCGCGCGGACGACGGTGTTGGCCAGGGTCTGGCGCGCCGTGGTCAGGCGGGGGACGACGTCGGCGAGGCGCATCTGGCTGTCGCGCAGGCCCTCGGCGGCCTGGCTCTGACGCTCGTCGCGCAGGGTGGCGAGCTGCAGCCGCGTCTCGCCCATCTGCTGGCGGATGCGCGCGATCTCGGCCAGAAGCTGCCCCTTGCGGCCGCCCAGTTCGGCCAGGCTGCGCTCGTAGCGCAGGATCAGCGTCTTGGGGGCGAAGCCCTGCTCGTTCAGCTTGCGGTAGCCGGCGAGCTCCTCCTCGGTGAGCCGCTGCTGCTCGTTGATCGAATCGACCTGGGCCTGCGCGCCCTGGACCTGGCTCTGCTGCTGCTCGACGCGCTGGCCGAGCATCGCGGACTGGCCCTGGAAGAACTGCAGCCGGCTGGTGAACAGGAACTCCTGGTCGCGGATGAGCTGGGCCACGCGCGGGTCCGCCATGCGCGCGGTCAGCTCGGCCGGGAATTGCAGCTGGCTGCGGCCGAGGGCCTCGGCCGAGAAGCGGGCGTTCTGGGCGATCAGCGTGTCGTACTGGTTCTGCAGCACGTCGACGGCGGCGCGCGCCTCGACGTCGTTGAACAGGAGCAGGGGCTGGCCGGCGCGGACCTGCTGCCCCTCGCGCACCAGGATCTGCTTCACGTAGCCGGCCTCGCGCGAGCGCAGGGTCTTGCGCATGGCGTCGGCGCGCACCTCGGCAATGGCCGTGATGCCGGTGGACAGCTCGGCGACCGACGCCCAGAGCCCGAGACCCACGACGAAGGCGCCGATGACGCCGGCGCCCACGAGCATCGGACGCTTGAGGCGCCGCTCGAGTTCGGGCGGAGTCTCGGGATCCTCGCCGCCCCCGAAGGTGGGGATGACGTAGTTGGTGCGTCGGGTCGTGAGGTCGAGCTTCACCGGCCGCCCTCCACCGCGCGCACTTCGGCGGACGCCGGCGCCGACGGCTGCTGGGCCGGCTGCGGTTGCGCGGGCTGAACCTGGGGCTGGGCGGGCTTCACGAGGCGCGCCATCACCTGGTCGCGCGGCCCGAACAGCTCGACCCGGCCGTCACGGAGCACCAGCATCTTGTCAGCGGCCCGGAAGACGCCCGGCTTGTGGCTGATGATCACCACGGTCGCCCCGTTGGCCTTCATGGCGTCGATGGCCCGCATCAGGGCGTCCTCGCCCTCGGCGTCGAGGTTGGCGTTGGGCTCGTCCAGCACGACGAAGGCCGGATTGCCGAGCAGCGTCCGCGCGAGGCCCACCCGCTGGCGCTGGCCGGCGGACAGCACCACGCCGCCCTCGCCCACGTCGGTGTCGTAGCCCTTGGGCATGCGCAGGATCAGCTCATGCACGCCGGCGAGCTGGGCCGCAGCCACGACCTCCTCGTCGGTCACGCCGTCGCGGAAGCGGGCGATGTTGTTGCGCACCGTCCCGGCGAAGAGCTCGGTGTCCTGCGGCAGGTAGCCCACGTGCCGGCCGAAGTCGGCGCGGTCCCAGGCGAAGACGTCGGCGCCGTCGAGGCGCACCACCCCGTTCAGCGGCCGCCAGATGCCGACCAGCAGCCGGGCCAGGGTCGACTTGCCGGCGCCCGAGGGGCCGATCACGCCCAGCACCTCGTTCGGCTCGACGGCGAAGTTGACGTTGGCCAGCACGAGCCGCTGGACGCCGGGTGGGGCGAAGTTCACCCCCTCGACCGACAGCTTGCCCTGCGGCCGCGGCAGCGACGTGGCCGCGGCGGTGGGCTCAGCGTTGGCGAGCAGCTTGTTCAGGCGATCGTACGCCCGGACCATGTTGTTGAGCGGGTCCCACGAGCCCACGATCTTCTCGATCGGCTGCAGGGCCCGGCTGGCCAGGATCATGTTGGCGAAGAGCATCCCCATATGGATGTCGCCCTTCAGGATCAGGTGCGCGCCGACCGCGATGATCAGCACCTGGATCCCCATGCGCACCGCCTTGATGATGTCGGTGTACATGTTGGACGCCTCGGCCGCGGCCGCGCCGCGCTCGATGGTCACCGCCCGGTGGCGCGCCCAGGCCTGGCCGAGCGTGGGCAGCATGCCCATGGCGCGCACCACCTCGCCGTTGCGGAGCGCCGCATCGGTGAAGCCGTAGCTCTTCAGCGCCGCCTCGTTGGCGTCCTTCAGGGCGGCGCCCGTGGCGCGGGCCTGCATGATCGCGAGGATCACCAGCACCACGCCGCCGGCGAAGGTGACGATGCCCACCACGGGGTCGATGATCGCGAGCACGATCATGAACACCGGGATCCAGGGCACGTCGAAGAACGCGGCCGCGGCGATGCCGGTGAGCGACTGGCGGAACTGGTCGAGGTCGCGCAGGGCCTGGGCGCGGGCGCCCGGATCGCCGCGGACGGCGGCGTCGAATAGGCTGGTGAAGACGCGGCCCGAGACCCGCTGGTCCAGCATCACGCCGTAGTTGATCAGGATGCGCGCGCGGAAGTCGTCGATGACGCTGGAGATGGCGAACACGAACAGCGTCACCAGGGTCAGCATCCAGAGCGTGGCGAGGCTCTGGCTCACCATGACCCGGCCGTAGACCTGGTAGGTGTACAGCGGCAGCGCCAGGTAGAGCAGGTTCGAGACGAGGCTGAACCCGAACGCGACGGCCGCGGGCTTGTAGCCTTCGCGCAGCGCGCGGCCCAGCACGTTGTCGGGCAAATCCGAGAGGAACGTCAGGAATTTCATCGCGCCTTAGCCGTCCCTGCAGACCCGAAGGCCTGATACACCATTCCGCGTAAGAAGGCGTGAACGCAGACCCGATCCGGTCGTACAGACAGCCCTGCGCCGAGAGCGCGCGTAGATGCGTTTGCGGTCAATCTGAGTCAATGCCGTGATTCGTCCGCGGCTGCGGCGTATTGGGACAAGAGACGGCGCGGAACCCGGATACCCCTATGTCGCGAATCGCCATCGTCGGCAGCTGCATAACCCGCGATCTGTGGCCGATCCGTGGCGACGGCGCGGAGCGGCTGCTCTATGTGTCGCGCACGAGCTTCCCCAGCCTCCTGTCGCCGCCGGTGAGCGGGTTTTCCCCTGCGAAGAGCCCGCCGGCCGACCTGCGCAAGCACGAGCATGGCGCCCTCGTCGCCGACATCACCAAGACGGCGCTGGCCCGCCTGCTGGCGTTCCGTCCCACGGACATCATCTTCGACTTCATCGACGACCGGTTCGACCTGCTTTCGGTCGGCGACGCGCTGGTGGTGCAGAGCGGCGAGATGGTGCGCAGCGGCTATCTGACGCGCCCGGCGCTGAAGCGGCGCCGCACGATCCCGCGGCTGTCGGCCGCAGGCGAACGGCTCTGGCGCGAGGGCGCCGCCGAGTTCGCGGCGCTGCTGGGCGCGACGCCGCTGCGCGAGGCCCGGCTCATCCTGCATTCCGCCCGCTGGGCGACGGCCTGGCGCGATGGGGACCGCGGCGTGCGGCCGATGACCCAGGCGGAGATCCTGGGCGGCGACCCGGTGGAGATCGCCGACTACAACGCCCTGCTCGAGCGCCAGGAGACGCACTTCGAGGCGGTGATGCCGCCGATGACGCGGATCGAGGCCGAGGCCGAACGGCTGGCGGACGCGGGCCATCGCTGGGGCCTCTCGCCGTTCCACTACGTGCCGGAATACTACGAGGAGATCCGCCGCCAGCTGCGGGCGCTGGGCCTGGACGACGCGTTCAGCGACCGGCCCGCCGCGCCCAGTGTTCCAGCGGCGTGACGCCGGCGCGGGCGAGCTCCGGGCGGGATGCGAGGTAGGCGGCCGTCGGCAGGCCGGGACGCGCCTCGCCCACGGCCCACGCGCCGCCCTGCAGGTAGTCGGTCAGCGGGTTCACGCCCGGCGGCAGGGCCTCCCCGCGCGCGGCCACGTAGTGGGCGGTATCGAACCAGGGGCTGGGACTGGCGCCCTCGAAGCCGCCGAACGCCATGAAGTGGCTGAACGGCTCGATCCCGGCGGCCGCCACCTCCGGGTTCTGCTCCAGATACCAGGCCGGATCGAACAGCGGGTGCGGCGACAGCCCCTCGCGCCAGCCCCCGCCCAGGTAGTGCAGCAGGGCGGGCCGGCCGGCCATGGCGGCGCCGGCCTGGCGCTGGTACCACGCCGGATCGAAGGCCGGGTGCGGCGAGAGGCCGACGTAGCCGCCCTCGCGCATGTAGTGCGACAGCGGGTCGTCGCCGGGCTCCAGCACCGGCGCCTGGGCCAGGTAGTGCCCCACGTCGAACAGGGGATGCGGCGAGAGTCCCCGGACCGCGCCTGAGCGCAGGTAGTGCTCCAGCGGGGAGAGCCCGGTCGCCGCCAGGTCCTGGCCCGCCTGGCGCGCGTACCAGGCGCCGTCGAAGAGCGGGCTGGGCGCCCGGCCCTCGCGGTCGCCCGAGACCAGGTAGTGGACCAGCGGGGCCATCCGGCGCGCGGCCACGTCGGGGTAGGTTTCCAGGTACCAGGCCTGATCGACCGGCGCGAGCGGGGCGACGTCGGGCCGGGCCCGGCGGCGGGCATAGGCGGCCATGTGGCGAAGATCGTGCAGCGGCCGTCCCGTTCCCCGCCAGACGCCGCTGCGGGCGATCACCAGCGCCTGCCCGCCCGATCCGAACCGGGCGAGCAGCCGGTCGACCGCGCGCGAGATGCGGTTGCGCCGCCGACGGCTCTGCGGGCGCCGGGCGCGGAAGGCGGCGAGCGCCTGCGCGCGGACGCGGGCCTCCAGCTCGGCGCGGGCCGCCAGCGATTCGTGGAGCGCGAGCGAGAGCTCGGTGCGCGTCAGCGCCTCACGCACCTGGGCGTCGTGGGCCAGCCGGTGCGCGCCCTCGAAGTCGCGCTTCAGGCGCGCGACCTTCTCACCGACCGCGCGGGCCTTCTCGAGCAGCGCGCCGTTCGGGTCGGAATCTTGCGCCGGGGGCGCGTCCGGCGTCACGCGCCTTCGTGTTCGAGCCATTCTTGGAAACTGCCGCGGCCGGAGGCGAAGGGGTTCTTGAAGGCGTCCTGGAGGTCCTGGCGCTGGCGATAGAGCACGCGCTCCGATTTGGCGATGGGCTTGCCGTCCTCGTAGGTCCCGTAGGCCCACCAGCGCTCGGGGATCGCCGCGTCGGTGGCGGCGGCGGCCTCGCGCTTGTACCAGGCCCAGATCTCGTAGACTTGGAAGTTCCGGCCCGCATAGCGCTTGGTCATGGTGTCGCCGATGGGTCCCAGCTTGGTGAAGTGCCAGAATCGCAGGGGGTGTCCGTTGACCGTGATGCGGCCGTCCTTCTCCACCGAGACCTTCCGGGTCGAGAGGTTCCAGCTGGCGACGTTGTAGCCCGGGTCGCGGATGATCTTCAGGCGGTCGAAGAGCGCCGGGACGTGGTCGCACCACCGCTGGTCCACGAAGAGGCCGTTGGGGATGTCGTCGTAGCAGTACTTGAGCAGGCGGTCGTTCCACCACTTCGCGAAGCGGGCCCCCTCCCCCTTCGTCCGGATGGCGACGAAGCCCAGGTTGAAGATGCCGGTCTTCAGGGTGGAGATGTCGTTGTCGAGGATCGCCATCTCGTCGTCGTTGGGCTCGGTGAGATGGGGCGTGAGCAGGATGTCGTGGTCCTGGAGCCAGTCCACGAGCGGGTCCAGGCTGCCCAGGAGCGCCGTGTCAGGGTCGAGGTAGATCACCGCATCGAAGCCCCAGCCGCACGCCTGGTGCAGGAACGGACCCTTCACCGCCGTGCACACCTCGACGACGTCGTGCTTGAAGAGCCAGCCCTGGAAATCGGGGATGCCGAGGTCGCTGGCCCACACCAGCCGGTCGAAGGGCTCGTCCGCCGGGTCGAAGTCGAAGCCGGGCGGCGGCCTGTCGGTGATCAGGGCCGCCAGCTCCCAGTCGGGATGGAAGCGGCGCAGCGTCTGGAAGAGCACTCGCGCGCGGTTCAGGTACGAGAACGTGAAGCTGGTGTAGACGAGGACTTTCATCAGGGAACCAGATCGAGCGTCATGCCGCTCAGCTTGAGATCGTAGAGCATCGGACGGCGGCGGGCGCGGGAAAGCTCGGTCACGCGGCCGTCGGCGAAGGCCTGCATGACCTCCGCCTCCGGCAGGATCCAGCCGTGGTCCGCCCCGACCACCGCCGCGACGTTGCCGCTGTCGGGACCGGTGACGACGGCGCATCCCGCGGCCACCGCCTCGTAGACGGTGAACGAGAAGGTCTCGCGCCAGAGCGGCCAGTGCAGCAGGACGTCGACCTCCAGCCGCTCCAGCGCCTCTCGCATCGCCTGCGGATTGTCGGGCCCCACGCGGACCTCGTGGAACGCGAGAGGCAGCCCCTTCTCGGGCTGCGCGCCCAGGTGCAGGAACGCGTAGCGGGCGTCCTTCTCGTGCTGCAGGACGAGGTCGCGGAACAGCGGCCAGCCCTTGTGAGCCGCCGTGTGGCCGGCGAAGGCGACGCGCAGCGGGCCGGCCTTCGCAACCGCCGCCAGACCGCGGGGCGCGAGCGTCGCGTGCGGATGGACGACATGGCCGGCGGCCGGAAAGTCCCAGGCGGCGCGCCAGAAATCGAGCGTGCCCTGCGCGGGGCTCACCACCGTCAGGTCGAGGCGGCGGAACAGCTCCTCGTGAGCCTCGAGGTGGCGCGTCCGGGCCGGGCCGTAGACGCAGATGCCGCAGGCCGCGCTGTCGGGCGGCGGCGCGGCGCAGTCCTCGACGCCGTCGCGCAGCAGGTGGAAGCCGGCGCAGAGGCTCGCGTAGTCGTGCAGCCAGAGGAAACCGGCCCGAAGTCCCGCCGCCTCGGCGATGGCCGCCGTCTCCGCCGCGTCGTGGCCCAGCAGGCTGTGGATGGCGAAAGAGCCGCCCTTCGCGCCGCAGCGCGCCAGCGCCTGGGCGATCGCCGCCGGCCCGTGGACGCCCAGCGTCTGGCCGTTGAGCACGACCTCGAGCCGCCCCTCCTCGCCCGGCGCGCGCACGACCGGCCAGAGCGCGGCGGGTCGCAGGTGCAGGTGGTCGCGCCCGCGGGCTGCGGCCTCGCGCGCCTCGACGTGGATGCAGAGCTGGATGCCGCCGACGCGCGTGCGGTAGTCGTCGTGGCTGAAGGTGAGGTGCAGGCCGGCCAGCCCGTGGCGCGCCTTGCCCAGTGCGGCGGAGAGGGCGTCGGCCGAGGCCAGGGCCATGGTCCGCTGCGCCTGCAGCACGGCCTCGACCTGCTCGTCCACCGGCTTCAGCCGCCGGATCACCTGCTGCCGGAAGCCGAGGGCGTTGGGCGTGGGCCGGCCCTCGGCATGGCCATGCTGCAGCCAGTGGACGAAGGGGTTGATCCCGGCGGCCGCGATGTCGGGGTTGTTCTCGAGGTACTCGTCGATGGAGAACCGGGGCGACGGGTCCCGCCCCTCGCGCCAGCCATGATCCAGGAAGTGGGCCAGGGGATCGGCCCCGCTGGCGGCCACGTCGGGGTTGGTGGTCAGGTACCAGTCACGGTCGAACGCGGCGGCCACGGCGCGGCGTTCCCCGCCGTCGCGGCGCAGCGCCCGCGCGGCGATGCGGCGCACGAGCCCGATCACGGCGCCTCCGCGACGAGGTCGCCGGTCATGCCGCTGTAGGCGATGTCGAACACCTCGGCCTGCCGCGCCCCGCGGGAGAGCGCCAGGATCTCGCCGGTGGCGAAGGCGTCGAACAGCGCCGCCTCGTCGGCCAGGACGCGGCCGCGCCGCGGATCCGCGGCGAAGGCGGCGACGTTGCCGCTGTCGGGGCCCGTGACCACCGCGGCGCCGGCCGCGGCCGCCTCGTAGGCGGTGAACGAGAAGGTCTCGCGGCAGAGCGGCCAGATGAGTGCGGCGTCGGGTTCCAGCTCGGTGAGGGTGTCCTGCATCGCCGTCGGCCATTCGGGCGTGACGATGACTCGATGGAACTGGGCGTAGGCGCCGGGGTCGGGCCGCCCGCCGAGGTGCAGGAACTCATAGCGGGGATCGCCCGCGAAGGCCTGGGTGAGTTCGCGGAAGATGGGCCAGCCCTTCAGCGGCTGGGGCATCCCCAGGTAGGCGAGGCGGAAGGGGCGGCCGGCGGCCGGCTCCGCGGCGGGTCGGGGCGCGACCAGGCGGGCGTGCGGCAGCACCACCGCCGCCTCGGCCTTCAGGAGCCCGCGGTCGGACCAGAAGTCGAGCGTGGTCTGCGACGGCGCGACGACGGTCAGCCGCAGACGCTCGAAGAGGCGCGCGTGGGCGGCCAGGTGGCGCGCCCGCGTGGGGCCGTAGGCGCAGACCGTGCAGGCGGCGCTGCCGGGCGCCGGCGCGCCGCAGTCCTCGACGTCGTTGCGCTGCAGGTGGAAGCCCGAGCAGATGCTCGCGAAGTCGTGCAGCCAGAAGAAGCCCTCGCGCAGGCCCAGCGCCTCGACGATGTCGGCGGTGGCGTCCGGTTCGTGGCCGAGGAGGCTGTGGACGGCGAAGCTGCGGCGGCCGGCGGGCGCGGCGCGGGACAGGACCTCGCGCACCGTCTCGGGCGCGAACACGCCCAGGCGACGGCCGTTGAGCAGGGCGCCCAGCGGTCCGGGCTCGCCCGCCGCGCGCACCGACGGCCAGGCGGCGGCGGGGAAGAGGTGCAGGTGGTCGCGGCCGAGCTGGGCGACACGCGCCGACTCGCGGCGCAGGCACGACTGCAGGCCGCCGGAATGCTCGATGTAGTCGTCGTGGCTGAAGGTCAGGTGCAGGTCGCGCACCGCCGCCAGCGGCGCGGCGAGGCGCTCCGGCGGATCGGCCCGCTGGGCGGCCGACGCCCCGACGGACTCGGCGATCCTGTCCTCGGGCGACTTCAGCCGCGACAGGACGTCGTAGCGGAACCCGAGATCGTGCCGCGCCGCCCGCCCCTCGGCCCGCCCGGCCAGCAGGAAGTGGGCGAACGGGTTCACGCCCGCCGCAGCGATGTCCGGGTGCAGTTCGAGATAGTCGCGCACCGAGAATCGCGGGTTGGGATCGCGACCCTCGAGCCACCCGGTGCGCAGGAAGTGCCGCAGCGGGTCCATGCCGGCCGCGGCGATGTCGGGGTTGGCGGCGAGATAGAAGGCGGCGTCGAACTCGGCGGCGATCGCGGTCTCCTGCTCGTTGAGCGGGATCGCGGGCCGAGCCGCCGCGGGCGCCGGGGTCGCGCCGAAGCTCTTGAAGCTCCAGGCGGGGGGCGACCAGCCGGTCTCGCCGAAGTACCGGGCCGCCCATCGCGACGGCCGGACCTCGCGGCCTTCGCGCCGGCCACGCGACAGGTAGTGGTGTAGGGGCTCCCACCCGGCGCGCTGCACTTCCGGATTGTCGGCCAGGTAGTCGGGCGCCGAGAACCACGGCGCAGGATCGCGGCCCTCGCGCCAGCCCGCCATGCGGTAGTGCCAGAGCGGCGGCATGTCGGCCGGGAGGTCGGTGTAGATCGCGCGGTAGAAGTCGGGATCGAACGCGGGCGAGATCACCCTCAGGACGTCTTCCGGCTCCGGCCGTCTGCGGGCGGTGGCCCTGGTGGGCATCGGGTCTTCGGGATCCTTGCGGCGGCGGGCGCGGGTGGTGTGCAACAGTTGCCAGTGGGGATCAACCGCTTGCCGCGGGCCGTCCGCGCCCCTACCACGCGCAGGCGATGAGCGAGACCACTGCGACGCGCACGGCCTACCTCGTGCTGGGGATGCACCGTTCGGGAACCTCCGCGGTGACCCAGCTGCTGGCCCTGGCCGGCTGCGACCTGCCCGCGAACGTGATGCCGGGCGACGAGCACAACGCCAAGGGCTACTTCGAGCCCTGGAAGATCGCGCTCTTCAACGACGAGCGCCTGCGGGCCGCCGGCTCGGCCTGGGACGACCCGTTCGCCTACCCGTTCCGGCCGCTGCCGCCGGACGAGGAGAAGGGCTGGCTGGCGCGCGGCGCCGACCTGTTCGACGAGGAGTTCGCGGACGCGCCGCACCCGCTCATGAAGGACCCCCGCGCCACGGTGCTGCTGCCGTTCTGGCGCGCGCTGATGGGGCAGAAGGGCGTTTCGGCGCGGTGCGTGATTCCCGTGCGCCACCCGCTGGCCGTGGCGGGATCCCTGCGGCGGCGGGACGGGTTCACCGACGAGAAGTCCGTGCTGGTCTGGACGGCCTACATGCTGGCGGCGGAGGCCTACACCCGCGACCTGCCCCGGGCGTTCGTGGCCTATGACGCCCTGCTGGCCGACTGGCGCGCGGAGGTGAAGCGCATCGAGGCGGCGCACGGGGCGAAGCTGCCGAAGCTGACCGCGGCCGCGGGGCAGGAGATCGACCGGTTCCTGACCCCGGACCTGCGCCACAACGCCGGCGAGGCGCGGCTGGCGGAGCTGGGCTGGGCGGGCGCGATCGCCCAGGACGCCTACGACTGGTTCGCCGCGAAGGCTGCAGGCGGCGAGCCGGACGACGGCCTGCTGGAGGGCGCCGCGCAGCGCCTGGCCGCGCACGCGGCGGACGTCGGCGCGCTGGTCACCCCGCAGGCGCGGGACCTGTCCGCCGCCCGCGCGGAGCTCCGCGACACCCGCGACCGGCTGGCCGCGGCGGAATCGTTTCAGGCGGAGCTTCGCGCCGAGATGGAGAAGCAGCGCCGGGTGCTGGAGGAAGGCTGGCGGGCCGACCTGCGGCGGCTCGAGGCCGCGCACACCCTCCTCACCCAGATCGACGCCGAGCTGAACGCGGCCCTCGAGACCTGAGCCGCGGGTCCAGGGCCAGGTAGACGACGCCCGTGATCGCCGCGAGGTCGAGCACGTAGAGGTAGCGGTAGTCGCAGGCGATCGAGATCGCGAGGAAGCTGGCCGCGAACCCCAGCGCGCCGGCCATGAAGGCGGCGATGGCGAGGTCGGCGGGATCGCGCCGGATCAGCAGCAGGATCATCACCGCGGCCGCCGCCGCGCCATACGCCAGGTGCGACATGGCCGGCGTGTCCAGGAACCAGGTCAGGTAGTTGTAGAGCCGCACGTCGCGGGCGTCGCGGCGGGCCGGCATGTCGAGGGCCGCCAGGGTGGCGGGCGGGCCCTCGATCCCCACGGTGGCGGGCAGGCAGCGGTCGATGACGGGCGTCGCGGCGACCTGGCGGAACGCGAGCAGGCGGGCCTGCAGCCACAGCCCGGGCTGGCCGGTGACGAGGTCGAGCCATTCGGCGCGGATGACGTCGCGCGGCACCCGCTTGAGCCCGGCCGCGAGCGTCGCGTCCGCCGTGAGCACGTCCACCCGCTCGGGCGCATAGAGCCGGTCGGCGTTGGCGCGCAGGTAGGCGCCGACGTCGGGCGCCACCGCGTCGATGCGCGGCGTGGGCCGGCCGGCCTGAAGGTGCGCCGCGGCGGCGAGGTCGTAGGTGGCGAGCAGGCGGAGGCCCTTCTCGCCCGCGTTGTCCGGGGCGCCGGCGCCCTGAGGCCGCGCGACGGCGCTGAGCGCGAGCGTCAGCGCGGCGACCGCCACGAGCCAGCCGCCGGCGAGGCCGAGGCTCCTGCGCCAGCCGCGGCCGGCGAGTCCCCAGGCGACGGCGAGCGCGGCCGGCAGGGCCAGGATCAGCCCGTTCTGGCGGAGCAGGCCCGCGGCGGCGAACAGCAGCGCGGCCAGGGCCAAGCTGACCCAGGACGCCCGGCCGGCGCGCAGGCCGAACGCCAGGACGGCGAACCCCGCGAGGGCGCAGTTGGCGAACCAGACGTCCTTCCAGACGATGGCCGGGTAGAGCATCACCTGCGGCAGGGCGAGCGCCGCCAGCGCGA
This sequence comes from Phenylobacterium sp. T106, assembly GCF_057219735.1. Classification (NCBI taxonomy): domain Bacteria; kingdom Pseudomonadati; phylum Pseudomonadota; class Alphaproteobacteria; order Caulobacterales; family Caulobacteraceae; genus Phenylobacterium; species Phenylobacterium sp. T106. The sequence continues at coordinate 68,011 of NZ_JBXVWA010000003.1, read as the reverse complement.
CCGCCGGGGCGGCCCAGCTCGTCCGCGGCCGCGCGAGGGCCAGGAGGGCCCAGCCGCCGAACACCAGGAGCGCGCTCAGCGCCACCGCCAGCGCCGTGCCGCGATGGAGGCCGTCGAGCGCGCCGAGCAGCCAGCCGAACAGCGCCGGGTTCCAGGTCGTGCGGACCCCGAACCGGCCCTCGTGCAGCGCGAGCACCGAATCGACCGTGAGATGGCCCGGCAGGTTCAGCCACAGGACCAGCGCCCAGCCGCCGGCCAGGACGGCCCAGTAGCTCCAGCGCGCTGCGCCGGTCACGCCGGCCGCACCACGAGGAAGAGCCCCGCCAGCATCAGCGCGTAGCCCGCGACCATGGTCCAGGACGCCTGTTCCTTGAACACCAGCCAGCCGGCCAGGGGGACGAGGCAGGACCCGACCAGCGAGAAGGCGTAGGCCAGCGACAGCGGCACGCGGGTGAGCACGTAGAACCACAGCAGCGCGGTGAGCGCGTACCAGGCGAAGGCGCCGATCAGCGGCCCGTTCACCAGCACCCGCGCGAGGAAGGGCCCTGACAGCCGCTCGTTGTAGACCGCGCCCCACTTGAAGAGCATCTGGCCGATCGGCAGCGCCACGGCGAAGACGCTGCACAGCGCCATGTCGCGGGGGGTCACGGCGGGGGCTCCGCGGCGTCGGGGTCGTCGGTCTCGAGCTCCCGCAGGACGGCGAGGTAGGGATGGATCGGCCGCTGCGGCACGTTCAGCACGTCGAAGTTCATCGCCTGCAGCAGGAACTGCGCGCCCAGGATGACCGGCAGGGCGGCCAGCATGACCACGCCGGCCGAGGCCGCCTGGCCGGGGATGCGGTTGGCGAAGTAGCTGAGCGCATAGGCCACGCCGAAGAACGAGAAGAGCATCCCGAACACCAGTTCGACCGAGGCGGCGTTGAAGTCGCGGACGAAGTACTGGCCGATCACCCGCTGGGCGAAGTTGCGCAGGTGCTTGAACGCGAACGGCCCGAGGATGGCGCCGATGCGGATGTTCGACACCTCGTCGGCGTAGCGGGCCGGCATCGGCACGTCGCGGACGACCGCGCGCAGGGTGCCCAGGTGGTAGAGCAGGTCGGTCTCGAAGAAGAACCGCCGGCTGACGCGCTTCTCCATGACCAGGCGAGCGACGTTGGCCTCGATCGCGGTGTAGCCGTTGGTGGGGTCGAACAGGTTCCAGTAGCCGGTCGACAGCTTGGCCGCGAAGCTGAGCATCGCGTTTCCCAGCACCCGCACGGTCGGCATGGTGGTGAGGTGGCTGATCGAGGTGAAGCGGTTGCCTTTGGCGTAGTCGGCCTCGCCCAGGAGGATGGGCGCGACCAGCTGGGCGGCGTAGCCGAGGTCCATCTGGTCGTCGCCGTCCACCTTGACCATCACCCGCGCCCCGCGCCGGGCGGCTTCGGCGTAGCCGGCCAGCGTGGCCCCGCCCACGCCCTGGTTCTTGTAGAGCCGCACGACGTGCACCCGAGGATCGGTGTTGTTCGCCTCGATGAAGTCGCCGGAGTTCTCGGGGCAGGCGTCGTCGACGCAGACGATCCCCTCGAACCACGCCGGGGTCTTGCGGATGACGCGCAGGATATGGCTCTTCACGCGGTAGCAGGGCACGACCAGCCAGACGCCGGCCTCCTCCAGCGACAGCGCGGGCAGGCCGGCCGCCATGCGGGCGGGAATCTCGGGCGGACGTGCGGTCGCGCTTCGGGGCACGACGCCGGGCTAACATGGAAGTCCGCCGGCTTGAAGGCGCGGTGATCCGCCGCCCCCGCCCCCACGCCGGCCGGGCGGCGTCCTTGCGCCGCGATAGGCCGGCTGATACCTCGCGCGGCTGTTGTCGGAGAGGTCATGGAAACCGCCACCCACATGCTGCGGACCGGACGGCGCGGCGCGCTGTTCCAGCTGCAGATGGCGTTCAGGGACCTCCGGAACTCGTTCGCGCGCCTCGGGCTCGCCTGGTCGCTGGCGACCCACGACGTGGCCTCGCGCTACCGCGGTTCGGTCCTGGGCCCGTTCTGGATCACGCTCTCGATGGGCCTGATGGTCCTCGGGATCGGCTTCCTCTACGCCAGCCTCTTCAACCTGCCGCTGGAACAGTTCCTGCCCTACGTGGCCCTGGGCATCGTCTTCTTCGGCGTCATGACCGGGACGATCAACGAGGGCTGCGACACCTTCGTCCAGGCCTCGGGGATGCTCTCCCAGACCTCGCTGCCGATGCTCACCTTCGTGTGGCGCACGGTGTTCCGGAACCTCATCAACCTCGGCCATCACCTGGTGATCGTGGTCGCCGTGCTGATCTTCGGCGGCTACTGGAAGGTCGCCGACCCGGCGCTGGCGCTGGCCGGCATCCTGCTGATGCTGCTGAACGCGAGCTGGGTGTCGCTGCTGGCGGGCATCGCCTCGGCCCGTTACCGCGACATCCCGCAGATCGTGGGGTCGGTGATGCAGTTCGCGATCTTCATGACGCCGGTGTTCTGGCTGCCGGACCGCTTCGGCAAGCATCAGGTCTACCTGGACCTGAACCCCTTCTACCACCTGCTGCAGGCGGTGCGCGGCCCGCTCATGGGCCAGCCGGTGCTGGCCCACACCTGGGTGGTCCTGGTGAGCATGGCCGTGCTGGGCTGGGGCGCGACCTTCCTGATCTTCGCCCGCACCCGTCGCCGCATCGTCCACTACCTATGACCGCCGCCCCATGACCACGGCCTCCATCCGCTGCACCGACCTGACGATCCGCTTCCCGGTCTACGGGGCCGACGCCAAGTCGCTGAAGAAGGCGCTGGCGCGGGCCGTCAGCGTGGGCGGCGCCCTGGGGCGCCACGCCGGCGTGACGGACGTCACTGCGCTGGACGGCGTGAACCTGGAGCTGAAGGCCGGCGACCGGCTGGGGCTGATCGGCCACAACGGCTCGGGCAAGACCACCCTGCTGCGGGCGCTGTCGGGGGCCTACGAGCCCGACGAGGGCACGATCGACGTGCACGGCCGCATCGCCGCCCTGCTCGACCTCTCGCTCGGCATCGATCCCACGGCCACCGGCTACGACAACATCCGCCTGCGCGGCCGCATCGCCGGGCTGTCCTCGCGCGAGATCGAGGCGCGCATGGACGAGATCGCCGAGTTCACCGGCCTGGGGCCGTTCCTGGCCATGCCCGTGAAGACCTACTCGGCGGGCATGCAGGGCCGCCTGGCCTTCGCCGCGGCGACGGCGGTCGAGGCCGACGTGCTGCTCATGGACGAGTGGATCGCCGTGGGCGACGCCGACTTCCAGAAGATGGCCCACAAGCGCCTGCTGAACCTGGTCGAGCGCGCCGGCATCCTCGTGCTGGCGACGCACGAGCTGCCGCTGCTGAAGCTCTACTGCAACAAGGTGATGCGGATGGAAGGCGGCGTCGCCTCCGAGGTGGTGGACATCCGCAAGGTGGACCAGCTCCTCAAGGCCTGACCCGCCGCCGCCCCGGCGCATCCAACGCCCCGCCGCGGCGTTGAGGCTGCTCCAGTCAGGAGTAAGCCCAGATGAGCGTGTTCGGGACCATCATGTCGAAGATCTTCCGCCACCCGAAGGCGCAGGCCGCGCCCCCGGCGGCCCCCGCGGCTCAGTCGCGTCCGGCGGCCGTCCCGGCGAGCCCCACGGCCCAGACGGCGCCCGCCGCCCAGGCCGCCGCCCCCGCCCCGGCGGTGGATGTGGAGGCGGTGCTGGGCGTCATGGCGCAGGACGCGGGCCAGTCGCTCGACTGGCGCCATTCGATCGTCGACCTCCTGAAGCTGCTGTCGATCGACTCCAGCCTGGCCAACCGCAAGGAACTCGCCAGCGAGCTCGGCTACACGGGCGATACCGGCGACAGCGCCTCGATGAACATCTGGCTGCACAAGGCGGTGATGCGGAAGCTGGCCGAGAACGGCGGCCTCGTGCCGGACTCGCTGCGCTAGGTCTCTAGAGCCAGTCGACGAAGCCCAGCTTGGCGAGCCAGGCGAGACCCAGCTCCACCGCGCGGCGCTCGGGCGTCGGGAACTCCGTCAGCACCTCGCGCACGGTGGCGCCCGACCGCTCGGCGATGATCCCGAAGGCGCGCGCGCAAAGCTCGGGCGGCGCGCGGAAGTTCGGGAATGCGACGTCGAGGGCGACCGCGGCGGCCCCCAGGATGCCTGCGGCGTCGGCGCCGGGCGCGGCCGCCAGGCGCGTGTCCAGCGTCAGGCGGTGGGACGGGAAACCGGCAAAGCCCGCAAAGGGGTCGCCCTTGACCGGGTCGGCCGGCGGGCGCGCCCCAGGCTCCGCCGCCTCGGCCCGGACCACGGCCAGCGCGTCGGTCAGGTCGTGGTACTGCCGCGCCACCACCGGCCAGTCGAAGGCCTCGCGGACGCGCGCGCGGCCGGACGCGCCCATGCGGCGCCTCAGGTCCGGGCTGCGGACCAGGGCAGTCAGGGCCTCGGCCGCGCGGCCGACGTGGACCGCCGTGTGCTGGGCCACCGATCCGACGTAGGCCTGGTACGACGCCCCCTCGAGGGTGTGGCGCTCGACGAGCGCGGCGCCCAGGCCGCCGCCGGCCGGCCCCCCGAGCGTCGGGATCAGGAACCCCTCGACGCCGTCCCGGACGGTCGAGCGGTAGCCGTCCCAGTCGCTGGCCACCACCGGCAGCCCCGCGGCCATGGCCTCCAGCGGCGTGATGCCGAAGGTCTCCTGGATGTTGTCGACCAGCGAGAGAAAGACGTCTGCGCTGGCCCACAGGTCGCCCAGCAGGACGGCGTCGTTGCCGTCGAGATAGCGGACGTCGAGGCCCGGCGCGTGGGCGCGGGCGGCGGCCTCGTAGTAGCCGCGGTCGTCGGGACCCGGGAACCAGCCCGCCAGGGCGAAGACGACACGGCCGCGGGCGGCCTGGGCGGCCCGTTGCACCGCCGTGAACATGGCCTGGGGAAACGCCTTCTCGTAGTACGAGAGCCGCCCCACCCAGAGCACCAGGACGTCGTCGTCGGCCAGGCCCAGCTCGGCCCGGCGGCGGGCCCGGGCCTCGGGCCGGTCGGCCAGGGCGGCGAAACGCTCGGCCTCCACACCCAGCGGGATCACGGGCAGCGCGGGCCGCGGCGGCGCCTGGCCGCCGGTCCGCTGCGCCAGGTGTTCGCCCCAGCCCTCGAACATCGCCTCGAGGTTCTCGCGCACGCTGGGCGAGGTGCAGATGAGCGCGTCCCAGGGATGCATGGGCGCGACCTGGGTGTTGGCGATGATCTGGCGCATGGCCGGCGGCGCGAGCGTGTGGATCAGGCCGACGAGGCTGTAGGCGCGGTCGCTCCCGTGGCGCCGGCGGCGATGCCAGGCCAGGTCGTACAGGTCGGGCTGCCCGCGCAGCAGCGTCCCGGCCTCGGCCGGCGCCCGCGAATGCGCGACGAGGCCGCCGGCGATCAGCGTGCGGCGCGGGTGCGCCCCGAACAGCTCGTCCCCCAGCGGCGCCGGATCGAACGGCGCGAGCCCCAGCATGTCGATCCGCGTATAGCCCCCGTGCCGCGCCAGCGCCTGCCAGAGCTGGGCGTTCGCCACGTCCTTGCCGAACGGATTGGGCCCCAGCGCCAGCCGCCCCGGCGGGTGCAGAATCGCCAGGCGGCCGCGCAGGTCTGAGGGCTGGGAACTCATCGCCGCCTTTCTAGGCGAGCCGCGCGGACTGGGGAAACGGGCGGTTGCCAGATGGGAACAAAAAGAGTACGAGCACCGAGGTGCCCGAGGCTCCTCCGAACGCCGCGCTCGATCCCGATTTTTTCGACGGGCGGATCCTGCTCTACATCCTGACTTGGAATTGGAACCTGCGCGTCGCCGTCGATCCGAAGGCGACGCGACCCAAGGCGCCCTTCCCGGGACTGGACTACGGCCGCGACTTCACGATCCGCGCCCGCGTCCGCGCGCCGAAGGCGCTGCGCGGCAAGTCGATGACCGTCACCCTCTCGCCGTTCGGCCCCCGGGTCCGCTTCGGCCGCGGAGGACTGCAGCAGGTGGGCCGCCTGAACGTGCTCGCACCTGGCGGCGAGATCGACTTCGAGGCGACCCTGATGCTGCCCGAGGAGGCTGTTGCCGCGACCGCGACCTCCCTGGCCTCCGCCTGGAGACACCTGGACATCGGGACGTTCGACGAGGGTCCCCGGAGCGCCAAGGTCGAGAGCTACAGCTTCGCGGCCGATATCCACCCGAACCTGCGATCCTGGGCCGATGCCGAGTGAAGCCGACAAGGCCCTGCCGGACGCTGGACGCCTCGTGATCGAGATCGAAGCCTGGGAGCGGTGGCAGCACCTGGGGCCCTGGCCGAGCCGCTCCCCCCGGAAGTACAGTTTTCAAGGGGGCCTCAGCTATTCGCCGAGCTTCGACATCCGGGGCCGGGCGCTGGATCACAGCCGAGGGGAACGCGCCCGGATCTGGATCTCACCTACCCCGAACCTGAAGATCGGCCCTGGCGCGCTCCTGGGTGTGGGCCAACTCCACTATGAGCCGGCGTCGCGGGATTGGGACATCAGTCTCAGCCTGCTGTTGCCGCCGTCCGCGACCGACGCCGCCGCCGTGTGCCTGGCGTCCGTCTGGAAGTACATCGAACTGACGGCCGTCCAAGAGGACACGGAGGGCGCGCGGATTGCGGCGTTCAGCTTTGCCGCGGCGCCGCCCTTGCAGCCAAGTCGCGGCGACCTGGGCCATGGACGGTTGCGGGATGCGAACCTGCAGCGCCCGCATCCGCGCTAAGCGGGTCCCGACCCCGCCACGTGGATCACGTCGCCGGGTCGACTTTCGGCCAGCGGACGTAGCCGAACGCCCAGATTGCGAACCAGCTGACCACGGGGATCAGGGTGAGTATGGCCCACCAGGGACTCAGCCCCGCCCGCCGCAACGCCCGCGCAGTAGGTATGACCACGCTGAAGGCGAGCAGGACCGTTAGCACATGCCAGATTGAGAACGAATGCACCGGGCGCCTCCACCTTAAGGGGTCAAAGCCGAGCTGATGGGAGGCAGAAGAATGGTCGAACATCAGCCAACAGCAAGCGCTTTTTGTTCTTTTTTTGTTCTTTCCATCTTGACCGCTGGGGCTAAGCTTGGGCTGGTGCGGCGGCCGACCGTCGCGCCCCAGGTCACCGCGAGGAGGGTTCTGCATGGCTCAGAGGTCATATCGTGGCGTGCGCGCGCCAAAGTCGTCGGCGACACCCGCCTTTCGGATGGCGCCTGTAACTGGCGCTTTGCATGAAGCCGCATCGCAGGTGGAGACTGCGTTCCGCGCTGCGGCGAACACCATGACATTCGGGGGAATTGATCACTTTGCCGCCGGCATGGACGCGCTTGTCGCGCCCGGAGGCATCGGTGGCTGGGAGAAGCGTTACAGATCCAACTACGCTCGAGAGCAGGCACGAAACAGATACGACGCCGAAAATCGGCGGACCGCGCAGGCAGTCGGGCAAGCGGCGGCCGTCGTGCTTGCGCTGATGCGGGGGCGGGCTCCCTCGGTCCGGTTGCCGGGCGCAGCGCGCCTATCGCGCCATGAGATGCTTGCCCTGCTAGGCGCCGGCGCCGGGACGGGGGCCGGAGTGCAGGTCTTGTCCGATTCAGCCGCAAACCGCCGATCGTCGCCCGGAGACCTCGGAGGTGCGGCGTTGGGAGGCGTCGCAGGCGTTGTCGCCCTTCCGCTTGGAGCGCAACGGGCGGGGACCCTGGATGGCTGGGTGACATCCGCGAGTCAGGACGTCTTGAACGGACGCCCCCTCGCGTTCGACCAGGCCGGACAGAGTGCTGTGGCCGGCGGTGTCGTGGGAGGAGCAGCGGACAGCTTGGGTCGTCTCTGGTCGATAGCCTTGCGTTCAAGGCGAAGGGGCGCCTGGGCGAGGCGCTGGGCAACCTCAGGAGCACCATCAATGGCCAGCGCCGCGAGTTCGGCCCCCGGGCGCGAGACGCCCTTCCAGGGGACAGCTACTGGTACCCGGACGGCCGCAGTGGCGACCTCAGGTTCGAGGACAAGTTCGGCTACGCGCCCGAACTCAGCCAGAATCAGCTGCTTGCCCAGGAGGTGCTGGGCCGCAATTTCGCTTTGTATCACTTCACGCCGGATGACATCGGCGCGATCGCGAGCACCCCGGCCTCCGCGCTTTCGGTGCACGGCGTCGGCGCGGCCCACGAGCGCCGCGACGGTCGGTGACGATGGGAAGAAATGGCGCGCCCGGAACGATTCGAACGTCCGACCCTCAGATTCGTAGTCTGATGCTCTATCCAGCTGAGCTACGGGCGCGTCTGGCCTTTCGGCGAGGGCGCGGAACCTAGTGGGAGGGCGGAGGGAGCGCAAGCCCCCTCCGCGCGGTTTTTCGGCGCCCTCAAGGCCGCGGGATCGGCAGGCCGCCCAGGATGCCCTTGCGAAGGATGTCGCCGGCGGACGGCGGCTTGGGCGGCTGGGCCGGGGGCTGCTGGCCGGACGGCGCGCCGGGGTAGTTCGCCGCGCGGCCGCCGGGCATCTGCGGCATGGCCATGCCCAGCATGCCGCCGGTGGCCGAGCGGTAGCGCACCTTCACGGCCCACTGCTGGTTCCACGTCACCTTGGGGTCCGCCGGCCGGGGCGGGTGGACGAAGTTCGCCTCGCCGCCGTAGGCCACGAGCTGCACGAGGCCCGCGCCCTCGGGCATGGCGTCGAGCACCTCCTTGGGCACCTTGCAGGCGCGGGTGGCGGGCCCCATCAGGGTCTTGTTGGCCACCAGGCGGGTGATCTCGCCGCCCGAGAGGTAGTCCGGCATCTGGAAGCCCGCGGCCTGGGTCTCGGACGAGGTCCACATCACGACGGTGTCGCGTCCGCCGCCCACCGCGGTGGCGAGATAGGCCTGGGCGTTGCCGACCAGGTTCCAGCCCAGGTCGACGCCGCCCGCGGCGTTGCGGGCGTTGGTGTTGAGGTTGAGCGGGCCCAGGAAGTCCTGCTCGGCGTTCAGCATGAAGCTGATCTCGGGGCTGTAGTTGCCCTGGATGGTGTGCGGCCCCACGAGCGAGCCGTTGGACGGCACGGCGGTGCGCGTGCGCTCGTTGGGCCACTCGCCGTAGGTGCGGTTGCGGCCGGGCGCCGGCGGCTGCATGGGGCGGAAGTCGATGCCGCGGAACGCATTGGCGGCGGCCGCGGGGTTGGAGGCGAGCTGGGCGAAGTCGATCACCACCGGCTGGCCGGGCCTGGCGCGCTCGCCGCAGCCCCAGAAGATCAGCATCTTGCCGCGCGGCTTCTGGTACTCGCGCGGGATCTGGCCCGGCTCGCCCACCGGCGTCGGCGCGGTCTTCGGCGTGAGCAGCGGCAGGCTGGCCCCGGCCTGCAGCGCGCTGGGCGGCAGGTGCTCGGCCTGCGGCGCGGCGGCGGTCTGGCTGGAGCCGAGCTGAAGGGTGAGCGACTTGTTGGCGCCGCCGCCCCCGCCCATCATCATCCGCATCATGGCGCCCGCGTCGGGCTGGCCGCCGCCGCCCATGGCCGGCATCCCGAACCCGGTCTGGGTCTGGGCGCTCATCCAGTAGACGGCCACGGGGCCGGTCACCTTCTGCTGGGCCGTGGCGGTGGACGCGAAAGCGGCGACGCCGGCGACGAGGGCGAGCTTGAGACCCGGACGCATGGGGGAACTCTCCTGAAACAACCCGTTACGCGAAACTAGCAGGGGGCCACCTAGGCCGGAAGGTCCCGCCAGCAGGACACGTACGCATCCGGCCACGGCGTGGCTTCAAACACCCCCCGCGCGACGGCCCGCGCGAGCACGTCGGCGGCCAGCGCGCCCAGGCGGGCGAGCGTGTAGGGCGCGGGCTCCGCCAGCGGCCGCGCGGCGGTGGAGAGCGCGAAGACCACGTCGCCGTCGAACGGCGCATGGACGGGCCGGATGGCGCGCGCCAGGCCGTCCTGCGCCATCACCGCGAGCCGCTTCGCCTGGGCGGGCGTCAGCGCCGCGTCGACCGCCACGCAGGCGATGGTGGTGTTGCGCTGTTCGGAGGGCCGCTTGGCCGGGCCCCAGGCGTCGGGGGGCCCGGCGAGCCCGCCCGGGCCGAGGCCGCCGAACTCCGTCCCCACCTCGAACGGCGCGGCCCAGAAGGTCCGGCCGCCCGGCGCGACCACCGAGCCCCAGCTGTTGACCGCCACGATGGCGCCCACGGTGTAGCCGTCCGCGGTGACCGCCGAGGCCGACCCGATCCCGCCCTTCAGCGTCCCGGCCATGGCCCCGGCCCCCGCGCCCGCCGTACCGAGGGCGAACGCCGGGCCGGCCGACTCGACCGCGCGGCGGCCAAGGTCGCGGTAGGGCGGCGCCTCGCCCCAGCCCTTGTCGCCGCCGTTGGCCACGTCGAACAGGATCGCGGCCGGAACCACGGGCGACTTCGGGATGCCCTCCACCAGGCCGAAGCCGCGGCCGCGCGCGCCCAGCCAGGCCGTCACGCCGTCGGCCGCCGCGAGGCCGTAGACCGAGCCGCCGGAGAGGACGACCGCGTCCACGGCGTCGACCAGGTTCTCGGGCTGGAGCGCGTCGGTCTCGCGCGTCCCGGGCGCCCCGCCGCGGACGTCGGCGGCGCAGACCGCGCGCGTGTCCGGCAGGATGACCGTGACGCCGGTGCGCACGGCGAGATCCTCGGCCTGCCCCACCCGCAGGCCCGCCACATCCGTGATGAGGTTGCGCGGGCCCGCCCCCGCCCCTGTTCCGACCATGCGCCGACGTCGCACGAGGCGCGGCGCCTTGTCCACGCGGGAACGGCCGCCGGGATGGACGCCGGCCTGGGCTCGTGATTTGTGGCGTCTCCCGCCGACCACGCGCGCGAAGCGCCCGAGGAGCCTGCCCGTCCCGTGAAGCCGTCGTTCCTGCCGCTCGCGCTCGCCGCGCTCCTGTCCGCCTGCGCCCTGCCGCACGCCTCCACCGCCCAGCCGCCGAAGCCGGCCGCGGCGCCCGCCGGCGCGAAGGCCATGGTCGCCGCCGCCAATCCGATGGCGGTCGAGGCGGGGCTGAAGGTGCTGCGGGCCGGCGGCACGGCGGCCGACGCCGCGGTGGCCGTGCAGGCCGTCCTGGGCCTCGTGGAGCCGCAGAGCTCGGGCCTGGGGGGCGGCGCCTTCCTCGTCTACTACGACGCCCGCACGAAGGCGGTCACCGCCTACAACGGCCGCGAGACGGCGCCCGCCGCGGCGACGCCCACCCTGTTCTACGGCGAGAACGGCCAGCCCCTGAACAAGGGCGCCGCGATCGTCTCGGGCCGGTCGACGGGCGCCCCCGGGGCGGTCGCCATGCTGGAGATGGCGCAGAAGGCGCACGGCAAGCTGGCCTGGAAGGATCTGTTCGGCGAGGCTGAGCGCCTGGCCGACCAGGGCTTCCCCGTGCCGAACCGGATGGCCGCCGCCGCCTCGAGCCGCGCGCCGCAGGCCGCCCAGCCCGATGCGCTGAAGTACTTCACCAAGGCCGACGGGACGAAGATCCAGGCCGGCGACATCCTGCGGAACCCGGCCTACGCCGCCACCGTGCGCAAGATCGCTAAGGAAGGCTCGAAGGCCCTGCTGGAGGGCGAGATCGCCGAGGCCATCGTGGCCAAGGTCCGCGAGGGCGCCATGCCCGGCGCGCTGAGCCTGGCGGACCTGAAGGCCTACAGGCCCAAGGCTTCCCCCGCGTTGTGCCGTCCGTACCGCGTCTACGTCGTCTGCCTGCCGCCGGCCCCGGCGGGCGGGCCGGGGGTCCTGGAGGCGCTGGGCATCCTCGAGAACACCGACATCGCCCGCCACCCGAACACGGTGGAGGGCTGGTACCTGTTCAGCCAGGCGAGCCGGCTGATGTACGCCGACCGCGACCGCTACGTCGGCGATCCCGACTTCGTGGAGGTGCCCACCGAAGGCCTGCTGGACCGCGCCTACGTGGCCGAGCGGGCGAAGCTGATCGGGCCGGTGGCGGCGGCGACCGTCGCGCCCGGCAAACCCCGCGGCGCGGGCCCGCGCGCCCCGGACGCCACCCGGGAGGTCTCGGGGACGAGCCACTTCGTCGTGGTCGACCGGTGGGGCAACGTGGCCTCGATCACGACGACCGTGGAGAGCGTCTTCGGATCGGGCCGGATGGTGGGCGGCTTCTTCCTCAACAACCAGCTCACCGACTTCTCGTTCACGCCGACCGACCGCGACGGCGCCCCGGCGGCGAACGCGGTGGCGCCCGGCAAGCGGCCGCGCTCGTCGATGTCGCCGGCCATCGTGCTGGACCGCGAGGGCCGCTTCGTCGCCGCCGTGGGCTCGCCGGGCGGCCCCTCGATCCTGGCCTACACCCTGAAAGCGCTGGTGGGCGTGCTGGACTGGAAGATGCCGATGGCCGACGCGATCGCGCTTCCGAACCTCATCGCGGGCGGCAGCTTCTACGCCGCCGAGGTCGAGAAGTTCTCGCCCGAGCTGCGCGCGGGGCTCGAGGCCAAGGGCGTCAAGCTGACCTCGGGCTTCGGCGCCGAGGGGTCGGGCCTGCACGGCGTCGAGGTGACCCCGCAGGGCCTGCGCGGCGGCGCCGACCCCCGACGCGAAGGCGTGGCGCGCGCGCCGTAGTCGACGGCTGGATGCTGAGGCGAGGCGGCTAGAGCGCGTTCCGAAAAGTGGGGACCGGTTTTCGGAACGCGCTCAAACTATTGATCTAGAGCCTCATTTTCCCGTTCAGACGGTTCCGTCTGAACGGGTGAGGCTCTAGGCTGCGGCCTTCGTCCGGCGCGGGCGGGGCCGCGGGCGCGGCGCGTCGGGAAGCCGCAGTTCGAACACCGTGCCCTCGGGTCCCGTCACCGACAGCGTCAGGTCCCCGCCGTGCCCCTGTGCGAGCTCGCGCGCGATCGCCAGCCCGAGGCCGGTGGAATCGGGGCGGCCCGAGCCGGCGAAGGGCTGGAACAGACGCTCGCGGATGCGCTCGGGGACGCCGGGACCGTTGTCGGACACCCGGATGAGGCTGGATCCCCCCGCGGTCTCCAGCGACACCTCGATGCGCCCCGGGGACTCCCGGCCGTCCTGGTGCTCGATCGCCTGCCGGGCGTTGCGCAGCAGGTTCACCAGGATGCGGTGCAGCTGGTCCGGGTCGGCCGTGACCTGGTCGGCCGCCGCGACCTTCGAGACGAGGCGCACGCCGGAGTCGGGCAGGCGCGCCTCGGCCGCGGCCTCCTTCAGGGCGGGGGCCAGGCGCACGACCAGGGGCTCGGGCGCAGCCTCCTCGGTCTTGCCGTAGACCAGGACGTCGGCGGCGAGCTTGACCGCGCGGTCCAGCGCGCGCTCCAGGCGCGGCAGGGCCTGGCTGACGGTCGGATCCTTCGACGCGGCCAGCCGCTCCGAGGCGAGCTGGGCCGAGGTCAGCATGTTCTTCAGGTCGTGGTTGATCTTGGCCACCGCCTCGCCCAGGGCCGCCAGGCGCGCCCGGGACTGCAGGGCCGCGCGCAGGTCCGCCTGCATCCGGTCCAGCTCGGCTTCCGCGCGGCCGATCTCGTCGCGACGGCCCGAAAGCTGGATGTGGGCGGCCGGATCCTCGGGATCGGCGCGGAAGCGCTCCATCGCGAAGGTGATCCGTTGCATGGGCCGGACCAGGAAGAGGTTCAGCGCGAGATAGACCACGAACCCGGCCAGCGCCGACACGCCCGCCACGATCGCCACCAGCCGCCAGAGGTAGCTGGCCAGCGCCCGCTTCAGCTCGGTGTCGCTGGCCACGAACTCGATGAAGTCGGCCTCCTTGCGGAAGCGGGGCTCGGCGACGACGCGCACGCGGCCGCCCTCGCCCAGCAGCGTCTGGAACGGCGCGAACAGGGCCAGCCCGGCCGCGCGGGGGCGCAGGTCCACCACATAGGGCGCGCGCGCGGGGCGGTTGGCGGCGAAAACGAGGCTGCGGGCCCCGTCGATGGAGACGGCCACGATCTCGACCCCCGCGCCCTCCAGCAGCTGGGTCTTCAGCTGTTCCGACACGACGCGGTCCGGAGCGACCTCGGGCGCGAGGGACGCCAGCTCGGCGGCCCGCACCCGGTCGAGCAGCCACTGCTGTTCGTAGGCGGCCATGGCGGGCGGGATCGCCATGGCCCCGCCCAGCGCAGCGAACACGACGGTGAGGACCAGCAGGCGAGCGGAAAGGCCGCCGGGCCAGATGAGGCGGCGCCTGATCCGCTCGAAAGCCTCGCTCGGTCGCTCCGCCATTGTCCTTTCGACTTAATGCGCCACGCGGCCGGCGGCTAGACTGCGCGGTCGAACTAGCGGGCGCCCACCGCTTCGGCCACGGACAGGAAGCCGTCGGCCTGCAGGAGGGCGGCCAGGTCGCGCTTGATGTGGCGGACGAGTCCGGGACCCTCGTAGGCCAGGGCCGAATAGAGCTGCACGGCGGCCGCGCCCGCGCGGATCTTGGCGTAGGCGTCGGCGCCCGAGCCGATTCCCCCGGCGCCGATCAGGAGGAAGCGGCCGTCCGCGGCGGCGTGGAACCGCGCCAGCACGGCGGTCGACAGCGCCATGAGCGGCGCGCCGGACAGGCCGCCGGTCTCGTCCCTGTGCCGGGACATCAGGGGCGGCCGGCTGACGGTGGTGTTGGAGACGATGACGCCGGCGAGGCCGTGCGCGGCCACGGTGTCGGCGATGGCGCCGATCTCCTCGTCCTCGAGGTCGGGCGCGACCTTCAGGAACATGGGGACCGCCACGCCCTGCGGGAGGCTGTCGGCGGTGGCGATCAGGCGGCCCAGCAGTTCGTCGAGCGCGGCCCGGGTCTGCAGCGCGCGCAGGCCCGGCGTGTTGGGCGACGAGATGTTGATCGTGAAGTACGAGGCCATGCCCCAGAGCCGGCGCAGGCCTGCGGTGTAGTCGCCCAGGCGGTCCTCGGAGTCCTTGTTCGCCCCCAGGTTCGCGCCGACCACGCCCGCGCCCCGCCGCGCGAGGCGGGCGGCGAAGGCCTCGAGCCCCTCGTTGTTGAACCCCATGCGGTTGATGACCGCCCGGTCCTGCCAGAGCCGGAACAGCCGGGGACGCGGATTGCCGACCTGGGGCCGCGGCGTGACGGTCCCGCACTCGACGAAGCCGAACCCTGCGGCGAGCATCGGGCCGAAGACCTCGGCGTTCTTGTCGAAGCCGGGCGCAAGCCCGATCGGGTTGGGCAGCCGCAGCCCGGCGAGCTGCGTCGCCAGGATCGGCGGGTCGGCCGGCGCGCGCGGGCCGAGCCCCGCCTTCAGCCCTCGGATCGCCAGGCCGTGCGCGTCCTCGGGGTCGAGGCTGCGCATGAGGCGGGTGGCGAAGCCGTGCAGGTCGGCGGTCATGCGAGCGACGGGAGTTGCGGCGCGCCGTCGGCGCCCAGCGGCGCCTCGTGGACGCCGCGCACGAGGCTCGCAGGCAACGCCCCGTAGAGGTGCGGAAAGAGGTCGCCGCCGCGGGACGGCTCCCAGCGCAGCGCGTCGCCCAGATCCTCGCCCTCGACCTCGAGCACGACCAGGTCGGCGATCCCGGCGAAGTAGCGGCGGGCGGTCTCGCCCGCCTGCCGCGCCGTGGAGAAGTGGATGTAGCCGTCCGCGTGGTCCACCGCAGAACCCTCGAACCGTCCCGCCGCCTCAGCCTGCGCCCACTCGGCGCGGGGCAGGATCTTGTAGATCCTCAATGATGCCGCCCGGGGAAGAACAGCCCGTCGTAGTGCGGGCGGCCGTTGTCGTCGAACAGGAACACCGCCGCCGCGGCCGGCGGGAAGTTGCGCTGGGCGCGGCCGATCAGGGTCTGCGGCGCGCCGCCCTCCTGCAGCAGCTGGATGGTGAGTTCCTGCAGGCCCGGATTGTGGCCGACCACCATCACGATGCCGCGGCCCTCGCGCGCGGCCTGGGCCGACCGGCGGATGGTCACCGAGTCGGCGTGGTAGAGATGCTCCTCGACGCGCGACTGCGCCGAGGGGAACGCCCCCTGCATCGAGGCCCAGGTCTCCCGCGTCCGCGCGGCGGGGGACACCAGCACCACATCGGGCGAGAAGCCGAGCGACGCCAGATGGGCGCCCATCTCGGCCGACTCCTCCACGCCCCGGGGCGCGAGCCGCCGGTCGAAGTCGTCGCCGCTGTCGGAATCCGGTTCGGCCTTGCCGTGCCGGAAGAGGATCAGCCGATCCATGGACGCTCCCTACCCCGGAGGTTCATAGCCTAGGCGCGGGCCTTCGCAAGCCATTGACACCCCCATTGACACCGTGGGGGGCGCGCGGTCCAAGGCGAGCCATGACGGCGCAGGGCCCGATCCAGGCGGACATCGAGGTGGGCGGCGGGACCTGGCGGTTCCCCGCGAGCCGTCCGCTGCGCCTCGATTCGGGCGCCCAGCTCGCGCCGCTGGAGATCGGCTACAAGACCTACGGCGCCCTGAACGCCGACAGGACCAACGCCGTCCTGGTGTGCCATGCGCTCTCGGGAGACCAGCACCTCGCCTCGACCCATCCGATCACCGGCAAGCCCGGGTGGTGGGATCGGTTCGTCGGACCCGGCAAGCCGCTGGACCCCGAGCGCCACTTCATCGTCTGCACGAACGTGGTCGGCGGCTGCATGGGGACCACCGGCCCCGCGTCCATCGACGCCCGGACCGGCCAGCCCTACGGCCTCAGCTTCCCGGTGATCACCATCGCCGACATGGTGCGGGCCCAGGCCATGCTGATCGAGGCGATGGGCATCGAGACCCTGTTCGCGGTGATCGGCGGGTCCATGGGCGGCATGCAGGCGCTACAGTGGGCCGCGGACTACCCCGAGAAGATCTTCAGCGTGGTCTGCATCGCGGCCGCCGCCCGCCACTCGGCGCAGAACATCGCGTTCCACGAGGTGGGCCGCCAGGCGATCATGGCCGACCCCAACTGGTGCGGCGGGGCCTACCTGGCGGCGGGCGTGCGGCCCGAGAAGGGTCTCGCGGTCGCGCGCATGGCCGCGCACATCACCTACCTCTCGGAGGCGGCGCTGCAGCGGAAGTTCGGCCGCGAGCTGCAGCGCGACGGCCTGTCGTGGGGCTTCGACGCCGACTTCCAGGTGGAAAGCTACCTGCGCCACCAGGGAACCAGTTTCGTCGACCGTTTCGACGCCAACAGCTACCTCTACATCACGCGCGCGCTGGACTACTTCGACCTGGCGGCGGGCTACGGCGGCGTGCTGGCCCAGGCCTTCGTGCGCGCCCGCGACGTGAAGTTCTGCGTGCTCAGCTTCTCGTCCGACTGGCTCTATCCGACGTCGGAGAGCCGCGACATCGTCCGCGCCCTCAACGGCGCCGGTTGCCGCACCAGCTTCGCCGAAATCGAGACCGACAAGGGCCACGACGCCTTCTTCCTGGATGAGCCCCTGCTGGACGCGACCCTGAAGGGCTTCCTCGGCGCCCAGGCGCAGGCGCGGGGCCTTTCCTAGCGTGCGCGAGGATTTCGCCGAGATCCTGAAGCTGGTGCGCCCGGGCGCCCGCGTGCTCGACATCGGCTGCGAGGACGGCGAGCTGCTGGAGCTGCTCACCCGCGAAAAGCAGGTGGACGGGCAGGGCCTGGAGATCAGCCCCGAGGGGGTCGCCCACTGCGTAGCCCGCGGCCTGTCGGTCGTGCAGGGCGACGGCGACCGCGACCTGGACCACTTCCCCAGCCGCGGATTCGACTACGCGATCCTGTCGAAGACGCTGCAGCAGATGCGCGACCCCAAGCACGTGCTGTCGGAACTGCTGCGCATCGCCGAGCAGGCGGTCGTCTCGGTGCCGAACTTCGGGCACTGGAAGGTCCGCTGGGCTCTGCTCTCCCGCGGCCGGATGCCCGAGACGGGCGTGCTGCCCGAGCCGTGGTACTCCACGCCGAACATCCACCTGTGCACGCTGCGCGACTTCGTCGGCCTGTGCGACACCCTGGGCCTGCGCATCGACGCCTGCGCCTCGCTGAGCGGCGGCAAGCCGGCCCGGCCGATCGACCCCCGCGCGCCGATCGAGAACTGGCGCGCCGAAACCGCCCTCTTCCTGCTGAGCCGACGGGCCGAACCGTCGACGGGCGCCGCGCCTCCGCAGAACCTCTTCGGCGAGGTGGAGCTGCCCAGGCCCGAAGCGCCGCCCGCGAAGAAGCCCCGCCGGCGCTAGGCGGGGCGGCGGGGAGCCGGGCCTGACGCGTGCGGTTCCGAGTGAGGCGCTCTCCTTGCGGCTGTCATCCCGGTTTCCGTGCAGCGGAACACCGGGACCCATAGACTCCGTGGGTCCGGAAAGAGCTCGGCGGCGACGCTCGCGGGCGCCGCCCCCGCCATCGAGAGGGTGGGTCGGTTCGAGGGTGAGGCCGAGCCTCCCGCCGCCCCTCACCGGACGCGGATCGTCTGCGTGCGGCCGTGCTTGAGGATCAGGCGGCGGAGCTGGATGGCGACCGGGCCGCGTGGGGCGGGCGTGACGAGGTACTGGCGGCCGGTTCCGCCGAGGTAGCTGAAGGGGTCGTTCGAGATCAGCGTGAGGCGCAGCACCTCGCCCGTGTCCTGGCGCAGGGCGAAGGCCTCGGGATAGTCCACGTTGAAGTCGGCGACGGTGACGCGCACCTGGCCGCCGGCCGGGCGCCGGCCCCAGGTCTTCACGGCGTTGGTCAGGCTGGCGACGATCATCGCCCGCATCTCGGCCTTCAGCGGCGTCTCCGGGTCGAACCTCGGCCCGCACGCCGCCGGCAGTTCGAGCCGCAGGCGCTCGGTGCGGCCGCCATAGACGCGCCGGCGGTCACGCTCGTAGGCGGGCTCGCCGCGCAGGAGATCGATGTTGTAGCCCGAGCGCTGGGTCACCACCGGGCCCGCCGAGCGGCCGACGAGGACGTAGCTGTCGGCCCATTTGGGCGTGCGCGGCACGGCGCGCATGTCCTCGCTCCAGGCGTAGGCCGTCGGGCCGGCGAGGCGGACGTCGACGGTCACGGTCTGGCCCAGCCGGGCGTAGGGATCGCCCCACCAGACGCGGCTGAAGCAGACGTGCCGCCTCAGCGCCTCGGCGACCTGGCCGGTCGTGAGGTCGGCCGCCGCGGCCGGCGCGCCGCCCACGACCCCCAGCAGCAGGACGGCCGCAGCCCAGGCCCGCAAGATGGCTCGGAGCGTCGTCAGCCCGCGATCGCCGCGGCGTCCTGCTCGCCCGTGCGGATGCGCAGCGCCCGCTCGAGGTCCAGGACGAAAATCTTGCCGTCGCCGATCTTGTTGGTGTTCGCGGTGGACTGGATGGCCTCCACCACCGCATCGGCGATGTCGCTCGGCACGGCGATCTCCAGCTTCACCTTGGGCAGCAGCTTCACCTCGTATTCGGCGCCCCGGTACACCTCGGTCTTCCCGCGCTGGCGGCCGTAGCCCCGCACCTCGGTCACGGTGAGGCCCGAGGCGCCGGCCTCGGTCACCGCGTCGAGCACGGCGTCGAGCCGGCTGGGCTTGATGACCGCGATGATCAGCTTCATGCGACCTGGCCTCCGAACCAAGAGCGGGTTTGTCGGACCCTAACGCTAAGGCCTTCGTCGCCGACGCGCCAGCGGTCCTCGCGAGGCGGCGGTCACGCCGGGCGCGGGCAGCAGCACCGGGCGCGGCGCCCGGACGCGGTGACCCTGCGGCTTGACCGCGAACGTCTGCTTGACCGCCTCCATCAGCAGCAGGCCCGCGAAGCCCGGCCAGAGCCGCGATCCCGCCTGCTCGAACCCCTCGGCCCAGCCGGCCATCCAGCCCACGGGCGGCACGTACAGCGCGCGGGTCCAGCCCGAGGGCTCCAGGTCGGCGTCGCGGAGCAGTTCGGCGAGCTGGCTTCGGGTGTAGGGGCGGCCATGGCCGAAGGGCGTCTTCTCGGTGTTGGCCCACAGGCCGTTGCGCGAGGCCACCGTGATGATCGCCCGGCCGGACGGTGCGAGCACGCGCCAGACCTCGCGCAGGTAGCCGACCGGGTCGGGACTCTCCTCCAGCCCGTGGACCACCAGCACGCGGTCGAACAGCGCGTTCTGGAACGGCAGCGCGTCCTCGGGCGTGAGCGTGGCGAGGTTCGGCGCTTCGGCGGGCCACACCTCCACGCCCTGCTGCGCCGGCATTCCGGCCACCACGCGCCGGGCGGTCGCGCTGAGCGGGCCCACGAACGGCGTCGCATAGCCCAGGGCCAGCAGGTCGAGGCCGTGGGCGTCGCCCCAGGCTTCCAGCAGCTTGCGCTCGACCATGGCGCGCGCGGCCCGGCCGAGATCGGAGGCGTAGAACTGGCGAAGCTCGAGCACGTCGCGACGCATGCGCCCTGGCTAGGCTCGACGGGCGCGCTCGACCAGCCTAAATCGTGTGCCGCCCCCGGAGCTTCCCATGCCGCTGACCGTCCACCAGTTCCCCTGCCTCTCCGACAACTACGGCTTCCTCGTGCGCGACGAAGCCACCGGCAAGACGGCCTGCATCGACACGCCCGAGACCGCGGCGATCCTGCGCGAGCTGGAGACGCTGGGCTGGGAGCTGGACATGATCCTCAACACCCACTGGCACCCGGACCACGCCGGCGGCAACGCCGACATCAAGGCGGTCACGGGCTGCACCATCGTCGGGCCGCAGGAGGTCACCCGCATCGCCCCCCTGGATCGCGAGGTCGGCCAGGGCGACGTGGTCGAGCTGGGCGAGACCCGATTCCGGGTGCTGGACACCGGCGGGCACACCCTGGGTCACGTGAGCTTCGTGGACGACGCCGACCGCATCGCCTTCGTGGGCGACACCCTGTTCGCCCTGGGGTGCGGGCGCCTGTTCGAGGGGACCGCCGAGCAGATGTGGGAGAGCCTGCAGCAGCTGGCCGCCCTGCCCGACGACACTACCGTCTACTGCGCCCACGAGTATACCGCCTCCAACGCCCGCTTCGCGCTCTCGGTGGACGAGTCCCAGGCCCTGAAGGACCGCGCCGCCCAGATCTTCGCGGCCCGCGAGAAGGGCGAGTGGACGGTGCCCACCACCATCGGCCTGGAGAAGGCCACCAACCCGTTCCTGCGCGCGCCGGCCCTGGCGGCCAAGGTGGGCGCGGCGGGCGCCCCCGACCACCAGGCCTTCGCCGCCGTCCGCGAGGCCAAGGACAACTTCAAGGGCTGACGCATCAGGGGCGCAGACCTCGGGGCCGATGGGCGCTCGCGACGGCCAGAGGGGATGTCGCAAACGTGGCCGTCGTCGCGAGCGCCCTAGAACTGCTCGCGCTTCGCCATTGGCGAACGCCCAGCCCTCCCGAAGCTGCCCATCCTCCAACTCGCCTGGACGGTGAACGGCGGGTCCAGACTGGAGACAAAGAAGGGCGGGTCCCAGGGCACGAGGTCGGGGAAGGACTCAGGCCTTAGCGTGCCTGTCGCCAAGCCGCTGAGAAAGTCAGTAAGGTCGCAAGCGATCAACTCGATGCCGGCGTTGTCGTGATCATGGATCGCGATCGTCCAATCCCGCGGCTCGCCACGCATCAGCCAGCAGAGTTCATCGCCGTTATCGGTGCCCCCGAACGGAAGAAGGCCGCCCTTCTCCGGCCACAGGGGATAGGGGACCTCGCCGACTTCGCGCATGACTTTGCAGACCCGGGACGCCTGATGCTCCAGTCGGACGTTTGGATTCCTCGATCGCGGAAGGTTTACGCTCAGGAACTGCATGAAATAGCAGTGCCCGTAGAGCCGAACGAAGTCCTTGTAGTCCGGTGGAAGGGCCGTCTGAAGTTCGCGCTCGAGGGGCTCCCAGGGACCCAGGAACGGCTCGCCGGGCCGCTCGGGCGGCGGCGCGGCGGCGATGAGGCGCGCGATACTCACCGGCGCAGGCCAGAGGGGTTTGCGATGACCTTCGCCGTGGAGCGCCGAGAGCCGCGGGCTGTCATGAGAATCATGCCAGGCGGCTTTGCGCCGCCACGACCGTCGTAGATCGGTGTCACTGAGTACTCGACCACTTCCCCGGACCTGGCCCTGCGAGCCACATCGTTCTCGAAGACCTTCATGTGGCTGTTGTTTGTGGGATCCTGACGCAGGGTCACGAAGTTTCGACGGTCGTTGTATGACCCGTCCAGCTGAGCGGCGTGCAGGTGACCGCGCGCCTCACGGTACCTCCGGCCATCGCCCTGCCAACCGGGTGGCTGAATTCGGCGGTCGGCCCTTCGCCCCGGCCCCACCATGTCACGCGTGACGAATGCACTCGTGCCCTGTGGATTCCCAAACGCGTCAAGCTCACGATACATTATCGGCTCTCGCGGCAGATGAGGCGGCTCCGGTGCAGAGCGCCTCGGGGGAGGCCCACTACGCGGGAAGCCGCCTCGGGGCGCACGTCCGGTCATCGCCGTATCGGCGAGACCTACGCCGACGAGGGCCGCGTCCCTGGTGCTTTGCTGAGCCCCCAATGCCGTTGCCGCTAGGTACCCGAGACTTCCACTGACCACCTCGCGAAACGGTCATCCTCAGGCTCGGCGAAGCCTGGCGAAGGGCGCTCAGCAGCAGGGACGATGATGTGGGGAAGCTGGAGAACGGGTGAGGGAAAACGCCACCAACGCCGGGAGGCGGCATACGAGGATCTGAAGACGATCGCGCGGGTGCGCGCGGCGACGGCTTGACCATGGATTTCCTCGACGTGTGGCCTCATGCTGAGAAGCCCAAGAGAAAAGGGTCTCAGAAAAAGGCCGTTTTGTCAAGAACAGAGACGGAACATTGTCCCCCTACCGCCCCGCCGCGACCTGCATGATGCGCTTCGACGACGGGCGGCCCGCGAGGCCCTGGGACGGGGCGACGACGATGCGGAGCACGCCGTCCTTGAGGGTCACGGTGGGCTTCTTGCCCTCTTCGAACCGCACGATGTTGAACTGGCCGAAGACGCTGCGGCCGCCGCGGCGTTCGGCCGCCATGCGGATGAAGGCGAGGCTGGTGACGAGGGCGGCGTCGCCCACCAGGGCCGAACCCGCGGGCGTCACGCGGCGGGCCTCGAAGACGATCGTGCGCCGCGCCACCCGGCCCGAGCGGTAGCTGGCCTGCAGGAGCCGCTCGCCGAGGGCGCCGGGGCTCAGCGGCGCGAGCCGCAGCGGGAAGCCGCCCCCCGCCAGCGAGACGGCCTCGCCGTTGGGTCGTTCGTCCGAGAAGAGCGTGAGCCCGCCCAGGCGTGTGGCGCGCAGGACGGGCTCGCCCAGTTCGTCCTTGTAGATCACGTCGCCCCGGGGCGCGGGGCTCGGGGCCAGCACCCACACCTCGGGGCTGTCCTCGAACTTGAGCATGGGGGTGGGCTGGGTGCGGTCCAGGACGAAGACCCGGCCTTCCTCGGACACGAAGCGGGCGACGGGCGGGCCGGCCACCTGGCCGCCGGACCGCCTGGCCAGGCTGTCCCGCAGGCGATCGACCGGGCCGGCGTCGGCCGCCGCGGGCGCGCCAAGCGCCACGGCGCCCAGCAGCGCCGCCACCATGGCCCTCCTCGACGCCGTCCGCTCACCTTTCATGACAGGTCAGCAGATGCCCGTGGATCGGGGCGTTTTTTCGACGCGGCGAGGGCTTTCACCCGACCATGTACTGTCCGCCGTTGAGGGATAGCGTCGCCCCCGTCACATAGCCTGCCCGTTCGCCGGCCAGGAACGCGACCATGTCGGCGATCTCGTCGCCGGTCCCGAGTCGGCCCACAGGAATCTGCGCGACGATCCCTTCCAGAACCTTTTCGGGGACCGCCTGCACCATCTCGGTGTCGATGTAGCCGGGGGCGATGCAGTTCACGGTGACGCCCTTGCGGGCGTTCTCGAGCGCCAGCGCCTTGGTGAAGCCGATCATCCCGGCCTTGGCGGCCGAATAGTTGGTCTGCCCCATCTGGCCCTTCTGGCCGTTGATCGACGAGATGTTGACGATCCGGCCCCAGCCGCGGTCGCGCATGCCCTCGATGACCTGCCGGGTCATGTTGAAGAGGGAGTCCATGTTGACGCGGATGACCTCGCTCCACTGCTCCGAGGTCATCTTGTGGAACACGCCGTCGCGGGTGATGCCGGCGTTGTTCACCAGCACGTCGATGGGCCCGAGCTCCCGCTCGACGGCCTCGGCGGCGTGCTTGCAGTCCATGAAGTTGCCGACGTTGCCCTTGATGACCATGGCGCCGGTCTCGCGCTTGAGCGCCTCGGCCGCGGCGTCGTTGCCGGAATAGCCGGCCGCCACCTTCATCCCGTCGGCGCACAGCCGCTCGACGATCGCCCGACCGATGCCACGGGTTCCGCCCGTGACCAGCGCTACCCTGGCCATGCCGTCCTTACCTCCCTGCGCAACTCATCCCCGGGGGCGGTTGGTCCGCCGCTCGGACAATCAGACTTTCTCGACGCACATGGCGACGCCCATGCCGCCGCCGACGCAAAGCGTCGCTAGACCCTTCTTTGCGTCGCCGCGGTTCATCTCGTGCAGCAGCGTGGTCAGGATCCGGGCGCCCGAGGCGCCGATGGGGTGGCCGATGGCGATCGCGCCGCCGTTCACGTTCACCTTCGCCGGATCCAGCCCCAGCTCGCGCACGACGCACAGGGCCTGGGCCGCGAACGCCTCGTTCGATTCGACGAGGTCGAGGTCGCTGACCTTCCAGCCGGCCTTCTCCAGCGCCTTGCGGCTGGCGGGAATGGGACCCGTGCCCATGATCTCGGGCTCGACGCCCGCGTGGGCCCACGAGGCGATCCGGGCCAGCGGCTTCAGCCCGCGCTTCTTGGCTTCCTCGGCGCTCATCAGCACCAGGGCGGCCGCGCCGTCGTTCAGGCCCGACGCGTTGGCCGCGGTGACCGAGCCTTCCTTGTTGAACGCCGGCCGCAGGCCCGCCATCGCCTCGATCGTCGCGCCGTGACGGATATACTCGTCGTCGGCGACCACCGTGTCGCCCTTGCGGCCCTTGATCGTCACCGGGACGATCTCGTCCTTGAACTTGCCCGCCTTCTGCGCCGCCTCGGCCCGGTTCTGGGAGGTGACGGCGAACTTGTCCTGGTCCTCGCGGGTGATCTGCCAGCGGGCGGCGATGTTCTCGGCGGTCTGGCCCATGTGGTAGCCGTGGAAGGCGTCCCACAGGCCGTCCTTGATCATGGTGTCGACGAGGGCCAGGTCGCCCATCTTCTGCCCGCCGCGCAGCTGCTGGGCGTGGGGCGACTGGCTCATGCTCTCCTGGCCGCCGGCGATGACGATGTCGGCCGAGCCGTCGAGGATCTGCTGGGCCGCCAGCGCCACCGCGCGCAGGCCCGAGCCGCAGAGCTGGTTCAGGCTCCACGCCGGAGCCTCCACCGGGATGCCGGCGTTCACCGCCGCCTGGCGCGCCGGACCCTGACCGGCGCCGGCCTGCAGCACCTGGCCCATGATGACTTCCTGGACGTCGCTGGCCTGGATGCCGGCCCGCTCCACCGCGGCCTGGATGGCCGCTTTGCCCAGGTCATGGGCCGGCAGGCCGGACAGCGCGCCGTTGAACGAGCCCACCGGCGTGCGGGCGGCGGAGACGATGACGATGTCGGTCATGGTTGATCCCGAAGCTTTTTTCAGACGGCCCTGCCTTCATCTATCGGCTCGCCGCCGACGGACGGCAAGGCGCTTTCGCGCTTTTGGCGATGCCATTTGCTTATGCGCTCGCATGCGCGATAGTGCGCTGCGAAAGAGGGCCTCCAGCTTCAGGGGCCACGACAAGGATCAGGGATGGCTGACACCCAGGGCACGGGCTCGGACGCGGCGTCCGGCGAGCGCGTCGTCATCAAGAAGTACGCCAACCGGCGGCTCTACAACACCGCGTCGTCCAGCTACGTGACGCTCGAGCATCTCTCGGAAATGGTGAAGCAGGGCGTGGACTTCGTGGTCTACGACGCGAAGACCAACGAGGACATCACGCGCACGGTCCTCACCCAGATCATCTTCGAGGAGGAGGAGAAGAGCCAGGGCCAGAACCTGCTTCCGATCCAGTTCCTCCGGCAGCTGATCAGCTTCTACGGCAACTCGATGCAGGCGTTCCTGCCCAGCTACCTGGAGCTCTCGATGCAGAGTTTCACCCAGCAGCAGGAGCGGCTCCGTCAGCAGCTCTCGACCTTCGGCCAGGCCGGCGGCATGGCGGCCTACGAGGAGCAGATCCGCCAGAACCTGCAGCTCTTCGACCGGGCGATGAAGATGTTCTCGCCCTTCGCGTTCGCCCCGCCGACCCCGACCCAGCAGCGCCCCGACGAGGCGCCCGCGACTCAACCGAAAAGCGAATCCGCTAGCGAGGAAGCGTTAACACTCTTGCGCAAGCAGATGTCGGAGATGCAGGCTCAGCTCGACAAGCTCGCCAAGGGCTGAGTCGACAAGGGCCGGTTGTGGCCCACGCATTGCAGGTTGTGCGGCAAGATGTCTCGCATTGACCGCGTCCGACGTGCGGTCCAGGCGCATTCGGCGTCGAGGACCTCTCCGGGCCGAGCGCAAACGCCCGGCGGACCGGCCACGACGGGCCTGCCGGTCCCGGTCGCGCCGATCGCGGCCCACCGGACCTTCCGCGAAGAGACCCGCCCCGGCCACAGCGAGCTCGCCGCACACCTGATGGGCCAGGACGGCCAGCGCCGCGGCCTGCGCGCCGGGCCCGCGCTGGTTAACGTCGCCCAGGCCGCCTACAACCGTGTGGAGTGGTCCGGCAGCTTCGACCGGCGCGCCCGCAAGGGGACTTTGGGCCGCACCGAGGTCTGAAGCCCGCATCTCCGCCTCGCCCCCCGGACGCGCCGGGGACGACGACGCCTTCACCCCCGCAGGCGCTTCAGCTCCGCCTCCAGGACCGCCACGCGGCGCTCCAGCTCGGCGATCCGCGCATCCGGCGAGGGCGCGGGGACGGGTGTCGAGACCCCGGCGCGGTGGGCGACTTCGGCGGGCGTGACGCCCAGCAGCTCGGCAAAGGCCGCCACCTGCCCGGCGGAAAGTTCCCTCTGGTCCTTGAAGACCTCGGCGAGCTCGGCCTCGCCCAGGCCGCCGACCGCCGCCATGACGGCGCGCGAGAGGCCGCGCTCCGAGAGCTTTTCGTCGAACCATGGGGCGTCGAAGAAGAGGGCCATGGGCTCCGGCTCGGCTGGCGCCGGACTTGCTTAACCAAGTTCGACCCTGCCCGCCACGGAGCCGCACATGCTCGTCTTCCTCTCGCGCTTCGTCGACATCGCCGTGGTCACGCTGATCCTCAGCGCCTTCACCTGAGTCGGGCGGAGAGCCGCTCAGGCTTCGTCGACGCCGCCCGGATCGCGCGCCCGGGACTGCAGCCACATCACGCCCAGGAGGTCGCTGAGCGAGGCCGCGAGCCGGCCGAGGTTGGTGTACTTCGAGCGGCCGCTCTGGCGGTGGCGATGGCCCACCGGCCGGAACGCCACCTGGTAGCCTTCGCGAAGCATCAGCGCCGGCAGGTAGCGGTGGATGTGGTCGAAGTAGGGGAGCCGAAGGAAGGCCTCCCGGCGGAAGGCCTTCAGCCCGCACCCGGTATCGTTGGCGGTGTCGCCCAGGAGCCGCTTCCGCACGCCGTTGCCGATTCGCGAGGCGACCTTCTTGGCCCGGCTGTCCTGCCGCCTCACGCGCTCGCCGCCGACGAGCGCCAGCCCGGGCGGGCCGGCGGCCAGCGCCTCCGCCAGCGCGGGGCCATCGGCCGGATCGTTCTGTCCGTCCCCGTCCAGCGTGACCACGATCGGGGCCCGGGCCGCGAGGATCCCCGTCCGCAGCGCGCGGCTCTGGCCGGCGTTGCTGCGGTGCGCGAGCACGCGCAGTTGCGGGATCTCGGCCCGCAGGGCCGTCAGCGCCGCCCTCGTGCCGTCTCGGCTGGCGTCGTCGACGAACAGGATCTCGAACGCCCGGCCGGCGAAGGCGGCGGCGATCTCGCGCGCCAGGGCCGGCGCGGCGCCCTCCTCGTCGTAGACGGGAACCACCACGGAGATGTCCGGCGCGAAAGCCATGCGCGACCTCCATAGCGGAAAAGGCGCGGCGGGAAAGGATCGTGCTATCTGGGCGGGATGACGCTGGGCGAGAGGCTGGATCGGTGGAGCGGGGGCTGGCGCGGCCCGGCGCTGGCGGCGTTCATCGCCTTCCTCGCCGGCCTGCCAGGCCTGGTCGCCGTGCCGCCGCTGGATCGCGACGAGAGCCGCTTCGCCCAGGCCACGGCCCAGATGATCGAGAGCGGCGACTATGTGGTCATCCGCTTTCAGGACGCGCCCCGGTTCAAGAAGCCGGTGGGCATCCACTGGCTTCAGGCGGTCAGCGTGCGCGCCGTCTCCGCGCCGGAAGCGCGGCAGATCTGGGCCTACCGGCTCCCGTCGCTGCTGGGGGCCATGCTGGCGGCCGCGGCCTGCGCCTGGGGGGCGTCCGCGTTCTTCGGGGCCCGCGCGGGGCTGGTGGCGGGCGCGCTGCTGGGCGCCAGCTTCCTGCTGTCCACCGAAGCCTTCATCGCCAAGACCGACGCGGCGCTCGCGGGCGCGACGACGCTGGCGCTCGCGGCCCTGGGACGCATCTACGCCGCGCACCGGGGCGGACCGGCCTCGTCCCGCGGCGCGGTCTGGATCTTCTGGGGCGCCCTGGCGGCCGCCATCCTCATCAAGGGACCGGTAGGCCTGCTGGTCGCGACCCTGACCATCCTCACCCTCGCCCTATGGGACCGCCGCGCGGGCTGGCTCGCCGACCTGAGATGGTGGTGGGGACTGGTCATCATCCTCGCCGTGGCCGGCCCCTGGGCCGGGGCCGTCACGGTGGCGACCGACGGCGGGTTCTGGACCGAGGCGGTGGGCTCGGACCTCGCGCCGAAGCTCGCCGGGGGGCAGGAAACCCACGGCGCGCCGCCCGGCTACCACGCGCTCCTGACCCCCATCCTGGCCTTCCCCCTGACCGTACTGCTGCCCGCGGCTGCGATGGTGGCGTGGCGGCGCCGGGACGAGCCGGGGGTCCGCTTCGCCGTCGCCTGGCTCGTGCCGACGTGGATCGCCTTCGAGCTGTTGCCCACCAAGCTGCCGCACTACCTGATGCCGGCCTATGCGCCCCTGGCCTGGCTGGCGGCGCGGGCGCTCGCCGAGCCGCTCGCCGGCCCCGTCCGGTGGCTGGGGGCCGCCCTGTCCGGCGCGGTCGGCCTGGGCCTTGCGGCGGGCATCTTCTACCTGCTGTCCCAGTATGGGGACACGGCCGACGCCTGGCCGGCGACGGTGGCCGCCGCGCTGCTGGCCGCCGCGGGGCTCGCCAGCGCCTACCTGATGCTGCGCCGGGCGCCCGAACCGGCCGCCGCGGCGGCGCTGGTCCTGGGCCTGATCGGACACGGGGTGCTGGCGGCCGGCGTGGCCCCGCGGCTCGAGCCGCTGTGGCTCTCGCCGCGGCTGGAGCGGGCGCTCGACGAGGCCCGGCTGCTTCCCAGGCAGGGACTGGCCGAAGCGCCGGTGGCCGTCGCCGGCTTCGCCGAGCCGAGCCTGGTGTTCGCGCTGGGCACGGCAACCGAGCTCGACGGCCCTGCCGAGGCGGCCCAGGCCGTTCTGGAGAGGCGGCCGGCGATCGTCGAGGCGCGCGAGGAGGCCGAGTTCCGCCGGCAGCTCGCCGCCCGCGGCGTCCAGGCCAGGCAGGTGGCCGAGGTGACCGGGGTCAACTACTCCAAGGGTGATCCGATGGCGCTTAGGGTCTATGTGGCGCCCGAAGTGGCGGCGAAGATGGCGGACGAGGCAGGACGATGACGCGGCGGATCGAGATCGTCGAGGTGGGGCCCCGCGACGGCCTGCAGAACGAGAAGACGCTGTTCGACGTCGGCGAGAAGCTGGAGATGATCCAGCGGCTCGAGGCCGCCGGCGCGCGGCGCATGGAGGTGGTCTCGTTCGTCAATCCCAAGCGCGTGCCGCAGATGGCCGGCGCCGAGGAGATCATGGCCGCCCTGCCCCACAAGGACGGGCGCTCGCGCATCGGCCTGGTGCTCAACATGCGCGGCTGGGAGCGCTGCCTCGACGCCGGCTGCGACGAGGCCAATGTGGTGGTCTGCGCCACCGACGGGTTCGGCATCCGCAACCAGGGCGCCTCGGTCGACGAGCAGGTCACGGCCCTGGCCAACATCATGGGCGTCCGCCGCAAGGAGGACCCGCCGGTCACCATGACGGTCTCGGTGGCCTTCGGCTGTCCGTTCGAGGGCGAGGTGCCGGAAGAGCGCGTCGTCGAGATCGTCAGGGCGGCGGCCGACATGCGCGTGGCCGAGATCGCGCTGGCCGACACGATCGGGGTCGCCGACCCGTGGACGGTGCGTCGCCGCGTCGAGGCGGCCCGGAAGGCCGCGGGCCACATCCCGCTGCGCCTGCACTTCCACGACACCCGGAACACGGGGCTGGCCAACGCCTTCGCCGGCGTGGAGGCGGGCGTCGATATCCTGGACGCCAGCGTCGGCGGCCTGGGCGGCTGCCCGTTCGCCCCCAACGCCACGGGCAACATCGGCACCGAGGATCTCGTCTACATGCTGGAGCGCGCGGGCTTCGAGACGGGCTACGACCTGGGCCAGCTCATCGAGATCGGCAACTGGGCCTCGGAGAAGCTGAACAAGCGCGTGGCCTCCTCGGTGGCGCGCGCCGGCGCGTTTCCCCAGGCGCGGGCCGAGGCGGCCAGCTGACAGGGCCCGGGCGGGCCGGCCGCGGCCGCTAACGGCCGACGCGAAGCCGCCGCACGAGGGGGCGGGCCACGGCGGCTGCGACGACCAGCGGCGCCAGCAGCCAGGCGCCCAGCTTCTGTCCGCCGGTCTCGGCGCGCTTGCGGAAGTAGCGGGCCAGGCCCACGCCCTTGTGGAACTCGACCTTCAGCGGACTGGTCTGGCTGGTGCCGCCGATGTGGATCACCTCGGCCTGAGGGTGGAACAGGACTTCGCCGCCCATCTGCCGGACGCGCCAGCAGAGGTCGACGTCCTCCACGTGCAGGAAGTAGCCCTCGTCGAAGCCGCCGACGTAGTCGAAGTCCTCGCGCCGCATGCAGAAGCACGCGCCCGAGATGGTCGGCGCAGGCGCCGCGCGCTCGGGCAGGCGCTCGCCCTCCCAGTGCACCTCGTAGCGGGCAAGCGCCGACACGCCCTTCGCCAGGCCGCTCATGCTCATGAGCGCAGACAGCGGCGTGATCTCGCCGCGCCGCGCGCCGCGCTGCTCGGTGCGGTCCGGATTCAGCACCCGGCCGCCCACGATGCAGGGGATCGGCCGGCCCTCGATCTCGCGCGCGAGGGCCGCGATACAGCCCGGCTGCAGGAAGGCGTCGGGGTTGAGGAAGATGATCAGCTCGCCCCGGGCGGTCCGTGCGCCCAGGTTGGCCGCCCGGGCGAAACCGACGTTGCCGTGGCCGCTCACGACGGTCACCCGCGCGTCCCGCTCGGCCAGATCCCGCAGGTGCGCGGCCTCGGCCGGGGCCGAGCCGTTGTCCACGATGACGAACTCGTCCACGAGCGGGTCGCTCAGGACGCAGGCGAGACTCTCGGTGAGCGCCTCGCCCGTGAAGTAGGTCACCATCACCACCGACACGCTGCGGCGCGACCGCAGGATCTCTCCCGCCGGCGCAGCTTCCGCAGCGATCACCGGGGCGACGACGCCGTTCATCCAACCTCCCCGCCGGCGGCCGTCCCCACGGCCGCTGCGTCATGCCCCCGTCCCCGGGCAATGTCCGGCGGAAGAGCCTCCAAGGCAAGGACGTTGCAGGCCTCGTCCAGCCCCAGGATCTGCTGGCCGTCGGAACCGAGGCGCCGCAGGGCCACCTTGCCTTCTTCCGCCTCACGACGGCCGACGACGGCGATGACCGGCGTCTTCGCCAGGCTGTGCTCGCGGATCTTGTAGTTGATCTTCTCGTTGCGCAGGTCCGTCTCGACCCGCAGGCCGGCCGCGCGCAGCCGGGCGGCCGCCTTCAGGGCGAAGTCGTCGGCGTCGGACGTGATCGTGGCCACCACCACCTGCACCGGCGAGAGCCACAGCGGGAAGGCGCCGGCGTAGTTCTCGATCAGCACGCCGAGGAAGCGCTCGAACGACCCGAGGATCGCCCGGTGGAGCATCACCGGCTTGTGCTTCTGGCCGTCCTCGCCGACGAACTCGGCGCCCAGCCGGTCCGGCAGCACGTAGTCGTTCTGGATCGTCCCGCACGTCCACGACCGGCCTATGGCGTCCTTGAGCTGGAAGTCGAGCTTCGGCGCGTAGAAGGCCCCGTCGCCCTCGGCCACCACCGGCTCGACGCCCGCCTTGCGGGCGGCGTCCAGGAGCTGCGCCTCGGCCATGTCCCAGAACGCGTCCGTGCCGGCGCGCGGGTTGGGCCGCGTGCCCAGCGTGATGTGGTCGCGCACCAGGCCGAAGTCCTCGTGGATCGACGTGGCCAGCTCGATGAACGAAGCCACCTCGTCGACGATCTGGTCCTCACGGCAGAAGATGTGGGCGTCGTCCTGCGTGAACGCCCTCACCCGCATCAGCCCGTGGAGGGCGCCGGACGGTTCGTACCGGTGGCAGGCGCCGAACTCGGCCATCCGCAGCGGCAGGTCGCGGTAGCTCTTCTGGCCGAAGCTGAAGATCTGGATGTGGCCCGGGCAGTTCATCGGCTTGAGGGCCAGCTCCTCGCCCTCGACCGTCTCGCAGACGAACATGTTGGGCCGGTAGTTCTCCCAGTGGCCCGACTTCTCCCAGAAGACGCGGTCCAGCACCTGCGGCGTGCGGACCTCCACGTAGCCGGCGTCGGCCAGGCGGCGGCGCATGTAGGCCTCCACCGTGCGCCACAGGGTCAGGCCCTTCTCGTGCCAGAAGACCATGCCCCGGCCCTCTTCCTGCATGTGGAAGAGGTCCATCTGCCGGCCGATCTTGCGGTGGTCGCGCTTCTCGGCCTCCTCGACCCGCTTCAGGTAGGCCTCGAGGTCGGCCTCGCTCGCCCAGGCGGTGCCGTAGATGCGCTGGAGCATCGGGTTGTTGCTGTCGCCGCGCCAGTAGGCGCCCGCCAGCTTCGTGAGCTTGAACGCCTTGCCGGCCGCCTTCGTCGACGGCAGGTGCGGCCCGCGGCACAGGTCCTTCCACTGGCCCTGGCGGTACACCGTGATCGGCTCCTCGCCGGGAATGCCCTCGATGATCTGCGCCTTGTACTCCTCTCCGATCGACCGGAAGTGGGCGATCGCCTCCTGGCGGTCCCAGACCTCGCGCCGGATCGGCTCGTCGCGGTCGACGATCTCCTTCATGCGCTGCTCGATCCTGGCCAGGTCATCCAGGCTGAACGGCTCGTCGCGGGCGAAGTCGTAGTAGAAACCGTCCTCGATCGCCGGGCCGATGGTCACCTGCGTGCCCGGGAACAGCTCCTGCACCGCCTCGGCCAGGATGTGGCTGACGTCGTGGCGGATCGTCTCCAGCGCCTCGGGGGCGTTGCGGTCGAGGATCTCGAACCGGCCGCCGCGCTCCAGCGGCCGCTCCACGTCGAGGAGTTCGCCGTCCAGCTTCACCAGGATGGCGCGCTTGGCCAGCGATGGGGCGATCGAGGCCGCCACGTCGCGGCCCGTCACGCCGGGCTCGAACTCGCGTTTCGAACCGTCGGGGAAAATCAGGTCGATCATGTCTCTTCACACTTCCAGTCGCGCGCCCGGCGCTCGGCCTTTGGGCGCGGAGGCGGCGGCGGGTCCCAGCCCGATCCGCCCCAGGGATGGCAACGACACAGCCGCCGGACGGTGAGCACGCTCCCCCGCCAGGGGCCGTGGCCGATCAGGGCCTGCGCGGCGTACTCCGAGCACGTCGGGAAGTACCGGCAGTGCCGCCCGATCAGCGGCGACAGCGTCAGCTTGTAGGCGCGTAGAAGGCCTCTGACGCATCTCTCGTAGAAGCTCATGCCGGCTGCGGACTTGCGATTGCAGGCCCGGGCTTACGCCCAAGACCCCGAGAGGTTCAAGCCGCGCCGGCGGTCATAGTTCGCGCAGTCGCCGTCGCCGGCGTCCGCGGCCGGTCGAGGCGGGCAACGATGTCCGACGCACGAAGCATGGCGGAATCCAAGGCGAACTCGAAGGCGGGCCTTTACCACAGGCCATACGGCAACGGAACCTCGGCGCTCCCCCGCGAGTCGCGGCAACTGCGCGTTGGTGGACACGGCGGCCAAGCTTGGCCCTAATGCGAACCAAGATTCTCAAAACGCGGGCGACACGGGCCACGCGGGGGGGAAGCGTGATAGAGACCAGGACGCGCGCCGCGTTCGAACGGATGGTGACGTCCGGCGCGGGGGACGCTGGCGCGCTCGCCTCCGGTCTCCGGCGCGAGGTGACAGGCGTGGGTCTGCGCGCGCTGGCCGCCAAGCTCCTGCACGTGGCCATCTGCGACCCTGCCCGCATGGCCGACGTCTATGACAATGCGGCGAACGGCTGGCTGAACGGTCCGGTGTTCGCCCCCAACTTCCGCGGCGCGACCGCGCTTCCGCCCAGCGGCGAATTCTGGCGGGCCCTTTGGGATGTGATGGACGTCCCGGCGGCCTCGCGCCAGCGGGTCGCCTTCGCCGAGGAGATCATGCGGCTCGCAGGGCTGCTGAGCCCTGAGCTCGACGTCCGGGCCGCCGCGGCGGCGCGCGACGTGCGCGGCGTCACGTCCGCCGCCTCGAGGGGCCTGCCGACACGGCCCTTCGATCCGGAGCGTCTGGCGGCATATCCTGCCAGCACTCTGGGCGGGATGCTGCGGCTGGAGATGGCTGCGAGAGGGCGAACGGGGGAGATCGCCGGCGCCGACGAGCTCGGTCTCGCCGACCTGCCCGCCCCGCTGGACTACGCCAACGCGCGTGCGCTGCAGTGCCACCTCATCTGGGCGTTGGTGGGGGGCTACTCGGCCGGTCAGCTCGACGACATCGCGCTCGCCGCGTTCCAGATGGGGCAGTTCCGGCACCCCTTCTCGGCGCTGGTGGTGGGTCTCACGGTGATGACGATCGCGATCGACCGGCCGCAGGGGCTGGAGCTGGTCTTGGACTCGATCTTCAAGGGCTGGTTGCACGGGCGCGAGACACCGCTTCTCCTCGGCGTCGACTGGGAGGCGCTGATGGGCCTGCAGCTCGAGGCGGTCCGGGACCATCTTCATGTGCGGCCCTTCGAGTCCCCCATGGCCGCGGCGCTCCGCAAATGGAGCGAGGGCCGTGGGCCCGCCAACTAGCCGGCGGCGAGGCCCCTCAGGAAGGTCTCCGCCACAGCGCGCCCATAGGCGTCGGTGGTCTGCGGGGATCCTGCGTCGGGCAGGACGCTGGTGACGCTGAGCTTGCTGGAAAAGGCGTACTGGCAGGCGCCGACGATCATCAGATAGGCCATCCTCGGATCGACGGGCCGGAAGAGGCCCGCGCGGATGCCATCCTCGAGGATCGTGCGGAGCGCGCCCGTGAGGGGCTCGACCATGTCGCGCGCGATGGTCCGCGAGGTGTCGGACGACTCGTCGTGCAGGAGGAGATTCAGGAGCCCGTTGAGGTAGGGCTTGCGGGCGTAGTTGCGGACGATGCCCAGGATGTGCAGCCGCAGCTTCTCCTTCGGATCGGCGTCCGACGCGGCCAGGCGCTCGAGCTGGCGGATCGCCGGCTCCATGTCGCGGCGCGCAAGTTCCAGGAAGAGGGCTTCCTTCGTCCCGAAGTGATAGGTCACCAGCGGCGCGGTCACGCCGGCGCGGCGCGCGATCGCCTGGAGCGACACGTTCGGAGAGCCCGCCTCGGTCATCTCGGCGCGGGCGGCCGCGACCAGCTGGTCGCGAGCGTCATGGTCGGCTTGGCGGCGACGGACTGCGGCTCCTGGCCCCATGCAACCCCCTGGACGTTTCGTTGGCCCGCTTGCCAGCCTCCACGACCACGGCTACTTTATGTGCATAAAGGAAAGCGCGTCCAGCGCTGCGAGGAGGGGATAGATGCTTCGTTCCATGCTTCTTGGGTCCGTGTCGCTGGCGCTGCTGGCGCCCGCCGCCGCCCATGCCCAGGCCGCCGACACCGGCGTGGGCGTCGAGGAGGTCGTCGTCACCGCCCAGAAGCGGGCCGAGAACGTGCAGGACGTCCCGATCTCGGTCACCGCGTTCAGCGGCAAGGCCCTCGAGGCGGCCGGCGTGCAGGATGTGCGCGACCTGCGGCGCATCACCCCCAACCTGAGCCTGTCCACCTCGGGCCAGGTGACCAACACGCGGGTCCAGATCCGCGGGATCGGCACCGCCGGCAACAC
Organism: Phenylobacterium sp. T106; assembly: GCF_057219735.1. Taxonomy (NCBI): domain Bacteria; kingdom Pseudomonadati; phylum Pseudomonadota; class Alphaproteobacteria; order Caulobacterales; family Caulobacteraceae; genus Phenylobacterium; species Phenylobacterium sp. T106. The sequence goes on along the minus strand of NZ_JBXVWA010000003.1, from coordinate 32,053 downwards.
GGCCATCGAGCCCAGCGTCGGCTTCTTCCTGGACGGCATCTACGTCCCGCGCATCGGCGCCCTGCTCTCGGGCCTGAACGACATCAGCTCGGTGGAAGTCCTCCGTGGACCGCAGGGCACGCTCTTCGGGCGCAACGCCTCGGTGGGCGCGCTGCTCCTGCGCACGACCGATCCCGGCCCGGACTTCACGGCCGAGGTCTTCGGCTCGATCGGCAACTACGGCCGCAACCGGGCCTCGGCGATCGTGAACATGCCGATCAACGAGACGCTGTCGACGCGGGTCTCGCTCCTGGCTTTCGAGGGCGACGGCTTCACCCGCAACGACCTGACCGGCAAGCGGGTCGGCCGCAACAAGGGCTTCTCCTCGCGCGTGAGCGTGAAGTGGGAGATCGTCCCGCAGCTGACCTGGACCCTGAAGGGCGACTACCAGCACCTGACCGGCGACGGCCAGATCGCGCCCACCGTCATCGAGAAGACCGTCACGCCGACGGCGGCGGCCAACTTCCGCACGCGCCTGGACCCGGATCAGGCCGGACCGCTGACGGGCCAGACCCCCTACCTCACGGGCACCTACCGCCGGCGCGTCTTCCAGAACGAGGAGGGCGACCTGCAGGACTACCAGACCGGCGTCTCCAGCGACCTGACCTGGGACCTGCCGTCCGGCTTCACCGTCAAGCTGCTGAGCGGCTACCGCGACTGGCACGACCGCCAGTACCAGGACTCGGGCATCTATGTGCCGCAGCCGTTCCAGACCCGGCAGTCGACCTTCGACAGCCAGAGCCACTCGCAGGAGCTTCAGCTGCTCTCGCCGAAGGACCTGCTGGCCGGGAAAGCGAACTTCGTGGCGGGCCTCTACTACTACGAAGAGGACTACGACATTAACCAGGCGGGCGATCTGTTCCCCGCCTTCTGCTCGGTGTTCCTGCGCAACACCAGCACCGCCGCCCGCGTGGCGCTGTGCCAGGCGAACCCGCTGAAGGACGCCTCGAAGTCGTTCTTCAGCCAGACCACCAAGTCCTACGCGGCCTACGCCCAGGGCACGTACAACATCACCGACCAGCTGTCGGTGACCGCCGGCCTCCGGTACTCCAAGGACGACAAGGACGGCATCTTCCGCGCCGTGACCCTGAACCCGGCGGCGGCCCAGGCCCCCGAGGTGACTCCGCTCACCCACAACAAGGACAAGATCACCTACCGGTTCAACGTCAGCTACCGGCCGAACGACGACGTCATGCTGTTCGCCAGCTACGCCACGGGCTTCAAGTCGGGCGGCTTCGACGCCAGCCCCGGCACGACGGGCCCCGTCGGGGCGGTCAACCGCACGTTCAACCCCGAGACCACCAAGAACTACGAGGTGGGGATCAAGTCCGAGTTCTTCGACCGCCGGCTGCAGGCCAACGCCACGGTCTACCGGACGGACATCGCGGAGTTCCAGTTCCGCAGCTACGACGGCCTGCAGTTCCGGGTCCGCAACAACGGCGAAGTGCGCCAGCAGGGCGTCGAGTTCGACCTCGTCGGCCGGCCCCTTCCGCCCCTGACCCTGACGTTCTCCGCCGCCTACCTGGACTCCAAGTACACGGACTTCCGCGGCGCGCCGCCGCTTCCGGCCTTGACGGCCATCCAGGACCTGACCGGCGAGCGGCTGCCCTTCTCGCCGAAGTGGCAGGGCGCGGCCTCGGCGCAGTACGTGGGCGACCTGCCGAACGGCATGACCTGGCTGGCCCGGGGCGACATGGCCTTCACGAGCAGCCAGAACCTGAGCGCGTCCGGCGACAACAACCCGGACGCCGTGCAGGGCGGCTACGCCCAGTTCGGCGCACGGCTGGCGATCCGCGGCCCCGAGCAGCGTTGGGAACTGGCGCTGACCGGCCAGAACCTGACCAAGGAAGACTACTGCGTGGTGATCTTCAATCAGCCGAACAACGCAGCCTTCGGACTCAACAACCCCGCCACGGGGGGTACGGTGCTGCGGTGCGCCCTCAACGAGCCGCGGACGATCGCCGTGGAGGCGCGGGCGCGGTTCTGACCTGACGGAGACGGAAGCATGATGTCACGGCGAGGGGCGCTGGCGGGATTCGGCCTCGCGATGGGCGTATCGCCCGCCCTCGCCGCCGGCGCGCGCTACACGGTCCGCCGGCTGGTGGACCGTCCGATCATCACGCCCGGCATGGACGCCCGCATGGGCGCCAACATCGAGGGCCCGTCGCTGATCCGCACCCCGGACTGGCTGCCCGGCCGGATGGGGCGCTACTACCTCTATTTCGCCGACCACAAGGGCGACTACATCCGGCTCGCCTACGCCGACCGGCTCGAAGGCCCCTGGAAGATCCACGCGCCGGGTTCGCTGCAACTGGCCCAGTCGGGCCTGCCCACGACGCCGCCTCAGGCGACGCCGGAGCAGCTGGCCAGACTGCAGGCCGCCGGCGGCGGGGCCGACCGGGCGCCGCCCGGAACGCCGGGCATCCCCGCCCCGATCGACGACGCGACCCTGCCGCATCTCGCCTCGCCCGACGTGCACGTGGACGAGGCCGGACGCCGGATCGTCATGTACTTCCACGGCCTGGGCGGCTTCAACGAGCAGTACAGCAAGGCCGCCGCCTCGCCCGACGGCGTGAACTTCAAGCCCATCACGGACCGGATCGGCCCGTCCTACATGCGCGTCTTCCGCCACCAGGGCTGGGTCTACGCCCAGGCCATGCCGGGGCTGTTCCTTCGCTCGAAGGACGGGTACACCGACTGGGAGACGGGTCCGCGGCTGTTCCCGACGAACCAGCGCCACAGCGCGCTCCTGCTGCGCGGCGACACCCTTCACGTCTTCTGGACGCGGGTGGGCGACGCGCCCGAGAGCATCCTGGCCTCGACCATCGACATCTCGGGCGACTGGATGGGCTGGAAGGCCAGCGAGCCGGTCGTGGTGATGCGGCCGGAACGGCCGTGGGAGGGCGCGGACCTTCCCGTCGAGCGCTCGTACCGCAGCGCCGTCTTCCACCCGGTGAACCAGCTGCGCGACCCATGCATCTACGAGGAGGACGGGCGCGTGTACCTGCTCTACGCCCTGAAGGGCGAGGGCGGGATCGGCATCGCCGAGCTCACCGTCCGGGCCTAGAGCCGGACTCAATTCGATATCAGGGATTCAAAGGCTCCCGACCGTACCGGCGCATGCCGGGACCCGGATCCACGGGCGAGATCGTGCTTGGAGGAGCTCCGCTGCGTCAGCCCCGGGGAAGCTCGCGGATCTCCACCGTTCCCCCGGCCTCGAACACTGGGTTGCCGGACAGCAGGCTCCGCGCGGCGGCGAAGTCCTTGGCCGTGACGCGGATGAAGCCGGAGATGTGGGCCGTGGGCTCGGGCGCGGCGCCCGACTTCTTCACGCACTCGCCGTCGCCGATCTCGCTGCCGCCCTGGAACACGCCCGCCTCGCGAAGGCGCGTGAGGTAGGGGTCCCAGTCGAGGCCGCCGTCCCCGGACGCGTCGTCATGGTGCAGGAAGATGAAGTCCGGCATCAGGCTCTGCGCTCCCCATTCCGCGCGACCGCTTCGCGCACCGCCTCGGCCGCCGCCTCGAAGGCGAGCAGCGTCGAGGTGTGACGGGCGGGATAATCCTTCACCGCGGCTAGCAGCGCCAGATCGGCGAACCGGCCCTCGGGCGCGGGCCCGCCCGCCTTCAGCATCGCGCGAAAGGCGTCCCGGGTTCCCTCCAGCTCTGAAAGACTGGCGCCGATCACGTTCGCGCCCAGCACCGAGGCCGCCGCCTGGCCCAGGGCGCAGGCCTTCACGTCCTGGGCGAAGTCGCTGACCTGGTCGCCCTCGACCTTGACGTCCACCACCACCCGGCTGCCGCAGAGCTTCGAGACCTTCTCGGACGAGGCGTGCGCGTCGGGCAGCCGTCCCAGCCGCGGCGTCTCGGCGGCGAGCCGCAGGACCTTGCCCGAGTAAAGGTCGTCGATCATGGCGCTTAGGTCGGGGTTCGCGGCCGCGGAGTCAAACGCCTCAGGCCGGCGGGGGCAGCTGGAAGAAGGGAGCGGGCGTGAGGATCTGGTTCTCCTGCGCCGTCACCAGCCCTGCGATCTCCTTGACGTAAGCCAGCCAGTCCGGGTCGCTCCAGAGCTCCGCCCGGCGGCGGGCCCGATCCTCCATGTCGGCGTAGGCCCACAGGTGGATGACCTTGTTGAGCTCGCCCACCTCGACGGAATAGTAGCCCACCATGTGCCCCAGGATGCGCTTCTGCACCGGAGCGCCCTTCTCGCCGTAGGTCTTGAAGTAGCGGGCGGTCGCGCCCACGGCGAGCGTGTAGGTCCTCATCTCGACGATCATGCGGCCTCCCTGGCGGCCTACTGCCGCGCCATCTCCACCTGCCCGACCGCCTCGCCGTCGAGCGCCTGGTCGGGATCCATGGCGACGGTCACCTTCGAGAGCTGCCCCGTGAAGGCGAACGGCGCCGGATAGTCGGCGACCGGGCTGCCGCGGTCCAGGCCGATGTCGAGCCCGGACCAGGAAATGAAGGTCGCGAACCCGGTCGTGGCGACGGTCTCGCCCGCCGGCTCGCCGTCCACGGTCAGGGTGAAGGTGCGCGGCCCCGCCTCGCTGCGCACGGACGAGACGCCCAGCCGGGCGGCGGTCGGCGGCAGCGGTCCGGAGCTGACGGTGGTCTTCTGGCCGCCGATGTTCAGCGTGTGGTGCAGCCGGCCGTCCTTGACGTAGAGGCTGTAGCCGCTGGTGGCGTCGCCGTGCGCGATCAGCACGCCTTCGCAGCCGGGCGTGAGACCCACGTGGGCCTCGATGCGGTAGCTGCGGGCGCGGACGTCCGGGGCCACGTCGGTGGGGAGGTGGCCCATGCCGTTGTGCAGGACGAACCGGCGCCGGTTCGCCTGGAAGCGGGCGGCGTACTCGATGATGCGCGGCCCGAAACGGTCGTCGAGGGGCAGCACCTGGTGCGCCTCGGCCTGCCGCCACCACTCGTCGATCATCGCAGACAGGCGCGCGGGCTCGGCGGCCGCCAGGTCGTCGCTCTCCGAGAAGTCGGCGTCGAGGTGGAACAGCTCCCACACGTCGTCGTCGAAGGACGATCCCGGCGGGTGGAACGCGACGGCCTTCCAGCCGTCCCGCCAGAGGCCCCGGTGACCGAACATCTCGAAGTACTGCGGGCTCTTCCGCGGCGGAGCGGCCGCGTCGTGCAGGCTGGCGGCGAAGCTCTCGCCCTCCAGGGGCATCTGCTTCACCCCCTGCACCTCGTCGGGCGGGCCGATGCCGATGACCTCGAGCAGCGTCGGGACCAGGTCGCAGGCCGCGGCGAAGTGGGGACGGATCTCGCCGCGCGCCGCGATCCCCTTCGGCCACGAGATCACCAGCGGATCGCGGATGCCGCCGCCATGGGTGTTCTGCTTGTAGCGGCGCAGCGGCGTGTTCGAAGCCATCGCCCAGCCGTGCGGGAAGTTGGAGTGGGTGTCGGGCCCGCCGATGTCGTCGATCCGCGCGATCTTCTCGGCCATCGGCTCGCCGCGGAAGTTGAAGGGGCCCATGGCGTTGACGAACCCCTGCGGCCCGCCCTCCTGGCTGGCGCCGTTGTCGGACATCACCAGGATGAGCGTGTCGTCGCGCAGGCCGGCGTCCTCCAGGAAGGCGACCAGGCGGCCGATGTGCTGGTCCGTGTGCTCCAGCATCGCGGCGAAGGCCGACTGCAGGCGCGTCATCAGCCGCCGCTCGTCCTCGGGGTAGCTGTCCCAGGGGCGGACGCCGTCGTTGCGCGGCGGCAGCCTGGTGTCCGGCGGCACGAGGCCCATGGCCTTCTGCCGGGCCAGGCGCTCCTCTCGCTCCACGTCCCAGCCGCGCTCGAAGACGGCGTCGTAGCTCCGGATCAGGTCGGCAGGCGCCTGATGCGGCGCGTGGCAGGCGCCGGGCGCGAACCAGCAGAGCCATGGGACGTCCGACGCGTCGGCGACATGGTCCGCGATGTAGCGGATCGCCTCGTCGGTCAGGTCCGCGGTCAGGTGATAGCCGGTCTCGTAGGTCCCCGGCGGCGTGATCGGCGTGTTGTCGCGCACCAGCTCGGGCGCATACTGGTCCGTCTCGGCGTCCATGAAGCCGTAGAAGCGATCGAAGCCGCGGCCCAGCGGCCAGCCGTCGAAGGGGCCCGTCGGTCCGGTTTCCGTCAGCCGGGTCACGTGCCACTTGCCCAGCATGTAGTTGCGGTAGCCGTGGGGGCGCAGCATCTCGGGCAGCGTGGCCGCCTCGCGCGCGAGCTTCCCCCGGTAGCCGGGAAAGCCGCAGTCGAAGTTGGCCAGGCACCCCATGCCCACCGAGTGATGGTTGCGGCCCGTGAGCAGCGCGGCGCGCGTGGTCGAGCACATGGCCGTGGTGTGGAACCCGGCGTAGCGCAGGCCCTCGGCCGCCAGCCTGTCGATGTTGGGCGTGCGGATGGGCGAGCCGTAGCAGCCGAAGTCCGAGAACCCCACGTCGTCGAACAGGATGACCAGGATGTTCGGCGCGCCCTTCGGCGGCCTGGGCGCCCGCGGCCAATGGGGCGTCGACTCCGCCACCGTCCGCCCGATCTTCGGCTCGCCCATTCGCGCCTCCCCCGTTTGGGCCGAACATGCCGGACCGCACGCTTTGGGCCAAGTCATGGCATGGGGCGTGTCAATAGCCTGGCGCTCAGGTCACGAACGCTGCCCGAGCCACGCCTGCTCGGCGCGCGCCTTCAGCGCCTGGTTCATGGCCTGGAAGCCCTGGCGAACCGAACGGCCGACGCGCTTGCCCAGCGAAGGCCCCATCAGGCCCCCGAAGATCTCGCCGTTGTCGACGATGCAGCCCGTCTCGTGGAGCGGCGATATCTCGAGGTAGCGCAGCGTGCGGATCATCCCGCCCATCATCGACAGCTGCCAGTGGAGCTGTTCGCCGGGCACCCATTCGAGGACTTTCGGACGGATCTCCTGCGCGGCCTGTCCCGGCAATTCCAGCGTCAAGGTCAGGATCTCGCCGATCCGCACGGCGCCGGCCGCGCGGGTGTAGGTCGGGTTCCACTCATGCCAGCGGTCGATGTCGTAGACGATGTCCCAGATCACCTCCGCCGGCGCCTGGATGCCGATCCGATCCTCGATCCGGAGTCCGGACGGACCCTTGGGCGGCGGGGGCTTGCCCTCGGTCTTGAGCGACATCGTCTTCGGCCCAAGGGCGCCGCCGCGGCGTCCGAAGGGGCCCGCCATCAGATCGTTGCCGGGCTTGAAGGGCATCAGGCCTGCTCCTTGATCCGCCAGGTCGCCCCGCTGGGGCCGTCCATGACCTCCACATTCAAAGCGGCGAGTTCGGCGCGGATGCGGTCGGCTTCGGGCCAGTTCTTGGCGGCGCGCGCCTCGGCCCGGGCGGCGATCAGGGACTCGACCTGGGTCTTCAGATCGTCGTCGGCGCCCGACTGGAACCACGCCTGCGGGTCGGCGCCCAGGAAGCCCATGAGCCGGGCGGCGTCCAGAAGGAGGCCCCGGCTGCTGGCGGCCGCGAGCGGGTCCCTGGCCATGATCGCGGCGCGCACCCTGTCCGAGAGCTGGAACAGGGCCGCGAAGGCCGCCGGCGTGTTGAGGTCGTCGTCGAGGGCGCGCAGCACGTCGGCGTGCTCCGCGGCGCCGGCGGTGTTCTGCGCGCCGTCAGGCGCGGGCTGGCCGGCCAGGAAGCGCGCGCAATCGTCCAGCACCCGATAGAGCCGGTCGAGCGCGCTCTTGGCCTGCTCGATGAGGGCGTCCGTCCACTCCAGCTGCTGGCGGTAGTGGCCCGTCAGAAGGGCCCAGCGGATCGCCTCGCCCGGGTAGAGCTTGAGCAGGTCGTGGGCCAGGGCGACGTTGCCCAGGCTCTTGCTCATCTTCTCGTCGCCCATGTTGAGGAAGCCGTTGTGCATCCAGACGCCGGCGTACTCGCGCCCGCCGTGGCCCGAGCAGACCCCCTGGGCCAACTCGTTCTCATGGTGCGGGAAGACCAGGTCCACGCCGCCGCCGTGGATGTCGATCGGCAGGCCCAGGGCCTCGTGGATCATCGCCGTGCACTCGATGTGCCAGCCGGGCCGCCCAGGGCCCCACGGACTGGGCCACTCCGGCTCCCCGGCCTTCGACGGCTTCCACAGCACGAAGTCTGCGGGATGGCGCTTGTAGGGCGCCACATCCACCCGGGCGCCGGCGATCATCTCGTCCATCGGATGGCCCGAGAGCTTGCCGTAGTCGCTGAACGCCTGGGTGTCGAAGAGCACGTGGCCTTCCGCGGCGTAGGCGCCGTTGTTGCGGACCAGGTCCCCGATCATCCCGACGATGGCGTCCATCGTCTGGGTCACGCGCGGCTGGAAGGTCGGCGGCAAGGCGCCCAGCGCGGCGGCGTCGGCGTTGTAGGCGTCCAGGTACCGGTCGGTGATGACCTGGATCGGCACGCCCTCCTCGGCGGCCTTGCGGTTGATCTTGTCGTCCACGTCCGTGACGTTCGCCGCATAGAGGACGTGGTCCTCGCCGTAGTGGCGGCGCAGCAACCGGAACAGCAGGTCGAAGACCACGACCGGCCGGAAGTTGCCGATATGGGCGTAATTGTAGACCGTCGGACCGCACACATAGAGCGTCACCCGCGCGGGATCCTTCGGGGCGAACGGCGCCTTCTGGCGGCTCATGGTGTCGTAGAGGCTGAGGGTCATGCTGAAGCTAACGCTGCGGAACGGTTGCCCGGAGGGGCTCTGGACCCATATAGAGAACGTCCGGACGGGAGGCCACGGGCCGCGCGTTCGTACGTGATTGGGTGGCACGCGTCATTTCCGGGACCGTCGTCCCGGCGCAACTCAGCCCTGGGAAGACACCTCCGAGACATGGACGCCCCTGCACGCGACCGAACCCTCATTGGGTCCGACGACGGAACCCTTGAACCGTTCAAGCGCCCGAGCCGCGAAGAGGCCATGGAGGCCGTCCGCACGCTGATCGCGTGGGCGGGCGACGATCCGCGGCGGGAGGGCGTGATCGACACGCCCAAGCGCGTGGTGGACGCCTACGCCGAGTGGTTCGAGGGCTACAAGCTCGACCCGGCCAAGGAACTGTCGCGCACCTTCGAGGACGTCCAGGGCTACGACGACATCGTCATGCTCCGCGACATCGAGGTGGAGAGCCACTGCGAGCACCACATGGCGCCGTTCCTGGGCAAGGCCTACGTGGCCTACATGCCGACGAACCGGGTCGTGGGCATCTCCAAGCTGGCCAAGGTGGTCGAGATCTTCGCGCGCCGTCTCCAGACCCAGGAGACCATGACCCAGCAGATCGCCGACGCCATCACCGACAGCCTGCGCCCGGCCGGCGTGGCCGTGCTGATCGACGCGGCGCACCAGTGCATGACCACGCGCGGCGTGCACCACCGGCACGTGTCGACGATCACGACCCAGTTCACGGGCGTCTTCAAGACCGATCCCACGCTGCGCCAGCGGTTCCTGGACTTCGTCAACCGGCGCTAGCGCGACAAGCGTCCCGCCCACAGGTCGTAACGCCTCGGCTCCGTCGCGACGCGGCGGGGAGGCAGAACCTGTCGCCCATGCACCAGGCTCACCAGCACGAAGCTGAGCAGCATCAGCAGATACCAGGACCCCAGCTTGCCCGCCGAAACCGGACGCCAGCCGTCCCGCTGTTCGGGGTAGGTCCAGGCGGCGGCGAAGGTGCCGACGTTCTCTGCGATCCAGATGAACAGGGCGACCAGCGCAAAGCCGAGCAGCAGCGGCATGCGGCGCGGCGCATGATCCGGCGTGAAGACCACCTGGGTCGGCGCGAAGGTCAGGATAGACAGAGCGAACAGCGCAAGCCTCACGTCCGGCAGGTGGTGGTGCGTGAAGAAGTTGACGTACGCCGCCAGCGCCAGCAGCCACGGCGCCCAGCGCGGTGGATAGCGCTCGAACCGCAGGTCCATCAGCCTCCAGATGCGGGCGATGTACGATCCTACGGCCGCGTACATGAACCCTGAGAAGAGCGGCACGCCCCCGATCCGCAGCACGCTCGCCTCGGGATAGATCCAGGAGCCCTGCGCGGTCTTGAAGATCTCCATCGCCGTACCGACGGCGTGGAAGACCAGTATCACCCACGCCTCGTCCGGACGCTCCAGCCGCGACGCCAGGAGAAGAACCTGCAGGCCGACCGCGCAGAGCACGAGCAGGTCATAGCGGGCGAGCGGCGCGTCCGCCGGCCACCACAGCCGCGTGGCCACAAGAAGCACGAGCAGCAGTCCTCCGAACAGGCATGCCCATGCCTGCTTCAGTCCGAACAGCAGGAACTCGTACGCAAAGCCCCGCAGCCGCCCGCGCCGCGCCCAGGGACGGGCGACGGCGTCGAGCGCGAGCACGCGGTCCTTGGCCCAGGCGTTCAAATTCATCCGGCCAGCTTCGCGGCGGCGCGTGCAGGCGCCATGGAGGACCTGTCCGCTCGGTGCGCGAAAGTCGGATGCGCCGAGCGCGAGCCTGCGCCATATGGAGGGCATGGCCAGCTTCCCCACCGCACCTTCGAAAGACGCCCTCGAGCAGGGCGAGGTCCTGAGTCCGCGATTTGACGCCGCGGGCCTCATCGCGGCCGTGACGACCCACGCCGAGACGGGCGAGGTGCTCATGCTGGCCTGGATGAACGACGAGGCCCTCCAGAAGACCATCGCCACCGGCGAGGCCCACTACTGGAGCCGATCCCGCGGCGAGCTCTGGCACAAGGGGGCGACGTCCGGTCAGGTGCAGCTCGTCGACGAGCTGCGCATCGATTGCGATCAGGACGCGGTCTGGCTGAAGGTGCGGCCGCAGGGCGACGGCGGCGCCTGCCACACCGGCGCGCGTTCATGTTTCTACCGCGTCGTCGAGGACGGCCGGCTCGTCCGGCGGTGAGCGGCTTCTCCGCGCTGACCGCCGCGACCCGACGGATCAGCGCTAGGCTTCGCTGAGCTTCGAGACGCCGGCGCCCTGCGGCGTCACGCGGAAGCGCTTCACCACCCGGCTCTGGAACGGCTTCGCCGTGATCGTCGAGACGGCGATCATGTCGGCGCGCGCCTCCCGCCGGGTCAGCGTCAGCAGGATGAACCCGCGATCGGACTGGTTGTTGTAGCGGACCTCGGGGCTGGCGCGGGCGATCAGTTCGCCCCAGTCGAGCCCTTCGGCCACCTCGCCGGCGCCTGGGCTGGTCACCGCGCTCGTCCCGAACTCGCAGGCCACGAGGCGCCCGGCGTCGTCGCTGAGTTCGTTCGCCCAGAAGGAGTGGCTGTCGCCCGCCAGCACGATGGGCCGGGCACCGGCTTCGCGCAGGAGGCCGTAGAAGCGCTCACGCGCGACGGGATACCCGTCCCACATGTCGAGCGCCACCGGCAGGCCCAACGCGGCGGCTTTCTCGCGCTGCTCGAGGCGGCGCAAGGCTTCGGGGCGCAGCCGCGCCGCTTCCTCCGGCTTCAGCGCTTCGCGCGTCGGCGCCACCACCCGGCCCATGACGACCTCGTTGCCCAGCACCTGCCAGGCGTGACCGGCGCGGACCGAGGCCTGCAGCTCGCTGCGGATCCAGGCCTCCTGGGCGTCATCCATCATGCGCCGCGACGGGTCGTTCAGCTTCGCCCGGAAGGCCGCGACGTCCGGCTTGCCGTCGACCATTGGCAGATCACGTTCGAGTTCGAGCTGCTCGTCGCGGGCGGTCAGCCGGGTCTCGATCATCACCAGGGCGGCGAGGTCCCCGAACCGGAAGCTCCGCATCGACGCCGCGGCGAGGCCCTGCCCCGGCTTCGGATCGCGGATCGGCATCCACTCGTAGTACGCGCGCAGGGCGACGGCCTTGCGGGCGGTCCAGTCGCCTTCCTTGGCCGGATCATGGTTCTCGGCGCCGTTGAGGAAGCTGTTGTTCGCCGTCTCGTGATCGTCCCAGGCGACGATCCAGGGCGCGCGCGCATGGGCGGCCTGCGCGTCGGGATCGCTCTTGTACTGCGCATGTCGGCGCCGGTAGTCGTCCAGGGTGACGATCTCGCGCGGAGGATCGTGCGGCCGCTCGCCGGCCACCGGCGAGTCCATGCCGTAGCTGCCCGGGCCGCCGTACTCGTAGATGTAGTCGCCCAGGTGCAGCACCGCGTCGACGCGCGGCAGATCCGCGATGGCCCGGTACACGTTGAAATAGCCGTTCGGGTAGAGGCTGCAGGAGGCGACCGCCAGCACGACGTCTTCGGTCGCGCCGGCCGGCAGCGTGCGGGTGCGGCCCATGGGCGAGGTGACGCCCGCCGCCTCGAACCCGAAGGTGTAGGCGCGGCCGGGCTCCAGACCGGTCACGTCGACCTTGGCGGTGTAGTCGCGCTCCGGGCCCGTGACGCCGGACCCGCTTCGGGCTCCGCCTGCACGGCGGTCCACCGGGTCGATCCGCCATGTGTAGGCCACCTGGCCGCCCGGCGCGGACGGCGTGATGCGGGTCCAGATCACCACCCGATCCTGCGCCGGGTCGCCCGATGCGACGCCGTGCAGGAAACTCACTGTGGAGCTTTGCGCCGCCGCCGGCGTTGCTGCACCGAGGCCCAGCAGGGCCAGCGCGCGTCTCCGATCCACCTTCATGACGTGTCCCCCTGCCGAGCGCCCTCTGTTAGACCTCACCGTAGCACAGGAGCATGACGGTTCATGGCCAGCGAAGCGCTTCACGTCGCCCGCGAGAAACTCTCCCGCAGGACGCTCGAGATGCACTACGCCATCACGTCGCTGATGGAAGAGTTCGAGGCGGTCGACTGGTACCGCCAGCGCGCCGACGACACGGAGGACCCGGAACTGAAGGCCATCCTCCTGCACAACGCCCGCGAAGAGCTGGAGCACGCCGCGATGGTGCTGGAGTGGATCCGCCGCAACGATACTGAGACCGACGAGCAGCTGCGCGAGTATCTGTTCAAGGACGGCTCCATCACCGGCCACGAAGAGGGCGCCAGCGAGAAGCATGGCCTCTGAGGCGGACGACGAGGCGGGCGCGGACGCGCGCGAGGTCTACGGCCTGAGGGTCGTCGAGGTGACCCCGGACCTCGCGGGCGGTCGGCTGGACAAGACCCTGGCGGCGCTGCTGCCGGAGTTCTCGCGCGCCCGGCTGCAGGCGCTGATCGGCGAGGGCCGCCTGAGCCGCCAGGGCGCGCCGGCCTCGGACGCCTCGGCCAAGGCGTTGGTCGGCGAGTACCGGCTGGAGATTCCGCCGCCCGAGCCCGCCGAGCCGCAGCCCGAGGCGATCCCGCTACGGGTGCTGTACGAGGACGAGCACCTGATCGTGCTGGACAAGCCGCCCGGCATGGCCATGCATCCCGCCCCCGGCAGCGAGAGCGGAACGCTGGTCAACGCGCTGCTCCATCACTGCGGCGCCGGCCTTTCCGGCATCGGCGGCGTGGCGCGCCCGGGCATCGTGCACCGCATCGACAAGGACACCTCGGGCGTTGTGGTGGCGGCGAAGACCGACGCCGCGCACCAGGGGCTCTCGGCGCTTTTCGCCGCGCATGACATCGAGCGGGTCTACGTCGCCTTCACCCGCGGGGCGCTCACGCCGCCCAAGGGAACCATCGAAGGTGCGATCGCGCGCTCGCCCCACGACCGCAAGAAGATGGCGATCGTGAAGTCCGGCGGCCGCCACGCGGTCACGCACTATCGCGTCGAGCGCGTGTTCGGTCCCGTGGAGAAGCCGCTCGCCGCCCGGGTCGCATGCCGGCTGGAAACCGGTCGGACGCACCAGATCCGCGTGCATCTGGCGAGCCGGGGGACGCCCTGCCTGGGCGATCCGGTCTACGGCTCGGGCAGCGCGCCGTCGACGGTCAGATCGGCCATGGAAGCTGCACGGCTAGCGCGGCAGGCCCTGCACGCCGCCGTGCTCGGCTTCCGTCACCCGATCACCGGAGCGGCGGTCCGATGCGAGAGCCCCCTCCCGTCCGACATGGCCGCCCTGGAGGCCGAGCTCTCGCGGCTCTGACCGCAGCCGCCTCGGTGCTTGGGCCCTTGGGCGCGCGAGCGGACGCCGAGGCGGCGCGGAACGGCCTTGTCCCCTTGCCCTGCGCAGAGGCCGGCCCTCTGCGACCGGTGAGTCGCGGCTACTGCTCGGCCCGACGCCACTACGTTATGCGCTCCGCCCACGCCGCGCTGACCGAGGTTGCAGGCGCGACCATCTGAATGCGGACTTCCGCTAGCGCCGGTTCGCCAGCGTCAAGGCGATAGCCGCCGGGATCATGGTCAGCGCGCCGAGGCGGGCGTCGTATTGGGCCCCGACGAAGGGAAGCCAGAACGCGGCGACGTTGCTGAGCGCGTGAAAGAGCGCCACGGCGAAGACGCTGCGGCCCGCGCCGAAGTAGAGCCGCACCATGACGATGCGCACGGCCACGGTCTTGGCGCACTGCCACGCGATCCACTCCGGAGCGCGGTCGGCCTGCAGGAATGGCAGGATGTGCCAGGCGGCCCAGAAGACGCCGATTACCAGCGCCGCGGCCGTCTCGCCCCAGCGCTCGCGCATCGGCTCCAGCGCGTAGCCCGACCAGCCCAGTTCCTCCCCCAGCGCCGCCACGAAGAAGACCACCAGCATCATCAGCGGCGCGATCATGGCGCCCGGCTGCGGCTCGCCGAGCAGCCCGGCCTGCCGCTGCAGCAGCCACGCCGCCCCCGCCAGCGCAGGCATCAGGAGGGTGACCGCGAGCCACGGCCATCGTCCGCGCAGGCGCGCGACATCGACGGACCGCGCCGCCAGCGTCCGCGCCGCGCGGCCTCCGCCCGCTCGCGCCGCGAGGAGCAGCGCCGCGGCGGCCGGACAGAAGGCCATCAGGGAACTCGCCGGCAGGCCCGGCAGCGGCTCGAACTGCACCCACGCGCCAAGCGCCCAGAACGGCAGCGTCAGCCCCGTCGTGAGCAGGAAAAACGGGACGATCCGGGCCTGGGGCCCCTGGTCGGCGGCGGTCACGAACCCCATGTTCCGGGGGCTGGTCGGCGCGCGCCTTGCGATGGCGCAAACCCTCCCCGGCATGATTTCCCCGGCGCCACACGCCGCAGCCCGCATCCGTGCCATAGTCGCGGGCAAGGCCGGGGGAATCGGCCGTTGGGAGACAGACGCCGATGACCGCCGCGGCCCCGCACGTGGGCAAAGACAAGCTCGCCAGGATCGTGGCCACGTCCGTGGCCGCATCTTCCATCGAGTGGTACGATTTTTTCATCTACGGCACGGCGGCGGCGCTGGTGTTTCCGCGGCTGTTCTTTCCGGCGGACATGCCGCCGGCGGTGGCGCAGATCGCGGCGTTTTCCACGTTCGCGGTCGGGTTCATCGCGCGGCCGATCGGGGGGATGGTCTTCGGGCACTTCGGGGACCGGGTCGGGCGCAAGAAGGCGCTGGTGGCCGCGCTGATGCTGATGGGCGGGGCGACGACGCTGATCGGCTGCCTGCCGTCCTACCAGCTGATCGGCGTCGGCGCGCCGCTGCTCCTGATCCTGCTCCGGTTCGCGCAGGGCCTGGCCGTCGGCGGGCAGTGGGGCGGCGCGGCCCTCCTGGCCACCGAGAGCGCCCCGCCCGGGCAGAAGGGCTTCTACGGCAGCTTCCCGCAGCTGGGGGTCCCGGCCGGCGTCGTCCTGGCCAACCTCGTCTTCCTGCTGATGACCGCCAACCTCGCCCCCGAGGCCTTCGAGGCCTGGGGCTGGCGCGTGCCCTTCATCCTCAGCGTGGTCCTGGTCGGCCTGGGCCTCTACGTCCAGATCAAGCTGGAGGACTCGCCCGAGTTCCAGGCGCTGGAGGAGGCCAAGGAAATCCAGGCCGAGGGCGCCCGCCGCAGCCCCATCCTCGAGGCCATCATCAAGCACCCCAAGGAGATCCTGCTGGCCGGCGGCTCGTTCGTCGCCTCCAACGGCTGCTTCTACCTGGTGATCACCTTCCTGGTCAGCTACTGCACCACCACGCTGGGCATGGACCGGCCGAAGGTGCTGTGGGCGCTGCTCCTGGGCTCGCTCCTGGCCGCGCCCAGCCTGCCGATCTCGGGCGCGCTCTCGGACCGCATCGGCCGCCGCGCGGTCTACATGATCGGCGCCGTCCTGGGCGGCGTCTGGGCCTTCGCCTTCTGGCGGCTGGTGGACACCCAGGACTTCTGGGCCATGGTCGCGGCGATCACCCTGGCCTCGGTGTGGCTGAACTTCATGTACGGCCCCCAGTCGGCCCTGTTCGCCGAACTGTTCTCGGTGGAGGTCCGCTACTCGGGCGCCTCCCTCGGCTACCAGCTGGGCGCCATCCTGGGCGGCGGCTTCGCGCCGATCATCGCCACCGCGCTCCTGGCCTCGAACGGCGGCGACTCCAGCATCATCGCCGTCTACATGGCCGCCATGTGCGCCGTCTCGTTCGTCTCGATCCTGCTCCTGGCCGAGACGAACAAGCGCGAGCACCGGACCGGGTAGGGTCCGCACACGGCCCCGCCCATCCCGGCGAATGCCGGGACCCAGATGGCGTGGCTCAGAGAGGGCCTCCAGAGGCGCGGAGCCCTTCCCGTCACGATCCCGCACGTGGATCTGGGTCCCGGCATTCGCCGGGACGATCGGAGGATTTAAGTCAGCCCGCCGCCCCGGCGGCGGCGGCCTCCAGCGCGGCGATGTCCATCCGGGTCATGCCCATGAAGGCCTCGGTGACCGCCCGGGCCTGGGCCGGGCCGCCGTCCGACAGGAGCCGGGGCAGGATGGCCGGGGTGATCTGCCACGACAGCCCCCAGCGGTCCTTGCACCAGCCGCACGGCTGCTCCGAGCCGCCGTTGGCGGTGAGCGCGTCCCAGTAGCGGTCGATCTCGGCCTGGTCCTCGCACGGGACCTGGATGGAGATCGCCTCGTTGAAGGTGAACACCGGCCCCCCGTCGAGGGCCACGAAGGCCTGGCCGTTCAGCTCGAACTCCACGGTCAGGGTGTCGCCGGCCTTCTTGCCCCCCGGCGCGTCGGCCGCGTAGCGCGTGATCGTCCCGAGGCGCGAGTTGGGGAACAGCGAGACGTAGAACCGCGCGGCCTCCTCGGCGGCGCTGTCGAACCAGAGGCAGGTGATGAAGGGCTTCATGGGGGGCTCCTGTGTCTAGGGTCTGCGGCGTCGTGAGAGGGCGTCGGCGCCTCGCGCGCCATGGGCTTCGCCGTCCTGCGCACACCACCATCCCCGGCCCTTCCTCCATCGAGGAGGAAGGGAGGGTGATGCTTCAAGGACGTGGGAAGTTGGGGCGTTCCGACAGCCCGGCCCGCGCCTCCTTCCTCTCCCGCTCGCGGGAGAGGGGGACCGCCCGCCGAAGAGCGGGGGGTGGAGAGGGCAAGCGGCGGCCTCGGCGTACGGGACGGCCGTGTTCCGACAGGGCCGGCGCGCAGGCGTCGGCGCCTCGCGCGCCATGGGCTTCGCCGTCCTGCGCGCACCTCCATCCCCGGCCCTTCCTCAGCCTGCCCTCGGGCGGGCCGCGCAGCGGCGCGTCCCGGGGGAGGAGGAAGGGAGACGGCGCCTGAAGGGCCCCACGCCGCCCCTTCCTCTCCCGCTCGCGGGAGAGGGGGACCGCCCGCCGGAGAGCGGGGGGTGGAGAGGGCGAGCGGCCGCCTGGGCGCAAGGGACGGCCGTGTTTTGGCAGGCCGGGCGCGCAGGCGTCGGCGCCTCGCGCGCCATGGGCTTCGCGGTCCTGCGCGCACCACCATCCCCGGCCCTTCCTCCATCGAGGAGGAAGGGAGTCTTGAGTTGGAGCGTTCCGCGCCGCAGGCGTTCGGATTGAACCGCGGAGGACGCGGAGAAGAACGCAGAGGCCTCCGCGCTCTCCGCGCCGCCTCTCCGACCTCTGCGGCCCGCAGTTTCGCTATCGAACCGATGAGAAACGGCGCCTTGTTCCTGCCATCTGAGCAGCGTAAAAATCCCGACTACCGAAGTGGGACATTCGGGGCGTTCCTCCCAGCGACCCCTACCGCTCCCGGAACCCGGCGCCTATCTGACGGGTAGAGGGGGGCGAGGTTCGAAGCGTGCCGCCACGCGTGCGACCCGGACGTCTCGTCAGTGAGCTGTCAGAAAAGCTCGTGAGTTGAGGGGATTGAGCATGGCTGCGAACGCGCTTGCCGTGATGTCGCCGGAAGGCGGCCTCAGCCGGTACCTGTCGGAAATCCGCAAGTTCCCGATGCTGGCCAAGGACCAGGAATTCATGCTGGCCAAGCGCTGGCAGGAGCACCAGGACCCCGAGGCCGCCCACCAGCTGGTCACCAGCCACCTGCGCCTGGTGGCCAAGATCGCCATGGGCTACCGCGGCTACGGCCTGCCGATCGGCGAGGTGATCTCCGAGGGCAACGTCGGCCTGATGCAGGCGGTGAAGAAGTTCGACCCGGACAAGGGCTTCCGCCTGGCCACCTACGCCATGTGGTGGATCCGCGCCTCGATCCAGGAATACATCCTGCGCTCGTGGAGCCTGGTGAAGATGGGCACCACGGCGGCGCAGAAGAAGCTGTTCTTCAACCTGCGCAAGGCCAAGTCCGAGATCGCCGCCCTGCAGGAGGGCGACCTGCGCCCCGACCAGGTGAGCCAGATCGCCACCAAGCTGGGCGTGCTGGACGAGGAGGTGGTGTCGATGAACCGCCGCCTCTCGGGCGGCGACGCCAGCCTGAACTCGCCCCTGCGCTCCGACTCCGAGAGCGAGTGGCAGGACTGGCTGGTCGACAACGACACGCCCAGCCAGGAGACCGTGGTGGCCGACACGCAGGAGATGAACCTGCGCATGAGCCTGCTCGAGGCGGCGATGACCGAGCTCACCGACCGCGAGCGCCACATCCTGACCGAGCGCCGCCTGAAGGACGAGCCCACCACCCTGGAAGACCTGGCCACGGAATACGGCGTCAGCCGCGAACGCGTGCGCCAGATCGAAGTCCGCGCCTTCGAGAAGCTGCAGAAGTCCATGCGCGCCGCCGCCGCGGAGCGGAACCTGGTGGAGGCGTAAGCGCCGGGCGGCGGTTGGCCACCGGACGGCGAGACGACGAGAAGGCGGCCGCGCCCGGAAGGGCTCGGCTGCTTTCTTTTGCGTTGGGAGGATGAGCCTTGATCCAACCCGGCTCAACACCAGCAGATGCGCCCACGCACGAGGAAGAAGTGGCTCCCGCACCCAGTCTGCCGCCAAATGGAGGGGCGGACGGTCGCACGCCTGGCCTCGTCCTGACAGACGCTCCAGAGCGGCCGACGCTGGCCGAAGAAGCGAAGATGGAGGGTTTCGCCACAACCGCAGGGGCAAGAGAGATAGCCGAAAGCCGGGCCCTCGGCCTGACGCGTGACATAAAGTCGGTGACGACGCACGACCCGCGGCCGCTCCTCCACCACTTCGACCAGGACGTCGGGCCGCAGCGCCTCGCGGAAGCTGCGGGCCGCGGCCCGAAGGGCCTTGAAGAGGCGACTCACGCCGCGTGCTCGATGCGACCCGCGCCGAGAAGCGGCGTGCAGTCCCCGCGCCCGACCTGGCCGGCCAGTTCCGCGTCGGGGTCGCCGTCCGGCTTGGTGGCGATGCGGCCGTGGGTCACCAGCAGCTTCTGGATGGCAAACTCGCCGTTCGGCGAGGTGCGGAAAGGGTGCAGCCGCGCGAGCAACTCGTTAACCGCGGTCGCTGACGCCAAGGTGTTCACGCTGATGACGGCCGGACTATCGACCCGCACGCCCCGTACGTAGCCGCGGCGCAGCTGATCGGCGTAGAAGGCCGGGTCCGTGCGCTTGAGATACTCCGCGTGGAGGTCGGCATCGGTGTAGACCCCGCGGCTCTTCAGGCTTGAGCCGCCGGGCTTGAGGTAGTGGACGCCGGCCGAGACGCTGCGCACACCACCATCGCCGTCTGCATCCAGGCGCACGCCGATGTCGATGTAAGGCAGGGTGTAGTAGGCCGCGACCCGGTTCAGAGTATCACGACCTTCCAGGCTGTCGACGCAGCCGATGAGCACATCGGCCGTGCTGATGAGGTGGATCGCCGCCGCCGTATCCACGCGCTCCTGGAAAGTGATCACCTCCGTGCCAAGACCGATGCGCTCGATGTGGGCGCGCATCATCAGGGCCTTGTTTACCGCCTCGGCCGCGTCGCGAGCCGTGGAGCCGTAGACGCGGCTCAAGTTGCGGCGTTCCACGACGTCGGGCTCGATCAGGATGATCCGCCCGACGCCCAGACGCACCAGCATCTCCACCGTCGGGCTGCCGGTGCCCGACACACCCACCACCACCACCGTGAGGGACTTCAGAAGGTTGGTGGTTCGCTCACCGAATAGCTGCCGGTGCCGCTCGTCTACGTCGTCGGCGGCGCGGACGGGATCCGGCCAGAAGGTGAGATCGTCGCCCACGACCGCGATGCGATCCATCGGGAGGAAATGGCCGTCCTCGGTCACCAAGCGCGCCAGGATTTCCCCGTCCGGCATCATGATGGCGCTGACGTGCGGCCCCTTGGCTTTCATGCTCACGGCCATGAAGAGCTCCCGATCGGAGGCGTCGTCGAGGGTCGAGAAGCCACGGTAGCCGTTGGGGTGGGAGTGGATCTTCAGGAGCGTCATGCCCTTCGCGCGAGCGTCCGGCAGCAGGGCCTTGAGCCGCTCGGTGCGCCAGTTGACGGTCGCTTCCGAGCGGATGCACTCGCCATACGGGATCTCGACGATGCTGTGCAGCAGGTGAGCGCGGCGCTCGCTCGGCGCGGTCTGGCCGAGCAGGCCGACGGCAACCGCTTCCAGCCCGCTCCCGTCGAAGAGGTGGATCTTGAGCTGGGCCTGTTGGCCCGTGGTGAGACGGAAGATATTCATCGCCAGGGCTCCTTCAGCGCTTGCGGAGTTCGTGGTTGAGCCAGCCGCGCACCCGACGCAGGTGGGTGGCGAGGGTGTGGACGCCCGGTTGCCAGCCATAGTGGCGGCTCCATTGCTGGAACGGCTTGTTGTCGATGCTGAGCGGGCTGAGGTTGTTGATCGTTTGGCCGTCGGCGCGGGCCAGCGGCGGGTGGAAGTAGGCCATGTCGATGATACCCGGCGGATAGGTGTCGATGCGGATCGCCACCATCGCCGTCTGGCAGTTGTAACCGGCGGGGATCGGATGATCGTGGATCAGGATCCACCGCACCCCGCCGCACCGGATCGTCTCCCAGGGCAGTCCGAGCGCTTCCAGCGCCCGGACGTCCTCGGAGGCGAGTTCGAACTCTCGCCGCATTGAATCAGCCCTCCGTCTCGTCGAGGGGGAAGGTCTCAAAGACCTCGATGCCGGGCTCACCCAGGTCGACCTGCTCGTCGAGGCCGACGGGCACGTAGCGGTTGCCGCGCACGCGCTTCTCGATCTCGTACTTGTTGGGCGGGGTCTTCCCGGCCTTGGTCAGCAGTTCGGCGCCGGTCACGTAGCGCGTGGTGAACAGGTACTGGTGGTGGTCGATGCGGACCCGATAGCGGCGGGCGGGCGGCGGCTTGCGGCCTTCGCGGCCAAAGACTTCGATCTCGACCTCGTCGACCAGCTCGGCCTCGGGCGCGGGAGCGCCGGCGTCGTGGTCGATGGGCGCGGCGGGGGAGGAACGCGTGTCCATCTTAAATCCTCGTGGGGTTGAACGTCGGCGGCACCACTACGGCGCCGCCTGTCGCTAAACATGTGAAGCATTGCTAAGTGTGTCAAGCGACCACTTAGCATCTGCTTGACGAATTTAGCAGCCGCCTTACGCTGCAGCGCACCCGAAGCAGCGCAAAGAACATTCCATGAGCCCCGCAAGGACCCGCGATGAGACGACGCCAGAGCTTGGCAAGTACCTGAAAGACATCCGAAATTCTCGGAATCTGTCGCTCCGTGAGGTGGAGCGGAAGACGGGCGGAAAGATTTCCAACGCGTACCTTAGCCAGTTGGAGAATGGGGATATCGCCCGGCCGTCGGCGGTGATGCTGCACCGCCTCGCCAACGTCTATGGCATCGATTACGCTGTGTTGATGGAGCGCGCCGGCTTCGTGTCCGACTCGCCGGCCCCCGCCAATCGCGTCGCCACGTCGGTGCTTGGCGAACTCACGCCGGACGAGGAGGAGCAGTTGCTGAACTTCCTTGGCTACCTGCGGAGTCACAAGAGTCGGAAGTGATGCTTGCCGACGACTGCACCATCGACGCGGACCAAGCCCAGGAGATCCGCAGCGAGGCGCGCCGCCTGATGCAGCGCGCCGAAGCGTTCGGCGTCTTCCCTACTCCGGTCGACGACATCCTGGCCGCCGCCAAGGTGGAGGTGGTGCCGATCGCCCTTGACGAGGGCTACCTCGGCCGTCTGCGCCGGGGCGCCGAAAAGGCGGGGCGCGCGTTACTCAGCGCGCTGAGCAAGGTCTGGGGGGTCTTCGACCCGAGGGCCCGCATCGCCTTCATCGATCCTGAGACGCCGAAGGAGAAAGTGCCGTTCCTGAAGCTGCACGAAGGCGGCCACGCCGTCCTGCCCTGGCAGTCGATCTTCGGCATCTTCGAGGACTGCCGGAAAACCCTCGACCCAGAGGTCAAGCAGCAGTTCGAGCGGGAAGCCAATGCCTTCGCGTCGGAGGTTCTGTTCCAGCTGGATGGGTTCACCAGAGAGGCCGGCGATCACGATTTCAGCCTCAAAGTCCCGATGCGGCTTTCCAAGCGCTACGGGGCATCGGTCTACGCCACGGTGCGGCGCTATGTCTCCCTGAACGACCGGTGCTGCGCGGTGCTCGTGCTCAATCCACCGGCACCCGTCGAGGGGGAGGGCTTCATGTGCACGGTGCGCCGAGTGATCGCTTCGGCCTCGTTCGAGCGGCGCTTCGCCGGCTACCGGTGGCCCGTGGCGGTGACGCCCGATCAGTCCTTTGGGCACTTGGTGCCAACCGGCCGCATGGTGGGCCCACGGACCATACGGCTCGTGGACGCGAACGGCGATCGTCAGGAGGTGGTCGCTGAGGCCTTCAAGACCCCGCACCAGGTGTTTATCCTGTTCTGCACCACCGACCGGCCGACGCGGCGGTTGATCATGCCCGCCGGCGTCGCCGCTGGCCGCTGAGAACCATGCCTCAGATCCTCGGCTATGTGACGGTGGAGGAGCGCGACGCCTTCCGTGCATACGCCCAGAGCCTGGGACTCCACGCCACGGCGCTCGCCAACCTCCTGATCGCCCGCGAGCTGCGCGCGCCCAAGCTCGCCATCCTGGCGACACCACCCGAGCCCGCGCCGCCAGGCAAGAAGGCCAAGGTCGTGGCCCATGTTCCGTCCGAGACGTTCAAGTCGGCGTTCGTCTCAAGGGCGGCGAGCGCTGGCCTGAAACCGACGCCCGCCGCAGCCATTCTCTTCCGCAGGGAGCTGGAGGAGCGGTGGCTTGAGCGGCACGTTCTTGTTAACCAAATTGACTCAGCTTGAGTCTCACCCTAGCCTCGGCGCAGATTCCCTATTGCTGTGCTTGACCATCCGCTTAGGGTCGCGCCCGGGGACAACCCAGGCAGCGAGGGGGAGACGCCGCCTATGACCGCACCAGGCCGCACAATATCGAAGTTCACGCTGAGCGGACTTGCGCTCCGGGCGGCGGTCGAACTCGAACGCCTGCGCGGCGGCGGGGCGCCTCGGGCAGGGCCGCTGCTGTCGCTCTCTGAAGCGCTCCTACAGACCTCCGATCCGGACGACGACGCCACGCCTTTCCGCTTCGTCGAACCGGGTTTTTACCAGCCGCTTCAGAGGCTGTATCATGTTCAAGAATCAGTCCGCGCATCCGACGTCGAGCACATTAAGGCGCTTGTGCGGCGGATGAGCCAGGGGCTGGCCGCCGCTGCGGAGGGTCGGACGGCGGAACTGGAGGCGTTGATCCGCTTCTGCGTGGCTCTCCACCAGGAACTGATCGAGGAACTGACAGCGGAGGACGCGCTTGTCGTCCATGAAGCACGCACCTACGGCCATGGAGCTGCGACTGGCCTCAGCGCGGCGTAGGGTTCGCGCGTTCGTAGATCAGATCGCGGAACTTGAAGGATCCGACTTCCCGCACCGGGACGGACTTGAGGCCCTGGCCTTCATCCGCGGCGAGCTGGAGTACCAGCTGAACGACTTCCTGGGCGACCTGCCGCCTAACCTCAGCGACGTCATCGTCGATGAGATCTGCGCCCAGATCAGCTTCGAGGTGGCGCGCTACACCGAGGTGCTCGGCTTCATCCTGCGCTCGACCAATGTGCGCAACGCCTTCGAGGTGCAGTTCCCATTAAAGCGCCTTGTCGAGCAGGTGATCGCGCCGAACGCGAAGCTGATCATGTCCTCCGAGTGGAACTTCGTCCCGTTCACCTACCCGATGACCCTCGACCTGCTGCCTGACTTCGTGCTGGTCGGGGCGCCGGCACCGGAATCCGGCAATGTCCTGCTCTTCCCGTTGGCGGGCCACGAGATCGGCCACTCCGCCTGGCGCAAGCACGCGCTCAAGCCGAAGCTGCAGGCGCAGGTCTCGCGCGCCGTCGACCGGGCCATCTTAGCCGATCCAGAGGCGCGTGATCGGGTCCTTGCCCACATTGCCCGTTCCGGCGAGGGGCTGCCGACGCTGCAGAACACCGCGCTCCTTATGGCGCTGAAGCAGCTGGAGGAAATCTTCTGCGACGTTTTCGGCCTCTATGTATTCGGGGCCTCTTATGCCTACGCCTACGAGTACTTCCTGGCGCCCGGCGGCGGCTCGCGCAGCCCCTTCTACCCGTCCAGCACCGAACGGGTGATCTACCTCCAAGAGGCCGCCAAAGCGCTTGGCGTCGATATCGACGCGGCGCTGTTCGGGCGCTGGGGCCAGTCGACCCCAAGGACAGGCGTCGATGTCGACATGCTGGCCTTCTCCGACGCCGCCGTCGCCGAGGTCTTCCCGCATATGATGCGTGAGGCCCGCGAGCTGCTCGAGGAGCGGGGGGTGCCGATGAACCGCGCCGATGTGGTCGATCGCATCGTCGGGGCCTTCAAGCGCCGCGTACCCGACGAGGGCGGCGCTACCTTCCCTGAGATCGTCACCGCGGGTTGGCTCTACCTGCGCGAACGCGGCGGCCTCTCCGCAGATGCGGATCGCCGCGAGTACGAGATGCTCAGCGAGCTGATGCTGAAGTCCATCGAGGTCGCGGAATTCCGTCTGAGGGTGCATGGCGATGCTTAGCGCCGATCAGATCGCCGACGCGCTCAGCCTCGATGCCGACCACAAGGAGCGGCTCACGGTCGTCCCCCAGCCGGACCTCGTCGCGCTGCGCAGCCGGGCGGCCACGTCGATCGACCTTCGGCTGGGCCGTTGGTTTCGGTCCTTCAAGCAGACACGGTCTCCAGCCTATGCTCTGGCCGCTGGTAGCGCCGAGGAGGTGGAGGCGCTCGCCGGCGCCGGGCGCACCAAGCAGCACTTCGTGCCCTTCGGGAAGGAATTCGTGCTGCACCCGGGGCGCTTCGTCCTCGGCGTGACCCTGGAATGGCTGCAGCTGCCCGCGAACCTCTCCGGATACGTAACCGGCAAGTCCACGCTTGGCCGGCACGGACTGGTGATCGAGACGGCGGCCGGGATCCATCCGCATTTCTCGGGCTGCCTGACCCTGGAGCTCGCCAACATGGGTGAAGTGCCGCTCACCATCTACCCGGGAATGACAGTGTGTCAGGTGTTCCTGCATAGGACGACGCCCGGCGATAGCGTCGATCTCGGACGCTTCTCTGGCAGCCGCAAGCCGCTGGTGTCGCCGCCGAAGGTGGACGATGTGTTCCTCAGACTGCGGGAGACCTGATCTGGCGAGCTAGACTACTTGCGCATCAGCAAGGGTGACGAAGCAGAACCTCCGAGCTTCCGCAATGAGCCACCCTCCAACCTCCGCCCGTAACCACCTCCCCTCCCCCACACGTCCGCTTCTGGCGCAGGTGGGCGGCACGCTGGCGCGCATGAGGCGGAACCACAGCTACAGTTTCCGGGCGCGGCGGCCCGCGGTGCAGGCGGAGATCGTGCGGCGGGTGGCGGCGGGGGAGACGCTGGCGGTGGTGTGCGCGGAGGCGGACATGCCGTCGCTGCGGGCGGTGCAATTCTGGCGGCGGGCCTGCGAGGGGTTCGACGCGGAGATGCGTGCGGCGCTGGCGCGGGGGCGGTCGCTGCGGCGCTATGGCTGGGACGAGGCGCGGGCCGAGGCGGTGCTGGCGCGGGTGCGGGCCGGGGCGTCGCTGGCGGCGGCGCTGCGGGCGCCGGGGGCGCCGTCGCTCTCGACGGTGCGCTACTGGCGGGCGACCCAGCCGGACTTCCAGTACGAGCTGTGGCGGCTGGCGCGCGAGCGGCGGCGCGAGCGGGCGTGGGCCAATGGGAAGGCGGCGCACCGGCCGTTCGACCGGTTCTTCGCCGACCGGATCATCGTGGCCGTGGGGCGCGGGGCGACGCTGGCGCAGGCGCTGGCCAAGGTGCCCGGCGCGCCGGAGAAGACGGTGGTGGCGCGGTGGCGGCGCGAGGACGAGGACTTCCGGATGGGGCTGGCCTTCGCCATGAAGGTGGGGGCGCGGGCGCGGACCCAGGCGCGCGCCCTGTCGTGGGCCGACTGGCTGGTGGCGAAGATCGAGGACGGCGCGTCGCTGCACGCGCTGGCGGCGTCGGGCAAGGTGCCGTCGCGGATGACCCTGTGGCGCTGGATGCGCGACTGCGAGGCGTTCCGCACGCGCATCCTGGCGGCGTGCGACGAGCGGGCGATGCGCCTGATGGACAAGATCCTGACCATCGAGGAGGACGTGCTGGACGAGGGCCACGGGCTGGCCGAGATGCGGCGGCGGCGCAAGCCGTGGACCACCAAGTGGGCGCGGCTGGAGCACCGGCCCGGCTATCGCCAGGCGCGGACGTGGTCGCGGCGCAAGAAGGGCGGCCGGGCGGAGTGAGCGCGGCTCATCCGGGGCTCGGGAGCGGGTTCCGTGGGGCCCGGCGCCCTGAGGGGCGGTGGAGCCGCCCGGTCTAACCGCAGAGATCGCGGAGGCGGCGCGGAGGACGCGAGCCGCTGGCAGGCGCGACCGTTCAGGCTGTATCTCGCTTTGTGGGCGCCGCTCGCCCCCTCCACCCCCCGCTCTCCAGCCGGCTCGCGCCGGCTTCGGCGGGCGGTCCCCCTCCCGCCGCTTCGCGGGGGAGGTAAGGGCAAGTTCCCGGCATCGCGTTGAAGGTCAGCTTTGCGCGCCGGTGTCGTCGGCCGCTTTCGACCCGTAAGGGACCTTGCCTCCCCCGTCGCGGCAGCGACGGCGGGAGGGGGACCGCTCGCCGAGGCGCAGCCGAAGAGCGAGGGGTGGAGGGGGCGAGCCGCTGGCAGGGGCGACCGTTCAGGCTGTATCTCGCTCAGCGGGCGCCGCTCGCCCCCCTCCCGCCGCTTCGCGGGGGAGGTAAGGCGCCGCAACGGGAGTCCGCCTCAGGGCGCCGCGGAGAGGTGGGCGGCGAGGGCCTCGTAGGCGGGCAGGGAGACGCGATCCAGCGGGCCGTTGCCGTTGGCGGCCGTGGGGTGCGAGGCGAAGCGGGCGACGACCATCTCGGCGCCCGGGGCGACGTAGCAGACCTGGCCGTGGATGCCGCGGGCGGTGTAGGCGCCGAAGCGGTTGTGGCTGACCCACCACTGGTTCCGGTAGCTCCAGCCCGGCAGGGTGACGTAGCCGGCCTTGGCGAAGTCCTCCGTCCGCGCGCCGGCGGCGATGTCGTCGACCACCGCCTGGGGCACGATCCGCTGGCCGTTGAAGGCGCCGCCGCAGCGCATCATCTCGCCGAAGCGGGCGAGGTCGCGGGTGGTGACGTTGAGGCCGGCGCCGCAGAGGGCGAAGCCCGTGCCGTCGACCATGACGTAGCCGTCCTCCTCGGCGCCCAGCCGCCGCCAGATGCGCTCGGACAGGAGGTCGGCGAAGGCCTGGCCGGCCACGCGCTGGACGATCCAGCCCAGCACCTCGGTGTTGCAGGTCTTGTAGGCGAAGGCCTGGCCGTGCTCGCCCTCCTTCTTCAGCGTCCGCAGGAAGTCGAAGATGGTGGCGGGGCCGGCGTAGCCGGGGGGCGGCCGGGACCAGCCGGCCGCGACGCCGTAGAAGCGCACCTCGGCGTCGGGGTCGACGTAATCCTCGCGGTAGCGGACGCCGGTGGTCATATCCATCACGTGGCGCACGGTGGCGTCGCCGAAGGCCGTGCCGGCGAGCTCGGGGACGTAGTCGGTGACGGGCGCGGCCGGGTCCAGCGCGCCCTCGTGCGCCAGCATGGCGGCCAGGAGCCCGCAGAACGACTTGGTCACCGACATGGCCAGGTGCGGCCGCTCGGGGCTGAGCGCGCCGCGGTAGGTCTCGTAGACCACGACGCCGCGGTGGAGCACGACGAGGCCGTCGGCGAAGGTCTCGTCGACGCTCTCGCCCCAGGTCATGGGCCGGCCGTCCTGGGTGACGAAGGGCACGGCGTCGAGGTCGTCGCGCAGGGCGCAGGGCAGCGCGGCGGCGGCTCCCGGGCCGCGGCGGACGGCGGCCGAGGGGCCCAGCTCGCGCTGGTGGCTGAAGCTCCAGCGGGTGTTGGGGAAGCGCCAGCTGGTGGCGTCGGACGCGCGCACGGTCCGCTCGGGCGGCGGCGGGACGCCCTGCATCACCCCCAGCGCGGCGGGGTCGGTGGAGGCGGCGGTGGGGGCGGCCGAGGGGGTGACTTGGGCGGAATCGGGCATGGCGGCGTCCTCGCGGGCTCGTCCGCCATCCCAGCCCCATCGCCCCGCGCGCGCAAGCCGCTGCGTCGAAGATCGCGCGCGCGGCGGCGGCTCAGGCCGTGGCCGCCTGCGGCGGCCGGGCGGCGGCGATGAGGACGCCCGCGCCGACGAGAGCCGAGAGCAGCGAGCCTGCGAGGACGCCCAGCTTCACCTCGTCCTGCAGCAGCGGCGAGCCGGGGAAGGCCAGGTGGCCGATGAAGAGGCTCATGGTGAAGCCGATGCCGCACAGGATGCTGGCGCCGTAGACCTGGGTCCAGGAGGCGTGGTCGGGCAGGTCGGCGAGGCGCAGGCGCACGGCCGCGGCGGTGGCGGCGAAGACGCCGACCTGCTTGCCCAGGAAGAGGCCCAGCGCCACGCCCAGCGTCACCGGCGCGAGCATGGCCTCGAGGCCCAGCGCGGTCAGCGAGACGCCGGCGTTGGCGAAGCCGAAGATGGGCACCACGCCGAAGGCCACCCAGCGCTGCAGCCCGTGCTCCAGGATGTGCAGCGGCGAGGTCTCCACGTCGGGGCGGGCGGGCGACGGCTTCAGGGGGATGGTGAAGGCGAGTGCCACGCCGGCCAGGGTGGCGTGGACGCCGGACTGCAGCACGCAGACCCACAGGGCCACGCCCGCGAGCAGGTAGGGCCAGAGCCGCATCACGCCCAGCCGGTTGAGGATCGCCAGCAGCGCGAGGATCGCCCCGGCCGCGCCCAGCCACGGAAGGTGCAGCTCGGCGGTGTAGAAGGCCGCGATGATCACCACCGCGCCCAGGTCGTCGACGATGGCGAGCGCGGTGACGAAGATCTTCAGCGAGACCGGCACGCGGCGGCCGAGGAGGGCCAGGACGCCCAGGGTGAAGGCGATGTCGGTGGCCGCCGGCGTCGCCCAGCCGGGGGCCGCCCCGGGCGTGTCGCGCACGATGACCAGATAGACCAGCGCCGGTATGGCCATCCCGCCCACGGCGGCGAAGCCCGGCAGCGCCCGGCGGCTCCAGGTGGACAGCTGGCCGTCGATCAGCTCGCGCTTCACCTCCAGGCCCACGAGCAGGAAGAAGACCGCCATCAGGCCGTCGTTGATCCAGTGCAGGACGCTCAGGGGGCCGAGGTAGGCGGCGAGCGCGCCGAAGTAGGACGGGGCGAGCGGCGAGTTGGCGAAGATGAGCCCGGCCGCCGCGGCCGCCATGAGCACGATCCCGCCGAGGGCCTCGTTCTCGATGAAGGCGCGCATGGCCGAGCGCACGCGCCGGCGGCGCGAAGGGGTGTGGCGCAGGGGTTCGGGGGTGTCGTTCATCGGGATCTCAGGTCGGCCAGACGATGGCGGCCATCACGAGCACGAGGCCGAGCGTCGCGAGGTTCCAGCTGAAGGTGCGCAGCCAGGGCGTCCCGGCGGCGTAGAGCGGCAGGAAGAGGATCCGCCCGCCGAGGTAGAGGCCGGCGCCCGCCTGGCTGAGCCGGCCGCCGTCGCGGTCCAGGGCGACCAGGAGCAGGACGGCCGCGGCGAAGATCGCAAAGGTCTCCAGGAAGTTCCGCTGCGCGCGGTCGAACCGTGCGGCCAGGCCCCGGGGACGCAGGTCCTCGTCCCGCGGGCCGACGGTGTAGGCATTGCCCACCTGCGCCTTGAACGCGAACGACGCGCAGGTCAGGTGGACCAGCCCCAGCGCCATCGCGCCGAACAGCGCCCAGGTCTCCAGCGACATCAGAGGCCGCCCTCGGGCCCGGCGACAGGGCGGGCGCCCATCAGACGGACCTCGCCGCCGGGGCCCGCGCACGCCCAGCCGGCGGCCTGGGCCGTCGTCCATGCGAAGCCCTCGCGCGCGCGCCAGCATTCGTCGCCGCGGATCGGCTCCACGCGGACCGGACCGGGCTGGCCGCTGGCCTCGACGGCGGCGGCCACGGCGTCCATCCGCTGGCGTTCGACCCAGCCATGGCCGAGGAAGCCGACGCCGGCGAAGAGCGCGAGCGCGCCCAGCGGCACGAGGGCCAGGACGCCCATGCTGGGCTCCGGGACCCGGCCCAGGGGGTTGCTGCGCAGCGCGGCGCCCAGCCGCGTCTTGCCGATGAGATCGTGTTCAGGTCTTCGCGCCACGGCGGCCTCCCGGGAAGGGTTAGCGTTCGTGGCGTCAGGTTATCGACGGACGCCTGACTGGGTTCGTCCGCGGCGATGGTCCGCCGCGGCGCCAGCCCGGTCGCAGTGCGACCCGATATCTGGGCGCGAAGATACCGGCGGCCGGCGCCCAGGCCAAGCAAAACCGGGCCGCCGCACGCCCGCCGGCGGATCAGCCGAGCATCGGCGCCATGCCCGGCTCGGCCTTCTCCATGGCGCGGCGGTAGGCCGGACGCTCGCCGATGCGGCCGAGGTAGGCCTTGATGTTGGGGAAGGCGTCGATGGACAAGCCGCGGAAGGCGCGGCTGGTGGTGAGGCAGTAGACCATCATGATGTCCGCCGTGGTCAGGTTGCGGCCGCCGAAGAAGGGCGCCTCGCCCAGCCGCTGCTCGACCATCTCCCAGCCCCGGCGGCTGCGGTCGTTGACGAAGACGGACGCGGGGTTGGCGTCGCCGCCGCCGCCCGCCAGCACCAGCTGCATCATGAGCGTGGCCATGAAGGTGCCGTTCGACCAGTGGAACCAGAAGAGGTGGTCGGCGAAGTCCGGGTCGTCGGGGCCGGGCGACAGCCGGCCGTCGCCGTACTTTCCGCAGATGTAGTCGCAGATGGCGCCGCTCTCGCCCAGCACCAGGTCGCCGTCGGTGATGACGGGGGCGATGCCCATGGGATGCAGCGCCTTGTAGTCGTCGGGCGCGAGGCGGTTGTCCGCCCGGCGGTCGTAGCGCTTCAGCGCGTAGGGGATCCCGAGCTCCTCGCAGAGCCACACGATCCGCTCGGACTGTGAAATCCCCAGGTGATGCACCGTCAGCATCGCGCGCTCCTCGTTTCGCTCAGGAGGGCAAGCTAGGGGAACGGCGCGCCCTTCGATAGCCTGACGCCAGGGACGGCGCGGACGGGCCGCTCAGCGCATCCCGCCGACGAGACGCCCGCATCGGGCGCGACCCGTTGCGGACGTTTACCTTCCCCGAGAAGCGGCGGGAGGGGGACCGGTCGCCGACCCCGGCGAAGGCCGGGGGAAGAGCGACGGGTGGAGGGGGCGAGCGGCCGGCATGGCGGAACGATTGGCCGTGGTTGACTCAGCGGTTGAGGCTCGCCCCCTCCACCCCCCGCTCTACGGCCGGCTCGCGCCGGCCTCGGCGGGCGGTCCCCCTTGTTTGACGGAAGAGGTCTACTGTGGGGTGTCTTCCGGGACGCCCGCCTGATGTTCGCAGCACCAGGCGGGCTGTCGGTGGAGGGGCCGCGTCCCCCTGAGCTTTGTGGGCTGCAGGGGAGCTGGGCCGCCGCCGACATTCCATGACCCGGATGGTTGCAGGGACTTTGAGGTCCGGAGCCACAAGGAGGGGTCGAGTGGAACAGCGTCAGTCTAGCACGAAGGTGGCAGGG